>CAKSZS010000077.1 GCA_934525845.1 uncultured Faecalibacterium sp. | reverse complement strand
ACCAGAGCGATCCAGATCAGCACGGGGATGCCGATGATGGTGTTGGAGGCCAGGGAGGTGAAGTTCTTGTTCAGGGAGCCAATGGGGGTACCGCCGGTGTACACCAGGCAGATACCGTAGACCACCTGCTGCATGCCCAGGGTTGCGATGAAGGGCTGCACCTTCAGATAGCTGACCACCAGACCGTTGCACAGGCCGATGATGGCGCAGATGGCGATGACCAGGATGAACACCACCGGGGTGGGCAGGGTGTGCATATTGGGATAGAACTTGCCGGCAGCGCCCTCGGTCTGCGCAAAGATGCAGGCCAGGCAGGCGGCAAAGCCAGCCAGACGACCGGCCGACAGGTCGTTGCCGGTGGTGATCAGGCAGCCGGAAATACCCAGTGCGATGATGTAGCGGATGGACACGTTCTTGAACAGGTTGATCATGTTGGTGCCCGAGAAGAAGTTGGGATGCATGATGCCGACGATCAGGGACACGGCCAGCATCATCACGATAATGGCGTTGTTGCTGAACCATTTGGCCACAGCCTTGCCATTCAATTTTTTGGTAGCTTCCACGATAGACAGCCTCCTTATTTACTGATTCGCCGCAGCGGTGGGTGCGGTCTCGAACTGGGTGGCCAGAGCCATGATGTTTTCCTGGGTGGCGTCCTTGCCGTCGATGAAGCCGGTGATGCGGCCGTCGCACATGACCATGACACGGTTGGACATACCAATGATCTCGCTCATTTCGGAGGAGATCATGATGATGCTCTTGCCCTGCTTGGCCAGCTCGGCAATGATGCAGTAGATCTCGTACTTGGCACCGACGTCGATGCCGCGGGTGGGCTCGTCCAGGATCAGCACATCGGGGTTGTTGGCCAGCCAGCGGGCGATCAGGACCTTCTGCTGGTTGCCGCCGGACAGGCTCTTGATCTGGGTCTTGGGGCTGGGCACCTTGATGGCCATCTTCTCTTTGTTGGTGGCCACCAGATCCAGGATCTTCTTGTTGTCCAGCATGATGGGGCCCTTGCGCAGGGCGTCCAGCGAAGCGATGGAGATGTTGTCGGCCACGCTCAGCACACCCATGATGCCGGTGGCGCGGCGGTCCTCGGTCAGCAGAGCCACGCTCTTCTGGATGGCGTCGCGGGGCTGCTTGATGGTGACCTCTTCGCCCTTGATCCACACCTTGCCGGAGGTGTGGGCACGCAGGCCGAAGATGCCTTCCATCAGTTCGGTACGCTGGGCACCCACCAGACCGGCCACGCCCAGGATCTCGCCCTTTTTCAGCTCAAAGCTGCAGTGGCGGAAGGAGCGGGGATGGATGGAGGTGAAGTCCTCCACCTTCATCATCACTTCGTCGGAGGGATGATTCTCCAGCGGGGGGAACAGGTTGGACAGCTCACGGCCGACCATCTTGGCGATGATCTGCTCCTTGGTCATGTCCGCCACTTCCCACTTGCCGATGTACTGGCCATCGCGCATGATGGTGACTTCGTCGGCGATGACCTTGATCTCGTCCATCTTATGGCTGATGTAGACCAGTGC
>CAKSZS010000076.1 GCA_934525845.1 uncultured Faecalibacterium sp. | reverse complement strand
CTGCTGATCGTGGTTGGTGTGGCACTTGATACCACCCGCAGCCTCGACAGCTTTATGACGATGCGCAACCACAAGGGCTTCCTTGGTTGATCCCAAACAATAAGATGTGAGAAAGCACTGGAAAGGAGAGTACGCTCGGACTTTTCAGTGCTTTTTTACTTTTGGGCTGTTTGTCAGTCCAAACAAGAACATAGATCCTTTAACAAGGAAAGGAGCAATCCTATGAATCTGATCCTGTTGGGCGCACCCGGCGCCGGCAAAGGCACCCAGGCCGAGATCATCTGCGCAAAGCTGAACATCCCTTCCATCAGCACCGGCAACATCCTGCGCGCCGCCGTCAAGGAAGGCACCGAGATGGGCCTGAAGGCCAAGAGCTTCATGGATGCAGGCGCTCTGGTGCCCGATGAAGTCATCATCGGCATCCTGAAGGAGCGTCTGGCACAGCCCGACTGTGCAAACGGCTTCATTCTGGACGGTGTGCCCCGCACCATCGCCCAGGCCGAGGCCATCGAGACCATGGGCATCCGCATCGACAAGGTGCTGGAGCTGCAGGTCGAGGACAATGTGATCGTGGACCGCATGAGCGGCCGCCGCGTCTGCGAAAAGTGCGGCGCAAGCTACCACATCGTCAACAAGAAGAGCAAGGTTGAAGGCGTGTGCGACCTGTGCGGCGGCAAGACCGTCATCCGGAAGGACGACCAGCCCGCTACCGTGCTGGATCGTCTGAAAGCCTACCATGAGCAGACCGAGCCGCTGGTGGAGTTCTACCGCACCCGCGGCAAGCTGGCAGAGATCAAGTTCTGCCCCTCCATCGAGGAGACCACGGCTGAAGTCATGAAGGCTTTGGAGGCATAAGCGTGATTCAGATCAAAAATGCAAAAGAGCTGGACGGTATGCGCAAGGCAAACGCCCTGAGCGCAGCTGCCCTGAAGTACGGCGGCCAGCACATCGAGGCCGGCATGACCACCTGGGAGCTGGACAAGATCATCTATGACTTCATCGTGAAGCATGGCGGCATCCCCAACTTCAAGGGCCTGTACGGCTTCCCCGGCACGGCCTGCATCAGCCTGAACGACACCATCATCCACGGCATCCCGTCTCATGATATCGTGATCCGTCCGGGCGACATCGTGAGCATCGACACCGGTGCCAAGATCGACGGCTTCAACGGCGACAACGCCTGCACCTATGCGGTGGGCAAGATCGACCTGGAAGCTCAGCGCCTGCTGGACGTGACCAAGGCGGCTCTGTACAAAGGCATCGAACAGGCCAAGGCCGGCAACCGCATCGGTGACATCGGCTATGCGGTGCAGAGCTACTGCGAGGACGCCGGTTTCTCGGTGGTCCGTGAGTTCGTAGGCCACGGCACCGGCCGGGAACTGCATGAGGACCCGGAAGTGCCCAACTACGGCCATCAGGGCCGCGGCCCCCGTCTGGTGCCCGGCATGACCATCGCCATTGAGCCGATGATCTGCCAGTACGACTGCAAGATCTTCCAGTCCAAGGACGGCTGGACCGTCAAGACCAAGGACGGCGGCCTGGCTGCCCACTTTGAGCACTCCAATGCGATCCTGAAGGATCACACCGAGATCATGACCCGCTTCTGGGATGACCCGGACTTTGACCCGGA
>CAKSZS010000075.1 GCA_934525845.1 uncultured Faecalibacterium sp. | reverse complement strand
TTGGTGTGGATGGGGCAGCCCTGCTGGCACAGCGGCTTTTTGCAGCCCAGGCAGCGGTTGGCTTCGTCCAGAACGTGAAGTGCCATGTGTTCCTCCTTAAAATTCCTGCGGATTCTCTCGTTATCTTTTTGACGTGTTGTATCCAACATTGCATTGACTTAATCATACACCATGACCGCGCCGGATACAAGTGCTTCTGCATAAAATTTTTTCGATTATTTTTTGTCAATTCGTCAAAAAGATAATTTTTTGACGATAGATCCCGCCCATGGGGCCCGGTATTCTGCGGCACAGCGCTCCAAAATCGCTTGCCGCAGCCTGTGCCGCAGCCATTCGGGCACAATCTGCGTCCGTCTGCGCCAGCTTTGCCAGCGACTGCGACGCCGGAAGCCCTGCGTTCCCCAGCAGCGGCAGGGCTTCCTTCCGTGCTCCCAGCAGGTGCAGGTAGGGCGGCAGGGTGGGCACGGTCCCGGCGGTATAGCCCAGCGCCGCGTCCATGGCCAGGCGGCGCATCCGGGCGCGGGGATAGCGCACGGTGGTCAGGGCATCCAACAGAGCGGGCAGGTCCGCCGCCTGCCGCACCGCGTGTTCCAGCCGGTGCTCCAATCCTTCCGAGACGCCCCGCACCGCCGCGAAGGGATCCGGCTTTGCGCAGGTCGCCCGCAGAAGGGCCAGCTCACAGCGCCCGGCGGCGGCAAAATCCGTATACGATCCGTCAAATTCCGCCTTTTTATACAGTTTCAGTGCAGTTTCCGGCACATATGGGGCCAAGGCTTCCGCCCCCTGCTCGACCCAGAGGGTCCGCAGAGCGCTGGCACTGGCGAACTGTGCGTGGCCGCTCTCCCCCAGCGTCTGCCCGTGGTTTGCCCCCACCCGGGGCAGCGGCACCGGGGTCAGCGGGGCGTTCTGTTCCAGGATCGCCTTGCAGTATTCCACGGCCAGGTTGTTGTTGGGCTGGTTCAGCAGGCCGGCCAGGGCCGTCCCTGGGCAGAGTGCCTGCACCGCCGCCTGCCGCGCCGCCGCAAAGCTGCGTGCCCCTCCGGCCAGCTGGGCTTTCAGCTCCGCACGGTAGGCGTCACTGTTCAGCACCCGGGCCGTCTCCAGCAGCAGGTCTGCGTCCGGGGTCTCGGCCCCGAACACCAGCGCGTCACAGCCCGCTGCCGTCAGGAGGCGCACCCCGGCCCGGGCAAAAGCTTCCGCGCCCGCGCAGGCGCAGGGTGCAGGCAGGGCAAACACCAGGTCGGCCCCGCATTCCAGCGCCGCCTGCACCCGCACCGCTTCCGGCAGCAGCGGCAAGGCGCCCCGCTGGGTCAGCCCGCAGCTCATGGCCACCGCCACCCGCTCGGCCCCCATGGCCCGGGCCTGGGCCAGCTGCCAGGCGTGGCCGTTGTGGAAGGGGTCGTATTCTGCAATGATGCCCGCAAACTTCATGAAAGGCTCCTTTTCGGTCGAAAGATTGTTAAAATTATATCAGATACACAGAAAATCCCCCGGTTTTCCGGCTTTTGTAGGCAGGATGTACAAAAACCTTGTACACAAGTTTTACCGCTTTGCCCGGGTTGTGCCTTGAAAAGGCGCTGACCCTATTATATAATAAACACAGGAATCTGTAAAATTCTGTCCGCACCGCGGATGGAACCAAAAACATACAGGAGGCTACACAGATGAAAGTTCTGGTTATTAACTGCGGTTCTTCTTCCCTGAAGTATCAGCTGATCGATATGGACGGCGAGAAGGTGCTGTGCAAGGGCCTGTGCGAGCGCATCGGCATGGAAAG
>CAKSZS010000074.1 GCA_934525845.1 uncultured Faecalibacterium sp. | reverse complement strand
TCCAGAAGCCCCGCAGCGTGGCAACCTCCTGTCAGGATATCCTGATGGAGTATTTCCGGGAGCACGAGATGGTGGACGCCGCCGTGGACGGCAGAATGACCATTCTGCCCTCTACCGTGCAGGCCGACTGACCCCCGCAGGGTCAAAAACATGGTTTCGCCCCGCAAAATCTGCGGGAAACACTTTGCAAACAGAAAGGAGCACCCCATGAAATAACGATTCTCAAAACGAACACGCCTTGTCAGTGCCCTTTTGACGCTGGCTACGTTCTGACCGGTGTCCGCACACCGGAGAACGATCTGCGGACAGAGCACCCCCTCGAAAAGAAGGCAGAACGGGAGAATGAGGATTCGAACTCCCGCGCAGTTTCATTACACCAAGGGGAACGCTCGCACCGCACATTTGCAGCAGGCATCCCAACGAAATGCACCCGAACCGGATGCAGACTGCGGCAAATGGATGATATGACCAAGGAAAGGAGGACAGTACGCCCACAACCCCCCTAAAACAACTGCCAAAAGGAGGTAAGAAAATGAAAAAGCGAATTTATCGGATCCTGTCGATCGTCCTGTGTTTACAGCTGGTCTTCGGTCTGATCCCGATCGGATTCGATCACGACCACGAGGGCTTGATGCTCACGGCGCATGCATGGGATGTGGAGAGCACCTGCGAGTTCTGCGGCAGCTTCATCGCGGACGATTACATCTGCGACTGCGGAGAAGGCGGCGACCACTGCTCGGCAGAAAGCGGACGCGACTGCTACGAAGAGAACCACTGCGGTAACTGCTTGAGCGGTGTTGGCGAGGCTAACATCTGCGGAAACTGCGGGGCAGGCTGCAAAAACTGCGCCGAGATCTGCGAGGGCTGCGGGATAAGCTGTGAGAACTGCTGTGAACGGTTTTGCCATCTCTGCGGCTTGTGCTTCTACTGCGTGGAAGATTACGGCTGGTGCTACACCTGCGATGTCTGCGGAAACTGTACGACCGTCTGTTTCTGCGAGGAAGGCTGTGCAGAGTGTACCAATGTCTGCCCCTCATGTGCCGAGAGCTGTGGCATCTGCGGGGATGAGTTCTGCGAAGAATGCGGACGCTGCAAGCACTGTGCGGACGGCAACGGCTGGTGCAGCAACTGCAACATCTGCGGTGACTGTAAGGTCACCTGCTTCGAAGGCGATGGCTGCACCGAGTGCACGAATGTCTGTCCGGACTGCACCGAGCACTGCGGCAACTGCTGGGACGAGTTCTGCCCGGGGTGCGGTGTGTGCTCCGCCTGCACGGGCTCGGCCTGTCAGAGCTGCGGCATGTGCGAAAACTGTGCGGAGCTCATCTGCTACTGCGGACAGACCTGCACCAGCTGCGGCGATGTCTGTCTGGCCTGCGGCGAGCAGTGTGAGAAATGCAGCGAGGAAATGTGCGGTTATTGTGACCGCTGCAAGAACTGCGCGGGAGGCTATGGCTGGTGCAACGACTGCAACAACTGCGGCGACTGCGTGACCGTCTGCATCTGCGACGAAGGCTGCTCGGATTGTACGAAGGTCTGCCCGGAATGCGGTGAACATTGCGGAAAATGCTGGGATGATATCTGCCCGAACTGTGGGATCTGCTCCGACTGCGCCGACGGATACTGTACCAGCTGCGGCATGTGCTCCGAGTGCACCCTGATCTGCAAGGAGTGCGGCGATGCGTGTCTGGACTGCGCGAGCGAATGGTGCGGCAACTGTGAGCTGTGCGGCGACTGCGTGGATTGGATCTGCCCCAACATCGACCACTGCTCCAACTGCCTCAGCGGCGATGGCACTCACTGCGAATCGTGCGGCACGTGCAAGTACTGTGTTACCCTTTGCACCGAGTGCATGGCGATCTGCGATGAATGCACTGATTTCTGCCCGAGATGCCTGACCTGCGAAGACTGCTCGGAGAGCACCTGCCCGAACTGCGACCTTTGCAATGATTGCGCCGAAAACTACTGCGGCAACTGCGGCATGTGCTCCGAGTGCACCCTGATCTGCAAGGAGTGCGGCGATGCGTGTCTGGACTGCGCGAGCGAATGGT
>CAKSZS010000073.1 GCA_934525845.1 uncultured Faecalibacterium sp. | reverse complement strand
TATTTGAACACCGTGATGAGGTTGGACACGATGACGAACAGCCCGCCCTCGCGCACCCACTTGGCAGCGGCGGGGTGCTTTGCCGCAAAGTTGTTCCAGAAATTCATATGGTTCCTCCCCTGTCACTTGGACTGCTCGTCCAGCTTGGCCTGCCAGCGGCTGTTGCCCACAACGTTCTGCACCAGACCCACCAGAGCACGCAGGATGCCGATGATCCAGAAGCCCTTGGCTTCCAGCACCAGACCATCCACAAACTCTTCGCCGAGGGCACCGTTGGTCATCTGCGCCAGGGCGCGCAGCGGCATATTGTACTGGAACAGAATGTTCAGATCCGGCTTGCCTTTTTTCTCGCCTGCTTTCAGCAGCAGGGACAGCGCTCCTGCAATGAGCCAGCACAGCGGGCTGCGGCTGTGGTTCAACTCGCCCAGCGTCATGGTGCGGTCAATGACCGTCTTTTCTTCCGGCACCGGGTGCCCCAGCAGCGTTTCAAACTCCGCCGCAGGTACATTTTGGATGTCCGCAGTCCGGTAGTGCGGCAGCTGCCTGCCTGCATAAGGGTCCGGGGCCTTAGTGCCCGGCAGGGTAAGTTCTGCGGTCAGGCGGATATCCTGCACGCTGGCACCGATTAGAATCTGATATGCGCCGCCTTCCGCTTCCCACCAGTTCGTCTGCACATTCCAGTAGCGGAATGCCTTATCGTCCAGCAGGATCGTGACCGTTTTACTCTCCCCTGCCTTGAGGAAGACTTTCGCAAAGCCCTTCAGTTCTTTGGCCGGGCGGAAAATTTCCGCATCCGGCTTTGCAACGTACAGCTGGGCGATCTCCGCACCGTCCGCGCTGCCGGTGTTGGTGATAGTAAAGGTGACTTTGTCTCCCTGCACCTTGATATCGGAATACGCAAAGGTGGTATAGCTCAGACCGTAGCCGAACGGATACCGCACGGCTTTGTGTGCCGTTTCGTAGTAGCGGTAACCGATGTATAAGCCCTCACGGTATTCCGCATTCTGCTTTTTGCCGGGGAAATAACGGGCGGCAGGCGTATCGGTGTACTTCAGCGGGATCGTCTCGGCCAGTTTGCCGCAGGGGTTCTGCCAACCGGTGAGCACATCCATCATAGCACCGGCACCCGCCTGTCCGCCCAGATAGCCATGCACTACGGCCTTGCACTTGGCGGACCAGTCGGTCTCGATGACGCTGCCGGCACTGACTACGGCCACCACGTTCGGGTCGACCGCCGCCACCGCATCCAGCAGCTGCTTCTGCACCGCCGGGATGCAGATGTGGGTACGGTCCAGCCCTTCGCTCTCGCTGGATTCATCCAGACCAATGCACAAAATCACGACATCGGCCAGCTTTGCCTGCGCCACGGCTTCCTCCAGATACGCCTTGTTGGGCTTGCCGCTGCGCTCGTAACCGGAACAGTAACCAACCAGATTCAATCCTGCCGTTTCGGCGGCATCCGTCAGGCAGTCCACTCTGGTGGGGTTCACCATACTGGAACCGGCGCCCTGATAACGCGGCGTGATGGCAAAATCGCCAATCAGCGTGATCTTTTTGCCATGTTTCAGCGGAAGGACAGCATCTTCGTTTTTCAGCAGAACAATGCTCTCTGCAGCCGCTTTTCGGGCCAGCTGGTGGTGGGCTGCTTCATCGAATTTCCGGGGTGCTTTCCGGATCGCTTCGTCCGTGGAAAGCACCAGTTCCAGCAGTTCATCCACGCGGGTGTCAATGGTATGCTCACTGACCTCCCCATCGTCCAGCGCCTTCCTCAGCCGGCGGGCAGCGCCCAGACCCGGCGAGGGCATTTCCAGCGTGGAGCCGTTCCGCACGCCCTGCACATGGTCGTTGGAACCGCCCCAGTCGGTGACCACGGTACCCTCAAAGCCCCACTCTTTGCACAGGATGTCCAGCAGCAGGTGTTCGTTCTCGTTGGCGTACACGCCGTTTACCTTATTGTAAGAGGACATGATGGCTTTTGGGTGAGCTTCCTTGACCACGATTTCAAAGGCGGTCAGGTACAATTCCCGCAGGGTGCGCTCATCCAGAATGGAGTCACTTGCCATGCGGCGCAGTTCCTGACTGTTGGCGGCAAAATGCTTGGGACAGGCCGCCACACCGGTGGACTGGATGCCGCGCACATAACCAGCAGCCAGTTTGCCGGAAAGATAGGGGTCTTCCGAGAAATACTCAAAGCTGCGTCCGCACAGCGGGCTGCGCTTGACGTTCAGGCCGGGGCCGAGCAGGACGTTGACCCGGTAAGCGGCCGTTTCTTCGCCCAGTGCTCGGCCGACTTCTTCGCCCAGGGCCGGGTCCCAACTGTTTGCCATGGCGGCAGCCGTCGGAAAGCAGGTGGCCGGTTCCGAAGGGTTCAGGCCCAGGTGGTCGGCCGCGCCGGCCTGCTTGCGCAGGCCGTTGGGGCCATCGGACAGCCAGATGGCGGGCACCCCCTGCCGGGGGTACGCCTGGGTCTGCCAGGTGTTTTTGCCGGA
>CAKSZS010000072.1 GCA_934525845.1 uncultured Faecalibacterium sp. | reverse complement strand
ATGGACGTGGAGATGTTCAGTCAGGATACCAACCAGCTGCTGGCTAAGGGCGCACAGGGCTATCTGGGCGTTTCCACTTGGTGGTACATCGAAGAGCTGATGGGCGATTACTCCAAGGACTATGTGTTCCTGCCCGTGCTGGACGGCCCGGACGGCACTCACAACGTCACCGTGCGTACCGGCGGCGGTACCAACAGTGGCAACCTGAACGTTACCAACAAGTGCCAGAACCCTGCAAACCTGCTGAAGTTCTTTGACCAGTGGTATGACGGCGAGACCGTGATGCAGCTGCAGTACGGCCCCATCGGCGTGTTCTTCACCGAGCAGGATGCCAACGGCAAGTGGAAGTCCATCACCGAGGAGGAAGCCAAGGCAAAGTACAACAAGGGTGCCGGTGAGCTGAAATCCACCTACGAGGTCTGGGGTCCCAAGCTGATCCTCAGCGAGTACTACGATGAGTATTTC
This sequence comes from uncultured Faecalibacterium sp., assembly GCA_934525845.1. GTDB lineage: Bacteria > Bacillota > Clostridia > Oscillospirales > Ruminococcaceae > Faecalibacterium. Next base: position 2,389 of record CAKSZS010000072.1, on the reverse strand, counting down.
TACATGGAGGACCGCGCCATCGAGCGTCTTACCGACCTTGAGGACTTCTGGATGCCCTTTGTGGACGACACCACCACCTACCCCATCGACTGCGTGTTCACCAGCGAGGAACTGGACACCATTGACCGCTACCGTGCAGATTTTGAGAATGCAGTCTCTGAGCAGGAAGGTCTGTGGCTGAAGGACGGTGGCCCCTCCGACAGCGAGTGGGCAGCCTATCTGGACACCCTGACCAATAGCTGCGGCATGGATAAGCTGCTGGCAGCTTACCAGGGCGCATACGACCGCTACAAGGCTAACGCCTGATTCTAAGACGCAAGGAGGCATCCGTGATGCCAAGTGAAATTTTGAACAAAGCCCGTGCCTACGAGGCCGAGCACGGCGCTGCCATTACCCCGGCGGAACGCCCTGCCTACCACATGACTCCTTATGTGGGCTGGCTGAACGACCCAAACGGTTTCTCTTATTACAAAGGCAAGTATCACCAGTTCTATCAGTATAACCCCTACGATGTGCGGTGGGCACCCATGCACTGGGGTCACGCCGTCAGCACCGACCTGCTGCACTGGGAGTATCTGCCCTGCGCGCTTGCACCGGATTCCCCGGCGGACAACGGCCCCGGCTGCTTCTCCGGCTCTGCCACCGAGATGGATGACGGCAAGCAGTTGCTGATGTACACCAGCGTGATTGCAGAAAAGCAGCCCAATGGGGAGATGCGGGACATTCAGACCCAGAGCATTGCCATCGGTGACGGTCTCGACTACGAAAAGCCTGCCTGCAACCCGGTGCTGACCCAGAAAGACCTGCCGGAAGGCTTCAGCAAGTTCGATTTCCGGGACCCCAAGATCTGGCGTGAGGCCGACGGCACCTACTCCGCCGTCACCGTCTGCCTTGCCGAGGACGGCAGCGGCGCAGCGGCACTGTTCCAGAGCAAGGACGGCTTCGACTGGCACTTTGTCACGGTGCTGGAACGCTGCAACAATCAGTACGGCAAAATGTGGGAGTGCCCGGACTTCTTCCCGCTGGATGGCAAGCAGGTCTTGATGCTCGGCCCCATGGAGATGCTGCCCAAGGGCGAGTTCCACAACGGTCACAACGTGATTGCCTTCATCGGCAGCTACGACGAAGCCACCCACACCTTCACCAAGGAAAACGTGCAGCTGATGGACGGCGGCATCGACTTCTACGCCACCCAGACCACCCTTGCCCCGGATGGCCGCCGGATCATGACCGCATGGCTGCAGACCTGGTCGGACACCGAGGATAAGCCCCAGGGCTGCAAGTGGTTCGGGCAGACCATCTGCCCCCGGGAACTGCATATCAAGGCCGGACGCATTCTTCAGACCCCGGTGCGGGAGCTGGATGCCGTCCACGGCAAGCGAATCTTCCACGAAAATGTGACGGTGCAAAACGAAACTTCTCTGGAAGGCATCAAGGGCCGTGTGGCCGACCTGACCGTTACGGTGCAGCCCGGCGAATACCGCTCCTTTACCCTGAAGCTGGCTGCTGACGCAGACCATCACACCAGCCTGACCTATGACCCCTACACCTCGCAGCTGACGCTGGACCGCAGCCATGCCGGTTCCCGTGCCGACATCGTGCATACCCGCAGCTGCAAGGTCCGCAGCCAGAACGGTGCGCTCAAGCTCCGCATCCTGCTGGACAAAAACAGCGTGGAGGTCTTTGTCAATGACGGTGAGCAGACTATGACCGCATGGATCTACACGCCCCAGTCTGCCGACGGCATTACCTTTGCTGCCGATGGCAAAGCAACTGTTACGGCAGAACAGTTTGAACTGAATCTGTAACCTGATATTCCCTTCATTTCTCCTTCATTGAATACAGCCCCGCTTTGGATTCTTCTTCACCAAAGCGGGGCTGTGTTTGTTATGTCATTGCTCTTCCAGTCTGCCGTGGTCGCAACCAAGTGAGAGATAATGCTCAATCTCGCCGCTCAACACCATCTGGGCATACTCCAAAGGCTTATTGTATAGCAGCCAGTCCAGTTCTGCCCGCTGTGCCGGGGTGTTGTCGTACTCGTCTTCGATGGCGATGCAGTCAATGGCAAGGGTAGTGCCATCCTTAAACCGGGCTTCTACCCGGTTGGCGTCCATGTTGTAGCGGCAGGAAAGCAGTTTGTTCATAGGAAACCTCTTTCTATATTAAGGTGATGTCTGTTCGATTGTCCAAATCCCTGCCATGAATCATAGTTGTTGATGTACATTTGATGCTTGGTCTGAACAGGTAGGATTTCAGCTGCCGTTTCGGGCTCGAACCCGGACGTTTTCCCGGCTTTGCATAAAAATCCGATGCCTGTTTTAAGGGGCTGATTTTGGCTCTGCACATTTTTGCACACTTTTTGCACACCGGAACGGCTGGATAACGGATG
>CAKSZS010000071.1 GCA_934525845.1 uncultured Faecalibacterium sp. | reverse complement strand
CACCAGCCAGCTCAGATAGAGCTTATCAGGCGCAACGCCGTAGCGGACATTGCAGCCCTGCGCATTTTCGATGTGCTGCCAGGTGATCCTTGCATCCAGTGCATCCACACGGGCTCCGGCGGCTTCTGCCTGTGCCGGTTTCGGGCCCTCGCTGTTGCCGAACACACGCAGGCCGCTGATGCGCAGGGCCTGTCCATAGGGCAGTTCGCCGCCGGTGACCCGGACGTACCGGGCGCGGATGCCGTCTGCATATTCGTAGTAGCCGTTGGAACACTCGCGGGCAACCGTTTCGCGAATCGTCCAGTCTGATCCGTTCACACTGGTCTCCACCGTGTAGTGGGAGATCTGCGGCCGGGTCTCGATGTGGCGGGTCTTGCGGTCGTCGCCGTAGCTGTCCGCCGGGAAATCTACCACCAGCTTTTCATCTGCCATGTTTACCTGAACGGCGCGGACATCCCTCTCGCTGCCCAGGTCCACGCAGAGCCATTCGCCCGGCTCTGCACCGGCGGCGCTCCACCAGCTGCGGCAGTCCTCGTTGACGGCCCATTCCGGGCTGCTGTTTTCTGCGGTGCTGGAGGCCGTGACCGGCTTTTTGTAGCTCAGCAGCATCCATTCCGGCTGCTGGCTGGCGGCATCAAAGCGGCATGCCGGGATGCGGTGGGGGTAATCGGCAAAGTTCTGGTTGCAGTAAAGCACGCCGTCCTTGTCGAACCCGGCAGGGAACAGCCCCACCCGGCGCTCAAAGTCATAGTTGACGGAAATGCGCATGGTGGAAGCGTGCCACCAGTTGCCGTAGGTATCGGCAATGGTGCTGCCGTGGCCTGCGCCGGTGATGAATCCGCCGGGCTTTGCGGAAAACGGATTGGATGCCTGCCGCACAAAGGGGCCCAGCGGAGAACGGGAGGTGTATACACCGTCGGCGTAAGTGTTGTACTGGGTGCCGGGGCAGGCATATTGCAGGTAATAGACACCGTCATGCTTTGTCATGAACGCGCCCTCAATGTAGGGCTTGCCGATGGCGTTGAACATGGCAGTCAGGCTTTCGGCACTCAGACCGGGGATGCCTGCCATCTGCGGCGGCAGGTTCAGCTTGCCGGTCTTGGGGTCATAGAACGGCTTCATGGACTGGTACAGCACGCTGGCTTCCCGGTCCACGATGCCGTTGTTGCCGGGGCGTTCGTAGCCCAGTACGGTTTCATTGCCGAAGATCAGCTCCTGCTTTTCACCGATGGGGGTCATGGTGTCCGGGTCCAGCTCCACCCCGTAGATGGGGGAGATGTTGGAGCAGCCCCAGTAGAAGTACACCCGGCCATCGTCATCGCAGAACAGATCCGGGTCCCAGAAGGCAAAGGGGGCAGACACTTCGGTAAACGGCTCAGTCAGGGGGTCAGCGGTGCGCAAAATGGGGCAGTTGCGTCCCTTGCGGCTGGCGCAGAAATAGAGGTAATTGCCCACCTGCCGCACATCCGGTGCGTAGTCGTAGATCAGCAGGCCGGGGTCTGCATGGAAGTCCCAGTTCAGCAGATCCTCCGAATACCAGAAGCCTGCCGACATGGAAACAAAGAGATAATATTTGCCCTTGAAATAAACCAGTGTCGGGTCTGCACCCTCCCGGAAACCCGCCACGCGCGGGCCTTCCTTCATGTGCTGGTAGCGGTAGCCCAGATCAAGGGGGTTGCAATAGGTCTTTTTCATCGAATCACTCCTTGGAAATACCCTGCAATACACGGTTCAGCTGCTTGATGTCCTCCTCGGAAGCGCCTGCCTGCATCAGCATGGATTCAATGGTCATCCGCTGCATGGCGCGCTCCATCATGGCCACCAGAGCCGGGTTATCCTTCACGGCGGCGGCCACATCGCCCCGGGAAGCGGCGGCCTTATCGGAGATCTGCTTCAGGATGGGGCCTGCCTTCGGGTCTGCCATGGCTTTGGCCATGTTGTCCTTCACCGACCAGCAGCTGGCATCCAGTTCCCCGTCAAACCAGTTGGTCACGTTCTTGCGGTTGTCCATGGCGTAGTCCGGGTTGGGGGCGTCCACTTTGTTTACAAGGATCACGCTGCTGTGCTCGCCGGAGCGTGCTTCAATGCTGTGCTTGCCGGTGATGGGCAGCTGGAAGGTGAATACCTTGTCGCCCTGCTTGGTCTCCACCAGCTGGCCGTCCTTGTACAGCGAAACTTCCGGCAGATTGGAGTAGACCTTGATCTCGGTCACATCCTCGGCACGGTCCACATAGCGGCTGCCGCACAGGTGCACAAAGGGCTCCTTGCTCCAATAGGCCTTGTAGAGATAGAAGGGGTCTTTTTTGAGCTTGCGGTCAAAGGTGACAAGTCCCTTCTGGTTTTCGCCGTGCTTGCCGCCCTCATCGCGGCCATCGGCGGCAAAGTCGAACATATTCCACACATGGGTGGCCCACAGCCACGGGCGGTCGGCGATCATCTTTGCGATGTGCTCGTGGTAAATGCACTGGTAGCTTTCGGTGTAGTCGCCCTTTTCCGGGTGGCTGCTCTGGTACTGGGGGTTGGCATCTGCGCCATACTCCGAAAAGCCGATGCAGCGGTCGGGGTAATCGGCGTGGTATTTGTCAAAGAATTCGTCGTTCTGCTCCAGTTCGCCCAGATACCAGCCGAAGTAGAGGTTGTAGCTGTTTACATCCGGGATTTCCAGAATGGGGCTGGTGGTCTCCAGCATGAACACGTTTGCCATGGTGGTCTTGCGGGTGGGATCCAGCTTGTGGGACAGCTCGTTCAGCAGACGGTGGTTTTCCAGCAGATCCTTGTTGACAGCGGATGCGGCGGTGATCTCGTTGGACAGACCCCACACGGCAATGCAGGGGTGGTTGTAGTTCTGGACGATCAGTTCCTCCATCTGGGTCAGGGTGTTGGCACGGCCGTTGGTCATGTGCATGGTGATGTAGGGGATCTCTGCCCAGATGACAAGGCCCTTTTCGTCGCACAGGTCATAGAAATACTGTGCGTGCTGGTAGTGCGCCAGACGGATGGTGTTTGCACCCATTTCCAGAATGATGGCGATATCCTCTTCCATCATTTCATTGGTCAGGGCAATGCCGGCTCCCTTGCGGTCCTGATGGCGGGAAACACCCCGCAGAGGATAGCTGCGGCCGTTCAGGATAAAGCCCTTCTGCGGGTCAAACTCAAATTTCCGGCAGCCGAACCGGGCAGACGCTTCTTCGCCGTTGTCCAGCTTGGCAGAAACAGTATACAGGAACGGGTCGTCGATGCCGTCCCAGAGGTGTGCATTGTCCAGCGTGAAAACAGCCGTTGCGGTGCCGTTTTCCACCGGAGCAGTGAGGGCCTGCCCCTCCAGGGCAAAGGTCACGCTCTGTGCGCCCACCACGGCGGCTTCCACGGTGACTTCGGCAGTCTTAGCGGCAAGGTCGGTGACGATGGGCGTTACCTTCAGCGCCGGTGCGCCGTTTGCGGGCAAAGTGAAATGCTCTGCCGGAACGATGTGCAGAGTTACATCGCGGTAAATGCCGCCGTAGAAGGTGAAGTCTGCCTTCTGGGGGTACACGGTGTCGTTGTCGCTGTTGTCCACGCTGAT
>CAKSZS010000070.1 GCA_934525845.1 uncultured Faecalibacterium sp. | reverse complement strand
CAGGGGCAGATGGACTGCCATCTGGTCGCCGTCGAAGTCGGCGTTGAATGCGGTACAGGCCAGCGGGTGCAGCTTGATGGCACGGCCCTCGACCAGCACCGGGTTGAAGGCCTGAATGCCCAGACGGTGCAGGGTCGGTGCACGGTTCAGCAGGACCGGGTGGCCCTTGATGACGGTCTCCAGGCTGTCCCAGACTTCGGGCTTGGCGCGCTCGACCATCTTGCGGGCGGACTTGATGTTGTTGGCAATGCCCTTCTCCACCAGGTCCTTCATGACAAAGGGCTTGAACAGCTCCAGAGCCATCTCCTTGGGCAGACCGCACTGATCCATCTTCAGCTCAGGGCCGACGACGATAACGGAACGGCCGGAGTAGTCCACGCGCTTGCCCAGCAGGTTCTGACGGAAGCGGCCCTGCTTGCCCTTCAGCATATCGGACAGGCTCTTCAGGGCGCGGTTGTTGGGGCCGGTGACCGGACGGCCGCGGCGGCCATTGTCGATCAGGCTGTCCACAGCCTCCTGCAGCATACGCTTCTCGTTACGCACGATGATATCCGGAGCGCCCAGCTCCAGCAGGCGGCTCAGACGGTTGTTGCGGTTGATCACGCGGCGGTACAGATCGTTCAGGTCGGAGGTTGCGAAGCGGCCGCCGTCCAGCTGCACCATGGGGCGCAGATCCGGGGGCAGGACCGGCAGCACATTCAGGATCATCCACTCGGGGCGGTTGCCGGAGATGCGGAATGCCTCCACAACTTCCAGACGCTTCAGGATGCGCACGCGCTTCTGGCCGGAAGACTTTTCCACTTCGGCGGTCAGTTCTGCGCTCAGCTGATCCAGATCGATCTCCTTCAGCAGATCCTCGATGGCCTCGGCGCCCATTTTGGCTTCGAACATCCCGGCGTAGTTTGCTTCCAGGTCACGATACTCCTTTTCCGTCAGGAGCTGCTTCTTTTCCAGGCGGTCAACATCACCCGGATCGGTAACGATATAGTTTGCAAAGTACAGCACCTTTTCCAGCTGACGGGGGGTGATATCCAGCATCAGGCCGATGCGGCTGGGGATGCCCTTGAAATACCAGATGTGGCTGACGGGAGCGGCCAGCTCAATGTGGCCCATGCGCTCACGGCGGACCTTGGCCTTGGTGACCTCAACGCCGCAGCGCTCGCAGACCTTGCCCTTATAACGGATGCGCTTGTACTTGCCGCAGTGGCACTCCCAGTCCTTGGTGGGTCCAAAAATGGCCTCGCAGTACAGGCCGTCGCGCTCCGGCTTCAGGGTGCGGTAGTTGATGGTCTCGGGCTTTTTGACCTCGCCGTAGCTCCATGCGCGGATCTGCTCCGGGGAGGCAAGGCCGATCTTGATGGAATCGAAAACGTTGTTTTCCATGAAACGAACCCTTTCTTAAACTCTTGTTGTCTCGATGATACAGGCAGCTTTTCTGCTCCGGTCAACAGCACCGCTCCCCTGCCGCAGCACGCGGGCAGGGGCAGCAGGCCGTTTTCGACCGTTTAGTCGAAGTCGACTTCACCATTGGAGGAAGCACCTGCAGCGGCAGAGTCCTCTTCCATCATCTCAGTGTTGCCGTTAAAGTCCTCGTCTGCATCCTTCGTCGTGAAGCCGCCCTCCAGCTCGTTCTTCTGCAGAACGTCCTCGGTACCGGCGATATCACGCATATCAAACCCGGTCTCCTCATCGTCAAAGTTCTGACGCATATCGATCTCGTTGCCGTCCTTGTCCTGCACCACAACGTCCAGACCCAGGGACTGCAGTTCCTTCAGCATGACGCGGAAGGACTCGGGGATGCCCGGCTGCGGGATGGGTTCGCCCTTCACGATGGCCTCGTAGGCCTTGACACGGCCCTCAACGTCATCGGACTTGACGGTCAGGATCTCCTGCAGGGTATAGGCTGCGCCGTAAGCTTCCAGTGCCCAGACTTCCATTTCGCCGAAGCGCTGGCCGCCGAACTGGGCCTTGCCGCCCAGAGGCTGCTGGGTGACCAGAGAGTAGGGGCCGGTGGAACGGGCGTGGATCTTATCATCGACCAGGTGATGCAGCTTCAGGTAGTACATATAACCGACCGTAACGCGGTTGTCGAACTTCTCGCCGGTACGGCCGTCGTAAACGGTGGTCTTGCCGTCGCGGTCCAGCTCGATCTTGGAGAAGTCGATGATGTGGCCCTTCTCACCCATGATCTTGGGCAGCTTGGTGGGATAAGCCGGAGCGTTCTCACCATGCCACAGCTCGCGGGCGGTGTCGAAGGTATCGCCGATGTCGTTCTCACGGGCGGAGTCGAAGACGGGGGTCATGACCTTGATGCCGCAGGCCTTGGCTGCATAGCCCAGGTTGACCTCCAGCACCTGACCGATGTTCATACGGGAAGGCACGCCCAGGGGGTTCAGCACGATGTCCAGCGGGGTGCCGTCGGGCAGGTAAGGCATATCTTCCTGCGGCAGGATGCGGGAAACGACACCCTTGTTGCCGTGACGGCCTGCCATCTTATCGCCGACGCTGATCTTGCGCTTCTGGGCGATGTAGCAGCGGACGACCTCACGCACACCGGGCTGCAGCTCGTCGCTGTTCTCCGGGGTGAAGACCTTGACATCCACGATGATGCCGTATGCACCATGGGGCACACGCAGGGAGGTATCACGCACTTCGCGTGCCTTCTCGCCGAAGATGGCGCGCAGCAGGCGCTCCTCGGCGGTCAGCTCGGTCTCACCCTTCGGGGTGACCTTGCCGACCAGGATATCGCCGCTCTTGACCTCGGCGCCCACGCGGATGATGCCGCGCTCGTCCAGATCCTTCAGAGCGTCTTCGGAGACGTTGGGGATATCACGGGTGATCTCTTCAGGTCCCAGCTTGGTGTCGCGGGACTCGGTCTCGTACTCTTCAATGTGGATGGAGGTGTACACGTCCTCGCGCACGATCTTCTCGTTTAGCAGGACGGCGTCCTCGTAGTTGTAGCCCTCCCAGGTCATGAAGCCGATCAGAGCATTCTTGCCCAGAGAGATCTCACCGTTGCGCATTGCCGGGCCGTCGGCCAGGACCTGGCCGGCCTTGACGCTCTCGCCCACTTCCACGATGGGGCGCTGGTTGATGCAGGTGCCGGCGTTGGAACGGGCAAACTTGGTCAGGACATAATTGTCCAGAACGCCCTCATTGCTGCGGACTTCCACATGATCGGCATCGACCTTTTCCACAACGCCGTCGCGGCGGGCCAGAACAGCCGTACCGGAGTCGGTCGCAGCCTTGTACTCCATACCGGTGGCAACGATGGGCTGCTGGGTGACCATCAGAGGCACTGCCTGGCGCTGCATATTGGAGCCCATCAGTGCACGGTTGCAGTCATCGTTCTCCAGGAAGGGGATGCAGGCGGTTGCAACAGAGACCATCATTCGCGGAGAGACGTCCATGTAGTCGACCTTTTCGGCGTCGATTTCCAGGATCTCATCGCGGCGGCGGGCAGACACACGGGGACGGATGAAGTGCTTGCCTTCATCCAGCGGCTCGTTGGCCTGTGCCACAACGTATTCGTCTTCCACGTCTGCGGTCATATACTCGACCTCGTCGGTGACGACCTGGTCGATCAGGTGGCCGTTCTCATCGTAGGTCTTCTTGACCTTGCGGTACGGAGCTTCCACGAAGCCGTACTCATTGATCTTGGCGTAAGATGCCAGATAGGAGATCAGACCGATGTTGGGGCCTTCAGGGGTCTCGATGGGGCACATACGGCCATAGTGGCTGTAGTGAACGTCGCGGACTTCGAAGCCTGCGCGGTCACGGCTCAGACCGCCGGGGCCCAGAGCAGACAGACGGCGCTTGTGGGTCAGCTCAGCCAGCGGGTT
>CAKSZS010000069.1 GCA_934525845.1 uncultured Faecalibacterium sp. | reverse complement strand
GCCTGCCTGTGGGCAGGTGCCATCATGGACACCACCCACGCCTCCATGATCTTTGACCGTGGTGCCATCAAGCCCGATCAGGTAGGCGAGTACGGCAAGGCCAGCGATGGCGTACTGTTCTGGATGGGCAGCCAGCCGTTCCTGAAGGTGAACCTGAACGGTGAGCGTTTCATGAACGAGTATATGCCCTATGATCTGGTGCTGCACGCTGCGGCAAGCCAGCCCCATCACACCTACTGCACCATCTGGGACAGCAAGTATGCCGAGGACTGCGAGAAGTTTGCCACCCACGGCTGCAGCCGTCTGTTCCCCCATGCCAATGGTGCAAACCCCGTGCTGCCTATGGGCTACATTCAGGTGCTGAACGCCGACCTGCAGAAGCAGGGCTACATCGTGGAGGCTAACACCATTGAAGAGCTGGCGGAAAAGCTGGGTCTGCCGGTGGATGCCTTCACCGCCACGGTGGAGCGTTACAACGATCTGGCTGCCAAGGGCGAGGACGAGGACTTCGGCAAGGAGAGCTACCGCCTGTCCACCCTGCAGCAGGCCCCCTTCTACGGCGTGCGTCAGGCTGGCGGCTATCTAATCTGCACCATCGACGGCATCCAGATCGACGATAATATGCACGCCATCGACCAGAACTTCAAGGCCATCCCCGGTCTGTATGTCATCGGCGACATGAGCGGCAACTACTTCTCCGGCAGCTATCCCAGCCTGATGGCAGGTGCTGCCGCAGGCCGCAGCGCCACCTTTGGCCGCCTTGCCGGGCAGAACGCCGCCGCAGGCATCTGATTAAAACGTTTTCCTTCTCTTCCCTTCTATATATCTGCACCAGAAAAGCCGCTCCGGGTCTAGCCGGGGCGGCTTTTCTGATGGCATTGAAAAAAGAACCGTATTCTCAGGCGTGGAAAACGCTCACTGCCCTTCCTTTCCGTTCGGGTGCTCGTCCTTTTCCAGAACAAGGTCCATGAGATATTCAAAGGTTATCAGGACGCGCGCATAGAAATAGTTGGCGGTAAGGTTGCGGTCGTCCAACATCTTGTCGTCCAGCAGCACAAAGGCGGGGTCCGCACAGCGGGCAATGGGAGAATTGTCGGCACCCACAAAGGCAATGATGCTCCGATGCTGTGCAAAGGAGTCCTGCACCGGTTTCAGGATGGTATCGGTCTTTCCGCTTTTGCTGATGGCAATGACCAGCCCGGCATCCAGTGCGCCGCTTTCGTAGACCTCGTAGCTGTTGGAACCGATGGCGCAGTAGCCCAGAACCAGCAGCTTCCGCACCAGAAATTCCTGCAAAGGGGCACAGAAGCCGGTGCCGGTCACAAGGATGGGCTTTTGCCGGTTGGCATGGAGCAGCTCCACAAAGCGGTGCATCTTTTCTTCGGGGATATCTCCGATAAAGGCGGTGATGTCGGAGGCGTGGTTTTTGTTGTCGATCTCGTTCTGGATCAGAAAACCGATGCGGTAGATCATATCGGTGTAGCCGGTATAGCCCATCTTTTTGCTCAGCCGGATCACGGCGGCCGGGGAGGTGTAGTTCTGCGCTGCAAACTCCCGCACGCTGCACTGACCGCCGTTTTTTGCGGTTTCCAGCACCGCCTGCAAAAGCTGCTGCTCGTTGGCATTCAGATGGTACTGATCTGCCAGTTTGTAAAGGTCGTGTTTCATGTTTTGCTCCGATTTGTGAACCAAAGAATAGCTTGTTTCTATGAAGTATACGCTGAATCGTGCATTTTGTCAATGAACATTTTGATGTATCCAACATAAAAGTGAAACATGTTTCGGCTTTTGCGAACAAGTTCAAAAACAGTCCAAATCGGTAGATTTTTTTGTGCAGAGTGATATAATCAAGCCATCGAAACGGTAAGGTGCACCCCCGAAACGAAGAGAGAATTTGAAAAGAGAGATCATGGAACGTTAGGAGAACACCAATGAAACAAAAAGTTATGGATGCTATGCAGAGCTTCTCCAAAGCTCTGATGGGTCCCGTTCTGTTCCTGCCCATTGCGGGTATGCTGCAGGCGATTTCTTCGGTCATGAGCAACACGGCACTGGTGACAGAGGGCGGTGTTGTCTGGACCCTCGGCAAATTCATCAATGGCGGCGTTGGCGCAGTCATTGGCAATCTGGGAATCCTGTTCTGCGTGGGCATTGCAATGAGCCTTGCCAAAAAGCGCAAGGCAGACGCGGCATTTCTGGCACTGGTCAGCTATCTGGTCTGGCTGGCAGCAAATGCCCGCTGGCTGGATGTGGCAGGTCTGACCATCGCCGGTGATACGGCAGGCGCTTTGTACGGCACCGGTCAGACCATCTGCCTCGGCTATCACGTTACCGATATGGGCGTATTTCTGGGCATGATCCTTGGCGTGGTGGTGGCGCTGGTCCACAACCGCTTCATCGACACCGAGTTTGAAGGTGCCATGGCGATGTACGGCAACAGCAAGTTCGTCTTTGTGGTACTGCTGCCCATCGTTCTGGTCATGGCAGTGGTTGCCAGCTACGTCTGGCCTGTGGCTGCGGCGGGCATCAACGCTCTGACCGGTGTCATGGCAAGTGCAGGCGCATTCGGCGTGTTCCTGTACGGCTTCCTGAACCGTGTGCTGATCCCCACGGGTCTGCATCATCTGGTCTGGTCGCCGTTCCTCTACTCTGCACTGGGCGACAGCATGATCATCGGCGGCGAGCAGATCGTCGGTGCAAAGCCTGTGTTCCTTGCCCTGCTCAGTGACCCCAGCGTTGCAACGATGCGGGATTCCGCACGTTTTCTGACCTACGGTCTGATGAAGACCTTCGGCGTGATCGGCGTGGCAATGGCTTTCATCTCCACTGCAAAGAAGGAGAAGAAGGCTGCCACCAAGGCACAGATCATCCCGGCAACTCTTACCGCCTGCTTGGTGGGCGTGACCGAGCCGCTGGAGTTCACCTTCCTGTTTGCAGCCCCTGCGCTGTGGCTGGTCTACTCGGTTCTGGACGGTCTGTTCCAGATGATCGTTTACCTTGTGGGTATCCGGGTCTGCGCCACCAACGGCATCATCGATTTTCTGGTGCTGAACCTGCCCGCAGGCATCGGCCGCACCCACTGGCCGCTGTATGTGGTGGTCGGTCTGGTGGAGATCGTGGTGATGTACATCGTCTTCCGCTTCCTCATCGTGAAGATGAACCTCAAGACCCCCGGCCGTGAGGACGGCGAAGAGGTCACCGATCTTGCCGCAAACGCTGCTGCCGTCAAGCAGCAGATCCGCAGCGGCGCAGCCGAAAAGACTGCCGTCGGCGCAGACGATGCACAGACCGCAGCCCGGATCGTGGAAGGACTGGGCGGTGCAGAGAACATCCTGAACACCGACAACTGCATGACCCGTCTGCGGGTGCAGGTCAAGGATGCCGCTCTGGTCAAGGACAAGGAGTGGTTCAAGCCCACCGGCTCCGCAGGTCTTGTGGTAAAGGGCAACAACATCCAGATCATTTATGGTCCCAAAGTGGGAAAGATGCGTGCCATCGTGGATAGCTACCTTGGCCGCGCAGAATAAGATATCCACTTTTATTCATCATACAAAAACATTATAACAGGAGGTTTCCCTTATGAAAACGTTCAAACTGGTCATCGCCGGCGGCGGCAGCACTTACACCCCCGGCATCGTCAAGAGCCTGCTGGTGCAGAAGGATCGCTTCAAGCTGAATGAACTGGTGCTCTACGATAACAACGCCGAGCGTCAGGAGGCTGTGGGTGTCATCGTCCGCCATGTGGTGGAGATGTTCGACCCAGAGCTGAAGCTGACCCTGACCACCGACCCGGAAGTTGCCATGACCGATGCCGACTTCATCTTTGCACAGATGCGTGTCGGCCTGTACGCCATGCGTGAGCAGGATGAGAAGATTCCGCTGAAGTACGGCGTTGTCGGTCAGGAGACCTGCGGCCCCGGCGGTCTGGCTTACGGCCTGCGTACCATCTACCCCATGGTGGAACTGATTGATTACTGCGAAAAGTATGCTAAGCCCACCTACTGGATCGTCAACTACTCCAACCCCGCTGCCATCGTGGCAAAGGCGACCTTCCGTCTGCGCCCGAAGGCTCGTATCCTGAACATCTGCGACATGCCGGTTGCCATCGAGCGCAACATGGCCGAGATTCTGGAGTGCGACCGTCATGATCTGGAAGTGGATTACTTTGGCCTGAACCACTTCGGCTGGTTCACCAAGGTGCGCCTGAACGGCGTGGATGTCACCGAGAAGCTCAAGAGCTATGTGGCAGAGCACGGCTATATGCCCCAGAACGCCAAGAGTGACGTGCTGCACAGCGATCCGTCCTGGCTGCACACCTACGCAAACGCCAAGAATATCTGCTCTGCTTTCCACGATTATCTGCCCAACACTTATATGCAGTACTACCTGCTGGGCGACGAAGTTGTAAAGAGCAGCGACCCCAACCACACCCGTGCCAATGAGGTCATGGAAGGCCGCGAGAAGCGCATCTTTGATGCTGTGGCAGATTACCGTGCCGGTAAGGATGTGGATCTGACCAAGTTCTTCGGCGGTGTGCACGGCGAGTTCATCGTGGATGTTGCCATGAGCCTTGCCTTCGATCTGCGCAAGCGTTATCTGGTCATGGTGGAGAACAACGGTGCTGTGGAGAACCTGCCCTCCGATGCTATGGTGGAAGTTCCCGCTTACATCACCGACCGCGGCCCGGAACCCGTGCGTGTGGGTGAGATCCCCACCTTCTACAAGGGTCTGATCGAGCAGCAGGAGGCTGTGGAGAAGCTGATCGTGGATGCCGCTGTGGAGCACTCCTACGAGAAGGCACTGATGGCCTTTACCCTGTCCAAGACCGTGCCCAGCCTGCTGGTCGCCAAGAAGAT
>CAKSZS010000068.1 GCA_934525845.1 uncultured Faecalibacterium sp. | reverse complement strand
TTCACGGACGATGCCAAAACGGTCACCCGTGAGGAAGTGTTGGGTTCGAGTGCTGTGGACAATGCTCCACCACAAAAATCCCAAGCCAAATGGCTTGGGATTTTTTGCGTGAACGGGCAGGGTTCAAACAGGGCGGCCCCTTCTTTTTCTTGCATTGCGGTTCCCGCCGTGATATAATTTTTCAAAAATGGAAAAGCTCCTGCTGGTCTGCGATGACGACAACTACGCTTCCGAAAAAGTCATCCTGCGCCATGGCGGTGTTTATGAAGATACCCGCTTCGACCCGGAAGAAGCTGTAAACGTCAAACGTTATTGGATCACCCTGTAAAGAACGCCCCTCGGGCCAATTGGTCCGAGGGGCGTTCTGCATTTGTACTCAGATCAGGCCATGTTCCAGACAATAGTGATAAATACCGTCTTCCGCGCAGGAGCCGCAGACATCTGCCGCAATGGCTTTGAGCTGGTCGGAGCCATTGGCCATGGCCACGCCGGTGCCCACCGCCTGGAACATCTCAATGTCGTTGTTGCCATCGCCGAAGGCCATGGCATCCGCACGGGTCAGGCCGTAGGCTTCCAGCACCTTTTCGATGCCGGCCCCCTTGCCGCCTTCTGCGGGGATGATGTCCATGGCCCGGTCCCACCAGGCCGCGATCTTTGCCCCGTGCACATCCTGCATCAGGCGGGCGTACTCTTCTTTGCGGCCGCCCACCATCAGCTGATAAACTTTGCCCTCGGCCACCTGGTCAAAATCTTCTGCAATGGTCACCGACATCTTTGCGATGGCAAAGTAATCCGCCAGATCCACATCCGAACCGTTGCAGGCCAGCCGTTTTTCGGTGGCCAGGCAGAGCGGACGGCCCAGCGCCGCCGCGTTGCGCAGAATGGTCTGCACATCCTCCCGCGGGATGGGATTCTCGAAGAGGGTGCGCTGTCCATCGTAGCAATAGGACCCGTTGTAGGTCACGAACACGTCAAACTGCACCCCGGGGAACTCCTGCAGGGGCACCGTCATGGGCGAACGGCCGGTGGCGATGCAGAGCTTGATGCCGTTGGCCTGCAGCCGGTGCAGCGTTTCCAGCATCCGGGGAGTGATCTGCTTTTTCTCCATATCGATCAGGGTGCCATCGATGTCAAAGAAGATGATCCGGGGCTTGTTCATGGGCGTTTCCTCCTGTTTATGAATCCGACGGGCGGGCGGCGCTTTCGCGCACCAGCTCAATAAAAACCTTCATCTGTGGGGTAAGCCATTTATCCCGGTGGTAGAACAGCTGCCGGTGCATCTCCACCGGACATTCCGGCACCGGAAGCCGGACGAGCCTGCCCGCCGCCAGCGCATCCCGCACGATGTACTCCGGCAGGAAGGAAAGGCCCATCCCCTGCTCCACCATCTGGCACAGCAGGGCTGCACTGCCCAGTTCCAGATAGGGCTGCAGCCGCAGGCCATGCGCGGCCATGCACTGATCCAGCGCATCCCGGTAACTCATACCGCGCTCGGTGAGCAAAAATTCCTGCCGGGTCAGCTCTTCCAGCGAAACGCTGTCCTTCCGGGCCAGCGGGTGATCCGCCGGAGCCACAAAGCACACCGGTTCCGGCACATCCACGGCCCGCACCAGATTGGGCTGCAAAAGCGGCTGATCCAGTGTATAGGCCAGGTCAGTCTGATTGGTGCCCAGCATCTGCAGCATTCCATCTGCGGTGGCGGTGCAGAGCACCAGTTCCACCTGCGGGCAACGGGCATGGTAGCGCTGCAGCAGCCCGGGCAGAAAGGTGCTGCACACCGAATCCGCCAGCGCGATGCGCAGCGAGCCGCTGATCTGCTGGGTCGGCTGCAGCGCCGCCTGCGCCTGTTGGACGGTCGCCAGCAGGGTGCGGGCATAGCTGAGGAAGGTCTCCCCCGCCCCGGTCAGACGCACGGTCTTGCCCACGCGGTCAAACAGCGGGGCACCCAGCTCTCCTTCCAGCTGGGCGATCTGAGAAGACACCGCCGACTGGGAGTATCCCAGCTGCCGCGCGGTGCGGGAAAAGCTATGCAGTTCCGCCACGTGCAGAAAGGTGTTGATGTTTCGCAGTTCCATGGGCGGCTCCTCTCAGCGCATCGTGACGTCCCGGACGGTGAGCACCTCACCGTCTACTGTAAAATGCACTTCCAGCCCGCCGAACTCCATGCCGTACACCCGCTCCGGATCGTGCTGATAGGAGGGACGCGGATCGTTTTCCAGCACGCCGGTCAGGGCGTCCCGCTCCGCTTCCGGCACCGCCGCCCACACCTCCGGGGCACATTCCACCCGCAGGGTATGGCGCTGGGTCTGGCCGGTAAAGCCCTCGGCGGCGTCCGGATGACAGTCCGCATAGGGGATGTAAGGCTTGATGTCATAAATGGGCGTACCGTCCATCAGGTCTGCTCCCCGCACGAGGAGCACCGGGCCGACATCCGGGCGGTGCTCGATGCCCTCCAGCCGCACGCTGGACAGCCCCAGCGGGTTGGGACGGAAGGGCGACCGGGTGGCAAACACGCCCATGCGGGTGTTGCCGCCCAGCCGGGGCGGACGCACGGTGGGCGACCAACTGTCCCGCACCGCACCGGAGAACTGCCACACCAGCCAGATGTGGCTGAAATCTTCCAGCCCCCGCAGGGCATCCGGATTGCGGTATTCCGGGGTAAAGACGATCTCACCCCGCAGGCTGTCCACCAGCCCGCTCTGGCGCGGGATGCCGAACTTGGTGGGAAAAGCCGTATGGATGTGCGCGATGACCTTCAGGGTCATGGCTTCTGGTGCTTGCATGGTGAACTCCTCACTCAATAGATTTTTTCAATGGGCGCATCCGGCTGGATGCCGTACCGGGCACGGAACGCGTCCAGATCCGCCGGGGTACGGATGAGCTGAACTTCCTCCACATGGCCGGTCCTGCGGTCCTGAAACCCGGCCACCTGTTCCCCGGTGCAGATGCTGCACCGCAGCACCGGTTTCTGCACGGCAGGGTCATACCCGGCCGTCTCCTTCTTTTTGAAAAAGAACATGGTCTCCGCTCCTTTTATCGGTTACAGCCCCCGGCAGAAGCCCACCGCTTTGCCCTCGATCTGGATCTCCTCCAGCTGTGGGCCGGTGTAGATCATGGGCGGGCAGACGGCGGCGTTGTCCGCCAGCAGCATCACGGTATCGCCCTGCCGGTGGAAGTGTTTCAGGGTAGCTTCTTCTCCGATGCGCACCGCCGCGATCTCGCCCTGCTCCACTTCCGGCTGGCAGCGGATGCACACGATGTCCCCATCGCAGATGGTGGGGTTCATGCTGTCGCCGTGGCAGGTCAGCGCAAAGTCTGCGTGCCATGCGGCAGGCACCCCGATATACTGTTCGATGTTCTGTTCCGCCGTGATGGGGCTTCCGCAGGCGATGGAGCCCACCAGCGGCACCATGGTCATCGCCGGCAGCGGCTCAAATCCCGGCGGGGGCGGACACGGCACATCCAGCCCCAGCAGATAGGCCGGCGTGGTCTCCAGCGCCTGTGCCAGCTCTTCCAGCTTGGCCTGCGGGATATCGTTGACGCCTTTTTCCAGTTTGGTGATGGAGGACTTGGAGCGGTAGCCCATGCGCTGTGCCAGCTCCTCCTGCGAAAGGCCAAGTTCTTCGCGCCGCAGACGGACGCGGGTGGAAAGCTCAGACATGGATGATTCCCTCCTGCAGCATGACAATTCTGGTCCTGACAGACCTTCTCAGGATTAGTGTAGCACAAAAGTTCTTTAAAATCAACTTTTTTCTTGGGTTTTTGCCAAATCTGTTGACACTGCATCAACAGCAGATTATACTACAACCAATGATTGTCATGTTTCTTTCGAAAAACAAAAAGGAGTGAGTGCAATGGCAAATACAACCCTGATCTATGACTACATCCACAACAGCGGCTACAAGCTGCAGTACGTTGCCCGGACACTGCGGATCAGCGATACCGCTCTGCGCAGTAAGCTGCAGGGCGAAACGCAGTTCAAGGTAGACGAAGCCGAACGCCTGTCGGCCATGCTGCGGCTGAACATGGCCCAGCGGGACGCCTGCTTTTTTGATACCCAGAACCGCCTGGAACAGGCCATGCTGTTTCCGCAGGGCAGAAAGGACGCCCAATGACGGATCAGCAGCGCAGACTTACCCGGCAGGCACTGCAGCGGTACCGCACCCGGCAATGGGCGCGCTCCCCGGTCAACAAACAGTGGCAGGCTGCCATCGAAGAGGGGCTGGCCTACTATGAACAGCACGATCCGCTCCGGGCGGATCTGCTGAAACTCCGCTACCTTGAAAACCGCCGGGAGGAAGAGGTGATCGAGCGGCTGCACATCGGCCGCACCACTTACCAGAAAGCCCAGACCGATCTGCTGAGCACCATTGCCATCTATGCCGCTCAGCGCGGTGCCCTGTAACAACAAAAGCTCCTCCGGCCTGCCGGGATGGCAGTGCCGGGGGAGCTTTGCAGTGTTACGGTTTCTTTTCTTCGGGATGCTCACAGCGGCTGTGGCAGGACGCACAGTTGCCGCCGCAGCCCTCGCCCTTCCAACCACCGTTTTTGGCGATCCAGACCACGGCCAGCGCAAACAGCGCCGCCAGAACCACCACCGTGATGATGCCGCGCAACGTCAGCATATGCAATAACCTCTTTTCGTCCCTGGAATGGGTCTGCTTTCAGTATACACGATTTCACCGTCCGGGGCAACTGGAATGTTTCCGGAACCCGATTTTGAAAAAAGTCTGCTTTTTTGAAAATTGGGGCTTGCAATCCCACCCACTCCGTGCTATAATAAGCGTGTTCCGATTTGGAGCGAACATCTGGAGGATTAGCTCAGCTGGTTAGAGCACCTGCATCACACGCAGGGGGTCTGGGGTTCGAGTCCCTAATTCTCCACCATACAGTTCGTACTCGAACCCAATTCTCTATGAGAAAGGGTTCGGGTACGTTTTTTGTTTGCAGGAGGTTC
>CAKSZS010000067.1 GCA_934525845.1 uncultured Faecalibacterium sp. | reverse complement strand
AAGGTCATGCCGTAGGCGGCTTTTGCCTGCTGATTCTCGGCAAAGCCGGGCAGATACTGCTCCACGATAGCCTTTGCAGCCTCGTTTTCCATCAGGGCTGCAATGGTGCTCTGGCTGTTCAGCTTGCCGCCGGTCAAAATTTCCGGGTGCTTCCAGCTGCTGATGCTCTGGTGCCCGGCAGACAGTGCGCCGTCCACCGGGATGGCTGCGCCGGTGATGTACCGTGCCAGACCGCTGGCAAGGAAGAGTGCCAGTGCGGCGCATTCCTCCGGGTCGCCCATCCGCTTTGCCGGGCAGTCAGATGCGAAAAAGTCCATAGCCGAAGCCGGTGCATCGCCAAAGATGCTGGTTTTGGTGTAGCCGGGGCAGATGGCGTTGACGGTGATGCCGTATTCCGCATAATCCAGTGCCGCTGCACGGGTCATGCCCACCACACCGAACTTGGTGGCGCTGTACAATGCCTGTCCGCGCTGGGGTACAAGACCCGCCACCGAGGCCACATTGATGAGGAAACCACCCTCGCTGTGGCTTTTCAGGATGGCCTCTGCGCCGTACTTCATCCCGGCAAAGACGCCCTCGCTGTTCAGGGAGAAGATCTTCTCGTAATCCTCCACCTCATACTCGTGCAGCGGTGTGCCGCCCATGCCGATGCCTGCGTTGCTGACAACGCCATCCAGCTTACCATAGTGTGCCACCGTCTTGTCCACCAGTTCCTTGATGGCGGAAGCCTTGCTGCAATCGGTCTGGATAAAGATGGCATCGCCGCCCTTGGCGCAGATGCCGTCTGCCACAGCCTGCCCCTGCTGTGCACTGCGGGCTGCACAGACCACCTTCATGCCGTTTTCGCCGAAGCACTCGGCAATGGCGCGGCCGATGCCGCGGCTTGCGCCGGTGACGATAGCTACCTTGCCTTTGACACTGTTGAAGTCCATCATTTTCATAAAGCATCCTCCATTTTTTATTTTTCGTATTCACGAACTAGATTTGCAACTCTTAGTTGCTTATCCATCTCTATGGTGCTATAATAGCACTATGCCGCAGAGGCTGCAATCAGCAGCTTCCGGCGTGTCCGGTGTTTAAGCAACGGATCACGTTCCAAGCGTTGGTTAAGCATCCTTTACGAAATACATTGACGGAGGAATTGTATGGATATCCGGGTCAAAAAAACGAAGCGTGCCATTCAGAAAGCGTTTATCGACTTGCTGCGGGAGAAGCCCATTGAAAAGATCACGGTCAAGGAAATTGTCGAACGCGCCGAGATCAACAAAACGACTTTTTATTCCCACTACGAAACGCTGGATGCCCTCACCGCCGAAATGGAGCGGCAGACGGTCCAACTCGTCTGCGACAATATGCGCGGCGCACAGCAGCTGCTGGATGAACCGGAGGCCTTTGTGCAGGAAATGTTTGCTGCTCTCCAGCAGGCAACGGATTACCTCGGTGTGGTTCCGGTATCCGCGATGAACCGCTTTACGCAGCATTTGCGGGATGCCATTCTGGAAAAAATCAAAGGTGACAATATCGAGCCGTCCCAATATGAAAATATCGGTGCCATCCTGATTTTTGTAATGAACGGACTTTCCGGGCTTTTGAACACCGACGCCAAACTGGCGCAAAAGCACATCAACGTAATTGCCGCCGTGGTTGCGGATGGTGTCCACGGTCTGCATCTTTCCCACTGAACCAAAACAGGCTGCGAGAAGCATCTTCCGCAGCCTGTTTTTTGCTGTTGCAGCTTATTTTTCTGCGTAACCGCCCAGCACCCCAAGGCTGGGCTTTGCCGTCCGCTCCATGGTTTCACGGTTCACGGCGATCAGGCCGAACTGCATGGCGTAGCCCTTCTGCCACTCAAAGTTGTCCATCAGGCTCCAGTAGAAGTAGCCCTTCACCGGGATGCCGTCGGCGATGCAATGCTGCACGCCGTCCAATGCCTGCCGGATAAACGCCACACGGCAGGCATCCTCGGCGGTGGCAATGCCATTTTCGGTGACGATGAGGTCGCCCTTGAATGCTTCTGCCACTTTACGGATGACGTGCTCCAGTGCCTGCGGGTAGACCTCGTAATCCATCTGGGTCAGCTCTGCGCCCTCCGGTGCCGGAAGCTGCCCCTGGGGGCCATACAGGGTACGGGTGTAGTTCTGCACCCCAAGGAAATCGTCCTCTTTAATGTAGGGCAGATAATGGGTGAACTCCTCCTGCCATGCGGCCTCGGCAAAGGCTTCGCCGCCGGGCTGTGCCTGCAAGTCGTGCAGCGAGAGGGTCAGGCCCACCTTGACCTCCGGGCAGATGGCCTTGATGGCATCCCGTGCGGCGGCATGGGCGCGCAGCACCAGCAGGTCGCCCTCCGGGGTGCGCTCGCTGACAAAGATCTGGGGCTGGGGCGTGCCGAACACCTGTGCGTTCTCCATGGCGGCATACTTCATGTTTTCCATCATCTTTTGGAAGTTCATGCCCACCTGCACCGTGCCCTCGGCAGACTTTCCGGCTGCTGCGGCATTCTTGGCGGCCTGTTCTGCCATCAGGCGAAACCGCTTGGAGATGGCGGCCAGCTGCAAGCCCATATTGGCTTCGTTGATGGTGCAGACATAGCGCAGCTCGCTGCCCAGCTGCTCCATCACATAGGTCACATATTTTTTGAAGTCCTCGACCGTGGATTCTGCTTCCCAGCCGCCCTTGCAGATGAGCCATTTCGGGCTGGTAAAGTGCAGCAGGGTGACGATGGGCTCTATGCCCTGCGCCTTGCAGCAGGCGATCACCCTGCGGTAATGTTCGATGGCCTCCGGGTCGAACTTTCCTTCTTCCGGCTCCACCCGTGCCCACTCGATGGAAAAGCGGTAGGCGTTCAGCCCGGCATCGGCCAGCAGCTTAATATCTTCTTCGTACCGATGATAATGGTCGCAGGCAATGCCGCTGGGCTCCGTAAAGCTGGAATGGGGCAGCTGCTCCTGTGCCCAGTAGTCGCTGTTGGTGTTGTTGCCCTCTACCTGATGGGCTGCTGTTGCAGCACCGATGAAAAAGCCTTTTTCAAATTTCTGCATGACGGTTCTCCCTTCCCGCGTGTTTCTTGTTGAGGCTATTGTAGCAGACCCGTTTTGCTCTTAGGGGGCAATAAGTCGTGAAAACGGATGCAAATTCATGTGCTGCAAATTATTGCACGAATTTTTGTCCTCGTTTTCGATTTTTCATCCAGCAGTCCCGGCTGCATTCTGTTATTCTAGTGGCAGGAAAAGCGGAGCCTTGGTTACACAAAAAGGAGGAAAATCATGATGTTCCAAAAGAAACCCAGCGCCAGTGAAGTGGACGGCGTACAGTACCGCCGTGCAAAACTCTGGCAGATCATCTGTTATGCCTGCAACGCCTTTGTTGGCATGAGCGTCTACTCCCTGATCGGTATGGCAAGTTATTCTGCCAGCATTGGCTACGGCATCACCACCGCAACCGTTGGCGTCATCCTGATGCTCGCCCGCATTCTGGACGGCTTTACCGACCCGATGCTGGCCTTTGTTTACGACCGCGTCAACACCCGTTTCGGCAAGCTGCGCGTTCTGCTGATCAGCGGCTACCTGATCGAAGCAGTCGGCCTGCTGTGCATGTTCAACCTGTGCTCCAGCAAGGGCTTCGGCCTGCCGGTGTTTGCCCTGACCTACATTATTTACATCATCGGCTACACCGTCACCAACATGACCGCCCAGACCCTGCCTGCCATCATGACCAACGATCCCCGGCAGCGTCCCACCATCGGGGTCTGGTCCACTGCCCTGAACTACGCCGTGCCCATGGGCATGAGCATGCTGATCTACACCGTCATCCTGCCCAAGTGCGGCGGCACCTTCAATCAGGACTTCCTCAGCACCGTCTGCACCATCGTCCTGATCATTGCCGGCATCGGCACCCTGATCGTCTGCGCCGGTATCTCTGCCTACGATAAGCCCGAAAACTTTGAGGGCACCAACAAAAAACACGAGCCGCTGAAAACTGCGGATATTCTTGAGGTGCTCAAGCACAACAAGCCCCTGCAGTGCTACATCGCCTCCAACGCTTCCGACAAGCTGGCACAGCAGGTGGGCAGCCAGGCCATCATCAACACCATGCTGAACGGCATCCTCATCGGCAACATGGGTCTTGCCACCACCCTTGGCGTGATCAGCATGGTGCCTTCTATCTTCTTTGCAGCCTTCGGCGCAAAATATGTGGGCAAAAAGGGCAGCAAGAAGGGCATCGTGACCTGGACCTGCATCAGCATGGCCATCACCTCTGTGCTGATCCTGTTCTTCATCTTCACAGATACCCGTCAGATCGGCGTGATGGGCAGTTGGAACATGATCGTTTACGTGCTGCTGACCCTGCTGCAGAACGGTTCCAATATGTGCATCACCACCTCCAACACCTCTTACATGGCTGACACCATCGACTACGAGCTGGACCGCAGCGGCCGTTACATCCCGGCGGTGGTCTCCGGCACTTACAGCCTCATCGACAAACTCATCACCTCGGTGGCTGCTGTCATCGCCACCGGTGCCGTGGCTATTCTGGGCTACACCACCACGATGCCCCAGCCCACGGATGCCTACACCTCCGGCATCTTCTGGATGACCCTTGCCATCAAGTACGGTCTGCCGATGCTGGGCTGGGTCATCACCCTGCTCGCCATGATCGGCTGCCCCCTGACCAAGGAAGAAATGGTCAACGTCCAGAAGCGCATCGCAGATAAGAAAGAAGCCCTTCGTCATGAAGTAATTGCAGAGAATATGCAGTAACACCCCGCAAGGACCGAAAGGGCAAACCGCTCTTTCGGTTTTTGCTGATTCTATCTATCTTTCACAAAGGAGTTTTTACCATGAGCAAGACCATCCTGCTGAATCATAGCAACTGGCATTTTACCAAGGAGAACCCCGGCACCCCTGCTGCTGTTATGGGCGAGGCTGTCACCCTGCCCCACACCTGGAACGCGGTGGACGGTCAGGACGGCGGCAACGATTACTACCGCGGCACCTGCTGGTATACGCTGGCCCTGACAAAGCCCACCATCCCGGCAGGCGGCAAGGCTGTTTTGCAGCTGGACGGTGCCGCCATGACCGCCGCCGTTTACCTGAACGGGGAAAAGCTGGCCGAGCACAAGGGCGGCTATTCTACCTTCCGGGTTGACCTGACCGA
>CAKSZS010000066.1 GCA_934525845.1 uncultured Faecalibacterium sp. | reverse complement strand
CCAAATCGAACAGGTTCAGGGTGTTGGTGCGGCCCTCGTAGCCGGTGACGGCCAGCTTGTACAGCCGGGCGGTGTACTCCTTGCCCGCCAGCTGCACTGGATAGGTGATGTCGGTCTTTTCAGCCCAGCTGTGGGCGGTGAGCCAAGGATCAGGCTTCTCGTTCTGCACGCCGTCCTCAAAGGACTGATGGAACAGGCCGAAGTGATACCGCAGACCCACGCCGTCGCCGGGCAGGTTCAAAGTCGCCAGCGAATCGAGGAAGCAGGCAGCCAGACGGCCCAGGCCGCCGTTGCCCAAAGACGGTTCCGGCTCCACTTCCTCGATGTCGGACAGGTTCTTGCCGGCCGCGGCCAGGGCATCCCGGGCGTCCTCGTACAGGCCCAGGTTGATGAGGTTGTTGGACAGCAGCTTGCCGATGAGGAATTCGGCACTGATATAGTACAGCTTGCGGCCGGAGACCGGCTGCACCCGGTCTGCGCTCTTCTGCCGGACCAGTTCCAGCAGAGCAAGGTACAGTTCCTGGTTCGTGCAGTCGGCCAGCGGCTTGCCGGTGAGATTCTGTAACGTTTCGGTGAAGTTCATAAACGGATCCTCCTTTGATACGGAAAGCAGGTTTGACATCTCTGCTTCCAGATATACCACACAAAACACGCAAAATCTTGCTGAATTGGTGCAGAATGTGGTACAATCCAATCATCAGGAGGTGAGACGATGCAGAATCCGACTTCTTTGCAGGAAACCAAGCAGCACGGAGCTGTGCGGTTCCCGTTCAACATTTACCCCTGCACCATCCCGGGAGATTTCCCGCAGGTGGCGCTCCACTGGCACGACAGCATGGAACTGGTCTTTGTCAAGCGGGGGGCGGGGCTGGTGCAGATGGGGGCGGTGACTTACCCGGCCCGCATGGGGGATATCTTTGTGTTTGCCCCCGGGACCCTCCACGCCCTGCGGCAGGCCGAGGGGCAGTCCATGGAGTACGAGAATATCATCTTTGAACTGGAACTTCTGGGCGGCGCGGGAGATCTCTGCGCGGAAAAGTATCTGCTCCCGCTGCAAAGCGGGCGGCTGGCGCTGACCGGACATCTGACCCCCAACGACCTGTGCTATCTTCCCGCTGCCGCCTGCCTGCGGGAAGTGGAAGATGCCAACCGTGCCAAACGCCCCGGCTATGAGCTGGTCATCAAGGGCGAACTGCTGCGCTTTCTGGCCTTGCTGATTGCGCAAGGAAAGCAGCAGCTTCCCGCAGAGACCGCCGACACCCGGCGGCTGAAAACGGTTCTGCAATGGCTTTCCGCGCACTATGCCGAAGAACTCCGGGTGGCGGATGCCGCTGAGGTCTGCTCCTGCAGCGCCAGCCACTTTATGCGGTGGTTCCGGCAGATGACGGGACAGAGCTTCGTCACATTTCTGAACGAATACCGCCTGAATGCCGCCGCCGAAGCATTGCACACCACGGATGAAACGGTGCTGGCCATTGCTTCCCGGTGCGGGTTCGAAAACTTGTCCTATTTCAACCGGGCGTTCAAGGCACACTTCGGCATGACGCCACGGGAATACCGGAAAAAATAAAGAGCGGCCGTTCCGCTTCTCCGTACAGGAGAGGGAACGGCCGCTTTGCGTTTGTCAGATTTCCGGCGGCGGGCAGCAGCTTTCCCGCGGGATGAGCTGATGCGGCACGATGATCTTGGTTGCCAGAAGATTGGGGTTCTCGATGTGGTTGATGGTCTGGCTGGCGGCTTCCATGCCCAGCTGATAGGGGTTCACGTCCACCGTGGTCAGCTGCGGGCTGGTGATGCGGGAGAACAGCGAGTTGTTGAAGGACACGATGGAGAGGTCCTTGGGCACCCGCAGACCCAGTTTGCCGCAGAACTGTTCCAGCACCACGGCCAGAATATCATCGCTGACCAGAATCGCAGTGGGGCGGTCCGGATCGGTGAGAAGCGCCCGCAGCGCGTCCTCATAGGCGTCGTTCAGGGTGTCGATCTCCACGCAGTCCGCTTCCCGGGGGGTGATGCCGTGCTTCAGCAGGGACATCTGGTAGCCGCGTTTGCGCTCTGCCGAGAACAGCATCGCGTTGCTGACCCCAAAGTAGGCAATGCGGCGGTGGCCCAGCTCGTAAAGGTAATCCGTGGCTTCCTCCCCAGCCAGGGCGTTGTCGTTGTCAATGTAAATGGTCTGGTTGGCCGACTGTGCCGCCTTGCCCACAATGACATGGAGCAGGCCCTCACTGCGCAGATAGGCTGCCACCGGGCAGTCCTTTTTGGAGTAGAGCAGGATGAAGCCATCCGCCTGTGCATTGGCCACCATGCTCTGGATGGCGTCCAGCACCTCGGCGTCATCCTGCCCTGTGATGACCGTGTTCACATAGCGCCGCTGGTTGCAGAACTGCCCGATGCCCCGGATGATCTCCAGATGGAACGCATTTTCATAGACGTCCCGCTGGGAAGAGGGCAGAATGATGCCGATGGTCTTGGAAAATGCCTCCACCGGTTCGGCTTCAAAGTTCGGCTCATAGCCCATCTGCGCCATGATGCGGCGGATGCGTTCTTTTGTGTCCCGGCTGATGGATGGGCTGTCCTTGCAGGTGCGGGAGACCGTGGACGGCGAAACGCCCGCAGCGGCCGCAATATCTTTGATCGTGACTGCCATGCTCTGAATCTCCTTTCTGATATCTCTATTGTAAAGGGCTTTGCACGCAATGTCAATGTTTGCACAATCGTTTGCGTAAATCGCGCAACGGTGTTGCTGCAAAGGTTCGACATTTTCAACAAAAATCGCTTTCGACAATGTACAAGATGCAGAAAAACACTCTGCAACTCAAAAAACTCTTGTAAAATTTGCAAAAATGAGCTATTCTTATTGCGCAATCCAATGCAAGCATAACGCAATGCATGCACAATCAAATGCAAAAGAACAAGGAGGAACATCATGGCAACAACACAAGCGGCTCCGAAGAAAAAGGGGCTCATCAACTTCGATTTCCTGCAAAAGCTGGGCAAGGTGCTCATGACGGTCATCGCCGTCATGCCTGCGGCGGGTCTGATGATCAGTCTGGGCAAGCTGGTGCAGATGGCCGGCGGTGACATCTCCATGGTGCTGACCATCGGCACCACCATGGAGAACATCGGCTGGGCGGTCATCAACAACCTGCACATCCTGTTCGCGGTGGCCATCGGCGGCAGCTGGGCCAAGGAGCGTGCCGGCGGCGCATTTGCGGCGGTGCTGGCCTTCGCGCTCATCAACGTGATCACCGGCAACATCTTCGGTGTCACCAGCGCCATGCTGGAAGACCCCAACGCCGTCACCCACACCCTGTTCGGGCAGGAGATCGCGGTCAACGGCTACTTCACTTCCGTGCTGGGCGCTCCGGCCCTGAACATGGGCGTGTTCGTGGGCATCATCGCCGGTTTCGTGGGCGGTGTGGCTTACAATAAATATTACAACTTCCGTAAGCTTCCGGATGCACTGGCCTTCTTCAACGGCAAACGTTTTGTGCCCATGGTGGTCATCGCTTACTCGGTGGTCATCTCCCTGATTCTGGCGCTGTTCTGGCCCGTGGTCCAGACCGGCATCAACAACTTCGGCATCTGGATCGCCAACTCTTCCGAGACCTCTCCGGTGCTGGCTCCGTTTATTTATGGTACGCTGGAGCGTCTGCTGCTGCCCTTCGGTCTGCACCATATGCTGACCATCCCCATGAACTACACTTCCTTCGGCGGCACCTACACCATTGCCACCGGCGTCAACGCCGGCAGCCAAGTGTTCGGCCAGGACCCGCTGTGGCTGGCCTGGGCCAACGACCTCATCAACTTCAAGAAGGCCGGTGACATGGCCGCTTACAACAACCTGCTGGCCACCGTGACCCCCGCCCGCTTCAAGGTGGGTCAGATGATCGGTGCCACCGGTCTGCTGCTGGGCATTGCGCTGGCCATGTACCGCCGTGTGGATGCCGACAAGCGTCAGAACTACAAGTCCATGTTCATTTCCACCGCACTGGCCGTCTTCCTCACCGGCGTCACCGAGCCGCTGGAATTCATGTTCATGTTCTGCGCCATGCCGCTGTACATCGTGTACGCCATCCTGCAGGGCTGTGCATTCGCCATGGCAGGCATCATTCACCTGCGCCTGCACTCCTTCGGCAACCTGGAATTCATCACCCGCATCCCCATGTCCCTGCAGGCCGGTCTGAGCGGCGACATCATCAACTTTGTGCTCTGCGTCATCGTCTTCTTTGTCATCGGCTACTTCGTGGCGTACTTCATGATCGGCAAGCTCAAGCTGGCCACCCCGGGCCGTCTGGGCAACTACACCGACGACAACGCTTCCGATGACACGGCCGCGGACACCAAGGTCGAGAAGAAGGCAGACAAAAAGTCCGACAACGGCCAGGCTGAGCGCATCATTGCCCTGCTGGGCGGCCGGGAGAACATCGTGCTGGTGGACGCCTGCATGACCCGTCTGCGCGTCACCGTAAAAGACCCTGCCAAGGTGGCCGACCTTGCCGCATGGAAGGCCGAGGGTGCTCTGAGCCTGCTGGTGAAGGGCGACGGCATCCAGGCCGTGTACGGCCCCAAGGCAGACATTCTGAAATCCGACATCAACGACATTCTGTAAACGACCATGAAACTGCTGACATTGAATACCCACAGCCTGATCGAGCCGGACTACGAAGCCAAGCGGGAAGTTTTTGTGAACTTCATCGCAAAGGAACAGCCGGATGTGTTTGCCCTGCAGGAGGTGAACCAGACCGCCGCTGCGCCGCTGCTGGGGAATGCCCCGGCAGGGTACTATCCCTGCCCCGGCAATATGGTGCTACTGAAAGCGGATAACCATGCCGCTGCGGTGGCCCGGATGCTAGAGGAGCAGGGCGTGCACTATCATTGGAGCTGGCTTCCGGCGAAGATCGGCTATGACAAATACGACGAGGGCATGGCGGTGTTCAGCCGTGCACCCATCACGGACGCCGAAAACCTGCTGCTGAGCAAATCGGACAACTACCAGTATTGGAAGACCCGCCGGGCGCTGGGCATCTGTGCAGGAGAGGTCTGGTACTATGCGGTGCACATGGGCTGGTGGAAGGACGAAGAAGAACCGTTCCTCGACCAGTGGGAGCAGCTGACCAAAGCTGCCTGCACCAAAGAGACCGCCTTTCTGCTGGGCGACTTCAACAGCGAAGCCGCTGTGCGGGGCGAGGGCTACGACCTTGTCCGCCGCAGCGGCTGGCAGGATACCTACTGCATGGCGCAGCAGCGGGACGAGGGCTACACGGTAGTGGAAGCCATTGACGGCTGGCGGGATGCCCCGGATGCAGCGGCCAAAAAGCGCATCGACCAGATCTGGTGCTCCAAGGCAGTGGCAGTCAAGAGCAGCCGGGTGGTGTTTGGCGGCCTGCA
>CAKSZS010000065.1 GCA_934525845.1 uncultured Faecalibacterium sp. | reverse complement strand
TCCTGTGCGCCTCAGGTCTTTCGACCGGCGACTTGATTATTTTATCACAGAAGTGATTTTTTGTCAAGCTCTTTTTTTCAGAAGCTTTTGAACTTTCTGAACTTGGATGCCTCAAAGTTTCTCAGAATAAACTGGAACTTTTCAGCGTCTATTGGTTCTTTTCAAAGGCTTCCTGCTGAGGCTTCAGAAGTCATTCTTTTGTCTCAGCGCTTGGCGCTCAAGTATAATACCACACCCCCGTCTTATTGTCAACACTTTTTTCCATCTTTTTTGCCTTTTTTCGATTTTCTTTTTTCACAGCCTTTTTCCTCCCTCTCTCAGCGACTGCAGACGGTCAGGCAAAACAATGCCGCACCTGCTCACGCAGGCGCGGCCGGCAAGACCTTGCTTTATAATGCAACTACTTATTATAATCTTCGTCTTTCTTGACAAGTCGGTAAGAGCAACGTATCATGAAGTTAGTTTTTATAGCTGGTATAATACACTTATACCGATAAAGGAGAACCGCTATGTCTTGTGTCACCCTCCGCGGCTGTACCATTGGTGAAGGCCGCCCCAAAGTCATCCTGCCCATCGTGGATCGCACCGAAACCGCCGTTCTGAAAACCGCTGCGCAGTTTTCCACCCTGCGTGCAGATTGTGTGGAATGGCGGGTAGACTGGTTCGAAGCCACCCAAGATCCCGGCGCAGTCGCCCGCTGTGCGCAGAAACTGCGGATTACCCTGAAGGACAAGCTTCTGCTGGTCACTTTCCGCACCCAAGCAGAGGGCGGCGAACGGCCGTTGACCCACGCGGAATATTTAGATTTCATCCGTCTGGTCTTGGATACCGATTGTGCCGACCTGATCGACATTGAGTTCTTCACGGCGGGTGCAGACCTTCCTGCGCTGATCGCAGATGCCCACACTGCCGGGGCCGTTGTAGTGTGTTCCAGCCACGATTTCCAGAAAACGCCGCCGTGTGCAGAACTGGTTTCCCGCATGGTGCAGATGCAGCAGGCCGGGGCCGACCTGCCCAAGCTGGCCGTGATGCCACAGTGCCGCGCCGATGTGCTGGAGCTGCTGGCCGCCACCGCCGAGATGGCAGACCACCACCCGGAGACCCCCGTCATCACCATGAGCATGGGGGCACTGGGGGCTGTGACCCGTCTGGCCGGGGAGACTTTCGGCTCTGCCATGACCTTTGCCAACCCCGGACAGGCCAGTGCACCGGGGCAGGTATCACTGAACATCGTAAATGAAGTGCTGGATGCACTGCATTTGTAACCAACAAATCGAAATTCAAGGAGGTTCTGTTATGCACACGGAGAAGAAATCCCACCGGTCTAGGATGGATCCTATTGTTGCTTTAGTTTTGATTTTCGCTGTACTAAAAGTAACAGGATTGATTTCGTGGTCATGGCTATGGGTATTCAGCCCAATTTGGATTACCCTTTTGTTTTTCGCTGCTATTTTTTCTTCCATTTTGGTCGGTGGACGAATCGTTAAAGGAAAGTGGTAACCTCCAGTTTGTCGCACATTCTGCCTAAAACATAAACCGGAACGATCGTCCCTTTTTCGGGTGGATCGTTCCGGTTTTTATGTTATATTGAAAATTGTTTTATGCCAGCTTGGCTTCCAGACGCTCACGGATGGCCTTGATAAAGCCCTCGCTGTCCACAGCGGTGGGGGTGATGCCCTCGGCCAGGCCGCACAGGTCCTTGGTCATGATGCCGTCGTTCAGGGTCTGCAGGCTGGCGGCTTCCAGTGCCTCGCCGAACTTCACCAGGTCGGGCAGGTTGTCCAGCTCGCCGCGCTTCTTGAACGCGCCGGACCACGCAAAGATGGTGGCCATGGGGTTGGTGGAGGTCTTTTCGCCCTTCAGATACTTATAGTAGTGGCGGGTGACGGTGCCGTGGGCGGCCTCGAACTCATACTTTCCGTCCGGGCTGACCAACACACTGGTCATCATGGCCAGCGAACCGAAGGCGGTGGACACCATATCGCTCATGACATCGCCGTCGTAGTTCTTGCAGGCCCAGACGAAGCCGCCCTCACTGCGGATGACGCGGGCCACGATGTCGTCAATGAGGCTGTAGAAGTAAGTAATGCCGGCGGCCTCGAACTTCTCCTTGTACTCGGCGTCGTACACCTCCTGGAAAATGTCCTTGAAGGTGTGGTCATACTTCTTAGAGATGGTATCCTTTGCACCAAACCACAGATCCTGTTTCACATCCAGCGCGTAGTTGAAGCAGCTGCGGGCAAAGCTGCGGATGGAGTCATCCTTGTTGTACTGGCCCTGCAGAACACCAGCCCCCTCAAAGTCAAAGACGGTGGCACGCTGCTCGGTGCCGTCGGCCCCGGTGAAGACCAGCTCCGCCTTACCAGCGCCCGGGATGCGGAACTCGGTGCACTTGTACACGTCGCCGTAAGCGTGGCGGGCAATGGTGATGGGCTTCTTCCAGTTCTTGACCACCGGCTTGATGCTGTCGATCATGATGGGTGCACGGAACACCGTGCCGTCCAGCACGGCGCGGATGGTGCCGTTGGGGCTCTTCCACATCTCGTGCAGCTTGTACTCGTCCATGCGCTGGGCGTTGGGGGTGATGGTGGCGCACTTGACCGACACGCCATACTTCTTGTTGGCCAGTGCGGCGTCCATGGTCACCTGGTCGGCGGTGGCATCGCGGTTGGGCAGGCCCAGATCATAGTATTCGGTCTTGAGGTCCACAAAGGGAAGGATCAGTTCGTCCTTGATCATCTTCCACAGAATGCGGGTCATTTCATCGCCGTCCATCTCGACGAGCGGGGTGGTCATTTTGATCTTTTCCATAGCAGGGTTCCCTTTCCTCTCATATGGTTCTATTTCCAGCCCCGCGCAGCCAACCGCCGCGCCGGAGCGGTTCGGCAGATTTATTTGCGGTAAGCGGCCGCCAGCTTTTCCAGGGCCGGCAGGCTGCGCTCCACCTTTTCGGTATCGATGCAGTAGGCCAGGCGCACATAGCCCTTGACGCCAAAGGTATCGCTGGGCACCAGCAGCAGGTCAAACTCCCGGGCTTTCCTGCAGAATGCATTGGCGTCCTCTTCCAGCGCTTTCGGGAAGATGTAGAAGGTGCCGCCGGGGCGCTCCACCTCAAAGCCCAGCGCGGTGAGCTTGTCGTACAGCAGATTCATGTTGGTCTCATAGACGCTCAGATCGCTGGTGACCTCCTGGCAGCGGCCCACCGCCCGCTGGATGATGCTGGGCGGGCAGTTGTGGCCGGTGAAGCGGGAGATCTGGGCCATCATATCCACGAGGATGTCCTCGCCCTCACAGCCCGGGCGCACCGCCACATAGCCCAGACGTTCGCCGGGCAGGCTCAGGCTCTTGGAGTAGGAGAAGCAGGTCAGGGTGTGGGGGTAGAACGCTGCCGGATAGGGCACCTTTTTGCCGTCAAAAGCAATGTCGCGGTACGGCTCATCGCTGACGAGGAAGATGTTGTGGCCGAAGGCTTTGCTCTTCTCAGTCAGGATCTCCGCCATGCGGGTCAGGGTCTCGGCGGAGTAGACCACGCCGGTGGGGTTGTTGGGGGTGTTGATGAGCACCGCCGTCACCTTCTCGGTGAGCATGGCTTCAAAGGCATCCAGATTCGGCTGGAACGCCGGAGCCTGGGGCGGCACCACCTTGAGCTGCGCACCGGTGCCGGCCACATAGGGGCCATACTCCGGGAAGTAGGGCGCAAAGGTGAGCACCTCGTCGCCGGGCTGGGTCACCGCACGGATGGCGTGGGCAATGGCACCCGCCGCACCGGTGGTGGGGAAAATGTGCTTCTGCTCGTAGGGCAGGCCGAAGGTCTTGGCCAGATGGGCCGCCACATCGGTGCGGAAGCCCGGGTCGCCCTGGCTGGGGCAGTAGCCGTGCAGATTCACCGGTTCCTCGTTGGCCAGCAGATCCTGCATGGCGGAGGTAAACTCCGGCGGGCAGGGCACGCTGGGGTTGCCCAGCGAGTAGTCGAACACATTCTCGTAGCCGATCTCGGCGGCACGCTGTTTGCCGTACATAAAAGTCTCGCGGATCACGCTCTTGTTGCCGAGCATGGCGCGGTAAGTCTCGTTCAGCATAATACTTTCCCCCTGAAATTTACGTTTTGTGCAGGGCCGGTGTATAACTCTGCTCCACCTTGATGATGCAGCTGTAGGTGGGGTCCTGTGCCTGAATGAACTGTTCCAGCCGGGTCAGCAGCTCCACCCGGTCGCCCTTGTAGCCAGCAGGCAGCACCAGATCGAACAGCACATTCGTATGGGTCTTGCCCGGCACGATGCGCAGATCGTGCAGCGACAGCGCCGGATCCAGCCGGCGCAGTTCTTCGGTCAGGCGGCTGCGCAGGACGCCCACCGCTGCGTCCGAGGTAACGATGGGGTCGTAATGGATGGTAACCATCAGGCGGTCGTTCCGCAAAAAATCCCGTTCGATGTTGTCGATCAGATCGTGGGCGTCCAGCGGATCCAGTTCGGCAGGCAGCTCCACGTGCAGGGATGCAAACTGATGTCCGGGGCCGTAGTCGTGGATCATCAGATCATGGGTCCCCAGCACGCCGGGATAGCTCATCACCGTCTGTTCGATGTGCTCCACCAGATCTTCACTGGGGCTTTCGCCCAGCAGCGGGCTAAGGGTGTCCATGACCAGTCCCCAGCCGGAGACCAGAATGAACACGGCCACGGCCACGCCCATCAGGCCGTCCAGCCGATCCCAGCCGGTCAGGCGGCACAGAATGGTGGCAATGAGCACCGCCCCAGTGCTCAGCACATCGTTGCGGCTGTCGGCAGCGGTGGCGATGAGGGTCTCGGACCCAATGGTCCGACCAATGGTGCGGTTGAAGACGCTCATCCACAGCTTGACCAGAATGGACACGGCCAGCACCGCCACGGTCAGCCAGCTGAACTGCACCGGTGTGGGGTGCAGCACCTTGACCGCCGATTCCTTGAGCAGCGAAAAGCCGATGCCCAGAATGGTCACGCTGACCACCAGCCCCGCCAGATATTCGTAGCGGGCGTGGCCGAAGGGGTGCTCCGCGTCCGGCGCTTTGGACGCCAGCTTGAAGCCCACCAGACTGACGATGTTGGATGATGCATCGGACAGGTTGTTCAGAGCATCGGCCAGGATGGCGATGGAGCCGAACAGGGTGCCGACGGTCAGCTTGCCCAGACAGAGCAGCAGGTTGCACACCATGCCCACCGCCCCGGCCAGATTGCCGTAGGCGGCACGCACCTTGGGGTCCTGCGCATGATCGGGCTGGCGGATGAACAGACGGATCAGAAATTGTGTCATAAGTCCTCCATGGGCAGCGCTGGACTCCTGCATACCCGGTATTCCTGTCATATCCTATAGTATAGCATTTTGCTTTATGGTTTTAAAGTGATTTGTGCAAAAGTTTCCGGAAATCCATTTCCTGCCGCTTTGCGCCAATCCGGATGAGGGAAATTGCACCGGAAGCGTGCTGCTTGTCACGCCCTCATTCGCTTCACTTCGTTCAGCACCTGTTCCCCGTTTTGTCGCTTTGCGACATCTCTCCCCAGCTGGGGAGAGTCTTTCCCGGCCGGGGGAAGGCTTCTATTATGCCTTCTTTTCACCCGTACACAAAACCCCCGGCGGGGACAGCTGCCTCGCCGGGGGTCTTTTTGCTTTCAGCAGAGTTTACTTTTCCGAAGGCTTGCTCAGGTCCACACTGCGGATGATCTTGCGCACCGGCAGAATGCTCTTGGCGTTCATGGACAGTTCGTCCACACCCATGCGCAGGAAGGTCTCGGTCAGTGCGGTATCGGCACCCAGCTCACCGCAGATGCCCACCCAGATGCCATGACGGTGACCGGCTTCGATGGTCATCTTGATGGCACGCAGGACGGCGGGGTGATGCGGGTTGAAGAACGGCTCCAGCTTTGCATTCTGGCGGTCCAGAGCGCAGGTGTACTGGGTCAGGTCGTTGGTGCCGATGGAGAAGAAGTCGCACTCGGCGGCCAGCTCGTCGGCGATCAGCACAGCGGCGGGGGTCTCGATCATGGTGCCCACTTCGATGTTCTGGCCCATCTTCACGCCTTCCGCAGCCAGCTCGGCGCGGCACTCTTCCAGAACAGCCTTGGCGTCCTGCAGCTCCCGCAGGCTGGTGATCATGGGGAACATGATGCTCATGTTGCCGTAAGCGGAAGCCCGCAGCAGGGCACGCAGCTGGGTCTTGAAGAAGTCCTTGCGGGTCAGGCAGATGCGGATGGCACGGTAACCCAGAGCCGGGTTGTCCTCGTGGTCCAGCTTCATGTAGTCCACGGTCTTGTCGGCACCGATGTCACAGGTGCGCACCACCACTTTACGGGGGGCCAGGCTCTCCAGCACCTGCTTGTAAGCCTCGAACTGATACTCTTCGGTGGGGAAGTCCTTGCAGTTCAGGTAGACGAATTCGGTGCGGAACAGGCCCACGCCGCCGGCATCGTTCTGCTGCACAGCGCCCACATCGCTCATGCCGCCGATGTTGGCGAACACATTGATGGTCTTGCCGTCCAGGGTGGTGTTGGGCTTGCCCTTCAGCTCCTGCAGCAGGGCCTGCTTCTTCTGGTCCTCCTGCTGGCGCTTCTTCAGGCT
>CAKSZS010000064.1 GCA_934525845.1 uncultured Faecalibacterium sp. | reverse complement strand
GCATCCGGCGGGCACCCGGCCACCTGGGTCAGATGCATGGCCCCGTCGGTCTGGAACAGTTCCGGGTGGGTCCACAGGTCACTGGAATCCGGGCTGACATAGATGGGAATATCGCCCACCAGACGGACGCCCTTGCTGTTGGCGTAAGCCTTCAGGGCGTTCCACTGGGTGTAGAAGAAAAATTGCACCGCCTTGTAGTAATCCACCGCACCGGCGAGGCGCTGTTTTGCGGCAGCAATGGCTTCCGGTTTGCGGCAGCGCAGCTCGTCCGGCCAGTCGGCAAGGCCTGCCTGTCCCTGTTCGGCCTTCACAGCCATGAACAGGGCGTAATCCTCCAACCAGAAGGCCTGCTCTTTGCAGAAGGCTTCGTAGGCGGGGGAGGGAGCTGCCAGCAGACGGTCAGCAGCCTTTTTCAGGATCACAGGCCGCTCGTTGTACAGTGCGCCGTAGTCGATGGGGCCTACAGGCCGTGCGGCGGGCACTTCATCGGCCGTCAGCAGACCGACGTCGGCCAGCAGGCGGTAGTCAATGAAGTAGGGGTTGCCGGCAAAGGCGGAAAAGCTCTGGTAAGGGCTGTCACCGTAGCCGGTGGGGCCGATGGGCAAAATCTGCCAGTAGGTCTGTTTTGCCTCGGCGAGGAAATCGACAAATGCGAAGGCCTCTTTGCCCAGCGTGCCGATGCCAAAGGGCCCCGGCAGGCTGAACACGGGCATCAGAATGCCGCTTGCACGCATGGTGCGCACCTCCTTAGCCCTTGACAGCACCGGCCACCACACCCTCGATGATGTACTTCTGGCAGGTCATGTACAGGATGATGATGGGGATGATGGCAATGATGATGCAGGCCATCATGGGGGCCAGCTCCACGCGGCCGTAGCCACCGCGGAAGTATTGGATGGCCATGGGGATGGTGCGGTACTTCTTGATGTCCAGAACCAGTGTGGGCAGCAGGTAGTCGTTCCACACCCACATGGTTTCCAGAATGGCGGTGGAGATCATGGTGGGCTTGAGGATGGGGAACACGATCTTGAAGAAGATCTGGATGGGGTTGCAGCCGTCGATCATGGCGGCTTCCTCGATCTCCATGGGCACGCTCTTCATAAAGCCGGTGAACATGAACACGGCCAGACCGGCGCCGAAGCCCAGATAGATGATGCAGATGTTCCACGGGGTGTTCAGCTTGAGCTGGTCAGCGGTCTTGGACAGGGTGAACATGACCATCTGGAAGGGAACGACCATGGAGAACACGATCAGCAGGTTCATGAACTTGCTCAGCTTGTTGTTCACGCGGGTGAGGTACCAGCCGGTCATGGAGCAGCACAGCAGGATCAGGAACACACTGGTAATGGTGATCAGAAGGCTGTAGCCCAGGCTGGACAGAAAGCCCATCTTGGTCACGCCGTAAACGTAGTTGGACAGGCCCGCAAAGGTCTCTTTCGTGGGCAGCCGGAACACCGTGGAGGTGGTAAAGGTGCCTTCTTTTTTCAGGCTGTTCAGCAGGATCAGCACGATGGGGTAGATCCACAGCAGGCACAGCACACTCATGATGACGGTGAGGATGTTATCCCACATCTTTTTCTGTTTAGGCATTACTGCTGCACCTCCTTGGAGCGGGTAAAGTGGAGCTGGATGAGCGAGATGACCACCACGATCAGGAAGAACACCACAGCCTTTGCCTGACCGATGCCCTTCCACTGGGCACCGGAGCGGCCGTAGAAGGTGTTGTAGATGTTCAGGGCCAGCATTTCACTGGCGTTGGCGGGTTCACCGGCGGTCAGGGCCACGTTCTGGTCAAACAGCTTGAAGCTGTTGGTCAGGGTGAGGAAGGTGCAGATGGTCACGCTGGGCATGACCATGGGGATCTTGATCTTGAACAGGATCTCGCGGTCGTTGGCACCGTCGATCTTGGCGGCCTCGATCAGGTCGCCGGGCACGCTCTGCAGGCCGGCCACATAGATGATCATCATGTAGCCGATCTGCTGCCAGCACATCAGGATGACCAGACCGACAAAACCGGCCTTGGCATCCAGTGCCAGCAGGGGCTTCTGCAGGTTGGCCAGCACGCCGTTGAGCAGGATCTGCCAGATGTAGCCCAGCAGGATGCCGCCGATCAGGTTGGGCATGAAGTAGACGGTGCGGAAGATGTTGGTGCCGCGGATGCCGCGGGTGAGCACCAGTGCAATGGCAAAGGCGCACACGTTGATGAGCACGGTGCTCACCACAGTAAAGACCGCAGTAAAGCCGAAGGCGTGGAGGAAGGTGGAATCCTGGAATACCGAGATGTAGTTCTGGATGCCCACAAAGGTGGTCTTGCTCACGGTGGTGAACCGCTGGAAAGACAGGTAAGCGCCCCAGATGAAGGGCCAGATGAAGCCGATGATAAAGGCGACCAGAGTAGGCAGCACAAACACCGGCCAATATTTGCTGATGGCTTTTTGCATGATATACCTCCTGCGATGGAGTGGTTGTCAAAAAAGAAGGGAGGCGGGGCGAACTTCTTCGCCCGCCTCCCGGTTCAGTTCTTAGAGAAAACTCCGGTCAAAGGCTTAGCCGTTGGCCAGCTTGTACTCCTTGGCCCAGCCATCCACAAATGCGGTGACAACGTCGTCCCACTTGCCGGTGCCGGCTGCGTATGCAGTCAGTGCGCTGCCCACGCCGTTCTTCCACTCCTCGGAAGGCATGGTGGAGAAGCACCAGTCCACACTGGTCTTGCCGGCTGCCACGTAATCGTTGGCAATGGCGATCAGGGGGTTGGTAGAAGCCTTGGCAGCCTTGAAGGGGATCACGAAGCCCATGTCGTCTGCCATGGCAGAGGTGCCCTTGTCGGAAGTAACACACCAGTACAGGAAGTCCAGCGTAGCCTGGATATCAGCCTCAGAAGCGGCGTTGTTGACACACCAGAAGTTCTCGGAACCGGTGCACAGGCCCTGGTTCTCTTCGCCCTCTGCGCCGATGTAGATGGGCAGCATACCCAGGTTGTCGTCACCCAGGCTGGAAACATCGCCGTAAGCCCAGGTGCCGTTCTGATAGAACACAGCCTTCTTGTCCACGAATTCCGCCACAGCGTCGTTGCCGGTCTTGGAAGCCAGCAGCTTGGGGTCACAGGTGGAGTCGGTGATGTACAGGTCCCAGATCTGCTTGTAGTTGTCCAGATAGGTGCCCTTGATGGCGTCGGTGGAGCCGATGCCGTCTGCCTTGTACTCGTAGTAGATGGGCAGGTTGGCCAGATGGGTCTTGAAACGCCAGTCAGAAGAACCGTCCATACCAGCGGAGGTAAAGGCACCGTCCACGCCCAGCTCAGCCTTGCGAGCCTGGATGTCATCAGCGACCTTCTTCAAATCGTCAAAGCCCTTGATGTCGTCCTGGGTATAGCCGGCGGCGGTCAGCAGCTCCTTGTTGTAGATGATGCCGTAGGTCTCGATAACGTAGGCGATCGCGGCAACGGCGTCGCCGTCCTTCAGAGCGAAGGAGTCGCTGGTCAGCTCACCGTACAGCTGGCTGCCGGACAGGTCGTAGCAGTAATCCTTCCAGTTGGCCAGACCCACAGGGCCGTTCACCTGGAACAGGGTGGGAGCCTCGCTCTTCTCCATCTCGCTCATCAGGGTGGTCTCGTACTGGCCGGAAGCAGCGGTGACCACGGTCACGGGCACGCCGGTCTCCTCGGTGTAGACCTTAGCCAGATCCTGCCAAGCCTGATCCTGCTCGGGCTTGAAGTTCAGGTAGTAGACCTTGCCGTCTGCCTTTGCAGCGGTGCTGGAAGCAGCGGTAGAACCGGCGGCAGAGGAAGCGGTGCTGCTGGAAGAACCGCCGCAGGCAGCCAGACCCAGAGCAGCGGCGGAAACGCCAGCGGCCTTCAGGAAGTTACGACGAGTGATCATCTTTTTCATAATAAGTTCTCCTTCTTATTAAAATTAAAGATCAACTATATACTCTCCGTCCTTCGACGGAGGGAATACAAAATTCAGAGGGCCCTTACGCTCTCACCCTGCTGCAGCTCCGGCTGCAACGTCACGGTCTGAGCGGGGGTGCCGTGCTCGATCTGCCGCACCAGCAGCTCAATGCTCTGGAGGGCGATCTGCTCGCTGGGCTGTACGATGGTGGTCATCACAGGCACACAGTAGCGGGACATCGTAATGCCATCAAAGCCGATGACCGAAACATCCTCCGGCACCCGGAGCCCAGCGCTCACCAGCGCCCGGATGGCACCAAAGGCGATGACATCGCTCATGGCGAACAGGGCGGTGAACTCCGCCCGGCGGGCCAGCAGACTGTTCATGGCGTGGTAGGCGGACTCGAAGTCGTAGTTGGACAGGCCGTACAGCTTGTCCTCAAAGCGGATGCCCGCATCCTCCATGGCTTGCTGCGCACCCTGACGGCGCATCATGCTGGGGTGGCTCGTGGCCGGGCCGCCCAGCACGGCGATTTTGCGATGGCCCTGCTGGATGAGGTAGGACACAGCCTGATAGGCGGCTGCCCGGTCATCCACCCCCACCATGGACAGGTTGGGAAAGTGCAGCTCGTCGGAAACCAGGGTGGCCAGCACCGAGGGCACGCTGATGTTGGCAAAGCCCTTCTGGAAGTTGGCCACGCTGCCGCCCAGGAAGATCATGCCCTTGGGCTTGATCTCCCGCAGGATCTTCTCGGCGGCGTCGATCTCGTTGGCATTCTCGTCCAGATAGGAGACGATGCCGTTGTAGCCGTAGAGCGTTGCCGCCCGCTGCAGCTGCACGAGAAAGTCCGAAAAGAAGATGTTGCGGGTTCCCTTGACCACGAACACCAGGCTGCGGGACTGCTGGATCTTCAGCTGCCGGGCGTTGGTGTTAGGCACAAAGCCTGCTTCCCGCATGACCTGCAGAACGTGCTCTTTGGTCTCCGGCCGCACATCGGGGCGATCGTTGATGACCCGCGAGATCGTGCTGACCGAGCAGCCGCTGATGCGGGCGATGTCTTTGATCGTCATGTTGCCCATTGCCGGAATCCCTCATCTCTGAAAGAACTATCGGAAACGTTGTCGGGAACGTTTCCAGTGGCTATAGTATGGCACATTCCGTATAAAAAATCAAGAATGAAAAAACAGTTTCGTGCAACCTGTACACAACGCTCCCCCGCTTTTGTGCAGGTTGGTCTGCCCGCACCGCAAAACCATCCGGCAGTTCCGCAAATTCCCGGAACAGATCAGAAACTTCCGGAAGAACCGTACCGTTTTGTAACTTCCGGGCGCGGAAAAATGCGCCGGAAGGGCAGGGGGATGCTGCCCTTTTCGATCCGGGGCGGCTGTGGTATACTGGCGGCAAAGGAGGGCAGATCCATGATCTTATCGCTGCAGGGCTGCATGGCGGTGGGCAAGACCACCGCTGCCCATTTTATTCAGGAGAACCTGCCGGGGGTGCAGGTGTTTTTCGAGGACAACACGGCGGTGCTGGCGGAGATCCGGCGCCGCGGGCTGAACAAGGACCGGTATGAGGATTATCTGGAGATCCAGCGCCTGTTCCTGCAGAACGAGCTGGCACGCGGGCGGGCGGCACAGCAGCATCCGGTGTCCGTCATGGACTTCGGCGCGGAGGAGATCGTGTTCTACACCCTCTGCTATCCCCGGAGCAAGGGGCTGGACTGGGACACGGAGGCCATCCGGCAGGCGCTGGCACCGGAGCTTGCTGCCGTGCAGGCGTACTGGCCGGAACACATCCTGTTTCTGGACGCACCGGATGCCGTCCTGCGCGCCCGCAAAGAAGGGGATGCTGCCCGTTCCCGGGGCTTTTTCAGCCACTACTGCACCCACCTGCTGCCGCTGAAACGGGAATGGTTCCGGAACCGGGAGAATGTGACCGTGCTGCAGACGGAGGGCCTGACCGCCGTGCAGGCAGGGGAGCAGGCCGCCCGCTGGTGCGCCGGCCGGGCAGGGATCGCCCGGGAATAAAAAAAGAGGGCGGCGCATCGTGCGCCGTCCTCCGGATCGGTTCGGGATGGGAAAAAGGTCATGCCTGCACCTGGCTGGGGTGGGTCTGCGGGGGCTGCTTCGTGAACAGCGCCTTCAGCACCAGCGGGGTCGCCACGCTGGATACCACGATCAGCAGGATGACGGCGGTGAAGTACACCGGGTCCACCACGCCGACCGCCAGACCCTTCTGGGCCACGATCAGCGCCACCTCGCCGCGGGTCATCATGCCGACGCCCACCTTGAGGGAGTCCGCCCAGCTGAACCGGCAGATCTTCGCGGCCAGGCCGCAGCCGATGATCTTGGTGACGAGCGCCACC
Source organism: uncultured Faecalibacterium sp. (assembly GCA_934525845.1). GTDB lineage: Bacteria > Bacillota > Clostridia > Oscillospirales > Ruminococcaceae > Faecalibacterium. The sequence goes on along the minus strand of CAKSZS010000064.1, from coordinate 1,229 downwards.
GCCACGAAGCAGACGCAGAACAGCAGGATCTCCGGCGTCAGGCCGCTGATGTCGGTCTTCAGGCCGATGCTGACGAAGAACACCGGCGCAAACATGACGTAGTTGCTGATGTCCACCCGGCGCTCCACATAGGGGGCGTCGTTCAGGGAGCAGAGCACGATGCCCGCGATGTACGCGCCCGTGATGTCCGCGATGCCGAAATACTGCTCGGCGAGGTAGGCCATGGCAAAGCAGAACGCCATGCTGATGATGGTGATGCGCTGGGTGTGGGGGTTGCGGTTGTCCAGCCACTTCATGACAAAGTAGATCACCACGCCCACGCCGATGGCCACCAGGAAGAACAGCGCCGTGTTGATGAGCACCTTGCCCAGGCCGGTGCCGGTGCCGCTGCTGGCGCCCAGCACGCAGGTGAGCACCACGATGCCGATAACATCATCAATGACCGCCGCGCTGACGATGGTGGTGCCCAGAAAGCTCTTCAGGTGGCCCAGCTCCTGCAGGGTGGCCACCGTGATGGACACGCTGGTGGCGGTCATGATGGTGCCGATGAACAGCGCCCGGTAGAACTCCGTGCTGCCCACGGCGGCAAAGCCGTAGAATGCACCATATAATAAGGTGCCGCCGATCAGGGGCACGGCCACGCCCACGCAGGCCACCAGCGTGGCGATGGGGCCAGCCTTGATCAGCTCTTTCAGGTTGGTGCCCAGGCCCGTGGTGAACATCAGCAGCACCACGCCGATCTCGGCAAAAACGGCGATGGTGTCACTGGTCTGCACCAGATTCAGGAGGCACGGGCCAATGACCAGGCCGGCGATGATCTCGCCGACCACCTGCGGCGCTTTGCATTTGCGCGCCAGCAGGGCGAAGAACTTGGCGCTCAGGATGATGATCGCCAGATTGCGGAAAACCGAATACATGAGATACCCTTCCTTTTCAAAAAATACTTTTTTTACCCCGGTGCCCGCCGGCACAGACTGCGCCGGAAAGCGACTCTATTATAGTCTTCCTGCACAAAAAAATCAAAAAATATTTTTACCGGAAAAAGCTTGACAAATTTTGCTGTGCTTGCTATAATAAATTGCTGTCTGAACAGACACGCCGCACAGGCCGCGATGCCGCAGTCTGTGTACCCTTGGTCTTGCCGGTTGGCAAGACCCTTAAGTCCAAAAGGAGGTGCTACAAAATGGCAAAGTACGAAACCATGCTGATTACCAGCGCCGCTCTCGACG
>CAKSZS010000063.1 GCA_934525845.1 uncultured Faecalibacterium sp. | reverse complement strand
GGCTCCACATAGCCCCAGGCCCCGGTGTTCCGGGCCGCGTTGTAAATGGCGGTGCGCTCGGTCTGGGTCAGGCTCTGGCCCACGTCGAATGCCACGCCTGCATAGTGCTGGCTGCGGGTGCCGTGGCCGCCCTCCCAGATGCGGCGGAAGGCATACCCCACCGGGATGCCCTTGCCGTATTTGCGGCGGGTCAGGTTCCAGGCTTCCATAGCGGCAATGGTGGTCCACAGGGTGGGACTGGCCGATTTGCCCCGGAACTCTCGTACCCGCAGGGTGGTGCCGGTGCTGTAGGGCATGGGGTCGTTCTCGTTGAGGTGGGCGTAGGTGTACACCTTGTTTTCGTAGGCGTCGTAGATCAGAAGCCGTGCCATGGCTCACTCCTCCTTGTCGCAATTGCAGCTCTGGGCCTGCAGGGCGGCCCAGGTATCACGGTTCACGATGCCGGTCACCAGCAGGCCCGCCTGCTGCTGGACAGCCCGCACGGCAGCGGCGTCTGCCGCGCCAAAGCGGTTATTGTCGGCCACATAGTCCTCGTCGCAGGAAAGCTGCGCCCGGCGGTTGAGCCAGCGTTCCACCTGCCCAACCTCCTGCCCGGCGCTGCCCTCGGCGATGGCGCGCCCCGGGTAAGCGGTGCTGGGTGGGGTGTCTCTATCGGGGTTCGGGGCGTGGGCGGCCAGCTGCAAACTCAGCGCTTCTACCGCCGTCCATGTGTCGGCATCCGCAATGCCGGTCTCCGGCAGGCTCAGCAGCTCTTGTGCGCTGCGGGTGGCGGCGGCTGTCTCGTCGGTGTACTGGTCGGAGAGGGGCGGAGCCTCTACACTGGAAAAATAATAGGCGATGCGCTGCAGCAGGAGAGTGTAGTACAGCACGGCACTGCCGCTGCTGCCTACGGTGAGCGGGGTGCCGGGGTAGGGCAGACGCTTCAGCGTGACCACCGGCCCGGAACTGCGCAGCTGGCTGGCGCGGCCATAGAGGGAATTCCATGTGGTGCGCCCTACCACGCCGTCCACGGTAAGCCCCGCAAACCGCTGGTACGCCCGCACCGCGCGCTCAGTATCCGCGCCAAATTTGCCGTCAATGCTTACCGGCGGGATGCTGCTCTCGTAGGCGCTCATGAGGTAGAGGTAAAATTGCAGCTCCCGCACCGCTGTGCCGGAAGAGCCGCTGCGCAGGACGCCCGGGTATTCACCGGGCCGCAGGGATGCGGAAAGCAGCTTGTTGGCGATATCATTGTACACCTCGTACAGCTTTTGCCATGTGGTGCGCCCCACTACCCCGTCTGCCGTCAGCCCGAAGTACCGCTGGAACCGCTGCACAGCCGCTGCCGTGCCAGCGCCGAATTTTCCGTCCACCGTCACGTTGGCAAGGCTCGTGTACACCGTGCGGGCGATCTTGAGCCAGAACTGCACCAGACGCACATTCTGGCCGCTGGAACCCTCCCGCAGGGCGGTGCCGGGGTAGGCGTTGGGGGTTCCATTGTCGGACTGGATGCTGCGGAACTGGTCGTAGACCTCGGTCCAGGTGGTGCGGCCCACCACGCCGTCCACGGTCAGGCCGTATTTGCGCTGGAAGGCCCGCACCGCTGCGGCGGTGCCGCTGCCGAACACGCCATCCACTGTCACCGAGTGGATGGAGGAATCGTACTGGGCCAGGGTGTTCAACCAGAATTGCAGCTGCTCCACGGCGCTGCCGGTGGAGCCGGTGCGCAGGACCGTGCCGCCCCAGGTGCCGTCCGAGAGGGTGCCGTTGGAAGTCTCGCCCTCGCTGGTCAGCTCGGCCAGATCCTTGACCGACACATAGATATAGCTGATCTTATACCAGGTCTGGCGGCCCACCACGCCGTCGGCGGTCAGGTTGAACTGCTTCTGGAACGCCCGTACCGTGGCGGCCATCCGGCTGCCGAATACCCCGTCCACAGTCAGTTTGCCAAGGAAGGGGTAGTCCTTGGTGATGCGGTTCAGCTGCCGCTGTAGGGTGAACACCGCCGTGCCGCTGTCTCCCTGCCGGAGGGGCGAACCAGGGTAGCTCTGGGGGATGGACTGGATGTTGCTGGTACGCACGATCTCGATATCGCTGCCGTAGTAGTAGCGCAGGATCTGTAAAGCGCTGCGCCCGTTGTTGGCCAGCGTCACCGTGCCCCACTGCTTGAGCCCCGGGCAGGTGACCGACTTGCCGTCGCAGTATTCGGAGTAATAGGGGTTCACGGTGCCGCGCTTGCGCAGATAGGTGTTGAAAATGTCATCGGTGATGCGCACCATCACATCGAACACGGTGCGGCCGTGGACGTAATACTGGTCGTAGCTGGTGGAGTTGGTGATGTTGAAGGTGTAGCCCTTGCTGGGGTACCATTCGGTGTAGATGCGGTTCAGCGCCAGCGAGATCTGGCAGTGAATGTTGGCCCGCAGGGCCTGCTCCGGCCACGGGGAGCAAAATAACCCAACTGGCCAAAGCTGCCTGCCCGGACTGCCGCAAGGCACGGAGCGAGATGCAGGAACTGGTCCGGGCGGCCTCCTCGACGGCCGTTCTGATGTTGCGCTGATTTCCTGACTTGCGATAATAACAGAACATAAGCAGTATTCACAAGCATAAACTCTTGAAATGCTTCTGTTATAATGTTACACATACATACTGTATGCGTTGGTATCTATACTGTTCAAAAAAGCTGCTGACAACATGACGGGATCGATGCTGCAATGAGCTTCTTGAAACCTGTGCAATGGAAATAAAACCGGAATGAGACCGCCTGGGGCGGAGAAAGATGGGAAAGAATGAAAAACTCCGGAACGTGCAAAGCCATGCAGACCCCGACTTTGAGAAACTTGAAAACGGCGAGATCGACATCATGGGCTGGTCGGGCTGATGGGCGGCACCGTGGAGATGGAGAGCAAAACCGATCAATATGAATGTCCTTGTACCGACCATCCAGAAATATCTCTGATGCGGACAGAAGGTTGCAGTACATAAGAATACTGGCAGCCCGCCTCACCCTGTGCGTTGATACAAAAAGTCACATCGACTGGCGCAAAGAAATCGGACATGCGTTGCTTTTATGGATCAATATATGAAATTTTATTGAAAATCCCTCATGGCGGTGGTAATATAATCCTATATCTCTGTCGTGCTGTACCTATGCCTTTTTGCGGTATTCGGGAGTGCAGAACGACAGCTGCCCAAGAGTTGTGAGGAGAACGGTTTGATGAACAAAAGAACATTGCACCGCATGTTTTCCGTGCTTATGGCACTGGTGATGGCGGTCTCCCTGCTGACCGGATGTGGAACAAAAAGCGCAGAACAGGTACAGGAGCAGGAGGATGCCCAGACCATTCAAGTGTATCTGTGGACCACCAGCCTGTACGAAAACTATGCACCCTATATCCAGGCGCAGCTGCCGGATGTGAATATCGAGTTCATCGTCGGCAACAACGATCTGGATTTTTACAAGTTTTTGCAGCAGAACGGCGGTCTGCCGGATATCATCACCTGCTGCCGGTTCTCGCTGCACGATGCTGCTCCCCTGAAGGACAGCCTGATGAACCTTGCCTTAACCAATGAGGCAGGTGCTGTGTACAACACCTATCTCAACAGCTTCAAAAACGAGGATGGCAGCGTGAACTGGCTGCCGGTATGTGCCGACGCACACGGCTTTGTGGTCAATCGCAGCCTTTTTGAGCAGTACGATATTCCTCTGCCCACCGATTACGAGAGCTTCGTTTCGGCCTGTCAGGCATTTGAAGCGCTGGGCATCCGCGGCTTTACCGCCGACTATACCTACGACTACACCTGCATGGAGACCCTGCAGGGACTTTCCGCTGCCGAGCTTACCACCACGGAAGGGCGCAAGTGGCGCACTGCTTACAGCGACCCTGCCAGCACCGTGCGGGTGGGTCTGGACGATGCCGTGTGGCCGGGTGCCTTTGAGCGGATGGAGCAGTTCATTCAGGATACAAGCCTTACGGCAGACGACCTTGCGTTGAATTACGACGCTGTGACCGGGATGTTCCGCAACGGGGAAGTTGCCATGTACTTTGGCAGCTCTGCCGGCGTGAAGATGTTTCAGGATGAGGGCATCGACACGACCTTTCTGCCCTTCTTCAGCCAGAACGGCGAAAAGTGGATCATGACCACCCCGTATTTCCAAGTTGCCCTGAACCGAGATCTCGAGCAGGACACCGCGCGCCGCGAAACAGCCATGAAGGTGCTGAACGTTATGCTCTCTGAGGAGGCGCAGAACCGCATCGTTGCCGACGGACAGGATGTGCTGAGCTACAGCCAGAATGTCCCCCTGCGCCTGACCGAGTGCATGAAGGACGTGCGCGATGTGGTGGAAGAAAACCATATGTATATCCGCATTGCCTCCAACGATTTCTTTGCCGTTTCCAAGGATGTTGTCTCCAAAATGATCGCGGGCGAGTATACAGCAGAGCAGGCGTATCAGGCGTTCAATGCCCAGCTTCTCGCCGAAGAGGAGCCCGTTGCGGACAAGACCGTGCTGACCAGCGGAAAGAGCTATTCCAACGTGTTCCACGCAAACGGCGGCAGCGCCTCCTTCTCCGTTATGGCAAACACGCTGCGTGGCGTTTACGGCACGGATGTGCTGCTTGCCACCGCAAACAGCTTTACCGGCAGTGTGCTGAAAGCAGACTATACCCAAAAGATGGCGACTTCCATGATCATGCCCAACGGCCTGATGTCCCGCCAACGCACCATGACCGGTGCTGAGCTGAAGGCGCTCGTCCGCGCTTATGTGGAAGGCTGCGAGGGCGGCTTTGTGCCCTTCAATCGTGGTTCTCTGCCGATCGTCAGCGGTATTGCCGTGGAGGTAAAGGAGAATAACGGCAGCTATACCCTGACCGGTATCACCCGCAACGGGCAGCCGCTGCGGGACGACGACACCGTTACCGTGACCTGTCTGGCAGCGGAAAAGCAGATGGAAGCGCTGCTTGCAAGCGGAAGCGGTACGTCTGCGGGCGAAGATACATGGGTGAAAAACACATGGCGAGATCATGTTTCCGGCGGCGGCGCAGCGCTTGCAGAGCCTGAAAACTACATGACACTGAGGTGAGCGGAATGGCAGACGAAAAGCACGAATCCAAACGCAGCTGCCATCCCCGGCAGAAATGGCTCCCTGCCGTTTGTGCCATCCTTCTGCTGGTTTTACTGGCAGTCGGGCTCAGCGTGCAGTACATCTCGTTTGTGTCGCAGACCATCTATCAGGAAAGCACCTCGCATCTGGAAGAGGTGCTGCATAAATCCAACAATATGCTCAGCGAGATGGTGCGCAAAAACGTGACCTATCTGCATCTGTACAACGGCTTTCTGGAAAATACCTCGGAGGAAGCAGAAATTCAGGCGTATATCGAGGATGCGCAGCAGAACACCGGATTTGCCGGTTTCTACTTCCTTTCCTACGACGGCAACTACATCACCGTGACTGGGGAGACCGGCTATCTTGGCTTGCAGACCAATCTGGACGAAAAGCTCGCTCACGATGAGGATGTTGTCGTGAATACGGCGCTGCCCGGCAAGCCCCAGATGCTTGCGTTCATCTGTCCCGAGACGCAGGGCAGCTACCAGGGCTTTGCCTATGATGCCATTGCCATCGCCTACTACAATGATGCGGTGCTGAAATTGCTGGACAACTCTGCTTTTCAAGGCAATGCCAGCAACTATGTGATCTACCCGGATGGGCGAGTGGTGATCGACAATTCCGTAAACCGCAAGGAAACGGTCTACAACTTCATTGCGATGCTGCGCGACCATTCCGATCTTTCCGAGGGACAAATCCTTGCTCTTTCGGATGCCTTTGCGCAGGGCAGCAGCGGAAACATGAGGGTGACGCTGGGCGGAACCAGCTATTATCTGGTCTACGAGGGCACGGCGGTCCAGAGCTGGACGATGCTGGGGCTTGTGCCGGTCAATGTTGTCAATGCCAGTCTGGATAAGCTGTGGTTCCGCACGGCGCAGATCGTAGCGGGCATCACCGTAGGCATGGCCGTGCTGGTCATTCTGCTCATTGTGCGCAGAAGCCATACGACCCTGCGCCGGAAGAATACCGAGATCTCGTACCGGGACGAGCTGTTCAAAAAGCTCTCGCTGAACGTGGACGACGTTTTCCTGATGCTGGATGCAGAGACCGCCAAGGTGGATTATGTCAGCCCGAATATCGAGCGGCTGCTGGGCATCCCGTGGAAAGAAGTCCGGCAGGATGCCCGTGCTCTGGCAGCGTTGCACCCGAAGGACTCCCCGGATCGCGATAAAAACTATCTGGAAGGGCTTCTCAGCGGGCAGCAGCGCGAATGGGATGATGAGTATGTGCATCTGGAAACCGGGGAGCGGCGCTGGTTCCACATCGTTGCCATGGGCAGCGAGGTGGAGGGCAGAACCAAACACATCCTTGTCATGTCCGACCGCACCGCCGACAGGCAGGTAAATCAGGCGCTTTCCGATGCCGTTGCTGCCGCCGAGACCGCCAACCGCGCCAAGAGCACCTTCCTTTCCAATATGTCCCACGATATCCGCACCCCCATGAACGCCATCATCGGCTTTACCACGCTGGCGATCAGCAATATCGACGATAAGAATCGGGTGAAGGACTACCTTTCCAAGACCCTTGCATCCAGCAATCATCTGCTCTCCCTCATCAACGATGTGCTGGATATGAGCCGCATTGAAAGCGGAAAGATTCATCTGGAAGAGGTGGAGGTCAACCTTTCGGATGTGCTGCACGACCTGAAAACCATCGTCAGCGGGCAAATTTACGCAAAGCAGCTGGAGCTTTACATGGACGCCATGGATGTGACCGACGAGGACGTCTACTGCGACAAGACCCGGCTGAACCAGATCTTGCTGAACCTGCTGTCCAACGCCATCAAGTTCACCCCGGCGGGCGGCACGGTCTCGGTGCGGGTGCGGCAGCTTGCCGGTAAGGTGCGCGGCTGCGGACAGTACGAGTTCCGCATCAAGGATAACGGCATCGGCATGAGCCCGGAGTTTGCTCAAAAGATCTTTGAGCCCTTCGAGCGGGAGCGCACCTCCACGGTCAGTAAAATTCAGGGCACCGGCCTTGGTATGGCCATCACCAAAAACATCGTGGATATGATGGGCGGCACCATCGAGGTGCAGACAGCGCAGGGCAAGGGCACCGAGTTTATCGTTTGCGTGCCCATGCGCGCGCAGACCGAGCAGCGCCCAGTGGAAAAGATCACCGAACTGGAAGGCCTGAAAGCACTGGTGGTGGACGATGACTTCAACACCTGCGACAGCGTGACAAAGATGCTGGTCAAGGTGGGTATGCGCGCCGAGTGGACGCTTTCCGGCAAGGAAGCGGTGCTGCGTGCGCGGCAGTCCATCGAGATGAGCGATGCCTACCACGCCTATATCATCGACTGGCGTCTGCCGGATATGAACGGCATCGAGGTCACCCGCCGCATCCGCAGCCTGAACGATGATACGCCCATTATCATCCTGACCGCCTACGACTGGTCTGATATTGAGGTGGAGGCAAAGGCTGCCGGTGTGACCGCCTTCTGCTCCAAGCCCATGTTCATGTCCGACCTGCGCGAGACCCTGATGAGCGCCCTCGGCCAGAAGCAGACGGATGCGGCGCAGGGGCTTTTGCCGGATAAGAACGCCGACTTCAAGGGTAAGCAGATCCTGCTGGTAGAGGACAACGAGCTGAACCGCGAGATCGCGCTGGAGATCCTGCGGGAGTACGGCTTCCGGGTCGATACGGCCGAAAACGGCGCTGTGGCGGTGGAAAAGGTGAGCACCGCCGCGCCGGGCAGCTATGATCTGGTGCTGATGGATGTGCAGATGCCGATCATGGACGGCTATACCGCCACCCGGCAGATCCGCGCACTGGATGACCCTGCCCGGGCAACGCTCCCGATCCTTGCCATGACCGCCAACGCCTTTGACGAGGACCGCCGCAACGCACTGGAAAGCGGCATGAACGGCTTTTTGTCCAAGCCCATCGTGATCGGCGACCTTGTGCAGGAGCTGCACAAAATTTTG
>CAKSZS010000062.1 GCA_934525845.1 uncultured Faecalibacterium sp. | reverse complement strand
CAGCCGTTGAGTTGTGCGATCTCATCGCCGCAGTTCAGCATGGGGAAGCCCTGCAAAAACGCCATGGCAGTGTGCAGCAAAAGATCGCGCTTCACGGCATAATCCAGTGCGGTTTTATCGTCCTTTTCCAGTGCCTGCTCCACGCCGCACAGGCTGGCAGTGGTGCCGCAGCTCCGGGCATCGCCGGTGGCAGGGTCGTAATTGTACAGCTCGCCCTTTGCCCAGCTGCCGGGGAAATTGCCCTCGTAGAAGTGGTACAGATATTCTTTATGTTTCTGCGGGTCAATGCCCAGTCGCTTCTCCACGGCCTCGTCCAGACCCCAGCCGATGTCATCGTGGCAGCGCAGATAGTTCACGAACCAGCAGTTGTCCGGCAGGGCGTGGAGGGCATCCAGCTGCGCCTTCAGCAGCCGGGTGTCCCGGCTGGCAAGGGCACCCCACAGGTTGACCATGGTGGACACGTTGTAGAGCATGTGGCATTCCGGTTTTTCCGGGGTGCCGAAGTAGGCGGCAAGCTCCTTGGGAGCCATGACCACCTCGCCCTTGAGGATGACCGCCGGGCAGACACATTCCAGCACCATGCGGAGCATCCGCACGATGGTGTGCACCTGCGGCAGATTGCGGCAGGTGGTGCCCAGCTGCTTCCAGATGTAGGGCACCGCATCAATGCGGAACACCTCCACGCCAAGGTTGGCGAGGTGCAGGATGCTCTTAGTCATGTCCACGAACACCGCCGGGTTTGCATAGTTCAGGTCCCACTGGTAGTCGTGGAAGGTGGTCAGCACCCACTTGTGCATTTCCTCACACCATGTAAAGTTGCCGGGTGCGGTGTTGGGAAACACCTGCGGAACGGTCTGCTCATACTGGTCGGGGATGGTGCGGTCGTCATAGAGATGGTAATACGCCTGAAACCACGGGTCGCCCGCCTTTGCCGCCATGGCCCAGCGGTGGGTGCTGGCGGTGTGGTTCATGACAAAATCCAGACACAGGCTGATGCCGGCTTTCCGCAGCTCCCGGGTCAGGTTTTCCAGATCTTTGTTGGTGCCAAGGGCAGGGTCTACGGTGTCGAAATCCTCCACCGCATAGCCGCCGTCGTTGTGGGGGTGGGGCATCTGCAAAAGGGGCATCAGGTGCAGATAGGTCAGCTTTTGCTCCTTGAGGTAGGGCAGTTTCTTTGCCAGTTCTTTCAGATTTCCGGCAAAGAGGTCGGTGTACATGGTCATGCCGAACATATTGCCCCGCTTGTACCACTCCGGGTCGGCAGAGCGTGCCTTGTCCAGTGCTTTCAGCTCGGCGCTGCGGGCGTTGTAGGCTTCTGCCATCTCCCGCTCCAGAACCTCCAGCCCTTCCCGGTTGTGGTACAGTTCCATGAACAGCCATTCCAGTTCATCCTTGTGCTTGGCAAACCGGGACTCAAATTCCTGTTTTGTTGCCATGGTTCAGCCCTCCACTTCCGCAAGGGTGGGCATGGCAGGAATAGCACCATGCCGACTGGTGGTGATGCTGGCTGCTTTGTTGGCAAAGACCAGAATGCCTTCCAGCTTGTCCACGGTCAGGGTGTCCAGCTCCTCCTTGCAGAGCTTGGACAGGGCAGCCCCAAAGAAGGTATCGCCTGCGCCGTTGGTGTCGCCCACCTTGCAGGGAACGCCAGCCACATGGCCGGTCTTGTCCCCAAAGCGGTAGAATACGCCGTTTGCACCCAAGGTGACGAAAATCAGCCGGATGCCGTTCTGTGCCAGCTGGGCTGTGCCCTCGGCACAGTCAGTGGTGCCAGTGAGCAGAGGCAGTTCTTCATCGGACACTTTCAGGATATCCACCAGCGGCAGGGGAACCTTCATCTGGGCAATGGCATCCTCTTTGTTCTTCCAGAGGTTGGCACGGTAATTCGGGTCATAAGTAATGACAGCACCCAGCTTTTTGGCGCGGGCAGCAGCGTCCAGCGTGGCAGTGCGGGAGGGGTCGGCGGTGAGGCTGACAGAACCGAAGTGGACGATTTTCGCGGCTTTCAGAGCCTCTTCCGAAATGTCCTCTTTGCACAGCATCACGTCAGCGTTGGCGCTGCGGTAGAAGCTGAAATCCCGCTCACCGGTGGCATCTACCGAGACCACCGCCATGGTGGTGGGGTGGTCTGCATCCACCGCCATGCCGGAAACATCCACCTTGTTCTCTGCCAGAACCTCTTTCAGGTAGCGGCCAAAGGCATCTGCACCCACCTTGCCGATAAAGGCGGTCTGTGCGCCCAGCCGGGCAGCAGCCACAGCCAGATTGGCCGGGGCACCGCCGGGATTTGCGGCAAACTGCGGAATGCCGCGCGCATCCTTGCCAGTCTGGGTCAGGTCGATCAAAACTTCACCAATCGTTACAATATCCATGGTTGCTCTCCTTATCATTCATCATAGCGGGGTGTCTGCTCCGGGAACTGCTGGCTGATCTTTTCTTCAATGCCATAGGCGGCATTGAAATCGTTGTACAGCAAAAAGAAGCAGACGAACCAGATAAACCATACACCGAGGAAGGGCACGAGAAAGCCCGTCCACGGCAAAAACAACACAAACAGCAGCCACCATGCCAGCTGAAGTGCGGCTGCACCCAGAACGTGCTTGCCGTATTTCAGGCAGAATAGCACGGCATTTTGCAGGCGGTGGAGGTTGCTTTCTTCAAACAATACCACCTGCGGCCAGAACGCAGTAAACAGCATGAGCAGGATCAGCAGCCCGGCCAGAAAAACAGCCATGGTTCCGATACCGGGCAGACGCTCCCCGGAGAACAGCACCATGCCGAAAAACAGCTCGATGCCAAGTGCCAGACTGAACACCACACCGGGCAGAAGGGATGCTTTCCAGTTCTGTTTCATGCCCTTGCAGTAGTTCTCCCACCAGCCCCGGGGCGCATCCCGGTAGCTGCGGAACAGCGCGTCCATCATGCAGGAGATCGCCGGGCCCACCAGCAGTCCACCCACCACGCAGACGGGAATCAGCACCAGCAGACTGGAAGAAAGCAGGGCGTACCCCACCCCCAGCCCGTAGGGGATGCACAGACCCAAGGTGACAAAATCCGCAAAGAGAAAGCTTTTCCAGTCTCGTTCCAGCAGCTCCTGATACCGGGGCAGACCAGTGGCGCGTTGACCATGGATGACCGGGTCACTCGGAAAGAATAAGCCCATTTCTACGCCTCCTTAATAGGTGCAGCCGTTCAGAAATTCGGTCAGTACAGCCAGTGCATCGCCGGTGTAGCTCTCCTGACAGGAAAGCTCCCACTCTATGGCACTGGTGCCCTTCTGTCCAAAGGCGGCAACGCCAAAGGCATAGGGGTTGCTCTCGTCCTGATAGGCAAACTGAATGACAGTGTACTCCTGCCCGGCGGCAGTCAGGGTCTGTGTGTCAGAAATATCGTAGTTCTGCTGTGCCAGCTCCTGCCAGCCGGAAACAGCGGAAGTTGCCTTTTCTTCGGTCTTGTTTTCCTGCACCACCAGCGTCAGCTGGGCATCATAGAGATCGACTGTCTTACCCTCGCTGTTTTCATAGGGCTGGGGTTCTCCGTTGACCCAAGAAGCATAGTACAGGCCGTTGGCGGCAAGGATATCCTTGTTGTCCAGCAAGGTGAAGTCCTCCGGCGGGGCAGGGGCAACCAGCGTTTTGCCTACCGGAGCCGTCCCATCCGCATTTACCAGCGGATCACTTTTCAAATTTTCATCCTTCACACCGCAGCCAGTACAGAGAACTGCCGCCAGCGCAAGTGCTGCAACACACAACCAGTTCCGTTTCATGGAGTTGCTCCTTCCGTCAGAATCTCCCACAGCCGCTGTGCTCCTTCCCGGGCAAGGGCGGCTTTTTCGTTCTTGGGCTCTTCATAAAAGGCCCTGCGGCCTAAAAATAATCCGTTTACCAGTTCTGCGCCGCTGCCAGTAACGGTGGTTCCCAACACGGTGGTCTGATACGTTCCAAGGTCGTATCCGGCCAGCACCGGGCAGTCTGCCCAAGGCACGGTCTTTCCGGCGGCGGTATAGTCGTTGTCGCCCGGCGGAGTGCCGTCCCAGTTGGCAAGTGCCTGATAGTCCAGCTGAAAATGCGCCGGGTCATCCAGCAGCAGAAAATAGCTTTCCTCGGCGTTCATATCCGCCAAAAACTGCATCTGTGCGGCAAGCGCGTAAGTAGAAGCGTTTTCCACGTCCTCTGTATCGCTGACGTACTGGCGCAGCCGGACGCAGACAGTGCCATCGCCGTTCAGGTCTTCGCCATACTGCGCAAAAGCGGCTTCGATGGCGTGGGCGGTATCCTCCGGCAGAGCACTTTTGCCCACATAGGCGATCTGATAGTCCGGCAGGGTCTCGCCCCAGTGCAGGGCGTTGGCCAGCCAGCTGATGCCCACCCAGAGCACCACGGCTGCGATGACGAGATAGACCCAGTGGTAATGCAGCCAGTTCCTGACCCAGTACCACCGGCCTTTTTCCGGGGCGGTCATGCCTTGGTGGTGCCGCCGTAAGCATAGCTGACCGGCAGGCACAGCAGGGAGGGGGTATTGGCGCGGTTCTCGTTTAGCACGACTTCCACGCAGGTCTCTGCGATGGCGTCCACGGGCTGAACGATGGTGGAACAGTAATAATCCATGTCGCCGAAGGTGCGCAGCCCGTCAAAGCCGATGACCTGCACGTCCTCGGGCACCCGAAGCCCCATGAGACGCAGCAGCTGAACAATCTGGTAGGCCAGACGGTCGGTCACGCAGAAGATGCCGTCAAACTCCAACACGCCGTCCTGCAGATGATCGTCCAGGAACACCGCGAACTCGGCCAGGGGGTCAAAGACGGTGCCGTCCCGCGCATCTTCCAGATTCTTTATTTCATAAGGAACGCCTGCGGCTTCACAGGCGGCCACAAAGCCGTCCTTGCGTTTGTTGGTCTCGCCCACGATGCTGGAACCGACGCGCAGGAAGGCGAGCTTCCTGCAGCCGTTTTCCATCAGCTTTTCGGCGGCCAGCCGCCCGCCTGCGTAGTTATCTGATGCCACGCAGGGGATGTTGGCGCCGAGATACCGGTCGATGGAGACGGAGTTGATCTCCGAGGGTACTTCCAGCTTCGGGTCATAGGTCAGGGCAATGATGCCGTCCACCTTGTTCTGCTCGGCCATGCGGATCATTTCCTGCTCTTTTTCATTGTCATAGTCGGTATCGCAGAGCAGCATCCGGTAGCCGCGCTTTTGCAGTGAGCTGTTGATGCAATGAGCGATCAGGCCGAAATAGGGATGTGCGATGGTGGGCAGGATGACGGCGATGGTATTGGTGCGGTTGCTTTTCAGGCCGCGCGCATAGGCGTTCAGGTGGTAGTCCAGTTCCTTGATGGCCTGCTCCACCTTTTTGCGGTATTCCTCGCCCACCGGGATGCCGTTGATGACCTTGGACACGGTGCCGAGGGACACGCCTGCCTCTTTTGCCACATCTTTCATGGTGGGGGCACTGCTCTGCTTTGCCATGCGGTTCACTCCTTTTCTTGTGAAACGTTTCTATTTCAAACGGGATATGCGGACGAAATATGTCCGTTTTTCCGCAAGGTTCATGGTTCCTGTGGCTTCAGTATAGCACGGTTTCACGGGGATGTAAAGACTTTTTTGTGAAATTTCATGAATCGTTTCATAGCAACAAACCACAACAAAATGCACAAAACAAAGCGACTTGAAGTGTGCAAAACGTTGAAAACATGGATACAAGCCGACCTTTTCAAAAAATCTGGTTGACAGATGACATTCTGCGTGCTATCTTTGTGACACAAGCCGTGTAACGTTTCACAAAAAACACCGAAAATGCTCCCACACGGCGGGAGCACCCACTCCGCAGGGGCTGCGGAAACAGAAAAAGAAGGAGGAGTTTTTATGACGCAGACCTCGCCAGCTGCTGCACGTCAGCTGGACGCTATCCCGGTCCACCGCAAAAGCCTCAGCCAACGGCTGCGGGAAAACTGGCAGCTCTATGTGATGCTGCTGATCCCGGTGGTGCTGACCATCGTTTATAAGTACTGGCCCATGTACGGCATCCAGATTGCCTTCCGGGATTTCAAGGCAAGCCGGGGCATCACCGGCAGCGAGTGGGTGGGGCTGTACTGGTTTGAACGGTTCTTCACCGCACCCAACTGTGTGCGTATGATCAAAAACACCGTGCTGCTGAGCCTGTACAGCCTGCTGTGGAGTTTTCCCATCCCCATCATCCTGTCCCTGTGCATCAACCAGCTGCGCTTTGCAAAGTTCAAGCGGGTGGTGCAGACGGTGCTGTATGCACCCCACTTCATCTCCACCATGGTCATCTGTGGTATGATCAAGATCTTCCTCAGTCCGTCCGGCGGTCTGCTGAACCTGATCCTGGGCACCAGCGTGGACTTCCTCTCGGAGAGCACTGCATTCCGTACCATTTATGTGGCCTCCGGTATCTGGCAGGAAGCTGGCTGGGGTACCATCATTTATATGGCTTGTCTGGCTGCTGTGGATACCAGCCTGTACGAAGCCGCTAAGATCGATGGCGCGTCCATGTTCCAGCGCATCCTGCACATTGACATCCCGGAACTGGTGCCCATGATCGTTTTGCAGCTCATTATGAGCGTAGGCAACCTGATGAACGTGGGCTTTGAAAAGGTGCTGCTGCTGCAGACCGAACTGAACAAGGCAACCAGCGATATCATTGCCGTGTACGTCTACGAACAGGGCATTATCAACGCCAAGTACAGTTATTCCACCGCTGTGGGTCTGTTCAATACGGTGGTCAACATCATCCTGCTCATCATCGTCAACCGCATCGCTAAAAAGGCGGCGGACGTCAGCTTTGTGTAAAGGGGGCGAGCCGTTATGGCAAAAAACATTGCAGCATCCCGTCAAAAACAGCCCGGCGGTCTGTCCGATAAGGTCAGCGACATCGTTCTGGTGGTCATCTGCGCCGCCGTCATGCTCATTGTGGCTTACCCGCTGTACTACGTTCTGGTGGCATCCTTCTCGGATCCCTACGATGTGTACGCCGGCAAGACCTTCCTGCTGCCCAGCCAGTTCACCCTGAAGGGCTATCAGGCTGTGTTTGCAGACAGTGCGCTGTTCTCCGGTTTTATGAACAGCATCAAGTACACCGTCATCGGTACCATCTACTCGGTGGTTATGATCTATCTTGTGGCTTACCCGCTGAGCGTGAAGGATCTGCCCGGGCGCAAGTACATCAGCCTGTTCTTCGTCATCACCATGTATTTCGGCGGCGGTCTGGTGCCTACCTACCTCATCGTCAAGCAGACCGGTCTGCTGGGCAGTATGTGGGCCCTGTTCCTGCCCGGTGTGGTGGCGGTGGGCAACGTGATCATCGTCCGCAACTTCTTTGAGAACAATATTCCCCGGGAGCTGCTGGAGGCCGCCGAGATCGACGGTGCCTCCAAGTGGACCGTCTTTGTAAAGATGGTCATCCCCCTGAGCCGTTCCATTATGGCCGTTATGGTGGTGTACAGCATGGTGGCCTACTGGAACGACTGGTTCACCGCTCTGATCTACCTGAGAGCCGATCAGGCTCCGTTGCCGCTGGTGCTGCGCAATATCCTGATCAAGAGCTCCACCAGCGCCAGCCAGTCCTCTATGGTAGCGGGCGGCTTTGCAGAACTGAATAAGCTGACCGAAATGATCAAGTTTGCTTCCATCATCGTGGCCGCCGCCCCCATGCTGATCGTTTACCCCTTTGTACAGAAGTATTTTGAAAAAGGCTTCATGGCCGGTGCGGTCAAGGGCTAAAATTGCGACCGCGGCCTGCGGCCGAAACAGGGAGCAATTTTTGGCGCAGCGGTCTGCAAGACGCGAGACCCGCCCAAGGGTCGAAGCGGATGCAGGGAACCGCAAGAGGGCGCTGAAGCCGTTGCCCGGAACAGAAAGCGATGGAGCTTGATGAACAGGGCGCAGAATCCGCTGCCCATTCCAGAAAACGAAAAGAATCTGATATAACATTACAGAAAAGGAGAACAACCATGAAAAAGATGATCTCTCGCCGCAATTTCCTGAAGGTTTGCGCCGTTGCCGGTTCTGCCGTGGCACTGTCTGCCTGCGGCGGCAGCAAAAAGGCCGCTGGACCGGACCCCTCCAACACCGACCAGACCAGCTTTGACATCGTGGGCGGTCAGTCTGCCCTGAGCCCCGGCTACAACGACAACGAGGTGCTGAAGAAGCTGGCAGATAACGTGGG
>CAKSZS010000061.1 GCA_934525845.1 uncultured Faecalibacterium sp. | reverse complement strand
GTGTTGGGGCGCAGCAGGGCCGCGGCTTTTTCGGCAATGATCTGCTTTGCTTCGGCATTGCGGGCGGAACGGCGGCTGAGCAGGTCATCCGTACCGACCACCTGCTCCACCGACTTGACGCCGCCATGCACCCGCACCACGCGGCGGGCTTCATCCAGTGCCTTCAGATCGGTGCGCAGGGTCATTTCGGAAACGGAAGGAAAGGCTTCCTTGAGCTGGGCAAAACTGATGCTGCCTTTGCGGTTCACCAGCTCCACGATCTGGTTGCGGCGTTGTTCCATGGGGGATTCCTCCTGTCTGAGTTTGTCCTGTCCCATGGCGCGCTCCGCTCAGTCCTCCGGGTTGAAGTTTGCCAGCAGATATTCCTCTGCTTCCGGGCACCACAGGCCGTTGTGGGCGTCCACGATGTCGGCCAGGGCGGTATAGCGGGGGTCGTTGTCCTGCTCGCCCTTGGCACGCAGATCGGTCAGGGCGATAAGGGGCATGGTCAGGTGGGTGTAGATCAGCTTTTTGCCGCCGGGGATCTTGGGCAGGTTCAGGGTGGTCTGGGCAGCGGCGTCCAGACCGCCGATGTGGGTGACCATCACAGCCGGGTCGATGCGCTTGGCGGCGGTCAGCTCCAGCGACTCGATCATATCGGCGGTGTTGCCGCCGGTGGTACCCATGACATGGGTAGAGTTGTAGTGCACATCGTAGAAGTTCATCTTGGCGCTGAACTGCTTGTCGGTGGGGCCTGCAAAGAAGTTCAGGCAGCCGTCACGGCCCAGCACAGCGCTGGACAGTTCCACCACCGGCGCGATGGGGGCGTAGCAGAACACGTCATCAAAGCCGGTGCCGCCGGTCAGCTCCCGCAGCTCGGCAGCGGGGTCTGCCATGTTGGCGGTGTTGACGAAGTACAGGTCGATGCCGTCCTTCTCCTTGACCTCCTTCGGGGGGAACAGGGACTCCGCACGGGCCAGACGATCCTCGTTGATATCGGTGACCACCACCATGCCGGGGCGCACATCACGGTGCAGTGCGTAGGTCAGAGCACCCAGACCCATGGGGCCGGCACCGGCCAGAATGGCCAGCTTGCCGCCCTTCTTGATGCCCATCTCGTGATGGTACACGCCCATCTTGGTGTGGTAAGCGGCGTTGAATGCGCCGATGGAGCAGCTCATGGGCTCGGCCAGAGAAGCCTCGTAGTAGGCGCGGCCCTTGTACTCCAGCAGGCAGCCCAGCTCCATGACCTCGGCAGGGATGATGCAGTAGGTGGCATCGCCGCCGAAGAACTCGTAGGAGTAGCCGGGGCTCCACATGGTGCCCTTGTAGTTCAGGGCGGGCTGCAGGGTGAACTTCATGCCGGGCTTGAACTTGTCCTGATGCGCCTTGCCCACCTTGACGATATCACCGGCGAACTCGTGACCCATGATGGCGGGGTGCTCGGCTACATCCGGGTGCACACGCTTGTGGCCGGTGCCGAGGATGGCGCACTTGTAAGTAGACATGCAGATGCTGTCGGAAACGACCTTGACAAGGATCTCATCGTCCTTGATCTCCGGCAGTTCAAAAGTATCCAGACGCAGATCGTTGGCGGCGTGCAGACGAACAGCTTTGACTTTCATAATGAAACTCTCCTTTTATTATAACAGTTACCGTTGTGTTTTCAAGAAGTTTTACAGGTGCTGGAAGGTGACCAGCGGCAGCAGCTCTTCGATCTGGCTGCGCTCTGCGGCCTGTGTGCCGCTGCACATCACATTGGCGGCTCCTGTGGCGATGGACAGGCGAACCGTGTTTTCTTCGCTGAGCCCTTCCGCCTCGGCGTAGGCGAGAGCGGCGACCACGCTGTCGCCGGCACCCACCGTGCTGCCCACCTTGACCTTCAGTGCCGGGGCGTAGATGACGCTGTCCTTGTGGAGGTACAGCGCACCGCGCCCGCCCATGGACACCACAACGTGCTCGATGCCCCTGCGGATGAGCGCCTGACCGGCATCGGCCAGTTCATCCAGCGTTTTCAGCTCCCGGCCCATCATGCGGGAAAGCTCGTCGTTGTTGGGCTTGACCAGATAGGGGGCGGCCTTCAGCCCCTCTGCCAGCAGCTCGCCGTCTGCATCCAGAAAGACCTTAGCACCGGCTTTTTTGCAGGATTCCACCCATGTGTAGTAGGTGTCTTTCGGGGCACCCTTGGGCAGGCTGCCCGCCAGTACCACGATATCCCCCCGCTTCAGCTCCTTCAGCAGATCGTACAGCAGAGCGGTCAGCTCCGGGGCGTCTACTTCAATGCCCGGCTCGTTGATGTCGGTGTTGGTGTGGTTTTCCGGGTCGATGACCTTCAGGTTCGTGCGGGTCTCGCCGGGCACGAAACGGAAGTTGTGGGCAAGCCCTTCGCTGTCCAGTGCGTCTTGAATGGCTCTGCCGCTGTTACCAGCCAGAATGCCGATGGCCTTGCTGGTCCCGCCCAGCTTTGCGATCACCTTGCTGACGTTGATGCCCTTGCCACCGGGATCGGTACGCATCTTGGTGATCCGGTTTACGGTGTCCAGCGCAAGGTTCGGGATCTCAACGGTCTTGTCCAGCGCCGGATTCAATGTTACGGTGTAGATCATAGGAACAACAGCCTCCTTCATGATTGTTGTTATGAAACTCGAAACTGTTGAAACGAAAGCTCTGGCATTATAATACCAACAGTTTTCGCCCCTGTCAAGTTGTTGTTTCAACAAATCGTACAGGCTGTTTTTGGTGCTTTTCGCCAACTTTCTGGGATACATGATTTTCAGTCCAAAAGTTCTCTTATAGGTATCTTGTTATAATAACAAAAAACTCCCGGCTCTGCCCAAAAAGACAAAAGCCGGGAGTCGGTTTTCAGTTCATTTTGTGTGCAGCGGTTTGCAGTCCGCAAAAAAGGCACGGTCAAAGCCCTGTTCCAGCAGGTCTGCCGCCTCCTGCTGCTGGCCGGTGCGCAGCGCCTCCATCAGCCGGGGCGTTTCGATCAGCTGGCCGCTGACATTCTGCATGACCTCCACCGGGACGCCGTTTCCGTCATCCGGGGCCAGCAGCACCAGTGCCCCCAGCACGATGCGCCCCGGCTCGTAGACCGGCGGCTGCGCCTGCAAATAGCCCAAGCGGCAGTCCTTCACCGCGCTTGTCCTGCAATGGAGCAGCAGGGCATACAGGGGTTTGATGTAGGTATCGCCCAGCGTTTCGCGGCGGCGGAGCTGCTGCTCCACCAGCCGGGCGTCCGCCTCCTGCGGGCAGAACAGCTGCGCCGCTGCATGGATAAGGGCGGCGCGGCTGCCGGGAGCCTTGACAGGCTGGATGGTCAGCTGTTCCAGCAGTCCGGTCATGGAGCGGGTCAGGCGCGCGTAATACCGCAGCCTGGAGCCTGCACGCTCTGCATCCTGCACAGGCTGCACCGCCGGTTCCGGTTCTTGGCTGTTCTGGCTGTACCGTGTGATGGCATCCTTCAGCACGGCGCGATCCGGTTCCAGCAGGGAAGGGCTGATGCACACCGCCGGGTAGTCCAGCTCCAGCGGCACTGTGGAGATGATAAAGTCGATTTTTCTCCGGCGCAGGTCGGCGGCGTTCAGCTCCCGCACCGAGCAGCACCCCTCCACCTGCAAAGAAGGGAACTCGTTTCCCAGCCGGGAAGCCAGAAAGCGGCTGGAACCCATGCCCAGCGGGCAGGCTACTACCACTCGCAGCCGCAGCCGGAACACGGCGTTCTGCTCCAGCACCGCACCAAAATGCATGGCAAGGTAGGCTGCTTCATCGTCCGAGATGACCGGCAGAACAAATTGCTGCTGCACCGCATCACAGGCGGCACGGGTGGCTTTCCACAGGCCGGGGTAGGCGGTGCGGATGGTATCCAGCTGGGGGTTTTCGATACGGATATTCTGCTCCACCCGCAGCAGCATGGGGCGCAGGTGGCAGTACAGGTCATCCCGCAGGGAGGTGTACCCGGAAAGGTCTGTGTGCAGTGCCTTTTCCATTTCCCGGATGAGGGCAGCTTCCAGATTCCGCAGCTCCATCTCCTGTGCGCTGCCCCAAGGGTCCTCCGCGCCCAGATAAGCAGCGAGATACAGTTCCAGATACTGCGCTTCCTCGGGCGGCAGGGTCAGCCCAAAGGCGCGGTTCAGAGCCACCACCAGCCGGGCTGCATGGTTGCCCGCCGGGCGCAGCCCTCTGGGCGCACTGCCTTTGTCGCCGCCCTGCTGCAGCTGCTGAATGGTCAGGGTGCAGTGGATGGCCAGCGCCAGAAAGCCTGCATCCGGCAGATGGAGCTGCTCTTCCTGCTCAAACTGCTGCAAGACCTTCCAGACCTTTTCGGCCGTTTTTGTATCCAGCAGGGTCGAGAAAATAGTGTTTTCCGGCATCCGTCCGCAGAGCACCTCTGCCAGTTCCTTTTCCGGCAGGCTGCTGCGCAGCAGGGCAGACACTACCCTCCGGTAAGAAGAAGCATCCCCCTGCAGCCAGACCCCCACACCGGGGCGGCGGAACATCTCCACCCGGTAGGGGTGCAGTTTGGTCTCAAGTTCATCCAAGTCCGCTGACAGTGTGCTTTCCGAAACGCCAAGCTCCCGTGCAAGTGCCGCTGTTTTGCAGGGCTCCTGCTCACGGAGCAGCCTTGTCAAAAGCTGCTGCCGCCGTTCTGCGCGGGAAAATTCTTTCCTGTCGCCGCTGTTCAGCCGGGTGTGCAGTGCGTCCCGCCGCTCCGGCGCTTCATCCAGCAGCAGACCCTTGCCGGGGTTGCGCACAAAATGCGCCCCGGCAGCCTGCATCCACTGCTCCACAGCAGGCAGCTCCCGCAGCACGGTGCGGCGGCTGACCCCAATGCTTTCGGCCAGTGCAGCCGCCGTCACCCACCCCTGCGGAAGGCTGAGCAGCTGCTCGATCAGCTTCCGTGCATTTGCCGACAGTTCCTCACGATACGCCGCACCCATGTTGATCCTCTCCTTTTCCCAAAAGTTACCCATTGTTTCTATTGTAACATAGTGCCACATCGTCTGCCAGCCCCCGGAGCAGAAAAGAAGTTGTGTGTTTTTTGTCACCATTGCCCGGTGACAAAAGCTTCCGCACTCCCGTCTTGTATCCCAGAGCATCAGCAAATATGCACAAATCGCCCGCGCATCCCTTGGAAATGTTGCCGTATCAGCCCACCGGTGTCACCATTCCCCGGTGACAGCCCCACCGCTTGTCACCATTGAAATCCGGCGCAGTATCGGCTAGAATAGTGCCAGAACGAAACGAAAGCTGCTCCGAACGACCATCTGCAGGCCGCAGTTCCCATGCCACAGGAACTACGCCGCCTGCCTTTCAAGTGAAAAGGAGAGCTACAAATGAAAAATGCTGTTTCCCGCTTTGGCAAGTTCCTCAGCGGCATGGTCATGCTGAACATCGGCGCATTCATCGCGTGGGGCTTCCTCACCGCTCTGTTCATTGAAGCGGGCTGGTTCCCCAACGAAAAACTGGCCAGCATGGTCTCCCCGATGCTGACCTACCTGCTGCCCATCCTCATTGCAGGGCAGGGCGGCAAAATGGTCGCAGGCGACCGCGGCCGCGTGATCGCTGCCATCGCCGTGGTGGGCTGCATCTGCGGCTCGGACTACACCATGCTGATGGGTGCCATGGTCATGGGCCCGCTGGCAGGCTGGGTCATCCAGCAGTTCGACAAGAAGGTGGAAGGCCACATCCCCGCCGGTTTTGAGATGCTGGTCAACAACTTCTCCGTCGGCATTCTGGGTATGCTGCTGGCCATCCTCGGCTACTACGTTATCGGCCCGTTCATGACCGCCATCCTCACTGTGCTGACCGCCGGGGTGGACTTCCTGGTAGCGCACAGCCTGCTGCCGCTGGTGTCCGTCTTTATTGAGCCCGCCAAGGTGCTGTTCCTGAACAATGCCATCAACCACGGCATCTTCAGCCCCATCGGTGCAAGTCAGGCCGCTGAGACCGGCCGCTCCATCATGTATATGCTGGAAGCCAACCCCGGCCCCGGTCTGGGCGTTCTGCTGGCCTACTGCTTCTTCTGCAAGGACGATACCACCCGTCAGTCCGCACCCGGCGCGGTCATCATCCACCTGCTGGGCGGCATCCACGAGATCTACTTCCCCTACATCCTGATGAATCCCGTGATCATCATCGCCCCCATCGTGGGCAACTTCTGCGCCATCCTGTTCTACTCCATGACCGGTGCAGGCCTGTCCGGCCCCGCTTCTCCCGGCTCCCTCATCGCCTACATGGCAATGGCTCCCCGGGATTCCATCCTCACCGTTCTGCTGGGCGTTGTCATCGCCGGTGCTGTTTCCTTTGTCCTTTCCTCTGTCATTCTGAAAGCCACCTCCGGCCACGCCAAGAGCCTGACCGATGCCCAGAACGAGATGAAAGAGATGAAGGCGCAGGCCAAGGGAGAGATCCCCGAGCCTACTGCCGTGAATGTCGGTCAGATCCGCAAGATCGTCTTTGCCTGCGATGCCGGTATGGGCTCCAGCGCCATGGGTGCTACCAAGTTCCACAACCGCATCAAGGCCGAACGCCCTGACCTGACCGTGACCAACTCCAGCGTGGACACCATCCCCGCCGACGCGGACGTGGTGGTCTGCCAGCGCGTTCTGGCGGACCGCGCTGCCAAGTGCGCCCCGCAGGCACAGCTCATCACGCTGGACAACTTCCTTGCAGACCCGCATCTGGATGCTCTGTACAACGCCCTGACCTCCACCACTCCGGTGCTGGATGCCAAGGCCGAAGCTGCCGCCAATGAAGAGATCGTTTCCGACCTGCGCAACGCCGCCGTTGCTCCTCTGGCCGCTGCCGTGACCGAGGCTTCCAAAGCCAGCGGTTCTGTGATGAAGATTCAGGCCGAAGACATTCAGCTGGGCCTGCCCTCTGTCACCAAGGAGGAAGCCATCCGTGCCGCCGGTGCCCTGCTGGCCAAGCGCGGCTATGTGGATGAGACGTATGCTGACGCCATGGTGGAGCGCGAAAAGCTCGTGAGCACCTATATGGGCATGGGCGTGGCCATCCCCCACGGCACCAGTCAGAAGAAGGGTACCGTCAAGAGATCCGGCGTTGTCCTCCTGCAATACCCGCAGGGCGTGGATTTCGGCGATGAAAAAGCCTACCTCGTGTTCGGCATCGCCGGTGTCGGCAATGACCACCTCGACCTGCTGGGCAATGTCTGCGAGATCCTCGAAGACGAGGATGCGCTGGAACAGCTCAAAACCACTTCTGATCTGAACTATGTGCTGGAGCACTTACAGTAACTTCCCACACCGATTTTTGAAAAAGGAGAGATTTTTATGAAGAGCATCGACATCACCATCCAGGACAAAGAGGGCCTGCACGCACGCCCCGCCGGCATCCTGAGCAAAGCTGCCAAGGGCTTTGAAAGCAAGGTAACCATGACCAAGAACGGCAAAGCCGCCGACATGAAGAAGATCTTCGCCGTGATGGGGCTGGCCGTGAAATGCGGTGAGACCGTGACCATCGCCGCCGATGGCCCGGACGAGGATGCCGCCATCGAAGAGCTGACCAGGCTGTGCAAGGACGCATAACGCTTCCCTCTCTCTGTGTCCTTTCTGCATAAATGCTGCTGACGCAAACCCGCTCCGGGCATTCTGCCCGGAGCGGGTTTGTTTGTCAGTATGTATTTTACATCACCATATTTTTCAGGAAGGCAAAGAACACCTCAACAACTACGATTCATGGCAGGGATTCGGGCGTTTGAACACAACTCCTGTCATTCTCCTCCGCACAGAACCCCCCACAGCCTTCCTTTTTTGTCTTAGCCGCTTATGAAAGCCCCAGCAAAACGAAACGCCGGCGGCAACAAAAATCATTGGCAGAGAGATTCTTGAAGCCATCCGGCTGATGGACGCAGAAGAATGCAGAGAATTGACGAGAGCCTTGTCTGCCGAAAAGATTTGCATTTGCGAAGCAACAAACGCCCCAGTGGGGTGTTTGAGGGACAGAACGATCTGCGACAGCAGATGAAGGGACCTCGCCCCGACGAGTTCCCTTTTTATGCAGAGGAAAGCAAGCTATGCAAGCCTTGCGCAGAAAAGCCCCGATCCGGGCAAATGTGCAACCGGTGTGCAGAAAGCGTGCAGCCGCTTTTTTGCATAGAAAAAGAGCGTCGAATCATACGATTCAACGCTCTTTTGTTGGTGCACCTCCAGGGACTCGAACCCTGGGCCCACTGATTAAGAGTCAGTTGCTCTACCAACTGAGCTAGAGGTGCATATTGTCAAGATGCGGTTTCTTCATCCTGACAACTCAAGTCGGCGACTACCTATTTTCACGCGCCGTTTCCAGCGAACTATCTTCGGCACAAGTGAGCTTAACTTCTGTGTTCGGAATGGGAACAGGTGGAACCTCACCGTCATCGACACCGACCGATCTGACTGGCTTAGTATAACACATCGTGCTTTACTTGTCCAGTGTTTCTTAGAAGGACGTGCCTTCAAAACTGAATAATCACTGCTACTTCATTTTTTCGTTGACTCTTGAGAGTCTCAAGCGAATTGTGGTCAAGCCCTCGACCTATTAGTACACGCTTGCTGAATGGATCACTCCACTTACACATCGTGCCTATCAACCTTGTAGTCTTCAAGGGGTCTTACTTGTTTGAAACAATGGGATATCTTAT
>CAKSZS010000060.1 GCA_934525845.1 uncultured Faecalibacterium sp. | reverse complement strand
AGCGACCGGACACTTCCGGTAATTCAGGTGGCACCGCGGACATTACAAGACAGCTTGTTCGCCCTGAACTTTCAGGGCAAAAGCTGTCTTTTTTCTTTGTAAAGGAGAACTATTATGGAACGTACCGAGATCCTTTCGCTGTTCAAGAACACCCCGGCGGACGGCACCGAGATCACCGTCTGCGGCTGGGCAAAGAACATCCGCGACTCCAAGAACATCGGCTTCATCGCCCTGTCGGACGGCGGCTGCTTCAAGACCCTGCAGGTGGTGCTGGAAGCCGGCAAGCTGGCCAACTACGACGACGTCATCCACACCGGTCTGTACAGCAGCCTGCGCATCAAGGGCAAGCTGGTGCTCACCCCGCAGGCAAAGCAGCCCTTTGAGCTGAACGCCGATAGCGTGGAGATCCTGGGCGACTGCCCCGCCGACGAGTACCCCCTGCAGAAAAAGAAGATGAGCATGGAGTATCTGCGCACCATGCCTACCCTGCGCCCCCGCACCAACACCTTCAACGCGGCCTTCCGCGTGCGCAGTGTGGCCGCTTATGCCATCCACAAGTTCTTCCAGGAGAACGGCTTTGTCTACGCCCACTCTCCGCTGCTGACCGCCTCCGACTGCGAGGGTGCCGGCGAGATGTTCCGCGTCACCACCCTGGATCTGGACAACGTGCCCAAGAACGAGGACGGCACCGTGGATTACACCAAGGACTTCTTCGAGAAGCCGGTCAACCTGACCGTTTCCGGCCAGCTGGAAGCCGAGGCCATGGCCATGGCCTTCGGCAAGGTGTACACCTTCGGCCCCACCTTCCGCGCCGAGAAGAGCTTCACCACCCGTCACGCCGCTGAGTTCTGGATGATCGAGCCGGAAATGGCCTTCTGCGATCTGAACGGCTACATGGACATCGCCGAGGCCATGACCAAGTACGTCATCCGCTATGTGCTGGACAACTGCCCGGATGAGATGGCGTTCTTCAACCAGTTCATCGACAAGGGCCTCATCGAGCGCCTGGAGCTGGTGGCAAACAGCGAATTCGGCCGCATCACCTACACCGACGCCATCGAGGTTCTGAAGAAGAACAACAAGAAGTTCCAGTTCCCGGTGGAGTGGGGCGTGGACATCCAGACCGAGCACGAGCGCTACCTGACCGAGGTAGTCTTCAAGAAGCCGGTCTTCGTCACCGACTACCCCAAGGAGATCAAGAGCTTCTATATGAAGCAAAATCCGGACGGCAAGACCGTGGCCGCGGCCGATATGCTGGTGCCCGGCATCGGCGAGCTGATCGGCGGCAGCCAGCGTGAAGAGGACTACGACAAGCTGGTGGCCCGCATGGATGAGCTGGGTCTGGACAAGTCCAGCTACGACTGGTACCTCAACCTGCGCAAGTTCGGCGGCGTGGAGCACGCCGGTTATGGTCTGGGCTTCGAGCGCATGATCATGTACCTCACGGGCATCCAGAACATCCGTGACGTGCTGCCGTTCCCCCGCACCGCTTACGGTTTCTGATTCTGAGAACGATTGGGAATTGCCTCCGCTTTGCTCCGGCAATGACAGCGGAAGAATTATTTTAAATAGCGCAATCCCGGAAAGTCTGCGGACTTTCCGGGATTGCATTTTCACGGGAAAGGTCGGTGCGGCTAGCGGCAGGTTTTGCTATAGCGCAGTTGCTGCCGGTTGGGACTCCATCTGTGAAAAGGTGTTTGGAGCGGCCCGCAGGCCGCGACAAACACGACTATAAAATATAGTTCCGCTATTTATGCCCAGAGCATCGCGGAGGGCATTATAAATAGTGACCCGCCCTTAACTTTCAACAAGGAGACAAAAACAAGTGGAAAACATTGCACCGGCCCTGCTGGACTGGTTTTACAGAAACCGCCGCATCCTGCCCTTCCGGGAGGACCCCACGCCCTACCACGTCTGGCTCAGCGAAGTGATGCTGCAACAGACACGGGTGTCGGCGGCGCTGCCGTATTACGAGCGTTTTCTGGCGGCGCTGCCGGACATCCCGGCCCTGGCTGCCTGCGACGAAGAAAAGCTGCACAAGCTGTGGGAGGGTCTGGGCTACTACAGCCGGGTGCGCAACCTGCAAAAGGCGGCCAAGATCGTCTGCGAACAGTATGGCGGCGACCTGCCCGCCGACTACGCCGCCCTGCGCGCCCTGCCGGGCATCGGCGACTATACCGCCGGGGCAGTGGCATCCATCAGCTTCGGTATCCCGGTGCCGGCGGTGGACGGCAACGTCCTGCGGGTGTTTTCCCGCCTGTACAATGACCCGGGCATCATTACAGGCCCGAAGGTGAAAAAAGCCTTTACGGCCCGGGTCATGGAGCATCAGCCGCCGGAACGGGCCGGGGACTACAACCAGGCCCTCATGGAGCTGGGGGCGCTGGTCTGTGTGCCCAACGGCGCCCCGCTGTGCGAGCAGTGCCCGTTGGCGCATCTGTGCCAGGCCCGGGCGGCGGGCACCACCGCCGAGCTGCCCCAAAAGGCAAAACCCAAGCCCCGGAAGGTCCAGCCCGTGACCGTGGCACTGGTGGAAAGTCCGGCGGGCTTTCTGGTGCAGCAGCGGCCTGCCAAGGGCCTTCTGGCCGGGCTGTGGCAGCCGGTGCTGTGGGAGGGCGAACACCTTCTGCAGGCGGAAGTGCTGGAACGCTTGGCCGCGCTGGGGCTGGACACCGGCGGAGCGGCCCCGGAAGCCCTGCCCGCCGCCAAGCACATCTTCAGCCACATCGAGTGGCTGCTGTCCGGCGTGCAGCTGTCCGTGTCGGCCCAGCCCGCCCCGGCGGGGTACGTCTGGACCAGCCGGGAAGAACTGCGCACCGTCTACACCCTGCCCGGAGCTTTTGCGGCCTACAAGAGCCGGATGCAGTAAGACTTCTGCAGCTCCGGCGAAGTGCCCAAAGTCAGCGGTATAAAACCGGCATTCTCGCCAAAGATTTTTGTACAAAGCGGACAGTCTGGGAAAAAGTTTGGTGCAATGGTTGTAATTTTTGACCGAAACGGGTATAATAGCCACAAGATAGGTACATGGTCTTATCTGTGGAAATCGGCAGAGATCTTTCTGCAGGTCTCCCGCTGGAAAAAAGAAGCTGAAACATTGTTTCAACCGAACAAAGGAGTGTGTGAAACCTATGAAGAAATCCTGTCTGATCGCTGTGATCGCTGCACTGGCCGCTGTGGCAGGTGCATTGGCTGCCGTGGCAGTTTACCTGCGCCGCCGTGAAAAGGAACTGGACGAGTACGAGCGTCTGCTGTTCGGCGACGATGATGCCGAGACCGTTGAGCCGGAGACTCCCGCTGAGGCACCTGCCGAAGACGCTGCGGAATAAAAAAGAACGGAAACGCAAAGGGCGCACCGGCAGTCTGAAAGGGCTGTGCCGGTGTGCCCTTTTGTCTACATAAGGAGAAGAGCATGAAGCGTTTTTTGCTGTGGATCGTGGGCGTTGCCGTGGGCGTGGCGGTGCTGCTGGCGGCGGTGATGGGCGTGAGCTACGCCTTTACCACCGAGGGCGGGGCACCGGATCCGGCGGTGCAGTTCGGCGGAGCAGAGCTGGAACCCAACGGCAGCTGCTGGCAGATCCCGCTGCTGGGCGGTAAGCTGGATAAGGTGTTCAACACCCCCGCCACCCTCACCGTGCAGAAGCTGGGCACCCTGTACGATGCCCACCCGGCCTTTACGCTGCCCGACTGGTACAGCTATGGCCCGCTGACCATCACCGACGCTGCGGGCAATGTGGTCTACGAGGGCACGGCGGCCGCCTACGAGGACTTTCTCTTCCCGGCCAACGGTGAGTACAAGGCGGAGCTGACCGTCTGGCGGATGCCGGAAACCATGACCGCTGCCCAGTTTGAGGGTGGCAGCACCGGCGCGCTGCGCAAAAATCCGGGGCTGGAAAAGCCGGCCAAGCCCACAGGCTGGTATCGGTATTCCTTCCGCTTTACTCTGCAGGCCAGCGCGGAAACAGCGTTCTCTGCCGAGCGGGTCGAGCAGGGCGGCGTCATCGGCGTGCGCATCTCCGGCATGACCGGCGGCACCGCGCCGGCCATCGAGACCGACCTGGGCAATGTCCAGTGTGTGCGGGCTTCGGACGGATGGCGTGCCTACATTCCGGCAGCCTACAACGCCTATTCCGGGGCGCACGAGGTCAACGTGACCGTCAACGGGGAGACCGCTTCTTATAAGATCGTGGTCCTGCCCAAGGATTTTGGTACTGTGGAGGTGGAGCCGGAAACGGCCACCGAAGCCGCCAACACGGAATTCCGAAACGCCGTCTGGGGCCTGTACGAGCAGCCCGCCGGGGAAAAGCAGTGGTCCGGCGGCTTTGTCTGCCCGGCGGAAAACTCCATGACCCTGGTGGACTATGGCCAGGTCAAGGTGACCAACGGCCAGCAGGGAAGCCGCTCCAACTCCACCAAGCTCTATACCATTCCCGGGGAGCCTTGCCGCGCCCCGTCCAACGGCACCGTGGTGCTGGCAAAACATCTGGCCCTGACCGGCAATACGGTGGTCATCGACCACGGCTGCGGGATGCGCAGTTACCTGTATGGCTTACAGGCACTGGACGTGTCGGTGGGGCAGACCGTGGAGCGCGGCCAGAGCGTGGGCGTGCTGGGCGAGGAGCTGACCATGGACTTCAAGCTGGGCAGCAAGAGCATCAACCCCTGGCCCCTGTTCCAGACCAGTGGGGGATTGTTCTGGCGGGAAAACTGACCCTCTCAGGCGCTTACGCGCCAGCACCTCCCCTTTTTGGCTTTGCCATCTTCCCCCGACCGGGGGAAGTCGATCCCGAAAGGGGGAGCTTTTCTCCTGCGGATGGAACAGTTGTTCTCCAAAACAGAAGCATTTGCTTGCGGTTTTAACGCATAAAGCTCCCCCTTTCGGGGGAGCTGGCATCGCGCAGCGATGACTGAGAGGGTTTTAAAATTTCCTGTTACATTTTTCCTCCTTGTGCGTTATTGAGGTGAAAACCCCAGAAAAAGGAGGAACGACCCTATGAAACACAACTGTGAGATCGTCCGGGACCTGCTGCCGCTGTATGCAGAGCAGATCGCAAGCCCCGCCAGCACCGCGCTGGTGGAGGAACATCTGGCTGAGTGTCCAGCCTGCCGCGCCGAACTGCAGCGGATGGAAAAGCCGGTGACGGTACAGCCGGAACCGCAGGCCGACGCCCCGCTGAAGACCATTCAAATCGCACTGACCCGCCGCCGCGTGCACACCATTTTAGTCACCCTGCTGGTGGTGCTGGCGGTGGTGCTGGGCGTCTTTGCCCGGTATGCTTACACGGCCTATGACAAGGTGGGCTTTTTTGAAGCAAGACTGCAGGCTTCTTATGAAACGGCAGATAACGGTGACAAAGGCTGGGTGCTGGAAGTCCGCGGCGAGGATGTGTACCTGATGCAGATGACGGACGAATGGACCTTCCGGCCCATCCGCTACCGCTTCCCGCGCATCCACAACGCCCTTGCGTCTCTGTTTGGAACGGACAAGGATCTGCTCAAAGAGACAAAGTGGATGCGCACCGACCGCTCGGTGTGGATCGACGCAGCGGATATGCAGGTATCGTTCTCCGGCAGCAGCGGCACCTGGCAGGTGATCCGCAGTGAGCCGGTAGCCTGGGACACGGTGGAGTGGCCGGAGTGATGCCCATGGACATCGAGGAGATTTATCGGCTGTACTTCCGGGACGTGTACCTGTTTTTGAAGGGGCTGACCCGCAGCGAACCGCTGGCCGAAGAACTGACCCAGGAGACCTTTTTCAAGGCGCTGGACGGCTTGAAGCACTTTGACGGCAGGCAGGATGTGCGGGCGTGGCTGTTCACCGTGGCACGGAATGCCTACTACGACCACTGCCGCAGGGCAAAGCACACCGCCCCGCTGGACGATGCCGCCCAGACCGCCGCCGACACGCCGGATATCGCCCAGCTGCTGGTGGACAAGGATGCCGCCTTTACGGTGCATCAATGCCTGCACGCGCTGGAAGAACCCTACAAAGAAGTGTTCAGCCTGCGGGTGTTCGGGGAACTGCCCTTTGACCGCATCGGGGCCATTTTCGGCCACAATGCCGCCTGGGCGCGGGTGACCTATTACCGCGCCAAGAGCAAGATCCAGCAGAAGTTGGAAGCCCGGGAGGAGGACTGAATCCGTTCCCGGTTTTCTGCGCCGGCTTTCCCTAAAATGGGAGAGCCGGCGCACTTTTGCAGAAAATTTTTGCAAACCCTGTAAGATTGGGCAGCTTTGTGCGTTATTGGGGTGAACGGACCTGAAAAAGGAGGGAATCCTTATGAAACTGCCTTGTGTTCTCATTCACGACCTGCTCCCGCTCTATGCGGAACACCTCACCAGTCCGGAAACGGACCAATTGCTGGCCGAGCACCTGCAAAGCTGCCCGGCCTGCCAGGAGGAACTGCACGCCCTGAAGCTGCCGGTGCCGGTGCAGGCCGACGCCCACGCCGACGCCCCGCTGAAGGGCATCCGGAAGACCTTGCAGAAAAAGAGCATCCGTGCGGCGGCAGCGGCGGTGCTGGCCGTGCTGTGCGCCGTGGCGCTGGTGTTCTGGATGGGCACTGCCCGTGCCCCGGCCACGGCAGAGCAGGCCCGGTTCTGGACCTACAACCGCAAAGAAGACGGGGCCAACCTCTGCATCCTGGAAGTTCAGGGTGAGGGAGTCTGGCTGGACGTGGACGGCAAGTTCAGCTGGGGCGAACCGCAGGTCACAGTGCAGACCATGCGCTACCGATTCCCAGGTGTGCACAAAGCACTGATGGTGTTGGTGGGGTCGGAAGCATCGTCGGCAAGCATTGCGGTGTCCCGCACCCAGGTGCTGACGGTGGTATGTGCCGATGAGATCCGCTACTACATGGACGGCCAGCAGGTGGAGCGGTTCATCTTACGGGAGAACCCGGACGGCACGACGGAATACGGCTATGGCACCGAAGAACAATACGGCAAGAGCTTCCGGAAAGGCTGACCTATGGACATCGAAACCATTTACCGGCTCTACTTCCGGGATGTGTATCTGTTTTTACAGGGGCTGACCCACAGCGAACTGCTGGCCGAAGAGCTGACCCAGGAGACTTTTTTCAAGGCGCTGGACGGCTTGAAGCACTTTGACGGCAGGCAGGACGTGCGGGCGTGGCTGTTCACGGTGGCGCGGAACGCCTACTACGACCACTGCCGCCGCCAGAACCGCACCACCTCGCTGGATGCCCTCCCGGCGGAACCGGCGTCCCGCCTGCCCGACCTGGAAGAATTGCTCATCGACGAGGATGCCGCGTTCACCATCCACCAATGCCTGCACCGGCTGGAAGAACCCTATAAAGAAGTGTTCAGCCTGCGGGTGTTCGGCGAGCTTTCCTTTGAGAAGATTGGCTCCATCTTCGGCCACACCGCCAACTGGGCCTGCGTGACCTACTACCGCGCCAAGACAAAGCTGCGGGCTTTGCTGGCCAATAAAATCCAATAAACTCTGACATTTCCCATCACAGCATACAGCACAAAGGCCCCCGACCATACGGTCGGGGGCCTTTGGCGTTGCCAGAACAGGTTTAAGAAATGGAATCCACGTCCCACTTCATGCGCACGGCGTCGGCACCGTCCAGCTGGATGTGCAGAGCACCGGCGTTGTCGTGGGCTTGCTGCGGGGTGCGGGCACCGCACAGAACGAACAGGCCGGGGATCATGCGGGCGGTCAGCGCAATGACCAGCTGGGCCAGGGAGCAGTGGTACTTCTCGGTCAGGTCCTGCCAGCCGTTCAGCATGGCAATGGCCTGTGCCCGGCGTGCGGGCTGGAAGCTGGGATTGCTGTTGCGAGTGCTGCCCT
The DNA here is from genome assembly GCA_934525845.1 of uncultured Faecalibacterium sp. Classification (GTDB taxonomy): domain Bacteria; phylum Bacillota; class Clostridia; order Oscillospirales; family Ruminococcaceae; genus Faecalibacterium. Next base: position 1,156 of record CAKSZS010000060.1, on the reverse strand, counting down.
CAGGGTAGGTGGTGTCCATGGTCACCTTGCCGGTCAGCAGGCCCTGTTCCAGCGGGGAATAAGCCTGCACCGACACGCCCAGCTCCTTGCAGGTGGGCAGCAGCTGCTTTTCGATGCGGCGGGTCAGCAGGCTGTACTTTTCCTGGATGACGTCCAGCTGTCCGTACTGGCAGTAGCGGCGGATGATGTCGGCGGTGACGTTGGACGCACCAATGGCCCGAATTTTGCCCTGGTCCTTCAGCTTCATCATGGCTTCCACGGTAGCTTCCAGCGGGTAGAGGTCAAAGTCCGGGGTCTGCCAGTGGGTGTACAGCACGTCCAGATGGTCGGTGCCCAGACGGCGCAGGCTGTCTTCCACGTCCTCGATGATGCTCTGGGCGGACAGGTCGCGGTAGACCGTCACGCCGTCCACCACCTTGTGCAGCACGGGGGTCTCGTGCCGCCACTCCAGGCCGCACTTGGTGGACAGCACCACCTTGTCACGGTCGATGTGCTTCAGGGCTTCGCCCACCACCTGCTCGCTGTGGTACAGGCCGTAGATGGGCGCGGTGTCGATCCACTGGATGCCCTCTTCCACGGCGGTCTGGATGGCCTTGACCGACAGGCTGTCGTCGTTGTCGCCCCACCAGGCACCGCCGCCGATGGCCCAGGTGCCCATGCCCAGGAAGGGCACCGCGATGCCACTCTTGCCAATGTTGATGTTCTGCATATGCTTTCCCTCCATGCCAGCAGTGTTCCCCGCAATGGGAACCCTTCATTCCAATGCTGGCATCCTTTGATGTATTTTTTGGTTTATTCAAAAAAAGCCGCAGCGCAGGGGGTTGCCCCACACAGCGGCTTTCTTGAAACAGGTTTAAATGTTGCCGAACTCGCTCAGTTCCAGCGTTTCGTTGTGGGTCTCGGCCCAGCGCACGGCCCAGTCGGAGGTGAACAGCAGCAGGCGGTTGCCCTTCATGTCCTCCACGGCCTTGGTGTCGCTGGTCAGGTCCAGATCCCGCAGGTTGTAGGTGTCGGGATCGTTCTTGACCCAGCGCAGCTGCTCAAAGGGCAGCTGCTGCATCCGGATCTCCACGTTGTATTCGGTGTTCAGGCGGTACTCCAGCACTTCCAGCTGCAGCACGCCGACCACGCCGACCACCACTTCTTCCATGCCGCC
>CAKSZS010000059.1 GCA_934525845.1 uncultured Faecalibacterium sp. | reverse complement strand
TTGAAGTGCTGGAACACCATGCCCATCTTCTGGCGCACGGCGTCGATGTGGGCTTCATCCACCTCGGTGCCCTCAAACTTGATGCTGCCGCTGGTGGGGATCTCCAGCCGGTTCAGGCAGCGCAGGAAGGTGGACTTGCCGCAGCCGGAAGGACCGATCAGGCACACCACGTCGCCGCGGTAGATGTCGATGTCGATGCCCTTCAGCACGTCCAGGGTGGGGGTGGGCTGCTTGTCACCCCGGCGCTTCACACCGCCGTAGGTCTTGGTCAGACCGCGGACTTCCAGGATCTTTTCATGTGCATTATCGGTCACTTTGTGCCAGCCTCCTCTCAAACATTGCCAGCAGCCGGGTGAACAGCATGACCAGCACAAGGTAGATCAGTGCAACGCCCAGCAGCGGGTACATGGCTTCGTAGGTACGGTTCATGATGCCCTGCGCCGCATACAGCAGCTCCTTGCCGCCGATGGTGGTGATCAGGGAGGTGTCCTTCAGCAGGATGATGAACTCGTTGCCCAGAGCAGGCAGCACCGCGCGGATAGCCTGCGGGATGATGATGACCACCATGGTGGTCATGTAGTTCAGGCCCAGGCTGCGGCCGGCTTCCATCTGGCCGGGGTCCACGGCCATCAGGCCGCCGCGGATGATCTCGGACACATAGGCACCGGAGTTGATGCCCAGCGTCAGTGCACCTACCATGGTAAAGTTGCGGCTGTTGGCAAAGATGACCATGCTCATGATGAGCAGCTGCACCATCATGGGGGTGCCGCGGATGATAGTGGTGTAGATCTCACAGATCACATTGAAGAAGCCCAGCACCGGGTTTTTGTGCCCGGGGCGCTGCTGGTCGTGGGCCACACGCACCAGCGCCACCACGCTGCCCAGCACGATGCCCAGCGCCAGTGCCAGGGCGGTGACCAGCAGGGTGGTGCCCACGCCGCCGACGTACTGGAGCCAGCGGTCCTTCAGCAGAAAGGCCTGATAAAATTTGAAGAAAAACTCCTGCCCGAAGTTCAGCTTTGTGCCGCTGTTGAGCAGCTCTTTGAGCAGTTCGTATTGCGCAGCCATTCGCATCCTCGCTTTCCATTTTTTGTTAGAATTTTGTAACCTTATTTTTCCAAAAAAAGGGGAGGTGCCCCAGTGGGGGTGCCTCCCCGTGGTACGATGTACGGCCCGGCTTATTCAGCGGTGATGTACTTGTCCACGATGGCCTGCAGGGTGCCGTCAGCCTTCAGCTCTTCCAGAGCAGCATTGATGGCGTCCTCCAGAGAAGAACCCTTTGCCATGCCGATGGCGTAATCCTCCTCGGCGTAGCTGGTGTCCAGCACCTTCAGGCCGGGGTTGGCGGCCACATATTCCTTAGCAGGGGCGTTGTCGATGACCACAGCGTCCACCTGGCCGTTGTTCAGGGCCTGCACGGCGGTCAGACCGTTGTCGTAGGCCACCACGGCGTCATCGCCGAAGTCGTCGGAGCAGTAGATGTAGCCGGTGGTGCCACGCTGGGTGCCGATCTTCTTGCCAGCCAGGTCGTCAGGGGAAGCAATATCGGAATCATTGGGCACAATGATGGACTGGATGCCGGTGGCATAGCTGTCGGAGAAGTCCATCACAGCCTTGCGCTCGTCGGTGACGGTCACACCGGCCATAACGATGTCGGCCTTGCCCTGCTGCACGCTCAGCAGCGCAGCGTCAAAGTCCATGTCGTCGATCTGCAGCTCCAGACCCAGCTTGTCGGCAATGGCCTGAGCGGTCTCCACGTCGATGCCCTCGATGTCACCGGCGTCGGTGGTCATCTCGTAGGGAGGGAAGGTGGCGTTGGTGGCCATGGTCAGCTTGCCAGCCTCCACGGTGGTCAGCTCACCGGCGGCAGCGCTGGTGGAAGCAGCCTCAGAAGAAGCGGCAGAGCTTGCCACGGAAGAAGCAGTGCTGCTTGCGGAAGAACCACCGCAGGCGGTCAGGGCCAGAGCAGCGACGGACAGACCAGCAGCTGCCAGGAAGCTGCGGCGAGAGATCTTTTTCATATTCAAACACTCCTCAATGCGTTGTAGGTTTTGTGTGTCCCCCGGAAGGATGCGAATCATCGAACATTCCGGTGAACGGACTTAGTATAAGTTGTACAAAACCAAAAGTCAATAGTTGTGCAAAAATTCGGTCAAATTGAAACCGAATTGCAAACTATTATGCAGAAATCTGCGCAGGAATGCTGTATATATGCAAAAGAGGATGTGGCAGGCAGGACGGCAGGGAGTTTTCCACGCAAATGCAACGGGCCATTCCATTGCCCGCCCTACTTCCTTCGGAAGCAGGGACCCACCCTCCGGATCATTTGCTTAGGAAACTCCCTGCCGTCCTGCTGGAAAACTGCATCTGACCAGGCTGTGTGCCGCAACCCGTCTTTCGTGTCCGAAGAGAAAGCTCCCGGTTCACAGCCCCAATATAATTTCACAAATACCGTGCGATCTCCTCCGCACTGTGCTTGGGGACGCAGTAGTCGCGGTTTTCGTCCAGGTAGTACTTCACGCCGGTCTCGGCAGTCAGAGGGACGATGTGCGACTGGTGGGCGGGGTAGCCGAACGCCACCATGAAGACCAGCTTCTGCGGCGCTTCGATGCCCAGCAGCTCGGTCAGGGCGGGCTTGTTGATGGCGCCCATGATGCAGCTGCCCACGCCCTTGTCCCAGGCGGCAAGGGTCATGTTGGCCAGTGCGATGCCGGTGTCGGTGGCAAGGTCGCCGGGGATGGCGGTGTCCTGCACCACCGCCGCATACAGGGTGGGCAGCTCGTCCGCCTTGGGGGTGCCCTGCTCCGGGGGCAGGTAGGCGGCCCACCTCACCAGCGGCTGGACTTTGGCCACCAGCTCCGGGCTTTGCACCATCACCAGGCGCACAGCCTGCCGGTTGGCTCCGCAGGAGGACAGCCGCACCGCTTCTACGATATCGTGCGCTACATCCGGCGGCACCGGCTTCTGGGCAAACCGGCGGTAGGTGCGGCGGGAAGCAAGAGAATCCATGACAGACACACAAAACACTCCTTTGCATCAGAATAAATCTGCGCGGTCGTTTATATAAAAGCATAGCAGTCCTGCGGCGGGCACGCAAGCAGGACGGCAAAGAATGGGAGAAATTGCACAAAAAAACTTGACAAAACATTACAGAGAGTGGTATACTTGCCTTAAATCAGGGTGCACAGGCACCGAAAGCTCCGGCACTGGTGCGCCTCACGGAAACAAAGGAGGTTTTACACGATGAGAAGCAGACGATGGAAATTTGCGGCAAGTCTGGGCCTGCTGCTGTGTCTGAGTGCCAGCATTGCGGTCGGCGGCTTTGCGGCAGACGCCTCGGTGGCGGAACAAGGCTACCCCGGCGGTGGTGATTGGGGGTCGGCCGTCGCAGGCATACGGCTACGCACCAGATGACAGTGTGTTGGCTCCCGATGGCCATTATTACAAGCCGAACAGTTGGACGACCGTTTCCGAAGCCACCTGCATCAACAAAGAAAAACAGGTGCGGTACTGTGTCTGGCAGGAGTGGGATTGGCGGTCTTGGCAGTATGTGCAGTGCAACCATGCGGACTACGGAGAAGTGGGCGAGGTGGACCCCAACAACCACGTCAACACGATTATCATAAACAAGAAGGAAGCCACCTGCACCGAAGAGGGCTATACCGGCGATCTTTATTGTAAGGATTGCAGAACCACCATCCGGACTGGCAGCTCCATTCCGGCCAAGGACCATACGTGGGGGCAGTGGAAAACAACGAAGAAAGCTACCTGTACGGAAGCCGGCATAGAGACCCATGAGTGCAGAAAATGCGGGAAAACCGAAGAGCGTGAAACGAAGGTACTTGGCCACGACTGGGACGACTGGAAGGTGACAAAGGAAGCCACCTGCACCGAAACTGGCGTAAAGACCCGTACCTGCAAGAGAGATGCCAGCCATACCGAAACGGAGACCATCGCCAAGACGGGCCATGACCCCATCGCTGTTCCCGGCAAGGAGCCGACCTGCACGGAGACCGGCCTGACCGAGGGCAAGGAATGTGAAGTCTGCCATGCCACGTTGGTTAAGCAGGAGGTAATACCGGCGCTGGACCATGATTACCAGCTGAAGGATCACAAAGATGCCACCTGCACCGAAGCTGGTTACGACTACTACGAATGCAGCCGCGACGCATCCCACCATTACACGGTGACCATCGCCAAGACGGGTCATAACTACACCGAAAAGGTCGTTCCGCCCACTTGTGAGTCGGACGGTTACACGATCTTCACCTGCAACAATTGCGATGACATCTACACCGGCAACGTGACGGAAAAGCTTGGCCATGATTACCAGCTGAAGGATCACAAGGATGCCACCTGCACCGAAGCAGGTTACGACTACTACGAATGCAGCCGCGACGCATCCCACCATTACACGGTGACCATCGCCAAGACGGGCCATGACTACACCGAAAAGGTCGTTCCGCCCACCTGTGAGTCGGATGGTTACACGATCTTCACTTGCAACAATTGCGGTGACATCTACACCGGTAACGTGACGACAAAGCTTGGCCATGATTACCAGCTGAAGGATCACAAGGATGCTACCTGCACCGAAGCTGGTTACGACTACTACGAATGCAGCCGTGATGCACTTCACAATTATACGGAAGCCATTCCTGCTACCGATCATATGTACGGTAAGGAAGTGGTGGAGCCTACCTGCACCGAGCCGGGCTACACCAAGTACACCTGTGCATACTGCGGCGACAGCTATACCACCGATGAAAAGCCTGCTCTGGACCACGAAGAAGTGGTGATCTCTGGGCAGGAACCCACCTGCGAGGCAGAGGGCTGGACGGAGAGCAGCTACTGCAAGCGCTGCAATGTGACCCTGAAAGCAAAAGAGATCATCCCCGCACAGGGTCATGATCCCATCGCTGTTCCCGGCAAGGAGCCGACCTGTACGGAGACCGGCCTGACTGAGGGCAGCAAGTGCCAGCGCTGTGGGAAGATCCTGACCGCGCAGGAAACCATTCCTGCTCTGGGTCATGACTGGAACACCACGAGCACCGGTGTGGACAACTGCGTGAACGTTTCGTTCCGGCATGAGAACGAGACCATTACGCTGTGCCCCATCTGCGGCGTGCAGAACGGCACCCAGCGCCTGAACAAGGTGACCCTGTATACCGCCCATGCAAAGCTGGTGGTGCTGCGCGGCGTGCTGGAAAACGGCATGGAGGCCATGACGGTGGCGTTCTATGAGCCGGGCATTTCCAGTGTGACGGCCTGCCAGCGCTGCGGCGCAGTGCGGGACAGCTTTTCCAGCGGCGCATCCCTGCCCCAGGCAGCGGAAAATGCGCACTTTACCGTGGACGCCTCGCTGGTAGACGGCTATACCGTGATGCTGGTGCAGGCCGACGGCACGGAAACGGTGCTGACCCCGGGCATCTCCGACGGCAAGGCGATCTTTGATGTGGACATGAAGGGACAGGGCGCACGCCTGCTCCATCTGGTTCCCACCACGGCAGCCTGATCGGACACAAAACCGAAACCAGATCGGGTGCGGCGGCCTTTTCGGCCGCCGCATTTTTGGTATGCTTCCCGTACATGGAATGCGGCAAAGGAGAACGCCATGGGAAGAAAAGCAGTGCCCCGGCTGCGGGAGCGGCTGGATCCATCCGGCAGCACGGCAGTGTACCACACCTTCCGGGTGACCCTGCAGGAGGGGAGCCACACGCTGCATTGGGTGCGGGTGGAACAGCACGCGTGGTCCGACTGGGCGCAGGTGCAGGAAAGCAGCTGCACCCGGGAAGGGGTGGAATGCCGGGTGTGCGTGATCTGCGGCGGGATGGAAAAGCGCCGGCCGGCACCGCAGGGGCACATCATCCGGCGCACGGCGGAATGCGACAAGACCAACGGCCAGCCGGTGATGGAATGTGCGGTGTGCGGGATGCGGTTCCGCAACGGGCGGCTGATCCTGCCGTAGAACGTTGAAGAGCCGACCCCATAACAGAAGATAAAGGCGGGCGTCTCCCCCGGAGACGCCCGCCTTTTCCGGTGCGGGGACATTTCTGCGCGGGAAAGCGGATTTCTTGCAAAAAGCACTTGACAAAATAATACAGGGGGGGGGGTATTATAATGTCAAGGCCGCCCCTGCAGGGGATGCGGGGGCGCGCAAAAAGAATGTGAGGTTGATTCTTATGTCTAACATTTCTCGTCGCAAGTTCCTCAAGGGCGCCGGTGTGGCTGCTCTGGCTGTGGCTGCTGCCGGTGTTCTGGCAGGCTGCTCCAAGGATGACATCGTGGATGCCGTGACCAAGGACGTCAAGGTTCTCTTTATCTGCAATGGCGCAACGCTGCCGGGCGAGCAGAAAACCGTTAAGGTTGCACAGGACGCAACGACCGTTGCTCTGTCTGCAATCCCGTCCAGCTACTTCCCGTTCGGTTATAAAGTTACCTCCACCGGCGACCTGCCCATCCGCAGCATGGGCGGCGCTGATGTGGTGCTGGTGATGGTGGAAGAAATCGAAGTGGATGTGGACGCATACTTCTACGAAAAGGCTGTCGACGGTACCGAGAACGATATCAAGATCGCAACGTTTGCTTGCTATGCAAGCCAGAAGACGATCAGCAAGGAAAAGGCTGAAGAGCTGGCAGGTGACTGGTGCACTGTTGTTGGCGAAGGCCCCTTCACCATCGATTGGAACAACAATGTTGTCCGTATCGAGGCAAAGAAGAACTAAAGAATTCAAATACTCGCAAATCAAACGGGGCGTCCGCTTTTGGCGGACGCCCCGTTTTGTGTTACGGTTTCTTTTTGGGGAGCGGGATGCTCAGCACCAGCGAGATGCCCACGGCCAGCGCCACGGCGATCTTGAACGTGCTGATGCCATGGGCCAGCGCCAGCGCGTTGCTGCCCTGAATGAAATAGTAGGCGGTGTAATAGATGCCCGCGCCGGGCACCAGCGGAAAGATGCCGGACAGCAGGAACACGGTCACCGGCGTTTTGAGCAGGATGGCCAGGATGCGGGTGAGCGCCGTCAGCGGGATGACCGCCAGCAGGGAAGCCGCCGCGGCGTCTGCCCCCAGCATGACTGCCAGCTCGTATACCACCCAGCCCACGGCTCCCACCAGCCCGCAGTAGGGCAGGCTCCTGCGGGGGCAGGCAAACAGGATGGCAAAGCTCAGGGTGCCGGCTCCGGCCAGAAAGAACTGCGCCGTCAGCTCACCGATCTGTGTACTGGTAAGATTCATGCGGCCACCACCCCCGTAAAGAATGCAGACAGGCTCAGCACCAGACCGGTGCCGATGGCAATGCTGGCGGCAACCAGCAGGGCATCGATCATCCGGATGGTGCCGGACAGGTAGTCGCCGTGCACAAAATCCCGGATGCCCATGGTAAAGGCGATGCCCGGGGTCAGGATCATCAGCGCGCCGATGATGGCGTGGCTGGCCGGGGTGCCCAGCACATGGCAGCTCAGAAGACACACCAGCGTGATGAGCGCCGCGCAGCTGATCTTCTTGAACCCGCCGGGCAGGGCGTGCCGGTCACACAGCAGCAGGTAGCCGCTGGCCAGAAAGCCCGCCAGCGCCGCCGCCAGCCCGGCACGCAGGGTGCCGCCGAAGATCATGGCAAAGCTGAACGCCCCGCACATCCCGCTGACCAGCTGCACCCAGTTTTTGGGAAAGGGGATGCGCTGTGCCGCCGCCAGTTTGTATTCGGCCTCGCCCAGCGACATATGGGTCTGCGCGATCTCGCGGGAAAGCGCGTTCACCGCCGCCACCCGCCCCAGGTGGGTCGTGCGCACCGGCACGTTGCGCACCTCGCTGATCTCTGCGGTGCCTGCACTGGCAAAAATGCCGTTGGTCAGCACATACACATGGAACTCCCGCAGGTGGAAACTGCGCGCCATGATCTCCATGGTCTGCTCCACCCGGAACACCTCCGCGCCGTTTTCCAGCAGGGTCTGCCCCGCCGCCATGATAAAGTCCATGATGCGGCGGCGCTGTTCTTCGTCGGGGTAGGGTTCTCTGCCCTTCATTGCCCGCCCTCCTTCTTGTGATCGATCAATTCATTGTATCATGGGTGCGGCGGACGCACAAGAGGAAGCGGAAAAGTGGCGGCGCCCGGACAGGGAATTTCCATATTCCTACCAAAAAACTTCGTTTGAGGTGTTGACAAATCTCGCCGGCGGGATTACAATGTATGCAATACCGCAAAAATGGCTGTGAAGAGAAGAGTAGGCCTTCGCATTGATCCTTACCAGAAAGCCCGGGCGATGGAAAAGGGCAGGAAACAGGAAGCTGAAAATGGTCTCGGAGCCGTGTGGGCGAGGCGCAGGAGTGCTAAGTCCGCAACGGGATGCGCCCGTTACAGCGTCCGGCTGTACGCAGAAACTTCTGCCGCAGCATCGAGGCTCTGCCTGTGAGGGCAGGGTAAACCAAGGTGGTACCACGGAAGATTTATGCCTCCGTCCTTGCAGAGCGTTCGGCTCGTGTGAGGACGGAGGCTTTTTTCGTCCTCCGTACAAGGCGTGCGTGGACTGTGCCGCGTTGCCGCTCAACAATTTTTTACAAAGATAGAGAGGGATTTTACCATGATTACTCGTCGCGATTTTCTGAAAGTTACCGGTGTGGCTGCTGCAGCCGCTGCCCTGACCGCCTGCGGTGGTTCTTCTTCCACTGCATCCTCCACCGCTTCCAGCGCCGCTGCTTCTTCTGAGGCTGCTTCCGCTGTGGCCAAGCTGGACAAGGTGAAGGTGGCGGTGCCCAACGACACCACCAACGAGGCCCGTGCCCTGACCCTGCTGGAGAAGAACGGCTTCTTCAAGCTGAAGGCTGACGCAGGCCTGACCGCCACCGCAAAGGACATCGAGGAGAACCCCCTGAACGTTACCGTCGATGAGGTCGAGGCTGCTCAGGTGCCCAACGTCCTGCAGGACGAGGACTACGCCGTCATCAACTCCAACTACGCCATCTCTGCCGGTCTGGA
>CAKSZS010000058.1 GCA_934525845.1 uncultured Faecalibacterium sp. | reverse complement strand
CACGTTCTGGACGAAGCCAACCGCTGCCTGGGCTGCAAAAAGCCGCTGTGCCAGCAGGGCTGCCCCATCCACACCAACATCCCGGAGGTCATCCGTCTGCTCAAAGCCAATCAGATGGACGAAGCAGGCAAAATGCTGTTCGAAAACAATCCGCTGACCACCGTGTGCAGCCTGGTGTGCAACCATGAGAATCAGTGCGAGGGCCACTGTGTGCGCAACCGGATGCCCAGCCACGACCCGGTGCACTTCTCCATCATCGAAGACTATATCTCCACCACCTACGCCAATAAGATGGTGGCCGGTCCCGCCCCCAAGAACGGCATGAAGGCGGCAGTCGTGGGTTCCGGCCCGGCGGGCCTGACCATTGCGGTGCTGCTGGCACGCTGGGGCTACGATGTGACCATCTTTGACGCCCGCGATAAGATCGGCGGCGTCATGCGGTACGGCATCCCCAACTACCGCCTGCCGGACAGCGTACTGGACGACTTCCAGTACCGCCACCTGGAACTGAAGGGGATCAAGGTGCGCCCCAACACCACCATCGGCAAGACCATCACCATCGATGACCTGTTCCGCGACGGTTACAAGAGCGTGTTCATCGGTGCCGGTCTGTGGAAGGCCAACGCCATGCACATCAAGGGCGAGACCCTGGGCAACGTGGCCTTCGGCATCGACTACCTGGCCAACTCCAAGGCATTCCGTCTGGGCGATGACATTGCAGTCATCGGTGTGGGCAACTCCGCCATGGACTGCGCCCGCACCGCCATCCGCAACGGGGCACGCCATGTGACTTGCTACGCCCGCCGTGACGAGAGCTGCATCAGCGCTTCTGAGTACGAAGTGAGCTATGCCAAGCTGGAGGGCGTGGGCTTCCGCTTCTGCAAGGCCCCCGTGGAGATCCGTGAGAACGGCCTGATCTGCCGCGACACCGTGAAGGGCGAGGACGGCAAGTTCACCCAGGTGGAGGGGAGCGAGACTTTCTACCCCCACACCGGCGTCATCGTGTCGGTGAGCCAGGGTTCCGAGAGCAATCTGGTCAAGACCACCACCGGCATTGAGACCAATCAGAAGGGCCTGCTGACCGTCAGCGAGGACGGCAGCACCACCCGTGAGGGCGTGTTCGCCGGCGGCGACGCCGTCATGGGTGCCCGCACCGTCGTGGAGGCCGTGGCCGTGGCCAAGAAGGTGGCCGAGTCCATGGATGCTTACATGAAGAGCCTGCCTGCCGATGACACCACCGATCCCTACGCCAACATTCCCGTGTTCCAGACCCCGACTTCGGACGTGCTGGCCAAGCAGGAACTGGAAGCTGTGAAATAAAGACAAACGCGAAACGACGTGTAAACTTTCTGCGTCTTTGCCAATCTTTGCCGCCCCGTCGGTTGACGGGGCGGCGTTTGCTTTGTATACTATTCATATACCTTGTATGCAATTGTACAAAGAGGAAAAATGAACGAAAGGCGGTGGACGCTATTCTGAAAGCATCTCTCCCCAAACTGCGGGAAAAACTGCTGGAAGCCCTGCAGGCCGTGCTGCCCATCGTGGCCATCGTGCTGGTGCTCTGCTTTACCATTGCGCCGGTGTCGCCCAGCATCCTGCTGTGCTTCCTGCTGGGCGCGGCCATGATCGTGGTGGGCATCATGTTCTTCACGCTGGGCGCGGAAATGAGCATGACCCCCATGGGCGAGCGGGTGGGTGCCGTGCTGACCCGGAGCCGGAAGCTGCCGGTGATCTTGGGCATCGGCTTCCTGCTGGGCTTTCTCATCACCATCTCGGAGCCGGATCTGCAGGTGCTGGCCAATCAGGTGCCCTCCATCCCCAACATGACCTTGATCTTATCCGTGGCGGCGGGCGTGGGCCTGTTCCTGCTCATCGCGTTCCTTCGGATGCTGCTGGGGGTGCCGCTGCCCCGGCTTCTGGTGCTGTTTTACGGCATCGTGTTCCTGCTGGCGGCGTTCGTGCCCCGGGAGTTTCTGGCTGTCGCCTTTGACTCCGGCGGCGTGACCACCGGCCCTATGACCGTGCCCTTCATCATGGCGCTGGGCGTGGGCGTGTCTGCCATCCGCGGCGACCGCCACGCGGCGGACGACAGCTTTGGTCTGGTGGCGCTGTGCTCCATCGGCCCCATTCTCGCTGTGCTGATCCTGGGCATTGCGTTCCGCGCATCGGACAGCACCTACATCCCGCCCGTCCTGCCGGAAGTGGCGGATTCGGTGGAGCTGTGGCAACTGTTCCATGAGGGCCTGCCGGAGTACCTGAAAGAAATTGCCGGGTCGCTGCTGCCCATCGTGGTGATGTTTGGCGTGTTTCAGGCGGTGGCCCTGCGGCTGGACAGACGCAGCCTGGGCCGCATCGCGGTGGGTCTGGCGTATACTTATGTGGGGTTGGTGCTGTTCCTCACAGGAGCAAACGTGGGCTTTATGCCCGCCGGTAATTATCTGGGCCAGGTGCTGGCGGGGCAGCGCTTCCGCTGGGTGCTCGTTCCCATTGGAATGCTCATCGGTTACTTCATCGTCAAGGCCGAGCCGGCGGTTTATGTGCTGAACAAACAGGTGGAAGAGGTCACCGACGGTGCTATTTCAGCCCACGCCATGGGCATGGCGCTGTCGGCGGGCGTGTCCCTCTCGGTGGGTCTTGCCATGGTGCGGGTGCTCACCGGCATCTCGATTTTGTGGTTCCTCGTGCCGGGCTATGTGTTCGCCATTGGCATCTCCTTTGTGGTGCCCAAGCTGTTCACCGCCATTGCCTTTGACGCCGGCGGCGTGGCCTCCGGCCCCATGACGGCCACCTTCCTGCTGCCGCTGGCCCAGGGAGCCTGCGTGGCCGTGGGCGGAAACATCGTCACGGACGCCTTCGGTGTGGTGGCCATGGTCGCCATGACCCCGCTCATCACGGTGCAGCTCATGGGCCTGGTGGCCGAGCTGAAGAACCGCCGGGCACGGCAGACACCGCCCGCCGCAGTGGGTGCGCTGGCCTTTGCCGACCTGCCCGATGACGCCATCATTGAACTGTAAGGAGGCCCGTCTGTGAGTACGCTATTTTGGATGATCACCATCACCGACCGCCGTTCCACCGACGCCTTTTTGCAGCTGTATGAGCAGCAGGGCGTGACGGTCAACCTGCGCACGGTGGGGTCCGGCACGGCGGTGCAGGAGACCCTTTCCACCCTGGGCCTGGAAAAGACCGAAAAGGCTGTGCTGATGGCCGTGGTCACGGAAGACAGCTGGAAAAAGATCCAGCGGGGCCTGCGCCGCACCCTGCGCATCGACGTGCCGGGCACCGGCATTGCGTTTACCGTGCCGCTGAGCAGCATCGGCGGCAGGCGGGCGCTGCAGTTCCTCACCGAACACCAACCCCTGACCCTGAAGGAGGAGAGCACCTTGAAGGATACCCGTTACGAACTGCTGCTGGTCATTGCGAACCAGGGCCACACCGGTTCCATCATGGACGCGGCCCGGGCTGCCGGAGCCGGCGGCGGGACCGTCATCCACGCCAAGGGCACCGGCATGGAAGGTGCCGCCCGCTTCCTGGGCATGGAATTGGTGAACGAGAAGGAGCTGGTGCTCATCGTCAGCCGGACGGCCCGGAAAAACGCCATCATGAAGGCCATCATGGACGGGGCCGACCCGAAAGCGGGGGCCATCGTGTTCTCGCTGCCGGTCACCGATACCGCCGGTCTGCGCCTGCTGGAAGAGGAAGAACCCGCCGCACAATAACCACTCTGGAAGGAATCTTCTCCACGTTTGTCATCGAATGCTTGATAAACGTGGAGTTTTTCGTTATCATAGAAGAAAGATTTTCAAGAAAAGAGTGTGTTATATGATTCAGCTTTCACACAAGCAGCAGAGGGCCTATACCGCGCTGTCCATTGTAGTGGGCAATGCGCTGTATGCGCTGACGGTGGTGCTCTTCCTGATGCCCTCCGGCCTCATCACCGGCGGTGCCACCGGCATTGCGCTGGCGGTCAATAAGATCAGCGGACTGACGGTGTCCAGCGTGCTGTTCGTGATCAACATGACCATGCTGGCATTGGGCTGGGCCGTGCTGGGCCGCAAGTTTGCCCTGAACACCATCGCCAGTACCATCCTCAGCCCGCTGTTTCTGGCATTGTGGGAACGGGTGTTCCAGGACTATGTGCTGACCGAGGACATCGTACTCAATACCATCTTTGCGGGCCTGGGCATCGGCATTTCGCTGGGCATCACCATCCGGGCCGGAGCTTCCACCGGCGGCATGGATATCCCGCCGCTGGTGCTGAACAAGTGGTTCCACCTGCCGGTGTCCGCCACCATGATGGCCTTCGATTTTGCCATCCTGGCCATGCAGGCGGCCTTCAGCCCCATTCAGCAGTCTCTGTACGGCATCGTACTGGTCATCGTGTACACGGTCGTGCTGGACAAAGTACTGCTGCTGGGCAGCACCCGCACCGAGGTCAAGATCATCAGCACCCAGTCGGACGCCATCTGCAAAGCCATCCAGGCCGAGCTGGACCGCGGCGTGACCATTCTGCACGGCGAGGGCGGCTACCGCCGGGAGCCGGAACAGGTGCTGTTGAGCGTGGTGTCCAACCGGCAGCTGCCCCGGCTGGAAAAGCTGGCGCACACCATCGACCCGACCTGCTTTATGATCGTCAGCCACGTCACCGAGGTGAGCGGCCGCGGCTTCTCGCTGGAGAAGGATTATCCGGAAGCGTAAATTTCCCCGCAGATACTTGCAAAATACTGCCCGATTAGGGTATAGTATAGAAAGACGGTAGGTTTTGCCGTGATTTCACCCGGACAGAAAGGAATTTTCATCATGTTTGATATTTTCAATATGCTCAAGAAGGACGAGCACACCGCAAAGCAGGTCACCCGTGACACCATCATCGGCGACATCCTGGATATGGATCAGAGCACCGCTCCCTACTTCATGGAGATCGGGATGCACTGCCTGGGCTGCCCGGCTTCCCGCGGCGAGAGCATTGCTGAAGCCTGCGAAGTGCACGGCGTGGACTGCGATGAGCTGATCGAGAAGCTGAACACCCACCTGGCATCCAAGAAGGCCTGAGTTGCTGCCGACGCTGGATGCGCGTCTGACCGCCGCCGCAGAGTTGGTGCGTCCCGGGGAACCGGTGGCGGACATCGGCTGTGACCACGGCAAGCTGACGGCGGTGCTGGCGGCTTCGGGAAAGTACCCGAAGGTCATCGGAGCCGACCTGCGCCCCGGGCCGCTGGCCAAGGCAAAGCAGACGCTGGAACATACAAACTGTCAAGACCGCGCTGAGCTGAGACTCGGTGACGGTCTTTCTGTGTTATCGGCGGGGGAAGTGGGCAGCATCGTGCTGGCAGGCGTTTCCGCCCAGACCACCTGGGAGATCGTGGAGAGAGCGCCCTGGGTGTCCACGGTGGGCGGGCCGCGCCTGGTCCTGGTGCCGGCCACCCGCCACAGCGACCTGCGCCGCTGGCTGTGGACCCACGGCTTTGCCCTGCTGGCCGACCGCCCCGTGCAGGCGGCGGGCCGCTGGTACGCTGTGATGGCCGCCGAGTACACCGGCGAGACCCACGAGCCGACCTTCACGGAATGCCTGTTCGGCAGAACGGGCGAGTGGCCGGAAGGGGAGGGCTATGCCGCCTGGCAGAAAGCCAAACTGCCCCGCTTCCGCCTGGGCGTGCCGGACGGCACACCGCTGGCGGAGGAAATCGACGCGATTCTGAAAGAGGGAACAGAGCAATGACAACGGTTCAGCAGGTATATGAAGAAATGCAGCGCATTGCCCCGCTGGAACTGGCGGAGAGCTGGGACAACCCCGGTCTGCTGGTGGACTGCGGCGGCACGGTGCAAAAGGTGCTGGTGACGCTGGACATCACGCCCGAAGTGGTGGAGGAAGCGGCCCGGAAGCACTGCGAGGTCATCGTGGCGCACCATCCGGTCATCTTTTCCCCGCTGAAAAAGATCGGCCCGCAGGATGTACCCTGTCAGCTGGTGCGGGCGGGGATCTCCGCCATCTGTATGCACACGAACCTGGACGCGGCCGAGGGCGGCGTCAACGAGGTGCTGGCGGGCATCTTCGGGATGAAGAACCTGGAGACCTTTGCCGACGGCTGCGGCCGGGTGGGAGAGATCGAGCTGAACTCCGTGAAAGGCCTGGCCTACCAGGTCCAGAAGGAGCTGGCTTCCCGGTGCAACTTGCCGGAAAACGGCCCGGCGGTGCAGATCAAGCTGGTGGACAACGGACGCATGGTCAAGCGGCTGGCGGTCATCAGCGGCGCGGGCGGAAGCCTGTTTGAGGAGGCCATTGCGGTGGGCGCGGACTGCCTGCTGACCGGCGAAGCAAACCACCACCACGCCATTGACGCCAAGCGGCTGGGGCTGTCCCTTATTGCGGCAGGTCACTATGCCACCGAATTTCCGGTGACGGCAGCAGTCGCTGAGAAACTGCGCGCCGCCCTGCCGGAGCTGGAGGTGCTGGTGAGCGAAGCGAATAAGGACCCGTATACTTATTTATAAAGGATAAATAAGAGAACTTGTCCGATAAGGCAAGCGGCCTCGCCCTCTCCGTCTGCTCCCGCTGGTCGCATCCACCTCGTTCCCCTTTTGTCGCTCACGCAACATCTTCCCCCGGCCGGGGGAAGTCTGTCAAAGGGAGAGGCCTTGGCAAAACCGGAAAGTTCATCTCTTCGCCAGAGGCTCCCACTTTGGGGGAGCTGTCGAGCGAATGCGAGACTGAGAGGGCGAGGCCGTTTAAAATAAGAAAAATCATCGTCATAGAATGAGGTAAGTCATTATGGCATTGGATGCCGCGACGCTGGCGCTGACGGCCCGGGAACTCAAAGAGACCCTGACCGACGCCAAGATCGCAAAATTGTTTGAACCGACCCGCGATGAGCTGGTCATTACCCTGCGCACCCGCACGGACACCTATGCACTGCTGCTGTCGGCACGCAGCGGTTCCGCCCGGGTCTGCCTGACGGAGGAGAGCTTCGAGAACCCGGAGACGCCGCCCTCCTTCTGTATGCTGATGCGCAAGCACCTCACCGGCGGCAAGCTGCTGGATGTGCACATGGAGCCGGGCGACCGCATCGTCTACTTCGATTTCCAGTGCACCAACGAAATGGGCGACCTGGTGCGCAACACCCTGTGCGCTGAACTGATGGGCCGCTACTCCAACCTGGTGCTGGTGCAGAACGGCAAGATCATCGATGCGTTGAAGCGGGTGGACTTTGAGGACAGCGACGTCCGGCAGCTGCTGCCGGGCCTGCCCTACACCACGCCGCCCAAACCGGCCCGCCCGGATTTCCTGCTGGTCAGCTCGGCCTCCATTGTGGCCGCAGCCTGCCAGAGGGACCTGCCTGTGGCAGACGCTCTGAACAAGACCGTGGCCGGTGTCGGCCCGGTGGTCTGCCGGGAAGCCGCCTGGCGCGCCTTTGACGGCGAACACCTGCCTGCCAATGAGCTGACCGAGGATCAGAAGCGCAGGCTGATGGCGGCCATTGACGAGCTGAAGGAACTACACGCTGAGGGCGGCTGTCCCTGCAGCGTCACCGACCCCAGCGGCAAGCCGGTGGAGTACACCTTCTTCCGCCCGCAGCAGTACGGCGAGGACTATGCCATCAAGGAATGGCCCTCCTTCAACGCGATGCTGGAAGGCTACTACGCAGAGAAGGACCGTGCCGAACGCCTGCGCACCAAGAGCAAGGAACTGCACAAGGCCGTGCACAATATGTACGACCGTGCCGTCCGCAAGCAGGCGGCGCGGCAGGAGGAGCTGGCCGCCAGCGGCAAAAGTGAGAAACTGCGCCTGTACGGCGAACTGCTCTCCGCGAACCTTTATCTGGCCCAGAAGGGTATGAAGAGCATCACCGTGCCAAACTGGTACGATGAGGGCAAAGAGGTGACCATTCCGCTGGACCTGCGGTTCACCCCCAGCCAGAACGCCCAGAACTTCTTCAAGAACTACAAGAAGAAGCAGACCGCTGCCCGGATGCTGGTGGACCTGCTGGCCGAGGGCGAAAAGGAGATCGCCTACCTGGAAACGGTGCTCTACGAGGTGGAGTCCGCTTCCGGCGAAGCAGCCCTCAACGAGATCCGCGCTGAGCTGAAGAGCCAGGGCTATCTGAAGTACTACAAGCAGCGGGACAAGCGCCAGAAACCGGCAGACTTCCTGCGTTTTACGTCCAGCGATGGCTTTGAGATCCTGGTGGGCCGCAACAACGCCCAGAACGACAAGCTCACCCTGCACACTGCCCGCGGCAAGGACCTGTGGTTCCATGTGCAGAAAGCCCCCGGCAGCCATGTCGTGGTCATGAGCCGCGGCGAGGACATCCCGGACACCACAAAACAGGAAGCCGCAGAGCTGGCGGTCATCTATTCCAGCACCTACAAGGCGGGCACCGGCGCAAAGGTCGCTGTGGACACCACCGAGGTGAAGAACATCTGGAAAGCCAACGGAGCCAAGCCCGGCATGGTACTGTATGAGGTGTACACCACCGTCTACATCACCCCCCGGGATGGTCTGGCGGAACAGCTGAAAAAGAAATAATAAAGGAACTCCCTCAGTCGCCTGTGGCGACTGAGGGAGTTCCTTCTTATATAATAGGTATAAATTACAGGGAAACGGCTCATACTACCCCTGTCCAGCGGGACGGAACGGGTTTTCCACCGGAAAATGGAAGACGGATTGTGCATCTTGCACAGAAAATATGCTCTTTGACAAAACAGAGAAAATAAAAAAGAAAAATCGTTCTTTTTTCCAAAAAACACTTGCCAAATGCACGAAGGTGTGATAGAATAATTCTCGGCTGCAAAAGGCTTGTGCGATACAAGTCGTGCAGGCCAGCGATATGCGTAGATGCGGGAGGTTGTCATCCGGCAATAGCTGTGATGGGTTATTTCCGCGGAGTATGTCCGATCTTAGAACCGGGCGAAAGAATTACTGACAGCGATGGAATACGTTCCCTCGGCAGGGCGACCTGCGAAACGGGCGGAACCAATGTTCGGATTTGAT
>CAKSZS010000057.1 GCA_934525845.1 uncultured Faecalibacterium sp. | reverse complement strand
AGTAAAAATGGACAACTCGGTGATCGTTTCACTGCGGGATATCGTGGTGGAATTTGATGGTCAGCGCATTCTGGATGGGCTGAACCTGGACATCCATGACAAAGAGTTTGTGACGCTGCTGGGCTCCTCCGGCTGCGGCAAAACCACCACCCTGCGCCTGATCGCAGGTTTTCTGGAGCCGAATTCCGGCAAAGTCCTGCTGAAGGGCGAGGACATTACCGGCGTGCCGCCCTACAAACGCCCGGTGAATACCGTTTTCCAGAAGTACGCGCTGTTCCCGCACCTGAACGTGTTCGAGAACGTGGCCTTCGGCCTGCGCCTGAAGAAGATGGACGAAGAGACCATCCGCCGCAAGGTGCGCAACATGCTGGAGGTCGTAGGCCTGAAGGGCTTTGAGCGCCGCAGCATCAGCCAGATGTCCGGCGGCCAGCAGCAGCGCGTGGCCATCGCCCGCAGCCTGGTCAACGAACCGGAGATCCTGCTGCTGGACGAGCCTTTGGGCGCACTGGACCTCAAGCTGCGCAAGGAAATGCAGCTGGAGCTCAAGCGCCTGCAGCGGGAGATGAACATTACCTTTATTTATGTCACCCACGATCAGGAAGAAGCCCTGACCATGTCCGATACCGTTGTGGTCATGAACGGCGGCAAGGTGCAGCAGATCGGCACCCCGGAGGACATCTATAACGAGCCGAAGAACGCCTTTGTGGCGGACTTCATCGGAGATTCCAACATCGTGGACGGCGTGATGCACAGAGACTTCCTGGTCTCCTTCGGCGGAGTGGACTTCCCCTGCGTGGACCGCGGCTTTGCCCGCGAGCAGAGCGTGCAGGTGGTGGTGCGCCCCGAGGACATCGAGGTGGTCTCCCCGGTGGAAGGCCAGCTGGTGGGCGTGGTCAACGACGTCATCTTCAAGGGCGTGCACTTTGAAATGCATGTGGAGTGCGAGGGCCGCGAGTGGCTGATCCATTCCACCCGTGCCTGTACGCCGGGTGAGACCATCGGAATGCGCATCGGCCCCAACGAGATCCATATCATGGCGCGTTCGGAGGGGTGAGCCTGCAATGAAGATTTATGATAAGAAGCTGGCCTATCCGTACTTTGTATGGATGGTGCTGTTTACGGTGGTGCCGCTGCTCATCGTGGTGTACTATGCGTTCACCGATGGCAGCGGGAATTTTACGCTGGACAACCTGACTTCCATCAGCGGCTACGGCTCGGTGTTTGCCCGCAGCCTGCTGCTGGCGCTCATTGCCACGGTGGTCTGCCTGGTGCTGGCGTTCCCGGTGGGCTATTTCCTGTCCCGTCTGCGGGTGAACAAACAGCACATCATGCTGATGCTGGTCATGCTGCCCATGTGGATGAACTTCCTTCTGCGCACCTATGCGTGGATGGGCCTGCTCAGCATCAACGGCCCGGTGAATGCTGTGCTGGGCGTTTTTGGTCTTGGCCCTTATAATATGCTGAACACCTCCGGTGCAGTGGTGCTGGGCATGGTGTACAACTATGTACCTTATATGATCCTGCCGCTGTACACCAGCATGACCAAGATCGACCAGAGCCTTGTGGAGGCCGCCCAGGATCTGGGGGCCAACACCACCAAGACCCTGTTGCGGGTGCTTATCCCCATGAGCGTGCCCGGCATCAGCACCGGCATCACCATGGTGTTCGTTCCGGCGGTGTCCACTTTCGTCATCAGCCGGATGCTGGGCGGCGGCTCCAACCTGCTGATCGGTGACCTGATCGAAATGCAGTTCCTGGGCAACAGCTACAACCTGAACGTCGGTTCTGCCATGAGCCTGGTGCTGATGATCATCGTGCTGCTGTGCATGAGCTTTACGTCCAGCTTTGATGAAGATGAAATGGAGGGCGTGTCCTGATGAAAACAAAACATCTGCGCCTGATGCAGCGCGTCTACGTCATCCTGTTCTTCTGCTTCATGTACCTGCCCATTGCCTACATGATCGTATTCAGCTTCAATCAGAGCAAGGGCTATTCGCTGTTCACCGGGTTTACCCTGAAGTGGTACAGCAGCCTGTTCCACAATGCGTCCATTCTGCACGCACTGTGGGTATCTCTTGAGGTGGCGCTGCTGTCCGCGGTCATTGCCACGGTTCTGGGCACGGCGGCGTCTCTGGGCATCGCGTCCATGAGCCGCAAGAGCCGTCTGCTGGTCACCAACATCACCTATATCCCGGTGGTCAACCCGGAGATCATTACCGGCATCTCCCTGATGCTGCTGTTCGTGGCTTACCAGCGCTTTGCGGACGGCGTCTCCTGGCTGCCGGATACCATCATGGGCTTTCCGACGCTGCTCATCGCGCACATTGCATTCAACGTGCCATACGTCATCTTCAACGTCAGCCCCAAGCTCAAGCAGCTGGACATCAAGCTGTACGAAGCGGCGCTGGATCTGGGCTGCGACCCCAAGCAGGCCTTCTTCAAGGTCATCCTGCCGGAGATCAGCCCCGCCATCCTGTCGGCTTTCCTGATCTGCCTGACCTACTCCATCGATGACTTCATGATCTCCTACTTCAACTGCGGCACTGTGGAAACGCTGCCCATCGCCATCTATTCCATGACCCGCAAGAAGGTCAGCCCGGAGATCTATGCGCTGTCCACCATCATGTTCGTGGTGATCCTGTGCATCATTCTGGCGTCCAACGCGATGGAAAGCCGCAATTACCGCCGTGACCAGCGGGCATTGAGAGGGGAGGACGTGTGATGAAACGTTTTGCTGTTCTGCTGCTGACGCTGATCCTGACGCTTGGCTGTGCGATGCCGGCCTTTGCGGCGGGCACCATCGAGGTCACAGACGATGTCGCGGTGTCGGACGATTACGACTGGACCCGCTTCAAGGGCCAGAATGTGACCATCAACGTCTACAACTGGGGCGAGTACATTTCCAACGGCTCGGATGACAGCGTGGATGTGGTGAGCGCCTTTGAAAAGCTGACCGGCATCAAGGTGAACTACACCACCTTCGACTCCAACGAGTCCATGTATGCCAAACTGAAATCCGGTGCGGCGGACTACGATGTGGTGATCCCGTCGGATTACATGGTGGCCAAGATGATCGCAGAAGGGATGCTCAAGCCCCTGAACTATGACAACATTCCCAATTTCAAAAAGATCGACGAAGAATATGTGAACCCGGATTACGATCCGCAGAATGCCTACACGGTGCCGTATATGCTGTGCACCACCGGCATCATCTACAATAAGACCATGGTGGACAAAGCGCCTACCAGCTGGGCGGACCTGTGGGACAGCCAGTATGCCGGCAACATCCTGATGTTCAACAACAGCCGCGATGCCTACGCCATTGCGGCCTTCAAGAGCGGCCATGACATCAACCCCCAGTCCACGGAAGAAGTGGACGAGGTGGTGAAAGAACTCAAGGCTCAGAAGCCGCTGGTGCAGGCCTACGTCATGGATGAGATCTTTGATAAAATGATCGGCGGTGAGGCAGCCGTTGGCGTGTACTACTCCGGCGACGCCATCACCATGATCGACGATAACCCGGATCTGGCCTGGGTCTTCCCGGAAGAGGGCAGTGTGCTGTCGGTGGACTGCATGGCCATTCCGGCCACCAGCGAGCACCAGGAAGCTGCCGAAATGTTCATCAATTTCATGTGCGAGACCGATATCGGCAAGGCCAACTCGGAGTACATCGGCTACACCACCCCCATGCACGCTGTATGGGAGGTGCTGGACGAGGAGCTGAAGGAGAGCGAGATCGCCTATCCGCCGGAAGAGGAAGCCGCCAAGGAAAAGGTGTTCACCGCCCTGAACGACGATGTGAACAGCGAACTGGACGTGAAGTGGAGCGAGATGAAGAGCTACGATGAGGGCGGCAGCAGCCTGCTGTTCCTGTCGCTGCTGGCAGCCATGGTGGCGCTGGCCTGCTTCAACATCTGGCGCAAACTGCGCAGGAAAGCCCGCAATCAGTATTGAACCACAGGCTGTGCCGGAAACTGCACAGCCTGTTTTTTGTAAGAGAGGATACAGTATGGAACCCAATCACTACATTGAGACCGCGCTTGTGCAGAATGCGGATGCGGATTTCCGCAGTCTGCTCAAGCCTAGCGCTCTTCTGCGCTATGTGGAGCAGGTGTCGGCGGATCACGCCCGCGCCTTCGGCATGGATGACCAGTTCTTCCACGACCACGGGGTGGCCTTTCTGGTGGGCAAGCAGGCGCTGCGCATCGACCGTCCGCCCCGGCGGCATGAGACCCTGACTTTGACCACCCGGGCCGAGCGGATGCAGCGGGGGGCCATCAAGCGCATCACCACGGCAGTGGACGAAGCCGGAGCAGTCGTGGCAGAAGTGGACTGCCGCTGGATCCTGGTCAATCTGGAGACGGGGCACATCATGCGGGAACCTACCTGGACCACCGAAGGCTTCTGGAACGAGACTGTGGACGGCGGGATGGACCTGCACCTGCATAAGTGCAAAGAGGTGACACGGGCAGGGGAGTGGACTGCCCGCTACTCGCAGTGCGACCTGAACGGCCACATCAACAATGCCTTTTATCTGGACATCGCCTGCGATGCACTGCCGCTGGAGGTGGTGAAGCAGGCCCCGCTGCGGTTTGCATCGGTGAGCTACCACCGCGAAGTGCCGCTGGGGCAGAGCATGGAGGTGTTCTATGCGCCCTCTGCCGAGGGGTGGTATGTGGTGGGCCGCCACGAAGGACGGACCAGCTTTGAGTGCTATCTGGTGTTTGGAGCGTGAGGGCTTTCAAAGTCCCTCAGAAACCGGTCATAAAAAGTTCACAAAAGAAATTACAAAAAAGTGACAAAAAGGTATTGCAAAAAGGTATCAAAAGAGTTACAATATGGTTACAGCAAGGGCGCGACACCCTGCTGTGTGTGAAATCTTTTTCTTCTTGTTTATAGGAATATCGGGCACAGGTTCTCCTCCTCCGGCTGTTCTCCTTCACAGCTGCGATCCATGTGCCGCACAGGCGATATTCCGCTTCGTGTGCAAAAAGGCTCGTCTGGAACGCTTCAGACGAGCTTTTTTGCATCGGCAGAAACGTTCTTTTCCGGGCTTTTCGGCAAGAAAAGTATGACCTTGCGCCATTTTGTCTGTTTTTCGCAAGCGGACAGTTCCAAACTTTGTTGCCGCTGGGGTTTGTATTCCGGCCGGCTTTGTGGTAAAGTATATACAATCAATTTAGAAGCAGCAAACGTGAAAGATATTGATGTGATCCGTTTACGACACGCGAAGAGAAAAGGAGTTTGACTATGGCTTATTTCTACGAAGAACCCTCTCGCACCTTTGGCGAGTACCTGCTGGTTCCCGGCTATTCCTCTGCAGAGAATGTCCCCACCGCCGTCAGCCTCAAGACCCCGCTGGTCAAGTACCGCAAGGGGCAGGAAGCGTGCCCTCTGGAAATGAACATCCCCATGATCAGCGCCATCATGCAGTCGGTCTCCGGCGATAAGCTGGCCATTGCACTGGCACGGCAGGGCGGTGTGTCCTTCATCTACGGCTCTCAGAGCATTGAGAATGAAGCCGCCATGGTGCGTCGTGTCAAGAGCTACAAGGCCGGTTACGTCGTGTCCGACTCCAACCTGGCGCCCACGGCTACCCTGCACGATGTGCTGGAGCTGAAGGCCCGCACCGGCCATTCCACCATCGCCATCACGGAGGACGGCTCCCCTAACGGCAAGCTGCTGGGCATCGTGGCATCCCGTGACTACCGCGTCAACCATACCCCGGATGACGCCCCCGTTACCACCTTCATGACCCCCATCGAGAAACTGGTCACCGCCCCGGAGAATACCTCCCTGCACGACTGCAACAACATCATCTGGGACAACAAGATCAACACCCTGCCGCTGGTGGACGCCGCAGGCAACCTGAAGTATATCGTCTTCCGCAAGGACTACGATTCTCATAAGAAGAACGCCAACGAGCTGCTGGACGCCAATAAGAGCTATGTGGTGGGTGCCGGTATCAACACCCGCGACTACGCCGACCGTGTGCCCGCTCTGGTGGAAGCCGGCGTGGATGTGCTGTGCATCGACTCTTCCGAGGGCTACTCCGAGTGGCAGAGCCGCACCATCGGCTGGATCCGCGAGCACTACGGCGACACCGTGAAAGTGGGCGCCGGCAACGTGGTGGACGCCGAGGGCTTCCGCTTCCTGGCCGAGGCAGGCGCAGACTTCGTGAAGATCGGCATCGGCGGCGGCTCCATCTGCATCACCCGTGAGACCAAGGGCATCGGCCGCGGCCAGGCTACCGCGGTCATTGAGGTCGCCAAGGCCCGTGACGAGTACTTCAAGGAGACCGGCATCTATGTGCCCATCTGCTCCGACGGCGGCATCGTCCACGATTACCACATCACCCTGGCACTGGCCATGGGCGCCGACTTCGTCATGCTGGGCCGCTACTTTGCCCGCTTCGACGAAAGCCCCACGAACAAGGTGCGCATCAACGGCCAGTATATGAAGGAGTACTGGGGCGAAGGCTCCAACCGTGCCCGCAACTGGCAGCGCTACGACCTGGGCGGCTCCACCAAGCTGAGCTTTGAGGAAGGCGTGGACAGCTACGTCCCGTACGCCGGCCCGCTGGCAGACGGCGTGCAGACCACCCTGTACAAGGTCAAGAGCACCATGTGCAACTGCGGTGCCCTGTCCATCCCCGAGCTGCAGCAGAAGGCCAAGCTGACCGTCGTGTCCTCCACCTCCATCGTGGAGGGCGGCAGCCATGACGTTGTGCTGAAGAACGCCACCCCGAACATCATCAACGGCTAATCTGTTCCAGATCTGCAAAGACCGTCCGTGCATTCCGCATGGACGGCCTTTTTTGCTGGCGATGTCCCGGAATTTGACCTGGATTTTTCCAAAACACTTGCACCGGAAAGCAAATGGTGTTATCATGTTAGAAACACCCTGTCATGACAGGGCAAGCGTGCCTTCTGCCTGCAAAAATCGGGCGGCAGGCCAGGGAACGGCAGCGGCCTGCGGGCAGCGCCGGGGAAAAGAAGAGAGGAAAACTTTCATGGACGAAATCAAGGTTGTGCCTTATATCCCGGACGAGGACTACGACAACCCTGCAATGGTGGTGGATTTTTACGAATTCACCATGGCGAACTGCCTGTTCCTGCATGGGTTCAAGGACACCACGCTGGTGTTCGATATGTTCTTCCGTAAGAATCCGGACAATCAGGGTTATTCCATCAGCGCCGGCCAGCGCAAGCTGACCCGTTTTCTGCTGAACTATCATTTCAATGAGCAGGACATCCACTGGCTCCGCACCAAGGGCATGAGCGAGGAGTTCTGCGAATATCTGAGCACCTACCGCTGGAAGGGCGATATGTATGCGTTGCCGGAAGGCACCGTGTGCTATCCGCACGTGCAGATGGTGCGCATTGAGTGCGATCTGGTGGGTGCGATCCTCATCGAGACCTACCTGCTGCAGACCATGAACTTCCATAGTCTGATCGCCACCAAGGCCACCCGTGTCACCGGTCTGAACACCCATACCCCGCGCAACGTCATGGAGTTCGGCACCCGCCGCGCCCAGGGCGAGAGCGCCGGCAACGATGGCGCTTATGCCGCCGTGCTGGGCGGCTGCATCGGTACGGCCAACTGCCTGGCCGAGATGAAGTTCGGCGCGGACGTTAAGGCTGTGGGCACCGTGGCACACAGTTTCATCGAGTTCTTCCCGACTGAGTTTGACGCCTTCAAGGCGTTTGCGGATACCTATCCGGACTCGGTCAGCCTGCTGCTGGATACCTATAATATCATGGAGAGCGGCCTGCCCAACCTCATCAAGCTGGACGATTACCTGATCGAAAAGTACCCCGATGATCCGAATCGCCGTGTCAAGAGCGCCCGCATCGATTCCGGCGACCTGGCCCGCGGCTCCAAGCGTCTGCGCAAGGCGCTGGATGCAGCCGGCAAGCCCTACATCAAGCTGGTGGCTTCCAACGGTCTGGACGAAAAGAAGATCGCCAACATGGAGCTGTACGAGCACGCACACTTTGACTCCTACGGCGTGGGCGAAAACCTCATCACCTCCGCTTCGGACCCCGTATTCGGCGGTGTGTACAAGCTGGTGGCGGTCAAGCAGCCGGACGGCAGCTATACCCCCAAAATGAAGTGCTCGGATTCCGCCAGCAAGGCTATCATCCCGGGCAAGAAGATGCCGTGGCGTCTTTACGACGAGAACGGTCAGGCACAGTGCGACCTGATCGCCATGGATGGCGAGGTCATTGAGGCCGGTAAGCCGGTCACCATGGTCAATCTGGACTCGGATGCCATCGAGCGCACGGTCACCATTACGCCCACCGCGGTCAAGCCGCTGCTGGTGCCGCACATCCTGAACGGCCAGCTGGCCATTGAGCTGCCCTCCATTGCGGAGAAGAAGGCGTACATTGCCAAGCAGCTCACCGAGGAGACCTGGGAGAGCGAACTGCGTCTGGAGTGCCCGCACAAGCACTACGTCAATATGACCCCTGCCGTGGCAGAGTGCCGCGCCCGGATGTACGCCGAACTGCACGGCGGCAAGGTGTAAACACCGGGGGAAACCTTGACAAATGACAGGGTTTATTGTATCATAAATTACGCCGTTCGATGCAGGAACGGCAGGAAAATGGATTTGTTCCGCAGCGCGTAAACGGAAGGCTGTTGCGTCTCCTCACGAACTGCGTTCTGCGCTTGCGGTATTCATAGAATCGACGCCTGTTATTCCCGGCTCTTTGGCATACGCCGAAGCAGCAGGCCCTTGTAAGCCGGGTCATCGGGCCGCTGTGGTGAAATTGGCAGACACGAGGGACTTAAAATCCCTTTCTGGAGACAGAGTACGGGTTCGACCCCCGTCGGCGGCATAAAAAAGAGTCTCAAGCTCAGGCTTGAGACTCTTTTTTATTTAGCGCCGGACGAGGGGTCGAACAGGGCAGCGGCTCGCAAGCCGCAAATAAAGCCCCAGTGGGGCTTTGTTTAGCCCGCGGGTCCCAACCGGTAGGAATGTCGATCCGGGATGAAGTAGTCAAGCTCAGGCTTGAGAGTCTTTTTTATTTAGCGCCGGACGAGGGGTCGAACAGGGCGGCGGCTCGCAAGCCGCAAATAAAGCCCCAGTGGGGCTTTGTTTAGCCCGCGGGTCCCAACCGGCAGGAATGTCGATCCGGGATGAAGCAGTCAAGCTCAGGCTTGAGAGTCTTTTTTATTTAGCGCCGGACGAGGGGTCGAACAGGGCGGCGGCTCGCAAGCCGC
>CAKSZS010000056.1 GCA_934525845.1 uncultured Faecalibacterium sp. | reverse complement strand
TTGGGCACCACGGTGTAGCCGCAGCGGGTGCCGGTGAAGCCTGCGATCTTGGAGAAGGAGCAGATCTCAATGGCGCACTCGCGTGCACCCTCGATCTCGAAGATACTGCGGGCCAGATCCCCCTCGGAGATGAAGCACTCATAGGCAGCATCGTACAGGATGATGGCGTCGTTCTTCTTGGCGTAATCCACCCACTGCTTCAGCTGGTCACGGGTGTAAGCAGCACCGGTGGGGTTGTTGGGACTGCAGATGTAGATGATGTCTGCCTTGACGTTCTCGTCCGGCATCCCCAGGAAGCCGTTCTCCTGGCTGGTACGGCTGTAGATGATCTTGCGGCCGTCGGTCACGTTGTCATCCACATAGGTGGGATACACGGGATCCGGAACCAGCACCGTGTTGTCCACGTCGAACAGGCCCAGCACATTGGCCAGGTCGCTCTTGGCGCCATCGGAGATGAAGATCTCATCTTCCTCGATCTTGGTGCCGCGGCCGGCGTAGTAGCCCTGAATGGCCTGCTTCAGGAAAGGATAGCCCTGCTCGGGGCCGTAGCCGTGGAAGCCGGCCTTGGTGCCCATCTCATCGGCAGCATCGTGCATGGCCTTGACCACGCACTTGGCCAGCGGCTGGGTCACATCGCCGATGCCCAGACGGATGATCTCCTTTTCGGGGTGTGCTTCCTGATGGGCTGCCACCTTGTGGGCAATGTCCACGAACAGGTAGCTGGCCTTCAGCTCGTTGTAGTGTTTGTTCATTTTCATAATACTTTCCCTCGCTTTATCTTTGTAGATGGCTCGCCCTCTCCGTCATTGCTGCGCAATGCCAGCTCTCCCTTTGGGAGAGCTGGACGCGAAGCGGCCTGAGAGGGTTCTCGTTTACACGTTCACGCTGCCTTCACACACGGTCTCCGCCGCGCCGGTCATCAGCAGCTGCTGGCCCGGCAGGACCCGGATGGTCAGCTCACCGCCGCGCAGCTGGACGTGCACATCTTCCCCGGCGGGGCAGATGCCCAGTTCGGTCAGGGCCGACACGGTGGCGCAGGTGCCGGTGCCGCAGGCCCAAGTCTCGCCGCTGCCGCGCTCCCACACCCGCATTTTCAGGTGGGTGGGGTCGATCACCTGCACAAATTCCGTGTTGATGCGCTCCGGGAAGTTGGCGTGGTGCTCGAACGCCGGGCCGATCTCTTCCAGCTTCAGGCGGTCCACATCCTCCACCACGGTGACGCAGTGGGGATTGCCCACACTGATGCAGGTCACCTGCCAGGTCCTGCCCTCCACGGTCAGCGCCTTATCCACCAGCGGGCCTTCGCCCATGTTCACGGCGGGCAGATCAGCAGGCAGAGTGCTGTAAGCACCCATCTCCACCTGCCACAGACCCTCGCCCATCCGGGCAATGGTCTTGAGGCCGCTCAGGGTGTCGATCTCCAGCTTCGGCTTTTCCGTGCCGTGGGTGTACAGCCACTCGGCCACACAGCGGATGCCGTTGCCGCACATTTTTCCCTCGCTGCCGTCGGCGTTGAAAATACGCATCATGGCATCCGCCCCGGCAGTCACCGGCGCACAGATGCAGATGATGCCGTCGGCACCGATGGAGAAATGCCGCCGGGACAGGTTCTGTGCAAGCGCTGCAATGTTTTCCGGTACACCGGCGGTGCGGCAGTCCAGATAGATGTAGTCGTTGGCACAGCCCTGCATTTTTGTAAATGAAAGCTTCATGTTCCGATCTCCTTTGGGGCTGACGGTCAGTCCCCATAAACTGTTCTCCTATAATGATAAGAACCTTGCCCGTTTCTGTCAAGCAGAAAAGCAGGTTTCGCGGTATTTTTTCTGCGCGGAAACGGCCGCGGGACAAAACAGGTCTTGACAATGCGCAAACCTTGGGATATAAAGAAAGAGAGCGTTTTGTACAGCAGCACGAGCCGCGCCGCTTTCAGCTGGGATGTCCCCCAGGGGCATCCGCGCACGGCAGGCTGTACACGCAAGCAAAACAACCGCAAAAAGGAGACCGCAGGTATGGATACGTTTGAAAAAATCCGCGCATTGCTGGCAGAACAGCTGGACATCGACCCTTCGAAGATCACGATGGAGAGCGACATCATGAGCGACTTTGAGGCCGACAGCCTGGACATCGTAGATATGGTCATGACGCTGGAGGACGAGTTCGGCATTGAGGTTCCGGATGACGCCATCGAATCTCTGCGCACCGTGGGCGATGTGGTAAACTTCGTGGACAGCCACACCCAGGAAAACTGATTTTTGGAAAAAGCCCCGCCTTGGCAGCGCGGCACCCGGCCGCCGCTCGTGGGCGGGGCTTTCATTATGGTTCGTGCGGAACGCGAGACGTTTGGCGCACGGCCTTGGGAGGATATAAGAAAAATGGCAAAAGACAACAAGAAGCTCGTGCAGGCGATCACCAGCCAGGAAGACAACTTCGCACAGTGGTACACCGACATCTGCGTCAAGGCAGAGCTGGTGGAGTATTCCAGTGTGAAGGGCTTCATCATTCTGCGCCCTTACGGCCAGGCCATCTGGGAACTGATCCAGAAGGACATGGATGCCCGGTTCAAGGCTACCGGCCATGAGAACGTGGCCATGCCTGTGCTGATCCCGGAGAGCCTGCTGCAGAAGGAAGGCGAACTGGTCAATGGCTTCGCGCCGGAGGTGGCGTGGGTCACGATGGGCGGTTCCGACAAGCTGGAAGAGCGTCTGGCCGTGCGTCCCACCAGCGAGACCATGTTCTGCGACCACTGGTCCCGCGTGCTGCACAGCTACCGCGAGCTTCCCATGAAGTACAACCAGTGGTGCAGCGTCGTGCGCTGGGAAAAGACCACCCGTCCCTTCCTGCGCAGCCGCGAGTTCTGGTGGCAGGAAGGCCACACCATCCATGAGACTGCCGCCGAGGCAGAGGCCGAGACCCAGCAGCAGCTGAACTGCTACGCAGACGTCTGCGAGCAGGATCTGGCCATCCCCGTAGTGAAGGGCCGCAAGACCGACAAGGAAAAGTTTGCCGGTGCCGAGGCCACCTACACCATCGAAGCCATGATGAAGGACGGCAAGGCCCTGCAGAGCGGCACCAGCCACTACTTCGGCGACAAGTTCAGCAAGGCGTATGACGTGACCTTCACCGGCCGCGACAACCAGCTGCATCACCCCTACCAGACCAGCTGGGGCGTTTCCACCCGTCTGGTGGGTGCCATCATCATGACCCACGGCGACGACGACGGCCTGATCCTGCCCCCGGCCATTGCCCCCATTCAGGTGGTGGTGGTGCCCATTGCCGCCCACAAGCCCGGCGTCTCCGAGAAGGCTGCCGAGCTGGCCGAGAAGATCAGCAAGTACGCCCGCGTGAAGCTGGATGACAGCGACAACGCCCCCGGCTGGAAGTTCTCCCAGTGGGAAATGAAGGGCGTGCCTCTGCGCCTGGAGATCGGCCCCAAGGATCTGGAGAAGAACCAGTGCGTGCTGGTGCGCCGCGACACCCGCGAGAAGGTGTTCGTGAGCCTGGACGAGCTGGAGACCGCCATTCCCGCCCAGCTGGAGGCCCTGCGCAAGGACCTGTACGAACGTGCCCTCGAGAACCGCGAGAAGCGCACCTGGGCTGCCACCACCATGGATGAGGTCAAGGAGCTGGCCAAGGCCAACACCGGCTACATCAAGACCATGTGGTGCGGCGACCTGGCCTGCGAGATGAAGATGAAGGAAGAAGCTGGCCTGTCCAGCCGCTGCATGCCCTTCGAGCAGGAGCACCTGAGCGACGTGTGCCCCTGCTGCGGCAAGCCCGCCAAGACCATGGTCTACTGGGGCGTTGCGTACTAAGCAGGTTCTTTTGCTTTGACTGCATAACAAAAATCCCGGAGCACTTGCGGTGCTCCGGGATTTTTGTGTAAAAGACAAACCCTCTCAGTCAAACCCGCAAGGGTTTGCCAGCTGCTCCCCCTTTTGGCTCCGCCATCTTCCCCCGGCCGGGGGAAGTCGGTCCCGAAAGGGGAGCTTTTTGCATCTTACGGTTTCCTAAAATAAAGTTCTCCCTTCGGGAGAGCTGGCATCGCGCAGCGATGACTGAGAGGGTTACTGCTTAAAAAGCTGTTGTCCTGTTGAACTTTCAGCAGAGCAACAGCTTTTTCGTTTCGGAGTTTTTACCGTTCAAACGTCGTGCTCAGGGTCGTTGCCCACTCCTCACCGGGGGCCAGGCAGGCGGCCGCGGCACGTTCTTCCCAGGCCTGCGGGTCCACCTCCGCACCGGGCAGGGAGTGCCACGGCTCGATGCACACAAAGCGCACCGGCTTTGCCGCCGCGGACCAGATGAGCTTATACGGGTAGCCCTCCACATTGCACACGACATGACGGCCGGTGTCCTTTTCGTAGATGCCGATGGTCTTTGTGCGCAGGCCGGCCATGCAGAAGCTGTCATTGGCAAACAGGTCATCCGTCAGCGGGATAGCCCGCTGGTTCTTCCACTCATAGCGGCATTTGCCGGTCAGCAGGCCGTTCGGGTAGGCGTCCAGGATCATCGGGCTTTCCGGCTGGTCAAAGCGGAACTCATAGTCCTCTGTGGTGTGCTTGTCATCGAAGGGGATGCGGAACGCCGGATGATAGCCGATGCCGAAGCGCAGTTCTTCGGTGCCGGGGTTCTGCACGGTCAGGGTGTGGTGCACGGTCCTGCCATCCAGCCGGAAGGTGCTCACCAGCACGAAGTCATAGGGGAAGCGCTCGGCCTTGATGGCGTCATCGGCCCGCAGTTCCAGCTGGATGGTATCGCCCTCGGCCTTGAGCAGGGTATGCTCCACATCGCGGGCAAAGCCATGCTGGCCGCCCTTGTAGCTCTTGCCCTTTGCCTCAAAAGTGCCGCCGGGCAGCTTGCCCGTCCAGGGGAACAGGATGGGGGCGTGGCGCTTCCACACCGCCGGGTCGGCCTGCCACAGCAGCTCTTCGCCTGCGGCGTTCTTCAGGCTGACAGCCTCTGCACCGTGGGTGTCCACGGTCAGGGTCAGAAATTCGTTGTGAATGGTTGCCTGCATTTTCAGTATCTCCTCTGTCCTTCTTATTTTCCGGGGTCTTCTGCTTCCAGTATACTCCCCCGTGTGCCAAAAATAAAGTCCCAGTCCGCCCAGTTTCAGCAGGGCTGTGCCAGCGGCAGGGTGACTGCAAAGGTAGTGCCGTTTTCGCTGCTGCGTTCCACGGTCACACTGCCGCCGTGCAGCACGGCAATCTCCCGCACAAGGGCAAGGCCAAGCCCCACGCCGCCCATCTCCCGGCTGCGGGATTTATCCACCCGGAAAAAGGGCTGGAAGATGCTGTCCCGGCAGTCTGCGGGGATGCCCGGGCCGGTATCTGCAACGCGCAGCACCGCGGCCTGCTTTTCCTGCCGCAGGGTGACGCGCACCGCACCGCCGGGGCGGTTATACTTGATGCCGTTTTCCACCAGATTGAACACCAGCCGGTAGATCAGCGCATCGCTGCCCACCATGCCAAGTTCCTCGCAGTCCTGCTGCAAAGAGATATTGTTTTTCTGGGCAAGGGGGGTCAGGTCGGTCAAGATCTCCTCCACCAGCGGCGCAAGGGCGATCTGGTCGGTGCGGGAGACTGATTGCAGATTGCTCATCTCTAATAAAGTGCGCACAAGAGCGGTCAGGCGGTCCAGCTGCTCCCGCAGAGAGCGGATCAGCCCGGCGGTCTCGGCGTCCATGGCCGGGTGCTCCTCTGCAAACAGTTCCAGCTTCGTCTGCAAAATAGCCAGCGGGGTGCGCAGCTCGTGGGCGGCGTTGCCCGCAAACTGCCGCTGCAATTCAAAGGATTGCGCCAGACCATCCAGCATCCGGTTCACCGACCGGCTCAGCTGCCCGAATTCCTGCACGGTGTTTTCGTCCAGACGGGCGGTGGCGATGCTGTCCTGATCGACCCGCTGCGCCTGCTGCGCAAGCTGCTGTAACGGTTTCAGCGCTCTGCCGCTGACAAAATAAGCGATGGCAGCGCTGACGATGGTGACCACGGCGGTGATGCACCAGCCTTTACGGCCAAAAACCACCTTTGCATCGTAGACTTCCTGCGAAAAATGCGCCAGCAGACTGGACATTTCCTCCTGCGGGATCTCGATGGTCAACGGATCCGCACTGCCGGGCTGGTACTGCATCATAAAGCCGTTGAGGGCATCCATGCCGGTAACGCCGGTGCGGTATAAAAGCAGGTTCATGCACACGCAGGCGCAGGCGATGAGCAGCGCCGTCAGCAGGGTGATGCGCCATTGCAGGGACAAACGCTTCATTGTGCCTCGCCTCCGATCTCGTAGCCTTCCCCGATGCGGTTGCGGATGGGGTCGTAGCCCAGCGCCGCCCGCAGCTTTTTGCGCAGGGCAGAGATATGCACCCGGATGGAGTTGCTGAAGCTGTCTACACTGCCATCCCAGACGTGCTCGATGAGCTCTTCCTGACTGACCGGGCGTCCCTGATGCAGCAGCAGATATTCCAGTACGCCGCTCTCCTTCCGCGTCAGCGCAAGGGTCTGGCCGTCCACCGTGGCAACGCGGCTGCGGGTGTTGAAGCTGAGCCGCCCGCAGCACAGGCAGACATCCTGCTGGATGAACTTGCGCCGGGTCAGGCTGCGCACCCGGGCTTCCAGCTCTGCAAGGTGAAAGGGCTTGGAAAGGTAATCGTTTGCCCCGGCATCCAGCCCCTCCACTTTATCTGCGATTTCACTGCGCGCTGATAAGATCAGTACACAGGTCTCAAGGTCGTGCCGGCGCAGGGTGCGCAGCACCTGCATTCCGTCCACCTTGGGCAGGTTGAGGTCCAGCAGTACAAGGTCGTACCGCTCTGCTGCCAGTGCCTCCAGCGCGGCCTCGCCGTCTGCACAGGCATCCACCTCGTACCCGGACAGCCGCAGCTTTCGGGCAATATCCTCCCGCAGGGAGTGCTCGTCCTCTACCACCAAAAGACGCATCTTTGTTTTCCACCTTTCCCATAAAAATTGCGTTTTTTTCTTCATTATAACAGATTATAGCAGACGGTGTTAAGATTCGTGTTAAGATTTTCTTAGCAGAGATTTTATCCCGCATGGTGTATACTGATGCCATCAAACAACAGGAGGCTATGATGTTCATGACAAAAAAACAGGCGCAGCTGCTTTTGCTGGCCGCCGGGGTTCTGATGCTGCTGTTCGGCTTATGGCGGGGCGAGGCAGACACCGTATTTTCAAAAGCCATCCGGCTGTGTATGGAGTGTGTGGGCATTGGATAAGAAAAAGAAAAAGCTTTCTCCCCTTGCCCGCTTCCGGGGCTTTATACAAGCCGGGGCTACCCTGCTGACCAATCTCCACCTGCCAAACTTTGCCAAAGGGACGTTGTATCAGGGCGGCGGAAAGCACGTCTGCGTGCCGGGGCTGAACTGCTATTCCTGCCCGGGCGCGGCCGGTGCCTGTCCGGTGGGAGCATTCCAGGCGGTGGTTGGCTCTTCCAAGTTCCGCTTTTCCTACTACATTACCGGCATCCTCATCCTCTTTGGGGTGCTGCTGGGGCGGTTCATCTGCGGTTTCCTCTGCCCATTCGGGTGGTTTCAGGAGTTTTTGCACAAGATCCCATCCCCCAAGCTTTCCACCAAAAAGCTGAAGCCGCTGCGCTATTTAAAGTATGCGGTGCTGCTGGTCATGGTGGTGCTGCTGCCTTTGCTGGCGGTCAATGAGCTGGGTATGGGCGACCCCTTCTTCTGCAAGTATCTCTGCCCGCAGGGCGTGCTGGAGGGTGCCATTCCCCTCTCCCTGACCAATGCGGGCATCCGCGCTGCGCTGGGCAAGCTGTTCACATGGAAGGCCTGCATCCTGCTGGCGGTCATCGTGGGCAGCGTGGTGTTCTACCGTCCCTTCTGCAAGTGGCTGTGCCCGCTGGGCGCGTTCTATGCGCTGCTGAACAAGGTCTCGCTGTTCCAGATGCGCGTAGACACCCACAAATGCGTCTCCTGCGGAGCCTGTGCAAAGGCTTGCAAGATGGACGTAGACATTACCAAGACCCCCAACCACGCCGAATGCATCCGCTGCGGGATGTGCATGAAAGCCTGCCCCACGGACGCCATTCAGTACAAGTTCGGGCTGGGGGACCAATCAAATACCGAAACCACAAAGGAGTAAAACCATGAAGCTCAACCGTGTAACCGCACTTTTGCTCAGCCTTGTGCTGGCTTTCAGCCTTGCCGCCTGCGGGCAGGGCGCATCTTCTGCATCTTCTGCATCCTCTTCTGCCGCTTCCTCTGCGGCAGCAGAAAGCAAAACCGAGGAGCAGCTGCTGGCCGAGGAAAACGAGATCCTTTCCGCAAACGATGCCCTGTGGGAGAAGGTATTCGCCTCTATGGACAAGAACGTGACCGAAACCACGATCAGCGCCAACTACGGCGATTTTCTGCTCAGCGCTGTGGAAAAGGCAAAAGACCAGTTCTCGGACGAGGAGTACAAGACCCTGACCGCAGATGCCGAAAAGATTCGTGCCATCGAGGAGCAGATCGCCGCTCTTGCCCCCGCAGAGGATGCCGCTTCCAGTGCCGCCGCACAGGGCAACGCCTTCCCCAAGTTTGAGGGCAGCGATTTAGAGGGCAACCCGGTGGACAACAGCCTGTTTGCAGGCAACGCCTTTACGGTGGTGAATTTCTGGTTCAACGGCTGCAAGCCCTGCGTGGAGGAGTTGGACGACCTGAACGCCCTGAACGAGAAGGTCAAGGCACAGGGCGGTGAGGTCATCGGCATCAACACCGAGACGCTGGACGGCAACCAGCAGGGCATCGATGCCGCCAAAAAACTGCTGGAGACAACGGGCGCAAGCTACCGCAACATCTACTTTGCCTCCGGCAGTGAGGCCGGCAAGTTTGCACTGAACATCATGGCCTTCCCCACCACCTACGTTTTTGACCGGGACGGCAACGTTGTGGGGCAGCCCCTGCTTGGCGGCATCGACAAGGAAGAAAACCTTGCCGCTCTGCAAAAAAATATCGACGCCGCCCTTGCCAAGGACAGCGCCAAATAACCCTTTCTCCCCTGCCGCCTTCGGGCGGCTTTTTTATTTGCGGTGTGCATTGCCATGCACGCCCGGGTGCCGGACGGAATACGCTGGGGCAGAAGCATACTTTTACCAGCAAAGGAGCGTATCTCCATGAAAAACACCGGAACTCTCCGCATCCAGACCTTTGCGGCCCGCCAGTCTGCCCCCATGGAGGGGGTGACCGTTGCGGTGCAGGGGGACGGCTTTACCCTGCACTGCATCACCGATGCGACCGGCAGCGCCGCCGATATCCCCGTTGAAGCCCCCGCCTGCACCCTCTCGCTGGACGAGGACAACACCATCCGCCCTTACGCCGTTGTCAGCCTGACCGCCGCAAAATCCGGCTACCGCACCGTGCGCATTGAGGGCATCCAGATCTTTGCCGGGCAGATAACGCTGGCACAGCCTGCGATGATTCCGGTCACGGAGGAAGGCAAAGACATCCCGGACGCACCCATCGTCATCCCGCCGCACCCTTTGTTTGCGGGCAGCGGCGGCAGCGGTGCACAGCCGGTGGAAAACTGCACGCCCCGGGTGCTGGACAAGGTGATCATCCCCAAAAACATCACGGTGCATCTGGGCAAACCGGCCGCTTCTGCCCGCAACGTGACCGTGTCCTTCCGGGATTATATCGCCAATGTCGCCTCCAGCGAGGTATACCCCACCTGGGCCGGGCATCATAAACCAACCATTGTGCCAGCCGGGCTCCATTTTTAAAAGTTCCATTCTATCGTTACTTTCTGGCACTTTTCGCCAGTGTTTTTCGGTTCCACCACTATCCTGTCCACCAGCAGCACCACCAGTTCTCTGGAGAGGGTGGACAGCTGCAAAAGCTGCCTCACTTGCTGCATCTGATCCCGGGGCTCGCTGCTGTCCCGCTGCCGTTCCAGTTCTGCTTCCAAGCCACGGATGCGGCTTTCCGCACTTTTTATTTCCTCCCCAAACGCCCGGTTCATCTCTGAAAACGGAACGGCATCGACCAGCCCGGACACCTTATCCAGATACAGCTGCTGCATGGCTTTACGCCGCCGCTCTGCCTCGCTTTTCAGCCGTTTCAGTTCACTGTGCTTCGCCTGCTCCCACTGCCGCACCGGGTCATCCCGCCGGGGCAGTTCCATCTTTTCCGGGTCAAAGTATTCCTCTGCATATTCCCGGATGCGCTGGAGCACCAGTTCCTGCAGGTCATCCAGATTGGTGCAGGTCTTGTTCCCGCACCGCTTGGGCGCGCGCTGGTGCATCCGGCAGCGGACATAGCGCACACGGGTGCCGTCTGCCTTGGGCGGACGGGCGGTCTGCTCCATGATGCAGCCGCAGCAGCTGCACACCACCTTCCGCGCCAAGGGATGGATCATACCGCCGGCACCGCTGCGGGTGCGGCGCTGCATCATCTGCTGCACGGTGTTGTAGGTATCCTTGTCGATGATGGCTTCGTGGGTGTTCTCCACCACGATCCACTGGGCCTTGGGGAGCCAGACCGTCCGCTTGGACTTGTAACTCACCTTTTTGTGCCGTCCCTGCACCAGATCCCCGGCATAGGTCTGGTTATGAAGCATCTGGTAGACAGTTCCGCTGCTCCACAACGACTTACAGGGCGTTTTTGGGGTAAGGTGGTAGCGTTCCCCGTTCTGCTGTTTGTACGCCGTGGGGCTTGGCACCCCCTCCTCGTTCAAAATTTGTGCGATCTTGTGGGCTCCCACGCCGCGCAGGGTCATGGCGTAGATCCGCCTTACCACCTCCGCTGCCTCCGGGTCGATTTGGAGCCTTCCCTTCACCGCCGGGTCCTTCTGGTAGCCGTACAGCGCAAAGGAGGCAATGTACTGCCCCTCCTTCCGCTTGTGGTCCAGCACCGAGCGGACATTGACGGACAGATCCTCCAGATACCACTCGTTGATCAGCCCGTTGATCTGCCGGGACTTTTTGTTGGCGGTATCGTCGGTGTCCACATGATCCACCACGGCGATAAAGCGGATGCCCCATTCAATAAACTTCCCGTGCAGATATTTTTCCACGAGCTCCATATCCCGGGTAAAACGGGACTGGGTCTTTGCCAGCACCACATCAAACCTGTGTTCGCTGGCAGCCCGGATCATCTCCCTGAACGCCGGACGGTTCCGGTCGATGCCGGAATAATCCTCATCCGAATAAATCTGGTAAATATCAAATCCTTTCTCAATGGCGTACTGGATCAGCATCGACTTCTGGTTCTGGATGCTTTCCGATTCGCCGATTTTGGTTTCGTCCTCTTTGCTCAGGCGGCAATAAATCGCTGCTTTCATGCTCTGCACCGTTGCAGGGATGCCCTGTCAGACGCGGGCCTTTGCCGGATCGGCAGCAGACAGCCTGTCAACGATGTATCGTTCAAATTCTTTCTGAAAACGTTCTTGGCGCTGCTGGTTTGTCTCGGAATGAAATTTTTCGTGCAGGATAAAAGAAGTTTTTGCCATAGGATCCCCCTTTTCGGTTTGCTTGGTTGTGGTGTGCGTCATTCCAGTCTATTTCCAGCTGCCGCAAATCAGAACGTTTCAACCGGTAATACGGTACAGGGAGCATCTGTAAAAAAAGCAGCACAAAAAGCCGCCCCGGCTTGCCCGGAGCGGCTTTTCTGGTGCAGATATCATTAGAAGAGAAGGAAAACGTTTTAATCAGATGCCTGCGGCAGCGTTCTGACCGGCAAGGCGGCCAAAGGTAGCACTGCGACCTGCGGCGGCACCTGCCATCAGGCAGGGATAGCTGCCGGAGAAGTAATTGCCGCTCATGTCACCGATGACATACAGACCGGGAATGGCCTTGAAGTCGTGGTCGATGGCGTGCATATTGTCGTCGATCTGGATGCCGTCCATGGTGCAGATCAGGTAGCCGCCGGCCTGACGGACGCCGTAGAAGGGTGCCTGATTCAAGCTGGACAGGCGGTAGCTCTCTTTGCCGAAGTCCTCGTCCTCGCCCTTGGCAGCCAGCTCATTGTAATGGTCCACCGTAGCGGTAAAGGTCTCCTTCGGTAGACCCAGCTTGTCGGCCAGCTCCTCGAT
>CAKSZS010000055.1 GCA_934525845.1 uncultured Faecalibacterium sp. | reverse complement strand
GCATCAACAACATCGGCCTGATGTTCGAGAACAACCTGCAGTTCCTCAAGCAGTTCCACGAATAAGAGGGGAGAGAACAAACAATGAAAGTACCGTTCAGTTGGTTAAAAGAATACGTAGACATCGACGTTACCGCCCAGGAGCTGGAGGAGAAGCTGTTCTCCTGCGGCTTTGAAGTGGAAGAGCTGATCCCGCTGGATGCCGGCATCAGCAAGGTAGTCGTCGGTAAGATCGTGGAGATGGAAAAGCAGGAGGGCACCCACCTGACCAAGTGCGTGGTGGACTGCGGCGATTACGGCCATGATATCCGCATCAGCACCGGTGCTGCCAACATGAAGCTGGGCGACTGCGTGCCCGCTGCGCTGGATGGCTCCACCCTGCCCGGCGGCATCAAGATCAAGGCCCGCAAGATGCAGGGCGTGGAATCCAACGGTATGCTGTGCTCCGGTGAGGAGTTGGGCCTGAACGATGACCTGTTCCCGGGTTCCGAGGTCTACGGCCTGCTCATCCTGCCCGAGGACTCCGTCCCAGGCACCGACATTGCCCCGGTGGTGGGTCTGGATGACTACATCTTTGATATTTCCATCACCGCAAACCGTCCGGACTGCCAGTCCGTGCTGGGCATCGCCCGCGAGGTGGCCGCCATTCTGGGCAAGCCCCTGCATATGCCTGCCATGGACTACAAGACCGTCTGCGATGCCGACGAGCCGATCACCGTCAAGGTGGAAGCTCCTGACCTGTGCCCCCGCTACATGGCACACTACGTCCGCAACATCCGCATGGACGAATCGCCCCGCTGGATGAAGCGCCATCTGGCGCTGTGCGGCCTGCGCTCCATCAGCAATGTGGTGGATATCACCAACCACACCCTGCTGGAAATGGGCCAGCCCATGCACGCCTTTGACCTGAACAAGGTGGCAGGCCGCACCATCGACGTGCGCCGTGCCCACGAGGGCGAGAAGATCGTCACACTGGACGAGAAGGAGTTCACCCTGAACCCCAACAACCTGGTCATCTGCG
Source organism: uncultured Faecalibacterium sp. (assembly GCA_934525845.1). GTDB lineage: Bacteria > Bacillota > Clostridia > Oscillospirales > Ruminococcaceae > Faecalibacterium. The sequence continues at coordinate 11,067 of CAKSZS010000055.1, read as the reverse complement.
ACGCCGAGAAGCCGGTGGCACTGGCCGGCATCATGGGCGGTGCCAACTCCGGCATGGACGAAAACACCACCAGCCTGCTGTTCGAGTGTGCCACTTTTGCCCGCGACTGCGTGCGCAAGACCAGCCGCGCTCTGGGCCAGAACAGTGATTCTTCTGCCCGTTACGAGAAGGGCGTGGACCGCCACTCTCCGGAGCTGGGCCTGGCCCGTGCCCTGCACCTGATCCAGGAGCTGGACTGCGGCGACATCACTACGCTGGAATATGACCTGACCGATGGCCGCCCGTTGGAGCGCAAGCACATCGTCACCACCCCGGCCAAGATCTGCGGCGTGCTGGGCATCACCGTGCCCGACCAGACCATGATCGACATCCTGCAGCGCCTGGAGTTCACCGTGGACGTGCAGGCGGACGGCAGCTGGGACGTGTCTGCCCCCCTGTACCGTGAGGACGTGGAGAGCTTCCCGGATCTGGCCGAGGAAGTCATCCGCGAGTACGGCTACGACCACATCGTGCCCACCTTCCTGAACACTGCTGCCGTGACCAACGGCGGCCTGAACTACGACCAGAAGCAGCAGCTCAAGACCAAGCGTCTGCTGGCGGCCCAGGGCTTCTATGAGGCATCCACTCTGGCTTTCTACTCCAACACAGAGTTCGATCTGCTGCACATCCCGGCAGAGGATGAAGCCCGCAAGGCCATCCGCATCCTGAACCCCATCAGCGAGAACCTGTCGGTCATGCGCACCCTGCTGGCTCCCTCCATGCTGAACGTCATCGTGGACAACCTGAAGAAGGGCAACGCCGAGGGCCGTCTGTTCGAGCTGGCTCCGGTCTATCTGGCCAAGGAACTGCCCATCAACGAGCATCCCCACGAGCGCCAGACCCTGTGCCTGGGTGCTTTTGGCCCGGAGGAGGATTTCTTTACCGTCAAGGGTGCGCTGGAAGCGCTGGCCGACTGCTTCGGCCTGACCTTCGAGTACAAGCGCGAGACCACCTCCTGGCTGCACCCCGGCATCAGCGCCGCTGTGTATTGCAACGGCAAGCGTCTGGGCGTGTTTGGCAAGCTGGCCAATGAGATCAACGCCGAACTGGAGATCGCCAAGGACCAGAAGGACAGCCAGAACATCTATCTGGGAGAGCTGGATTATGAGGCTCTCATGTCCTGTGTGGAGGGTGAGCTGCGCTATCAGCCGTTGAGCCCCTATGCACCGGTCAAGCGCGACCTGGCACTGGTCTGCGACGAGGCCGTTACCTGCGGCGAGATCGAAGAGACCATCAAGAAGGCCAGCCCGCTGGTGAGCGAGGTCAAGCTGTTCGATATCTACCGCGGCGCAAACCTCGGCGAGGGCAAGAAGAGCATGGCCTTCAGCCTGTCTCTGTCCGACCCGAAGAAGGAAGTCTCTGCCGAAGAGGTGGAGCGTGCCGTCAAGAAGATCCTCGGCAACCTGAAGTTCAAGCTGGGCATCGAGATCCGCTGAGCGTTTATCCCACAGGATCGGATCCGGCAGAACAAAGGGAACACGGCAGGGATCTCTGAAAACAGAATCGGCGAAAGTTCCCGCAATCCGTGAGAAAAGGTGTGACTTCGGTCACACCTTTTCTTTTTTTGCCTTCCAGCGGTTCGGAAGAGTCCTCCTCGGAAAGAAAAGGCCTGCTGCAGAGGAGTCGTGCCCAGAGGAACCTATATAAAAGGAAGAAAAGTGTGTCAGAATTGTAAAAGATAAAATATTTTAACTATTATTCTTGACTTATCCGACGAATCGGGTATAATGGTCGTGTTCGCAAGAAACTTCAATATTTTTAGATAATTAAAACCGAACCAAAAGGAGAACACTGCTATGACGTTTGAAGAAATGAAGAAAATCGTGGTTGACACCCTGGACTGCGAGGAAGACAAGGTGACCATGGAAGCCAGCCTGACCGAGGATCTCGAGGCCGACAGTCTGGATGCGGTGGAACTGAACATGGCGCTGGAAGATGCCTGCGGCGTGTCCATTCCGGACGAGGAACTGGCAAATCTGAAAACCGTGGGCGATATCTACAACTACATCACCGCGCATATCTGAGGAAAAAACAATGAACGATATCCGAGACCTGTTCCCCGGCCGGATGCGGGAACGCACCTTTCAGCTGAAGGCCAAGCGGGATGCCGGAGCTGTCTGGCACGAGGCACAGTTTATGGAGTGCAGACAGTGCGGCCGCCGCACGACCCGCACCCTCTGGATGAAAAGTCTGTACGTCTGCCCCAACTGCGGCTGCCATATGCCCATCGGCGGGTATTACCGGCTCAGCCTGGTGCTGGACCACGGCAGCTTCCGGGAACTGGACGCCGACCTTGCGCCGCAGGATGTGCTGCACTTCCCGGGCTACAGCGAAAAGCTTGCCGCAGCCCAGAACAAGACCGGCCTGCACGAAGCGGTTGTGACCGCGGCGGGCCGCATCGGCGGGGTGGCCTGTGTGGCTGCTGTGCTGGACAGCCGGTTCTTTATGGGCAGCATGAGCACGGCTGTGGGCGACAAGATCACCCGCGCCATTGAGTACGCTGCCGCAAAGCACCTGCCGCTGGTCATTTTTTCAGCCAGCGGCGGCGCCCGGATGCAGGAGGGCATTTTCAGCCTGATGCAGATGGCCAAGACCAGCGCGGCCATTGAGCGTTTTTCCGCAAAAGGCGGGCTGTACGTCAGTGTATTGACTCACCCCACCACCGGCGGCGTGACCGCCAGCTTTGCCAGTCTGGGCGACATCATGCTGGCGGAGCCGGGGGCGCTCATCGGCTTTGCCGGGCCGCGCGTCATTGAGCAGACCATCGGCGAGAAGCTGCCCGCCGGGTTCCAGCGCAGTGAGTTTCAGATGGAGCACGGCTTTGTGGATCAGGTGGTGCCGCGCAGTCAGATGCGGGACACCCTGATCCAGATCCTGCAGCTTCATGCCGGAGGGAAACACGAATGATCAAAGAAATTCTGGAGCAGCTGGCTCCGCTGGACGCACAGATCTCCGCGCTGAAAGGCAGCGGCGATGATATGGACGCCCTCACCGCTCATGCATCGGAACTGGCCGAGCTGGCCGTGGAAGAGGATGAGATCCTGCGTTCCTGCGGCCCGCTGACCGCGGAGGATCGGGTCTTTCTGGCCCGGCATCCGGAGCGCCCCCACATTGACGAGACGATTTCCGCACTGTTCACGGATTTTTTCGAGCAGCGGGGCGACCGCCAGTGCAAAGAGGACGCTGCCATTCTGGGCGGTGTGGCCCGGTTCCATGGAATGCCGGTGACCGTCATCGGCCACCGCAAAGGTTCCACGCTGGAAGAAAATCTGGCCTGCAACTTCGGGATGCCGGGGCCGGAAGGTTACCGCAAGGCCCTGCGGCTGATGAAACAGGCGGAAAAGTTCGGCCGGCCCATCATCACCTTCATCGACACGCCGGGCGCATACCCCGGCAGAGATGCCGAAGAGCGCGGCCAGGGCGAAGCCATTGCCCGCAATCTGATGGAGATGAGCGGCCTGACCGTGCCGGTGATCGCCGTGGTCACCGGCGAGGGTTCTTCCGGCGGGGCGCTGGCCCTGGGTGTGGCAAACCGCATCCTTATGCTGGAAAATGCAGTTTATTCTGTGCTGAGTCCTGAGGGGTTCGCCAGCATTCTGTGGAAGGACGCCTCCCGCAGCGGCGAAGCCTGTGAGATGATGAAGCTGACGGCGCAGGATCTCTACAACGACGGCATCGTGGAAGAAGTGATCCCGGAGCCGGCAGGCGGTGCCCAGCGCGGCCATGCGGCGCTGTTTGAACATCTGGATGCGGCCCTGCGCCGGCAGCTGAAAGAACTGTGCCGCATGAATGGTCGGCAGCTGGCCGACCAGCGCTACAAAAAATACCGTCAGATCGGAGAAACGAGGAACGCATGAAGGGATTCCAGCTGCTCGCCACAGGCGGGGCACTGCCGGGCCGGACGGTCACGAACGAAGAACTGAGCCGCATGGTGGACACCAGCGATGCGTGGATCGCCAGCCGCACCGGCATCCGCACCCGGCACTGGTGCACGGAAGCAGAATCTGCCGCCACGCTGGCCATTGCCGCCGCAAAGCAGGCGCTGCAGCGCAGCGGCCTTGCCCCGGCGGACATCGGGTGCTGTGTCTGCGCTACCCTGTCCGCCCCGGACGCCACCCCCAGTGTGGCCTGTCAGGTGCAGGCGGCGCTGGGCCTGCCGGAAAACCGGCCCGCGCTGGACGTCAACGCGGCCTGCTCCGGTTTTCTTTACGGCATGGGCGTGGCGCGGGGCCTGCTGGCCACGATGGGCGGGCAGTACGCCCTGGTCATCGGGTGCGAAGCCCTTTCCCGCCTGATGGACCCCGCCGACCGCTCCACCTGCGTCCTGTTTGGCGACGGCGCGGGCGCGGCCATCTTCCGGCTGGCCGACACCCCCTTTGCCCTCACGATGGGGGCCCGGGGCAGCGACGTCCTGCACGCCGGTGGGCCGGACCGGAACGGTTCTGCCCCCATCACCATGGACGGCAAAGCGGTGTTCCGCTTCGCGGTGGACGCGCTGCCCAAATGTCTGCACACCGTGCTGGACGAAACACAGCGAACCCTCGACGAGGTGGACTGGGTAATCTGTCATCAGGCCAACAGCCGCATCATTGACCATTGTGTGAAAGCACTGCAGGCGGATCCGGCCAAGTTTTATAAAAATATGGACCGCCACGGCAACACCAGCGCTGCCAGCATTCCGGTGGCTCTCAACGAGCTGGCCGAGAGCAACCAGCTGAAGCCCGGCCAGCTGCTGGCCTGCATCGGCTTTGGCGGCGGGTTGACCTGGGGCGGAGCGATTTTGCAATACAAAGAATAAAATCATGTTCGGCAAACGGGCTCGCCCTCTCAGTCTCGCGCGGCTCGACAGCTCTCCCAAAGGGAGAGCCCTTGGCAGTACGGTAAACTTTTCGGTTTTGTCAAAGGCTCCCCTTTTGAGGGAGGATGTCGCGCAGCGACAAAAGGGGAAATTTGTCACCGAAAGCAACGAAGAGGGCGAGGACGCTTACCGATAGGATAAATCTATGAAATTACTGAACGAAATTTTAGGGATCAAGTACCCCATCATTCAGGGCGGCATGGCCAACATTGCCACCGGCGAGTTTGCCGCTGCCTGCTCCAACGCCGGTGCGCTGGGCATCATCGGGGCCGGCGGCATGAACGCCGCCACCCTGCGCGAGAACATCCGCCGCTGCAAGCAGCTGACGGACAAGCCTTTCGGCGTAAACATCATGCTGATGCACCCGCAGGCCGATGAATTTGCAAAGATCATCGTGGAGGAAGGTGTACAGGTGGTCACCACCGGTGCAGGCAACCCGGGCAAATATGTACCTATGTGGAAAGCCGCAGGCATCAAGGTGATCCCCGTGGTCGCCGCCGCTGTGCTGGCAAAGCACCTGGAACCGCTGGGCATCGACGCCGTCATCGCGGAGGGCACCGAGAGCGGCGGCCATGTGGGCGAAATGGCCACCATGGCACTGGTGCCGCAGGTGGTGGACGCAGTAAGTGTGCCCGTCATTGCGGCGGGCGGCATCGCCGATGGCCGTCAGCTGGCGGCAGCGCTGGCACTGGGTGCCTGCGGCGTGCAGGTGGGCACCTGCCTGCTGGTAAGTGAGGAGTGCCCCATCCACGAAAACTACAAGGCCGCCCTGCTCAAGGCCAAGGACAGCGACACCATCGTGACCGGCCGCATCGGCGGCTCCCCCGTGCGGGTGCTGAAAAACCGCATGAGCCGCGAGTACGTCCGGCAGGAAAAGGCCGGGGCCGACAAGATGGAACTGGAAAAGTTCACGCTGGGCAGCTTACGCCGCGCCGTGTTTGAGGGCGATACCGTCACCGGCAGTCTGATGGCCGGTCAGGTGGCTGGAATGCTCCATGAGGTGCGCCCGGTGGCTGACATCCTGGCCGACCTGTACGAAAGCGGGAGGCAGCGCATCCGTGCGCTGAACGAGGAATGCTGACCCTCGGCAAAAAGGGCCTGTCCGTACCCATTTTACAGGGCGGCATGGGCGTGGGCGTTTCCCTCGGCGGGCTGGCCGGGGCCGTGGCGGCCTGCGGCGGCATGGGGTGCATCTCCACCGCCGATGCGGGCTACCGGGAACCGGACTTTGCCCGCGACCCGGCAAGCGCCAACCACCGTGCTCTGGCGGCAGAGATCCAAAAGGCAAAGCAGATCGCCAAGGGCGCTGGCATGGTGGCTATCAACGCCATGGTGGCCACGCAGGACTATGCCGCCGCCATCCGCACCGCAGTGGAAGCGGGCGTGGATGCCGTGGTGTCCGGCGCGGGGCTTCCGTTGGAATTGCCCGGCCTTGTGAACACGCCGGACGTGGCCATTGCGCCCATCGTTTCCAGCGGCCGGGCGGCAAAGCTCATTCTGCGCCGCTGGGCCAAGGAGTTCGGTCGCACCGCCGATTTTGTGGTGATCGAGGGCTGTAAGGCAGGCGGGCACCTCGGCTTTGCCGAAGCCGACCTGCTGGCTGGCAAATGCCAAACGCTGGACGAGATCCTGCCGGAGGTGCTGGCCGAGGTGAAGCCCTACGAAGCACAGTTCGGCCACTCCATCCCCGTGTTTGTGGCGGGCGGGGTCTACACCGGGGCCGACATGGCCCACTTTACCCGCCTGGGTGCCGCAGGCGTTCAGCTTGCCACCCGCTTTATCGCAACATCCGAGTGCGATGCATCGCAGGGGTACAAAGACGTTCTGCTGAATGCAGGCCCTGAGGATGTGCGCATCATCCACAGCCCGGTGGGGATGCCGGGCCGGGCGCTGAACACGCCGCTGGTGCAGGCGCTGACGGAAGGAAAACACTTCCCGCCCAAGCACTGCGCCCGCTGCCTGAAAACCTGCGACCCCGCCAAAGTGCCCTACTGCATCACCCACGCACTCATTGAAGCCGTGAAGGGCAACGTAGAGGAAGGGCTCTTCTTCTGCGGGGACAACGTGGGCAGGCTCAGCCGGATGTACACCGTCCGGGAGCTGATGGATGAACTTGTGACCGAATGGAGGCAGACTCAATGAAACTTGCCGTTTTATACGCCGGTCAGGGTGCCCAGCACCCCGGCATGGGCAAAGAATTTTATGAAAATTCGCCCGCCTTCCGGGCGGCATTCGACAGTGCAGAGCTGGAGTTTGACCTGCACCGCGTCTGCTTTGCCGACCCGGACGGCGTACTGAACCAGACCGAATACACCCAGCCCTGCATGGTGGCCTTTGCCTGCGGCGTGACCGCCGTGCTGGCCGAAAAAGGCGTACAGCCGGACTTCGTGGCCGGGCTTTCCCTCGGCGAATACTCCGCGCTGGAAGCCGCCGGGGTGTTTACCGCAAAGCAGGCCATTGAACTGGCCGCATACCGGGGCAGGGCCATGGCCGACGCCGCCAAAGGCATCGACTGCGGCATGACCGCGGTGCTGAACCTGGACCGGGAGACCCTTGCCGCCTGCTGTGCGCAGGCTGTGGATCTGGGCTGTGTGCAGATCTGCAACTACAACTGCCCGGGCCAGCTGGTCATCGGCGGCGAAAAAGCAGCGGTAGACAAAGCTGCCGAGCTGGCAAAAGCCGCCGGTGCACGCCGCTGCATCCCGCTCAAGGTCAGCGGCCCATTCCACACAAAGCTGATGGCCCCCGCCGGGGATGCTCTCGCCAAGCGGTTTGAAGCAGAACATTTTGGCACCCTGCAGGTGCCGGTGCTGTTCAACTGCCTTGGCCGCGAAATGTCCGAAAACGACAGCATCCCAGCCCTGCTGGTCAGGCAGGTGCAGAGCAGTGTTTACATGGAAGACACCCTGCGCCGTCTGGGAGAGCTGGGCGTAGACCATATTCTGGAAGTCGGCCCGGGTAGCGCCCTCTCAGGCTTTGTGAAAAAGACCCTGCCCGGCATGGTCTGCGCATCCGTAGAGACGCCGGAGCAGCTGGATGCAGTCCTGAACGCATGGAAGGAAGAACAATGAGCGAAGAAAAGATCATCCGTACCGCTGTTGTTACCGGCGGAAGCCGGGGCATCGGCCGGGCAGTATGCATCGCCCTGGCAAAGCAGGGCTGCAATGTGGTGGTCAACTACTGCCATGGCGAAGCCGCTGCCGCTGAGACGGCGGCTCTGTGCAAAGCCGAAGGGGCAAACGCTGCAGCCGTGCAGGCCGATGTTTCCACCGCCGAAGGCTGCAAGCATCTCTTTGAGGAAGCCGTAAACACCTTTGGCCGGGTGGATATCCTCGTGAACAACGCGGGCATCACCCGGGACAACCTGATCTTACGCATGACCGAAGCAGATTTTGACGCCGTGCTGAACGCGAACCTGAAGGGGGCATTCCTCTGTTGCAGAGAAGCTGCCCGCGGCATGGTGCGTCAACGCTGGGGCCGGATCATCAATCTGAGCAGTGTGGTGGCTCTGCGGGGCAACGCGGGTCAGACCAATTATGCCGCCAGCAAGGCTGGGCTGATCGGGCTGACCAAAAGTCTGGCACGGGAGCTGGCTGGGCGGAATATTACGGTGAACGCCGTAGCCCCCGGCTTCATCGAAACGGATATGACGTCTGTTCTGCCGGAAGCTGTCCGCGCCGGGATGATAAAGGGTATCCCGGCGGGCCGTGCAGGCAGACCGGAGGATGTGGCAAACGCCGTGGCGTTCTTTGCCGCGGAACAAAGCAGCTATCTCACCGGGCAGGTGCTCTGTGCAGACGGCGGCATGGCAATGTAAAAGGAGAACTCTCACATGGAAAAACGCAGAGTCGTGATCACCGGCCTTGGCACCGTGAACCCGCTGGGCAATACGGTAGCCGAAAGCTGGGCCGCTGCCAAGGCTGGCAAATGCGGCATCGGCCCTATTACACAATTTGAACCCACCGGTTTCAAGTGTAAACTGGCTGGTGAAGTGAAAAACTTTGACCCGGAAACGGTCGTGGACAAAAAAGAAGCTCGCAAGATGGCACGCTTTACCCTGCTGGCACTGGCCGCGGCAGGGGAGGCAATTGCCGACAGCGGTCTTGACACCAAAACCGAAGGGGGAAGCATCGGATGCATCCTTTCCAGCGGCATCGGCGGCCTGCCCACCATCGAGGAACAGCATACCCGCGGCGAGGAAAAAGGTATGGAAAAGGTTAGCCCCTACTTTGTACCCATGTCCATTGCCAATATGGCGGCGGCGCAGGTGGCCATCCGCTTTGGCCTGAAGGGAATGTGCACCTGTCCGGTCACCGCCTGTGCGGGCGGCACCAACGCCGTAGGCGATGCCTTCCATCGCATCCGGGACGGTTACGAGCCGGTCATGGTCTGCGGCGGTGCAGAAAGCTGCATCAGTCCGCTGGGCATCGGCGGTTTTACCAGCATGAAAGCACTTTCCACCGCCACTGACCCGGATGCTGCCAGCCTGCCCTTTGACGCGCGGCGCGGCGGCTTCGTCATGGGCGAGGGCAGCGGCGTGCTGGTGTTGGAAGAGCTGGAACACGCCAAGGCCCGCGGTGCGCACATTTATGCTGAAGTGGTGGGCTACGGTGCCAACTGCGACGCCTATCACTTTACCGCTCCGGCTCCCGGCGGCGCAGGTGCCATCGACTGTATGAAGCGGACGCTGGCCGATGCCGGCATTGCGCCGGAACAGGTGGACCACATCAACGCCCACGGCACCGGCACCCATATGAACGACTCCTGCGAGACCGCTGCCATCCACGCGGTGTTCGGGGAGCACGCCAAGGAGCTGACCGTCGTGAGCACCAAGAGCATGACCGGCCACCTGCTGGGCGGCGCGGGCGGCGTGGAAGCCGTGTTCACGGCACTGGCCCTGCGGGACCAGTTTGCCCCGCCCACCATCCATTACGCGCAGCCCGACCCGGAGTGCGACCTGGACTATGTGCCGAACGTGGGCCGCGCCCAGAACATGACCTACGCACTGAGCAACAGTCTGGGCTTTGGCGGGCACAACGCCTGCATTGCCCTGCGCAGATGGGAGGAGTGAGCCATGGCCGAACCCCGTACCGTGCGCGAAACGCCCAACGCGCTGGCCAGTGAGCAGATCGCAGCGATCCTGCCCCACCGCTACCCCTTTGCCCTCGTGGACCGCATCCTGGACTACGAGCCGGGCCAGTGGGCCATCGGCCGCAAGTGCGTTTCCCGCAATGAAGAGTTTTTCAACGGACACTTTCCAGATCAGCCGGTGATGCCAGGCGTGCTCATTCTCGAAGCACTGGCCCAGACCGGCGCTGTCGCGGCGCTGAGTGTACCTGAACATCAAGGAAAACTGGCTCTCTTCGGCGGCATCAGAAACGCCCGTTTCCGCAGACAGGTCACTCCTGGCGACGTGCTTACCCTGCACTGTGAATTGATGGAGCAGCGCGGGCCGGTGGGGATCGGCAAAGCGTCTGCCTGGGTGGACGGGCAATGTGCTGCCACGGCAGAACTGACGTTCGTGCTGACGGAAGCAAGCCCGGAAGTCCGCTGAGAAAATGTCCTCTGCCCAAAGCGATGCGCCGGATGGGCAGGGGATATGTCGTTTTATTGGAATGAATGGAGCAAGCAGTGGCCGCAACCGCTGTACGGATAAATGAATGGATGGGGATGTTTGCAAAGAGCGGGAAAGACCTGGATTCCGGAAGATGAAACGGTTTCAGCAGCAGAAGAAAAAACTTGAAAAAAGTCGTCAGAAAGTGTTGACAATAAGATGGGGGTGTGGTATTATACTTGAGCGCCAAGCGCTGAGACAAAAGAATGACTTCTGAAGCCTCAGCAGGAAGCTCTTGAAAAGAACCAATAGATGCTGAAAAGTTCCAGTTTGTTCTGAGAAACTCTGAGGCATCCAAGTTCAGAAAGTTCAAAAGCTTCTGAAAAAAGAGCTTGACAAAAAATCACTTCTGTGATAAAATAATCAAGTCGCCGGTCGAAAGACCTGAGGCGCACAGGACCTTGAAAATTGAACAATATCGAAAAACTTGTAACGGAACCTATTTTCGTGTTGGAAAAACACGTAAAACAATTCCAAACAAAGTAATTCACACAGGACGCAAGCGATTGCGTGCTGAGCGAACAAGATTTAACACTTTTAAGTGATAAATATCATT
>CAKSZS010000054.1 GCA_934525845.1 uncultured Faecalibacterium sp. | reverse complement strand
ATCGTGCAGCAGGACGTGTACCTGTTCAGCGGCACGGTGGCCCAGAACATCGCCTACGGCAAGCCCGGTGCCACCCGGGAAGAGATCGTGGAGGCGGCCCGTCTGGCCGGGGCAGAAAAGTTCATTCTGGCCCTGAAGGACGGCTTTGACACCTATGTCGGCGAGCGCGGCGTGAAATTGTCCGGCGGACAGAAACAGCGCATCGCCATTGCCCGGGTGTTCCTGAAGAACCCGCCCATCCTGATCCTGGACGAGGCCACCAGTGCGCTGGACAACGAGAGCGAGATCCTGGTGGGCCAGAGCCTGGAAAAGCTGGCCCATGGCCGCACCACCCTGACCATTGCCCACCGCCTGACCACCATCAAGGATTACGACCGCATCCTGGTGCTGGGCGAAGAGGGCATCGTGGAGTCCGGCACCCATGACGAGCTGCTGGCAAAGCAGGGGGTCTACTACCGCCTGTGGAACCAGCTGCCGGGAGAAGATACGCTGTAAAGGATAAGAAAAGAGGCGCTGCCGGATGGCAGCGCCTCTTTTGCGATCAGGTATGTTTTATTCGCCCACGATCAGGCGGACGGAGCCGTAAATGCCGGCGTCGTTGCCCAGGGTGGCGGCCACGATGGGGGTCTCACGGCAGGAGCGGAAGGCATAGGTCTTGAAGTGCTCGCGCAGCGGGGTGAACAGGACATCTCCGGCGCGGGAAACGCCGCCGCCGATCATGAACATCTCGGGGTCGGTGGTGGCGGCAATGCTGGCCAGCGCCATGCCCAGGGTGTCGGTCATCTCGTCCACCTCGCGGGCGGCGAGGACATCGCCGCTGCGGGCGGCATCAAAGACGTCCTTGGCGGCAAAGTCTGTACCGCGCAGGGTGCAGGGGGTGTCCGGATTCTCGTCCAGCAGCTTCTTCATGCAGCGGACCACGCCGGTGGCGCTGGAATACTGCTCCAGACAGCCGTGCTTGCCGCAGCCGCAGGTGGCGGTCTCGTGGCGGTTGACCGTGATGTGGCCGATCTCGCCGCCGGCACCGTGGGCACCGTCGATGACCTTGCCGTTCACGATGACACCGCCGCCGACACCGGTGCCCAGCGTGACCATGACGGCACTGCGGCAGCCCTTGGCCGCACCGACCCAGATCTCGCCCAGTGCGGCCACGTTGGCGTCGTTGCCCACCAGGACCTTGATGCCGCCCAGCAGGGCGCTCAGTTCCTCGGCTACGTTGCGATTGCCCCAGCCGCCCAGGTTGGCGCAGATGATGGGCACGATGCGGGAATTCAGCACGGGGCCGGGCACGCCGATGCCAACGCCCTCCACCTGGTCGGCGGTCAGGCCTTTTTCCTGCATCTTGCCCTGCACGGCAGCTGCCAGGTTTTCCAGGATGTGCTCGCCGGCGTTGGAGGTGTCGGTGGGAACTTCCCACTTTTCCAGCAGCTCTCCGGCAGTGGTAAACAGACCGACCTTGGCGGTGGTGCCGCCCAGGTCGATGCCAAATGCGTATTCCTTCATGATTCAGTTACCCCTTTGCTGCGGCCCAAAGACCGCGTGATTTCGTATGCTTCAGTATAGCACATCGGGCGGCAAAAAGCAGTGCCGGAAATGGGTTTTCATGCAATCAGACGGAAAAACCGTTCCGGATTTGGAAAAACTGTCCAACTTCTCAGCGCACCGTGTTGGTCAGGCTGCCGATGCCCTCGATCTCACAGCGCACCGTGTCGCCCGGGTGCAGGAACTGCGGCGGGTCCATGCCCATGCCCACGCCGGCCGGGGTGCCGGTGGCAATGATGGTCCCGGCTTTCAGGGTCATGCCCTGGGACAGCTCGTGGATGACATGGTCAATATTAAAAATTTGCAGGCGGGTGTTGGAGTCCTGCCGCTTTTCGCCGTTGACGAAACTGCGGATGTCCAGCTGGGGCGGGTAGGTCTCGAACTCGTCTGCCGTCACGATGCAGGGGCCGATGGGGGTGAAACCGTCCAGGCTCTTGCCGAAATACCACTGCTTGTGCGCGGTCTGCACGTCCCGGGCGGAAACGTCGTTCAGAATGGTGTAGCCGAACACATACTCCCGGGACTGCCCGGCGGGCACGTCCTTTGCGTCCTTGCCCAGCACCACGGCCAGTTCGCATTCGTAGTCCAACTTCTGCACCAGGTCGGTGTGGGCCTCGATGAAGCCGCCGTCCGGCACGGCCCGGGTCACCCGCTTGGAAAAGTAAATGGCGTCCTGGTGCTGGGTGGAAAAGGCATCGGCGGAGTACTTTTCCGCTTCATCGGAATGGGCCATGTAGTTGATGCCCAGACACACCACGTCCTGGGCGGGGCAGGGGATGGGGCTTTGCAGCGCCACGGCGTCCACCGGCAGGGCCGGGATGCCGGAGACGGCCAGCTGCAGACCCATGCGCACCTGCGGGGTCAGAAAGGGGATGGCATCGGACAGGGTCTCATAGGACAGGCCCAGCCAGCTCAGGGGCCAGACCTGGGTGCCGTCCGGGGAGAGAATGGCCGGATCTTCTACGCCGTCCGGCAGGCGGCAGGTGACAAAGCGCATACAACCGCCCTCCTCTCAGTGCCGGTAGGCAATGGCCTTCTGGATGCGGTCGGCTTCGGCCTCGCCCGCCAGCTGGCGCACCAGCTCCAGCGCAAAGGGAATGGCACCGCCCAGGCCGTAGCTGGTGGTGATATTGCCATCCACGACCACTTCGGTGTCCAGTACCTTGGCGCCGGCCAGCTTGTCCTGGAACGCGGCGTGAGCGGTGGCATTTTTGCCCTCCAGCAGGCCCAGGGAAGCCAGCACGCTGGGCGCTGCGCAGATGGCAGCGACCTTCTTGCCGGACCGGGCAAAGGAAACGCAGGTGTCGGTGACCGTTTTGTTGGCGGCCAGGTTCGGGGTGCCGGGGATGCCGCCGGGCAGCACCACCAGGTCCACGTCCGAATAATCGATGTCCTCGGCCAGGGCATCCGCGAGGATGTGCACCTTGTGGCTGCTGGTAATGGCCCGGTTGCCGGTGGCGCTGGCCACGGTCACCTCCACCTTGGCCCGGCGCAGCAGATCAACGACAAGAAGGGCCTCGCACTCCTCGGTGCCCTCCGCGAAAAAGACAACAGCTTTGCTCATTTCAATCAAACCTCCTGAAACAAAAAAGCCGCGTGCCGCCAAGCGGGCACGCGGCATGGATGAAAACGGTCAGTGCGCGTTTTTGTCGGCTTCCAGCAGGGCGCGCAGAACGCTGTCGTCTGCGCTGAGCACCCGGCTGACCCGGCTGATGATGGCGCTGGATGCGCCGGTCTTGTCCATGATCTCGGTGTAGATGCACTTGTCTGCCAGCATCTCGGCGATGTTGTAGCGCTGCTCCATCGCGCTCAGCTCCGAGTAGCTGCATACATCCTGCAGAAAGCGGTAGCACTCTTCCGGGGTCTTGAGCTGCAGAAATGCCTGATACAGGCCGGATTTTCCGGTCGGATGATCTTTTGCCATGGGCGTTCTCCTTTTCTGGCGGACTGCGGGAACAGTTCGCTTTATTACACTACACCAGTGTAGTACAAACGGCGGGAAAATTCAATGCCTTTTTTGCAAAAGAACGGCGGCGGGTCACAGCGTGTGCTCAAACAACAGCTCATTGCGGGGGATGCCGCCTTCTTCCGGCTCGGCGGCCTTCAGATTGCGGTAGCGCAGGGCCTTGAAGAACTGCTGCACCGGCAGGGCCTTGACGTGGACCGTGCACCAGACGCGGCCCTTGCCCTCGCCGCGGGCCAGACGCTCGCAGGACAGCACGATGTCCCGGCCAATGGCCTTGCCGCGGTATTCCGGCTTGAGGTACAGGTGCATCAGGTGCAGGGCGGTGTTCTCCATCTTCCAGGCAAAATAGCCGATGTTCTTGCCGCCCAGCACGATGAGGAAATAGTTCACGTCGTTGTCGATGTCCTCTTCGATGGCGTCGGCGCTCTGCAGCTGCTCCACCAGCGCGTCCAGCTGCTTGGCCGGGTAATAGCGCTTGTAGACCTCGTGCCAAAGCTCGTCGGCCAGTTCGGCGGTGGTGTGGATGTATTTGGCCTTGGCGACCAGTTTGTAATCGGGTTTCATAGTTCTCCTACTCTGTCGGGGATCACACCTTGAGGATGTAATCCGATTTGCGGGGTGCGGCGGGCTGAGGTTCCTCGGCGGGGTAGCCCAGGATGCAGTGGCCGACGCCGATCCACTCGCCCTCGATGCCCCACTTTTTCAGCAGGGCCTTGCCCTCGTCGCTTTCGAATTCTTCTTTGGCGCGGTTAATCCAGCAGCTGCCCAGCCCCAGCGAGGCGGCGGCCAGCATCAGGTTGCCCAGGACAAGGCTGCCGTCCTGTACGGCGCACTTGGCATTTGCATCCGCCAGCACCACCAGAATGGTGGGTGCCCCGTACATGGGGTCGCCGTCCTTGCCCATGATGGCAGCGTTCATGCGGGAAAGCTTTTCCCGGGTGGCGGCGTCCTGCACCACCACGATCTTGGCACTCTGCTTGCCCATGGCGCTGGCGGCATAAGTGCCGGCCCCCAGCACAGCTTCCAGCTCTTCGTTGGTGATCTGGTCTGGCTTGTAAGCGCGGCAGCTGCGGCGGCTGCGGATGGTCTCAATGGTTTCGTTGGTCATAGCAATTCCCTCCCTGTGAGCTTGTGGGTTTATTGTACCACATTCTGCCCCGGAGTGCAAAGCGGCAGGGGCCGGAACGGCAAACCCGCAGACTCTCCTAAAAGGCGACAAAATGCACAAGAAAACGAAAAAAGATTATGGAAAAGCATCCTTGTTGCCACCGCGCAAATACGCTATAATAGGGCTACCAAACGTGGAAAGGAGTCGTGCTCTATGGCGAAGGCATCCCAAGTCGTCTTATTGGAAAATGAATTCTACATCATCAAAGCCCCGAACGGAAAGGTGCTGGAAGTAAAGGACTTCAACACGGAGAACGGCGCCGCCATCCAGCTGTGGAGCTATGCGGGTCATCCGTGGCAGCAGTGGCAGTTCGTGGACGCGGGCGGCGGACGCTGGCGCATCCAGAACCGCTTTACCGGCAAGGTGATCGACCTGGCTCTGGGCGGCGTGGTGGAAGGCACCTGGCTGCATCAGTGGAGCCGCACCAACGGGTGGAGCCAGTGCTGGACGCTGGAACCGACCCGGAACGGCCATACCCGCATCCGCAACGTGCTGGCGGACAAGTACATCGATCTGGTGGGCATGAACACCGCCAATGGTGCTCAGGCCCAGATCTGGACCTACGTTGCCGGCGGCAACCAGGAATGGGATCTGGTGCGCATCGACCCGGATACCGCCCAGACCGGACGGCGTGCCGACGAGAAGCCGGACCCTCAGCCCACCCCGTCCCAGCGCAAGCATCAGAACGACCTGGTGCGCAAGCTGAACAACGCCGGAAAAGGCAGGGCAAGCCGGAAAGCTTGAATTGTTTTGACCCTCTCAGTCAACGCCTGACGGTGTTGCCAGCAGCTCCCCTTTTTGGCTCCGCCATCTTCCCCCGACCGGGGGAAGTCGGTCCCGAAAGGGGGAGCTTTTTCGTCGATTTGGAAAGAATTCTCTTCTAGGAAAAGAGGGCGCTAAACGGTTTTATCGCATGAAGCTCGCCCTTTGGGAGAGCTGGCAAACCTGTAGGGTTTGACGGAGAGGGTTGTAGGGAACGGACTTGTCCGTTCCGCAGGAAAGCGCCATCTATGGGGAGACAACGGAACGCATGAATGCGTTCCCTACAACTTTCCCTCGGAGCCGTAGCTCGTTGCTGAGAGAAGCTTCACCCAAACACTCTGTGCAAAAAGGAGAAACTCCCATGAATCTAGGAGCATTTTTGAATCCGGAATACCCCATCTTCAGCACGACCCTGTGCTATCTGGAACGGGAAGACGCCTATCTGATGCTGCACCGCATCAAAAAGCAGGACGACTACAACCACGACAAATGGGTGGGCGTCGGCGGAAAATTTGAGCGGTTCGAAAGCCCGGAGGACTGTCTTCTGCGGGAGGTGCGGGAAGAGACCGGTCTGACCCTGACCCACTACCACGCCCGGGGCCTGCTGACCTTCATCCTGGGCAGCATGACCGAGTTCATCCATCTGTACACCGCGGACGCCTGGGAGGGCGAGATGGTGCAGGGCGATGCCTGCAGGGAAGGTGTGCTGGAATGGGTGCCGAAGGATGCGGTGACGGCCCTGCCCATCTGGGAAGGGGATAAGATCTTCTTCCGGCTGCTGAACGAGGAACGGCCCTGGTTCTCCCTGAAACTGGTGTACGATGGCGACACGCTGACCGAAGCGGTGCTGGATGGGAAAAAGATCGTATAATCAAAAAGAAGCCTGTCAACGACAGGCTTCTTTTTCAATAATTGGTCAGTTCAGCTTCAGATCGCCGTCTTTGATCCAGCCAAGCTTGCGCTCGATCTCGCAGAACAGCACGCTGAGCAGGGCGGGCAGGACGAAACACAGCAGGAGCATCGCGGCCCAGTCCATGGGGGTGATGGCGGCTTTGGTCCCGGCGGCAATGTCGCTGACCCAGCCGGTGTACACGCCAATCTGGCCCACCAGGCCGCAGGTGCCCATGCCGGACGAAACGGCGGCACCGTTCATCTCAAAGTGGAACAGGCAGGTGGCCAGCGGGCCGGTGATGGCACTGGCCAGGGTGGGCGCGATCCAGATGCGGGGGTTCTTGATGATGTTGCCCATCTGCAGCATACTGGTGCCCAGGCCCTGGCTCACCAGACCGCCCACGCCGTTCTCGCGGTAGCTCATGACCGCAAAGCCGATCATCTGGGCACAGCAGCCCGCCACAGCGGCACCGCCGGCCAGACCGGTCAGGCCCAGAGCCGCACAGATGGCAGCAGAGGAGATGGGCAGGGTGAGCGCCACGCCCACGATGACCGACACCAGGATGCCCATGACCAGCGGGGCCTGCTCAGTGGCCCACATGATGAGGGTGCCCACCTGGCTGGCGGCGGCACCGATGGGCGCCGCAATGAGCATGGACAGGCCGACGCCCACAAAGATGGTGACCAGCGGGGTGACCAGGATGTCGACCTTGGTCTCCTTGCTCACGGTCTTGCCCAGTTCTGCCGCCACAATGGCGATGAGGAGCACGGCCAGCGGGCCGCCGGCCCCGCCCAGAGCGTTGGCGGAGTACCCCACCGTGATGAGGCTGAACAGCACCAGCGGCGGGCAGTGCAGTGCCCAGCCGATGGCGCAGGCCATGGCCGGACCGCTCATGGCGGTGGCGTAGCCGCCCAGATCCACCAGCATCTCCAGACCGGTCTGCTGGCCCAGCGTCTTGATGATGGTACCGATCAGCAGGCTGGCGAACAGACCCTGCGCCATGGCACCCAGCGCCTCAATGAGGTAGCGCTGGGGCGAGATCACGATGTCTTTCCGTTTTAAGAAATCTTTCACATTTTCCATATAAAACAACCTTTCTATGCAAAACCATACCGGAATGCGGGAAAACTGCATGACATACATGATACCATACACCTGTCAAGACAGCAAGAGAAAATGCGGGATTTGCTGGTAAAATCTTGAAATTTTGGCTTTGTGCAATGATTTGGCCGCTTCAGACGTATCCCTTTTGGAGCATTTTTTCGATCCGGGGACAGCCGGCGCGGCGGGCGCGGAAAGCGCCTGCGCCGATTGACGGCAGACCGGTTCCGGGTGTATACTGAACACATATTGGAAGAGTGATCTGCCGTCCCTTCGGCGGCACGGGATACAGAACAGAAAACAGACTTGGAGGCGAAATGGGCGGCATGGATCGTTTGAACAAAAAGAGCAATTCTGCGCAGAGCACCCCCCGGCATCATTGGGGACGTGCGGCGGCAGTTCTGGCAATGGCGCTGGCAATTTCAGTGGGCGGTGCGGGCACGGCGCTCCTGCTCCGTGAACAGCCCGCCGGGCTGACGGTGGAGCCGGTGACCCGGGCGGCGGAATCGGAAAAGCCCTGCAAAGAGCGCCCGCAGGAAGCAGCGGCTTCTTCTGAAGAAGCTGCACAGAGCGGGGCCGTGGAGCACGAGAACACTGCGGTGTCCGGAGCAGAAGCGGACGCTGCGGAGACCGCAGTGTCCGGGACCGTGACGGCGGCCCCGGCAGGATCAACGGCAGAAACGGCCGCAGAGGAAACGGAAGACCCGCTGGTCTCCGGTAAGGCAGAAGACGCGGAGCCCCTTCCGACGCCGGAAGAGGAACTGCGCCCGGTGGTGGACGCGGAATCGGAAGAAAATTCGGATGCCGCCATGGAAGAGGAAAACAGCCCGGTGATCCTGCAGACCGAGACCCCGGAGCTGGCGGCGGAAGATCCCCAGGCCGCGCCCGTGGATGCAGAGGAAAATGACTCCTCCATGGTCCAGAATCAGACCACGGAGGATTCCACCATGCTGCTGACCCCGGAGGAAATCCGCGCGGCGCTGGATTCCGGGGCGATGACCGAAGCGGAAGCCCAGTGCATCGATTTCGGCGATGAGAACGGGTTCCTGCGCTGGCTGTGGAACTGGCTGTTTGGCAAAAAAGACGACAGCAGCACCACTGAGCCGGTGTATTCCGGCTGGCGCACCGAGAACGGCAAGACCTATTACTACAGCCAGAGCACCAACAAGAAGGTGACCGGCATCCAGTCCATCGACAATAAGCTCTATTATTTCGACGAGAACGGCGTGATGCAGAAAAACATGACCTTCGGCGTGGACGTATCCAAGTACCAGACCAACATTGACTGGGCCAAGCTGAAAAAGTCCGGCGTGAGCTTTGCCATTGTGCGCATCGGCTACCGCGGCTACGGCGCCGCCGGCAACCTGGTGCTGGATCCCATGTTTGAAGAGCATTTCACCAACATCAAGAATGCCGGCCTGAAGGTGGGCGTGTACTTCTTCAGCCAGGCCACCACGGAGGACGAGGCCCGGGAGGAAGCGCAGGGCTGTGCCTATGTGCTGAACAAGCGCAAGCTGGATTACCCCATTTATTTTGACAGCGAAGCGTCCACCTCCACCAACGGCACCGGCCGTGCCGATGGTCTGGGCAAGGCCGACCGCACCAAGTGTGCTGTGGCCTTCTGCGAGGAAGTCAAGGCTCTGGGCTACAAGCCCGGCGTGTATGCCTCCACCACCTGGTTCGAAAAACGGCTGGACTTCAGCCAGCTCAAGAGCTACAGCATCTGGAACGCCCACTACAACGTGCCCAGCAGCCGTATCCCCTGCGACCTGTGGCAGGGCAGCTGCACCGCCCGGCTGGACGGCTACAAGGGCGACCTGGACGTGAACATCAGCTACATCGGATAACAGAGGGACCCTATGGATACCATTCGCCTGATCGCATCGGATATGGACGCCACCCTGCTGGACGCACACAGCCAGCTGCCGCCGGATTTTGAGGCGGCAGTGCGGGCGCTGGCCGCAGAGGGCATCCGGTTTGCCGCTGCCAGCGGACGGCCGCTGTATACGCTGGAAGCGATGTTTCCGGCGCTGCAGGAGGAGATCATCCTGATCGGGGACAACGGCGGTGCCATCCGCTGGAAGGGGGAGACCCTCTTTGTCTCCGAGATGCCCGCAGAAGGCTGGCGCAGCCTTGCCCGGCTGACGAAAGAGCGTGGAGACATCGGAATGCTCTGCGGGCTGGACCGGGTGTATGTGGAGAAGCCGTACCAGCGATACGATGCGGTGTTCAAAAACTTCTATACGCAGGTGGAGTATGTGGATGACCTGCTGGTGGTGGACGCCCCGGCGGACAAGTTCACGATCTATCTGCCCCGGGACAATGCCCAGGAAGCATTTGATGCAGTATATGGTGCGGCCTGCGGCGGACAATTTTCGGTGGCTGTGGCCGGGAAAAACTGGGTGGATGTGATGAATCCCGGCGTCAACAAAGGCACGGCACTGGAAAAGCTGGGCGCGCAGCTGAGGCTCCCTGCTTCCGGCATGATGGCCTTTGGAGACACCTACAACGACATTGAAATGCTGGAGGCCGTGGGCTACGGCTTCCTGATGGAAAACGGCAGCCCGGAACTGCGGGTACGGGTGCCGTTCCTGGCGCCGTCCAACACGGAATACGGTGTGATGCAGATCCTGCGCAGGGTGCTGGCCCAGCACGGTGCGGTATCTCCGGACGATTTTGCAAAGGCACACTGAATTACGGCAGGGGCTGCTGCACGACTTTCGTGCAGCAGCCCTTTTTGCATATCTCCGCGCCCCGCGGCATACAGTGATTCCAGAATGCGTGAATGCGCAGCGCGGAAATCAGGCTGGGGAGGCGTGGGGATATGTTTGTGGTGACCGTGAACAAAACGAGTCTGAAAAAGCTGGGGCTGGGAGCGATGTGCTGTGCGCTGGTGGTCTGCAGTGCGCTGCTGGGGCGCTACATCAGCACACGGACGGTGACGGCGGCTGCCAGTGCGGCGGTCAACCGTGTTGAGAGCGCACAGGACATCCAGACCTGGTTCACCGGCTATGGGGTGGATGTGGACGGGGCGTCCATCACGGCGGATAAGGTCAAGATCCCCCGCAAGTGGGACGACAGCTTTTCGGCTTTTAACGGGGTGGTGCAGCAGAGCGGCATGGATCTGACCCGTTACAAGGGCAAGACGGTGGAAAAGTGGACTGCGCTGATCCCGGCGGCCAGCAGCGGCGAGACCAGCCGCTACGGCGTGCTGCTGGTCTTCCGCAAGAAGGTGGTCGGTGCGTACCTGCTGGAGCGGCCCTCCGGCGCAGTGGCGGGAATGCAGGATCTGCAGAACGCCATGGCGCAGCAGACCTCCGGCGAAGACTACAGCGGGGACTGGGGCGAACGGCATGACGAAGAACTGGATGCGCAGCAGACCTCCGGCGAGGATTACAGCGGCGATTGGGGCGAGCGCCACGAGGAAGAGCTGACCGATGCCCAGCAAACGTCCGGGGAGCCGGACAGTGAGCCGGCAGCGCTGGAAGACCTGACCCTGCCGCTGGATGCCGAGGGCTATCCGGTGGAGTGAGCCTGCAAAATATCGGAAACGAGCGGTGCAGCCGGAAACGCTGCACCGCTTTTCATGGAGAATAAACGCGCAGAATGCATAATTTTTGCAAACAGATGAGAAAAAATATAAAAAATAGCTAAAATTGACGGAACGGTATGTTCAATTTTACCAAAATTTTTTTGCAAAAATCGGCAATATAGAAGGGTGAAAATTTTACATATAAGGATTATAATAGAGTTATCAACCATGAGTCGGTAAAGTCGCTTTGCCGCGCCCGGTTTTGTGCAGAGATATGCCGGGCTCCATGGGACAAAGTAAGGAGAAAATGATCATGAAGGAATTCCAGTATACTGTTAAGGATGCCTGCGGCATCCATGCACGTCCGGCCGGACTGCTTGTCAAGACCGTCAAGGGCTTCGCAAGCACTGCTA
Source organism: uncultured Faecalibacterium sp. (assembly GCA_934525845.1). Taxonomy (GTDB): domain Bacteria; phylum Bacillota; class Clostridia; order Oscillospirales; family Ruminococcaceae; genus Faecalibacterium. Next base: position 1,013 of record CAKSZS010000054.1, on the reverse strand, counting down.
CCCTCGAGAAGGACGGCAAGAGCTGTGATATGCGCAAGCTGATGGCTCTGATGGGCATGGGCGTCAAGCAGGGCGAGACCATCACCATCAAGGTGGAAGGCGACGATGAAGCTGCTGCAGCCGAGGCAATTCAGAAGTTCCTGAGCGAGAACGTCTGATCTCAGCCGTGATGACAAGCCCTCGCGGGGAGATCTGCGGGGGCTTTTTTCAATGAAGAAGGAGAAATGTGCGATGCAGGTAGGCACTGGTAAAAGCATTTTGAACGGCATTGCCATCGGCAAGCTGAAGATCTACAAAAAGAAGAATACGACCATCTCCACCGCAGAAGTGCAGGACACTGCCGCCGAGGTGGAGCGCTTTGAGGCAGCCCAGCAGAAGGCCATCGAGCAGCAGACCGCGCTGTACGAAAAGGCGCTGGCCGAGGCCGGCGAGGACATCGCCGAGGTGTTCAACATCCACGCCATGATGCTGGAAGATGACGACTTTGTGGACGCCATCAAGGAGATCATCAACGGACAGAAAAAGTGCGCCGAATATGCGGTGAAGACCGCCGGCGACAACCAGGCAGCGGTCTTTGCTGCCATGGATGACCCGTATCTGCAGGCCCGCAGTGCGGATGTCATCGACATTGCCCAGGCCATCCTGGACATCCTGCAGGGCGTGGACAACGAGTCCCTGCAGGGCACCGAGCCCAGCATCCTCGTGGCCGAGGACCTGGCTCCCTCCGAGACCGTGCGCATGGACAAGAGCCTGTTGCTGGGCTTCATCACCCGGGAGGGCAGCTCCAACAGCCACACTGCCATTCTGGCCCGCAGCATGAACATCCCCGCCCTGATCCAGTGCAAGGACATTCAGGACGACTGGGACGGCAAGATGGCGGTCGTGGACGGCTACAACGCCTGCGTGTATGTGGACCCCACCCCCGACCTGCTCAAGAGCCTGAAGAAGCGCCAGCAGGAGGACCAGAAGAAGCAGGCCCTGCTGCAGGAGCTGAAGGGCAAGCCCAACACCAC
>CAKSZS010000053.1 GCA_934525845.1 uncultured Faecalibacterium sp. | reverse complement strand
AGGTCGCAGCCCTCGCGGGAGCGCTCGCCGACGCCGGTGAAGATGGAGTAGCCGCCGTGCTCGGTGGCCACGTTGTGGATCAGTTCCTGGATCAGCACGGTCTTGCCGACGCCTGCGCCGCCGAACAGACCGATCTTGCCGCCCTTGGCGTAGGGGGCCAGCAGGTCGATGACCTTGATGCCGGTCTCCAGGATCTCAGTTGCGGGCTTCTGCTCTGCAAAGCCGGGTGCCTTGCGGTGGATGGGCCAGTGCGGCACATCATCCACCGGGCCTTTGCCGTCGATGGGGCGGCCCAGCGGGTCGAACATCCGGCCCAGGGTCGCCTCGCCCACCGGCGCGGTCAGACCGTGGCCGGTGGCCTGCACGGCCATGCCCTTTCCAAGACCCTCGCTGGCGGAAAGCATGATGCAGCGCACGGTGGTCTCGTTGACGTGCTGCGTCACTTCCATCGTGCGCTCCGTGCCCTCAGCGGTCACGGTCAGCGCCTCCTGCAGGGCAGGCAGCTTGCCGGCGGTGAACTGCACGTCCACCACGGGGCCAGCTACGCGGATAATAGTTCCCTGTATCATACGATTGCCTCTTAAAATGTGTATATTGCAAATACTTCAGCATCCTCGCCCTCTCCGTCAGCGCTTACGCGCTGCCACCTCCCCCAAAGTGGGAGGCCTTGGCAGTCCACGCAAAGTTCATGGTTTTGCCAAAGGCTCTCCCTTTGGGAGAGCTGGACGCGAAGCGGCCTGAGAGGGCGGACTCATTATTCCTGATTCTGCACGGCTGCCGCGCCGCCGATGATCTCAGTGATCTCCTGGGTAATGGAACCCTGGCGGCTGCGGTTGTACTCCAGTTGCAGCTCCTTGATCATATCCTTGGCGCTCTTGGTGGCGGAATCCATGGCGGTCATGCGGGCGCTCTGCTCGGCGCAGTAGCTCTCGGTCATGGCACCAAAGATCATGCCGTGCATATAGATGGGCGCGGTCTGCTCGAACACCGTCCAGGCGTCCGGCATCATCTCCACCTCACCCTTCGGGTCACCCAGACCTTTGGGGGCAGGCTGCAGATGTGCCCGGTCCAGCGGCAGCAGACGCACCATCACCGGCTCACTGGTCAGCGCGTTCACGATCCTGGTATAGATCAGATAGATCTCATCCAGCTTGCCGGACTTGAAGTCATCGATGGCGTCCACCGTGATGTCACGGGCACGCTGCAGCGTGGGGGCCGTTGCGCCGTAGTGGAATTCTTCCACCAGGCGGGGATCCTTGTGGTACAGAGCGCGGTAGCCGGTCTGACCGATCACATAGAACCGGGCATTGGGGTCCTCGCCGCACTGTTCCTTCAGGAACTTGAGCAGGTTCTGGTTGTACGCGCCCGCCATACCCTTATCAGCGGTCAGCACGATGTAGGCCCGCTTGGGATTTTCCACCTCGCGCCCATGGAAGAACGGATGCACCGGCTCTTCCGGCAGGTGGGGCACCACGCGGGAGATCGTGTCGCGCATCCGGTGGAAGTACGGGGACACGTTCTGGTAGTTCTTGCGCGCCTTGCGCAGTTTGGACGAGGAGATCAGATACATGGCGTTCGTGATCTTCATGGTGTCCTGAATGCTCTCAATGCGCTCTTTCAGCAGCTTACTGGACGGCATGGCTTTCGCCTCCCGCATAAGCTTTCCAGGCGTTCAGGATGGTCTCGACCTCATCGGGTTCGAGCTTGCCGGTGGTCTGGATCTTCTCCATCGTGCCGGACACATCCGCGCGGAACTGACGCACAAATGCGGAAGTTTTGGTGCGCAGCTCGGCTGTGGGGATCTCGTCGAGCACGCCATGGGAAGCCAGCACCAGCAGAACGACCTGCTCTGCATCGGACTTGGGCTGATACAGCGGCTGCTTGAGCATCTCCATCAGGGCCTTGCCGTGCTCCAGCTGGCGGCGGGTCTCGGCGTCTAGGTCAGAACTGAACTGGGCGAAGGACTCCATATCCTTGTACTGGGCCAGCTCGATGCGCAGGTTGGCGTTGGCCTTCTTCATGGCCTTGGTCTGGGCTGCGCCGCCGACACGGGACACCGACAGGCCCACGTTGACCGCCGGGCGATTGCCGGCGTTGAACAGGGCGCTCTCCAGGAAGATCTGGCCGTCGGTGATGGAAATGACGTTGGTGGGAATGTAAGCGGAGACGTCGCCTGCCTGGGTCTCGACGATGGGGAGGGCGGTGATGGAACCGCCGCCCAGGTCATCGCGCATCCGGCAGGAGCGCTCCAGCAGACGGGAGTGCAGATAGAAGACGTCGCCGGGGTAGGCTTCACGGCCCGGAGAACGGCGCAGCAGCAGCGAGATGGCACGGTAGGCCACTGCGTGCTTGGACAGATCATCGTAGACGATCAGGACGCTCTTGCCCTTGTCCATGAAGTACTCAGCCAGGGCCGTGCCCGCATAGGGTGCGATGTACTGCAGGGGGGCAGAATCGGAAGCAGTGGCCGCCACGATGGTGGTATACTCCATGGCACCGTGCTTCTTCAGGTCCTCGGCCACACGGGCGATGGAAGAAGCCTTCTGGCCGATGGCGACATAAATGCACAGGACGCCGGTATTTTTCTGGTTCAGGATGGCGTCCGTTGCAATGGAGGTCTTGCCGGTCTGGCGGTCGCCGATGATCAGCTCACGCTGGCCGCGGCCAATGGGGAACATGGAGTCGATGGCCAGGATGCCGGTGTGCAGCGGGGTGTCCACGCTCTGGCGCTCCAGGATGCCGGGGGCCTGCTTCTCAATGGGGTTGTAACCTTCGGCCTCGATGGGGCCTTTGCCGTCGATGGGTTCGCCCAGGGGGTCAATGACACGGCCCAGGAAGCCGTCGCCCACCGGAATGCCGGCACGCTTGCCGCTGCGGGTCACCATGGTGCCCACGCCAACGGTCTCGGCTCCATCGAACAGCATGATGCCCAGCTGTTCGGGGTCCACGCTCTCCACCATGCCCTTGGCACCGTTGTCGAAGGTGACGATCTCGCCGTATACGGCGCGGTTCATGCCCTCGACGTGCACGATGCCGTCGGCGGAGGAGATGACCACACCGCCCTCGGCAGAGGTCTCGGCGGGCTTGTAGTCCTCGATGCGGGTCTTGAGGGTGGCCAGCGAAGGCTTGCCCTCCATCATCTTATCCAGCTGATGACGGCCGGAGTTGTCGAACACGCGGTCGCCCACCTGCAGGACATAGCCGGACAGCAGACTCTCGTCCACCGTCACATTCAAAATGACCTCGGTGGCGTCGTACAGCTTCTTGACCTCGGCCCGGATCCGGTTCAAATCCTCTTCCCGGGGCTTGCGGGCACAGCGCAGGTCGGCCTTGACGATGCGGTTGTCCGCAAAAAATTCACGGCTGAATTCAGTTGCCATTGCCTGCACCTGCTTTCTCCAGCAGATCGTCCAGCAGACGTGCATCGTCCTGGGCGGTCAGGTTGCGGGCCAGCAGCTTCTCGCACATCGCACGGGCCAGTGCCGTGGTCTGGGCATCTGCTTCCCGCAGTTTGCTCTGGCGCTCGGCTTCAGCGCTCACCTTACCGGCGGCCACGATGGCGTCCGCCTGCTTGCGGGCATCTGCCAGCAGCTGCTGCTTTTCGGTCTCGGCCTGCTTCTCGTAGGCTTCGCGGCGGGCAGCAGCTTCATTGTCCACATTGCGCAGTTTTTCCTGCGCGGCGTTCATGGCGTCTGCAGCTTCCTTCTTGGAGGTCTCTGCGGCGGCCAGGTTCTCGTCCACCAGCTTCTGGCGCTGTGCAATGATATCTGCCACGGGCTTGTACAGGAACTTGCGCAGCAGCAAAAACAGCACCAGAACGTTGACGACTGTATACAAAAGGTTCAGATTCAGTGTCAGCATTCGTCATGCCTCCATCATCAACCCAGGAACAGGATGATCAGCAGAGCAACAACGAAACCGAAAATTGCAGTACCTTCTGCCAGAGCTGCACCCAGCAGCAGGTTGGTCTGGATCTTGCCGGAAGCTTCGGGCTGGCGGGAGATGGCCTCCGTTGCCTTACCCGTTGCGATGCCGATGCCGATACCGCCGCCAATGCCGGTCAGCGCTGCAATGCCAGCGCCCAGAGCAATCAAACCGTTCATAGTAATAATCTCCTTTTAAATCAGTAAATATCAGTGGATCAGTCCTCTCCGCCCATGGTTTCTTTCATGAACAGCGAGGTCAGGAACACGAACACATAGGTCTGGATGAGACCATCGAACAGGTCAAAATACAGACTGAACACCGCCGGGACGAACACGGGCACGACCAGCTTGATCAGCTCCATGATGACGAACGCGCCCAGCACGTTGCCGAACAGTCGCATACACAGACTGGTGGGCCGGATGGCGATCTCCAGAATGTTCATGGGGGTCATGACCGGGGTGGGAGCGGCAAGGCTCTTGAGGAAGCCCACACCGCCGCGTGCATGGATGCCGGCATACTCGATGAGGATGATGCTCATCAGAGCCAGTGCTGCGGTCACGTTCAGGTCTTTCGTGGGGGGCTTGATGCCGAACACACCGATCAGGTTCGAGCAGGCGATGTACAGGGCCACGGTCATCAGGTACGGGACATAGCGCTTGCCCTGCTCGCCCAGCAGATTCTCAAAGAAACTGTTGCCGAGGTTATACACCATTTCCAGCATGGCCTGCCGCTTGCTGATGTGGTCCACCCGCAGGTTGCGGGTCAGCAGGATGGAGCCGATGACAAGAAATGCCATGATGCCCCAGCTGACCACCACGGATTCCGGGATCTGCAGCGAGCCGATCGTGAAATATTCAACGGTAAGCTCTTCCATCAGGGCCTGGGTCAATTGATTCATTGCTTTTCCTCCTTCCTGTAAAATGGGGGCCGCGATTTTGTTTTTTTTTGCAGAATGCCGTTCTCTGGCCTTTCCTTCTTACCCTCTTCAAAAAAGGCCACAGAGCGTGAAAAAAGCAAGGAAGGCGCACGATTTGCTTTCCTGCGCCCTCCTCCCTGCACGGGTCATTTCGTCTTTTTTCGTTGTGTATGATAGTACGATTCCCGGATGTTGGCAAGACCCCCGCCGCACATTCTACCTTTTGTTATATTCCGTTTCCTGGACGTGTGAAAAATGTTGTGCACTTTATCCAATAAAGTTTTCTTAAACTATGCTTTTCGCCCAATTTTCTTTGTCGAATCTTAATCTCAACCGCTTTTTTCGCGTCCAGAATACACATTTTGTATACTTTTATATATCCGGCATATAAAATTTATATGGTCTCTCCGGGGGCGTTCTGCCCGGTTCAAGCTGCCTGTTTTTTGCGGCGGAACAACAGCCGGAAGATGGCACGGCTCAGCGGACCGCAGTACAGCATCTGCCAGCACAGAGCCATAGGCATATTGCAGCCCCAGGTGTGCACCCACATCCCGAAGCTGGGTTCCTTGAACAGCAGGGTTGCCACCAGGCTCATCACCGGGCACATGATGCAGACGATCATCAGAGAGATGGCATAGGTGATGAACTGCGAGCGGTCGGTGGGCTTCATAAAGGTAAAGGCCAGCGCAGTCGCCAGTTTTTCTACCACGAAGAATTCCAACACACAGGCCACCGGCACCATGATGGGCATCTCATGCAGTGCCATGGCAAAGGTCGCATTCGTTACGCCGTTGGTGTTCAGCGCCACATTGTAGACAATCATACCATAGACCATGATCGTTGCCATGACGATGGTAAAAACGATTTTTTCCAGAAGTGTTTTCGGCATTGTTGTAAAGCTCCTTATAATCCCTATAATAATAGGTAGATGCGAACTTTCACCGCACAACAAAAGGCCCCGCGAAAACTTTCGTCTCGCGGGGCCTTGCTGCGACTACCATTCATTGGCGCTTATTCTAGCACAAATGGACCGGCCGCATAATACCCCGCTGGCATTTTCTCCCGTTTTGCGTAAAATCCTCCACAAACGGCCCGAAAGTTCTGGTCAACTTCTCTGTGCGTCCTCCCGCCGGAACGCTGCCCGGAAGATGCCCCGCGCAATCGGTCCCGCCAGCAGCAGCTGCAACGGCAGTGTACTCTTTCCTGCCCGCGTCAAGCATTTTTCCGGCCCGCCGGGCAAAGTTTGGCAGATTTGGCGCAGAGGTTTTCCACAAGGTGCCTGCAAGGTTGGGCAGCCTGCGCAGAATGCGTTTGGGGGAGGCTTTTCTGTGTCATTTTCACAGTTCTTTTCAAGAATCGCATAATTTTTCAGGAATATTCTTGTGCAGTCTGCGAATAGACAAATCGCGCATTCGTATGTATAATAAAGCCAGAAACAGAGAAGTACAGCAGAAGCTCAAACGAGAGCTAATCCCGCTGACTTGAAGTAGAAAGGAGCGAGACCGATGGTCGATATGGAACCCGCACAGTTTGGACAGGCTGTCGGGGTTCGCTGAGAAGCAAAACAGAGGCTCACCACAAACGGGATGTTTCCCCCGTATAAAAACACAACAACAATGAGCCACTCTTGAGCATCAAGAAATGCGATAACACGACAACCTGTCGATAAACAAAATCTCCAGCGATTCAAATAGATCCGCCGAAGGTGATTTCCATGATCAAAATGGTATCTTTTGCACGGAGAAGCTTATTTGAATAATTAAGAAGGAGTTCTACCAATGTACTGAGCAGCTTGTCCCTGGCAAATCTAACTCGAAAGAATGTGGTAATATGAAATTCATCTTCCGAATCTCGGTGCCGCACTCCATCAGTTAAGAGAAGGGTCAATCCAATGTACTAAGTAATCAGTCCCCTTGCAATCTTCCCCAGTTTTCAGTGGTTTCTAAGGAGAGTCACCCTATGAAACGAGCACTCCGAAAATGAGGACATCCAAGGAGAAGAGGCTTATGACTCCGAAGAAGTAAGGATCCAGCCGGATGAGGGCTTGCAACCGCCTTGTCCGGCTGGTTTTTTGTTTTCTGAAATTTTACGTTGTCCGGTTGAATCCCGTCCTTGTGTTTCCACCCTCCTATGGTATAATGGTGGAAAAAGGAGGTGCATTTTATGCAGCTTACATTCAGCTGGTACAACCTGTTCTGCTTCGCCTGCGGTGTCATCGCCCTCTGGATGGGCATCCGCGACCTGCAGGGCAAAGACCCCCTCATCCACACTTTTTTCAACCAGTACGACCGCGACCCGGAGTACCGCGCCATGTGGCAGAGGAAGAACGGTGTCTGGGAAATTTGCAACTCCATTCTTCTCTGTTCCAATCAACTGCTGCTCCGCTATCCTACCATTTGCAGCCGCATTTATATCGTTGCGATCATTGTGGATATCATCTATCTGGTCCTGTACGAGGCCTGGGAGCACAGTGCGGACTGACTGCCGGAAAGGAACCAGTATGAATTTGAATTTTTCGGGCGGGGATTGGCTGAATCTTCTCTGTGGTGTACTGTTCATTTACCGCGGCATCCAGGACCTGCGCAATGGCGGCGGCACCGGCTGGATCAGTGAAGACGAGAAGAAGAACTTCAGCAAACCTGCCGGCATCGCCCTTCTGCTCTGCGGTACGGTCTATCTCGTCAATTTGTTTCTGCCGCGCGTCGAGCCGCTGCACATGATTTTAATGGTCACGGCCCTGATCGTCTGCATCGGCTTCCTGATCTCTCACCTGTGCTACACCCTGAGCCGGGATGACAAAGACAAAAAGAAATGAGGTTCCGCCATGGATACCATTCTTTCCATCCTGCTGGCGTTCTTCTGCATCGGGTTCGGGCTGTTCTCATTTTTCCTGCCGGAAGATGCCATTTCCCTGGAATCCCGCTGGAAGTACGATCGGGCCGATCCTTCCGACAAATACATCAGGCTGACCCGCATCGAGGGCGTTCTCGCGGCCCTTGCCGGTGTGGTGCTGCTGGTACTGTTCCTGTTTTCTCCTGCTTAACGCTTTCCTCTTGCGTTCGGTTTCTCATCCTGCTACAATGAGAAAAAACGCAGGAGGATTTTTTCTATGGTCAAGCATGTGATCCTGTGGCAGCTCAAGGACGAGCTGTCCGACACCGAAAAAGCCGCCGTGAAGGCGGGCATCAAAGAGGGCCTGGAAGGGCTGGCCGGGCAGATCCCCGGTCTGCTGGAAGTGCACGTCAACATCAATGGTCTCCCCTCTTCCACCGCAGACCTGATGCTGGACACCACCTTTGAAAACGCCGAGGCCCTCAAGGGCTACTCGGTCCACCCGGCTCATGTGGCCGTGGCCGACGGCAAAGTGCGGCCCTACACCAAAGCGCGGTTCTGCCTGGATTACGAGATTTGAGGTTGACAAACCCGCCCATTTTGCGTATTATAAACATAATAATGTAAATTGGCTGGGAAGAGAAGAGTAAGCACCGTCTGCACCTGACAGAAAGCCCGAAGGATGGAACCGGGCAGGCCGCGCGGAGCCGAACATGGTCTCGGAGCCTGCACGGGTGAACAGTAAGCCTGTGACGGTATGGCGTCCGTTAGCGCGCCGGGCTGGTTTTGCGCCAGCACAAGGCTGTGCCCGCAAGGGCATGGCGAAGCAAGGTGGTACCACGAAAGTTTCTGCTCTCGTCCTTGTCCGGCATTCTGCCGGTCAGGAGCGGGGGCTTTTTTCATGGCTGCACCAAAAGAAAGGAAGAGGATTTCTCCATGAGCGAACACAAAACGTTCTACATCACCACCCCCATTTATTACCCCAGCGACAAGCTGCACATCGGCCACAGCTACACCACCGTGGCCTGCGACGCACTGGCCCGTTTCAAGCGCATGCAGGGCTACGACGTCATGTTCCTGACCGGCACCGACGAGCACGGCCAGAAGATCCAGGACAAGGCCGCCGACGCCGGTGTGACCCCCAAGGAGTATGTGGACAAGATCGTGGCCACCGTCAAGGACCTGTGGAAGCTGCTGGACGTCAGCTACGACCGCTTCATCCGCACCACCGATGATTACCACATGGAGTCCTGCCAGAAGATCTTCACCAAGCTGTATGAGCAGGGCGACATCTACAAGGGCGAGTACATCGGCCACTACTGCAAGCCCTGCGAGAGCTTCTGGACCGACAGCCAGCTGGTGGACGGCAAGTGCCCCGACTGCGGCCGTGAGGTCTACGACGCCCATGAGGAAGCCTACTTCTTCAAGACCAGCAAGTATGCCGACCGCCTGCTGAAGCTCTACGAGGAGAACCCCCAGTTCATCCAGCCCGAGAGCCGCAAGAACGAGATGATCGCCTTCATCAAGCAGGGCCTGCAGGATACCTGCGTGTCCCGTACCTCGGTCAAGTGGGGCATCCCGGTCCCCTTTGACCCCAAGCACACCATGTACGTCTGGGTCGATGCTCTGAGCAACTATATCTCCGCGCTGGGCTACGGCAACGAGACTTACCACGACTACGACAAGTTCTGGCCCGCCGACCTGCACATGGTGGGCAAGGAGATCCTGCGCTTCCACACCATTCTGTGGCCCGCCATGCTGATGGCTCTGGATCTGCCCCTGCCCAAGCGGGTGTTCGGCCACGGCTGGCTGCTGATGAACGGCGGCAAGATGTCCAAGTCTGTGGGCAACGTGGTCGATCCCGTCATCCTGTGCGACCGCTACGGTGTGGACGCCATCCGCTACTTCCTGCTGCGTGAGATTCCCTTCGGCAACGACGGTATGTTCACCAACGAAGCCCTCATCACCCGCATCAACAGCGACCTGGCCAACGACCTGGGCAACCTGCTCAGCCGCACCGTGGCCATGTGCGAAAAGTACTTCGGCGGCACCGTGCACAACGTGGCCGGCACCGAAGCCATTGACACCGAGCTGGAGACCATGGTCAACGAGCTGACCGCCAAGGTCACCGCCGACATGGACAACCTGACCATTCCGCAGGCTCTGATGGAGATTTTCGCTGTCATCCAGCGCGCCAACAAGTACATCGATGAGACCGCACCCTGGGCACTGGCCAAGGACGAGGCCAACAAGCAGCGTCTGGAGAGCGTGCTGTACCACCTGTGCGAGGCTCTGCGCGTGTGCGGCATCCTGCTGAACGCCTACCTGCCCACTACCGCTCCCAAGATGATGGAGCAGCTGGGCCTGGATGCTTCCGCACTGGACCTGACCAAGACCGTTTACGGTGCACAGGAAGTCTACACCGTGCACAAGGGCGACGCTCTGTTCCCCCGCATCGATGTGGCCAAGGAGATCGCCCACCTGAAGGAAGAGGACGAGAAGCGCAAAGCCGCTGCCGAGGCTGCCAACAAGGCCAAGGCCGAAGCCGAGAAGAAGGCCGCTGCTCCCGCTGAAGAGAGCACCGTGGACTTCACCCACGAGGAAGAGATCGACTTTGACACCTTCTGCAAGGTGGAGCTGCGCGTGGCCGAGGTCCGTGCCTGCGAGAACCTGAAGGAGAGCAAGAAGCTGCTGCACCTGACCGTGTTCGACGGCGAGCGTGAGCGCTGCATCCTGTCCGGCATCGCCAAGTGGTTCAAGCCGGAAGACCTGATCGGCAAAAAGATCGGCATCGTGTGCAACCTGGCACCCCGCCCGATGATGAAGGGCAAGTACGTCAGCGAGGGCATGATCTTTGCTGCTGACACCGCTGATGGCGGCTGCTCCATCGCCTTCTACGGCGATGACACCCCGGTCGGCAGCCGCATCCACTAAGCCGCCATGGAAAACACGACACTTTCCCGGGCTGACCGGCTGGACAAAATTTTCGGCACGCCGGTGTTCGCCGTGCTGCTGGCCATCTTCTGCAACGTGCTGTGGGGGTCGGCGTTCCCCTTCATCAAGCTGGGTTACCGGCTGTTCGCCATTGATTCCAGCAACACCGCGTCCATCTTCTGCTTTGCGGGCGTGCGGTTCATGCTGGGCAGCTTTCTGGTCCTGCTGGGCAGTGTGCTGCTGCAGAGCCGCCTGCCCCAGTTCCCCCGCGGCAAGGTGGCGGTGGAATGCTGTGCGCTGGGTCTGTGGCAGACCACCACGCAGTATGCGTTCTACTACATCGCGGTGGCCATGCTCACCGGCGCGTTCGGCGGCATCCTGAACAGCACCCAGAGCTTTCTGGGCGTCATCTTTGCCCACTTCATCTACGGCAATTCCGACCGTATGACCCCGGCCAAGACGCTGGGCTGCATCGTCGGCTTTGCGGGCGTGCTCATCGGCACCATCGGCAACCACGGCGGCGGCAGCGGCTGGGGCATCTTCTGTATGCTGCTGGCCACGGTCATCTTTACCCTGTCCGGTCCGTGGAACAAGTCGGTGACCAAAAAGGCGGACAGCTTTGCCGTCTGCTTCCTCAACCTGTTCGTGGGTGGTCTGGCCCTGTTCCTGCTTGGCACCGCCTTGGGCGGACGGCTGGGCAATGTCTCCCCGCTGGGCATCCTGGTCCTGCTGTATCTGGCTTTCATCTGCGGGGCAGGCTATGTGCTGTGGGCGCTTCTGATGAAGAACAACCCCGTGAGCCGCATTGCCATCTTCGGCTTTGTCAATCCCGTGGTCAATGTCCTGCTGAGCGCCGTGCTCAATGGGGAACCGCTGTTCCGCTGGCAGTACCTGGGCGCTCTGGTCTTTGTGTGCGTCGGCATCTGGCTGGTGAACAAGGCCCCTGCGAAAAAGGAGAAAGTATGACCGGTCCGATCTTTGACACCCACGCGCACTACAGCGCCCGGGCCTTTGACACCGACCGCTTTGCCCTGCTGGACAGTCTGCCCGGCAAGGGCGTGGTGGGCGTCTGCGAGCAGGCCACCCATTCCGGGGACGCCCCTAAAGTCCTAGAATTGGCGCACCGCTATCCCTGGGTCTATGCCGCCATCGGCATCCACCCGGAAAGTCTGGTGCCTGCTGAGGACTGCGGCAAGGACGGACCGGCCCCCACGGTGTCGGTCTACGGCGGCGACTGGGCGGCAGAGATGCGCACCCTGGCTCCCTGTTACGAGGATCCCAAGGTGGTGGCTGTGGGCGAATGCGGGCTGGACTATCACTGGCCTGCCCCCAAGGACGCTCAGCTGGCCTTGTTTGAGGCTGAGATCCGGCTGGCGCTGGAACTGGACAAGCCCCTCATCGTGCACGACCGCGAGGCCCACGCCGACGTGTACGCCCTGTTGAAAAAATACCAGCCTAAGGGCATCGTGCACTGCTATTCCGGCAGTGCCGACGATGCTGTGTGGCTGGCAAAGCAGGGGCTGTACCTCGGCTTCGGCGGGGCCTGTACCTTCAAAGGCGCCAAGCGAACGGCAAAAGTCATTGCGGCCCTGCCGCTGGAATCCATCGTGCTGGAGACCGACTGCCCTTACATGGCTCCGGAACCGGTGCGCGGCACCCGCTGTGACAGCTCCCTCATCCGCTATGTAGGCGAGCACATCGCACAGCTCAAGGGCATCCCCGCCGAAGAGGTGTTCCGCGTCACCACAGAGAACGCCCGCCGCGTGTACGAGCTGTAATTTTTCTTTGCAAGTTGCACAGGTTCAAGCCCGTGCTTCTGTATAAATGAATAAGTAAAATCCAAACCGTTATAAAGGAGATTTCTACCATGAAAGCACGTATCCCCAAACACCGCGAGTTCATCATCAACTTCCCCGACAGCATCGACAACGCCAAGGCCAACGAGGGCTGGGCTAAGCTGCAGCAGATCGTGGAGGACTACAAGAAGGCCCACAACGGCGCTTCCGTCTACGCTCCCACCTTCATCGAGGACTG
>CAKSZS010000052.1 GCA_934525845.1 uncultured Faecalibacterium sp. | reverse complement strand
TTTCTTCGTATGTGATCCAACACATCCGCCAGACGAAAGCCACTCAGCATGACTCCAAGAACCATCAATAACAAAGCAACATCCATACGATTCGTCCTATCTTTTTAGAGCCGGAAACATTTCTGAATTGAGCCGTATTTCCCCAACACCAGCATACTTTCATCCTGACACAGCTGCGTATCCGGCGTAATGTTCATATCGAGCTTTCCGTCCTTTTTCAGAGCGAGAATATTGATGTTATATTTTTTTCGGATATTGACTTCTCCAATCGTGCGGTCAATCCATTCCGGCGGAATGGTCACTTCCATGATGGCATGGTCGTCCTGCAGTTCAATGTAATCCAGAATGTGCTCGGAGCTGTATCGGATCGCCGCCCACTTTGCCAGCTGCTTTTCCGGGTAGACCACTTCATCAGCACCATTGCGCAGCAGGAACTTGGCTTGTACATCCCGCTCGGCACGGGAGACCACAAACTTTGCACCCAGTTCCTTGAGCAGCGATGTCGTTTCCAGCGAACTCTGGAAATCACTGCCGATGGTCACGATGCAAACATCAAAGTTTCCAACGCCAAGAGAGCGCAGAAAGTATTCGCTGGTGCTGTCACCGATCTGTGCGTTCGTCACATAGGACAATACCGCATTCACACGGTCTTCGTTGTTGTCGATCGCCATGACCTGATGACCCAGTTGATTCAATTCCTGTGCAATATGACGGCCAAAGCGGCCAAGGCCAATCAAAAGAATGGTTTTCATGCTCGTATTCTCTCCTTTATCCAATCGCAATTTTTTCCTGTGGCAAACGCGAATGAGCAGGGCTGCTGCCAAATGCCGCATAAATAAGAGTCAGTCCTCCGACACGGCCAAGGAACATCAAGGCAATCAGGATCCCCTGTGACAGCATTCCCAGATGCGGCGTGATGCCCAGTGTCAACCCCACCGTTGCCACTGCCGATGCAGTTTCATACAGGCAGACCGACATCGGAAGCTGCTCAGCTGTCGAGATCACAAACGCTCCCAGAAAGAACAGTGTCAGATACATTCCCACGATCGTAGCAGCATTTTTGACAGCAGCACCATCGATCCGCCGCCCGAAAAATTCGGCATCTTCTCTGCGGCGAAAGGTCGCCCACATATTAGCCAACAGAACAGCAAGCGTTGTGGTTTTCATGCCGCCTGCCGTAGAGCCGGGCGAACCGCCCAACAGCATCAGAACCACCATCAAAGCCTGCGAGGCACTGCCCATTGCAGAAAGATCAGCAGTGTTAAAACCGGCAGTACGGGGTGTAACGGATTGGAACATTGCCAATAGAATCCGCTGCGAAACAGAACCCGATGTAAATTCATAAAAATAGAAGTACAATGCTGGCAGCACCAGAAGAATTGCGGTTGTGACAAGGATCACCTTGCTCTGCATTCGATACCGGTGGAATTGGAAGCGATGAACACAGATATCCTCCCATGTCAGAAAACCGAGGCCGCCAAAGATGATCAGGGCAGCGATCACTGTGGTAAGCAACGGATCGTCTGCATACTGTGTCAGCGAAACAAATTTTGCCCCCTCTGTTCCCAGCAGGTCAAAACCGGCATTACAGAACGCCGAAATGGAATGAAACAGTGCATACCAGATCCCGCGCAAACCATAATCGGCACAAAACGTCGGCAGCAGCAGTGCAGCACCGACCAATTCAAACAGGGTGGTGATGCGAAGAATGAAGCCTGTCAGCCGCACGATGCCGCCCATCTGTGGGGCAGCAGTAGCTTCCTGCATTGTGCTGCGCTGCTTGAGGGAGATCTTTCGCCCGGAAAGCAACGCGAAGGCAGCACCCACTGTAATGACACCCAATCCTCCGATCTGGATCAGAAGAAGGATCACACTTTGCCCAAAAGCCGACCAGTAGCTGCCGGTATCCTGAACCACAAGTCCGGTCACGCAAAGGGCGGAGGTGGAAGTAAACAGCGCCTCATGGAACGGTGTGACGCACCGCTGCTGTGCAGCGATCGGAAGCATCAGAAGCAACGCACCCACCAGATCAACTGCTGCAAAACCTGCAATAATGACCTGAAAAGAAGAAAAGCGGTGCCGCTTGTAACGAGGATATTGAATCATAAAAGCTCCTTTACCTATCCGTGTGCATAAAGATTAGCATGGAATAGATAAAGGAGCCGTAAAGAAAACTGTAGAAGTATAAAGATTCCATTAAAATTGATTACCCAAAACAAAGAAGCCGGACATCACCAGCTCATAAACGGTAATGTCCAGCATTTATTCAGATTTCCAACCCATGGCTCCCGGCCACATTCTTCAAATATTTCTCCGGGTCACCATTCAGGATTAAATCCGCATAACCTAGAAGGTCATTATAGATGAGATAATCCAACTCCGACCTCTGCACCATGGTAACATCCAGCGCATCCTCGACTCCGGTGCGATTGATGGAAATTTTTCTCCCATCCCGGAGCAGCAGCTCCACGCAACCGGTATCCATGTTGAATTTGCAGGCTCTTGCATCGTACTTCATGTTTGTGTCCCTTCTGCCTTACGGCACCTTTACAGTTGTAACTTTCGTGATACGGTTCTTCTGATAAGGTTTTGGACACACAGCCGTTTGGAATGAGCCGGAGCTTGTCGGGGCGGGGCCCCTCCATCTTGCTGGCGCAAGACCGCTCTGCCGCTTAAAAGCCCCACTGGGGCTTTCATTGCTGCGCAACCGCGGCATTCTCATTTCCGAAGAACACAAAAAATCCGAACCCTTCTCCTATCGAGAAAAGGTTCGGATTTTCATTGTTTGGTGCGGATAAGAGGACTTGAACCTCCACCGAGTTGCCCCGATTAGAACCTGAATCTAACGCGTCTGCCAATTCCGCCATATCCGCATATTCTGTTATGTTCGTGAGCTGTGCCGCTCGGAACGATAGTTATTATACCAGATATGCGAAGAATGTCAACCCTTCTTTTTAAATTTTTCTGACAAATTTTTTCGCAAAAGTTGTTGCACTCCGTACAGGCCCGGCGGGGCGAAAAAATCGGCAGAATATGGTACAATAAAAGCTATGCGGCAGACCGGAGTCTGCACGACAACGAAATGAGGGAAACGACAATGTTCAATGTTCTGATTTTTCTGCTGGGCGCGTGCCTGATGTTCTACATGGCGCTGCGCAGTGTGCGGCGGCGGCGCAGGCTGGCGGCGCAGGGCACCCGGGTGGAAGCCCGGGTCGCGGGCACCGTACAGAGCCGGGACGGCGCGGCCTATGTGCTGGAATTCGCCACGGCAGGCGGCAGCCACCGGCTGCAGTACCCGAAGCCCGCCAAGGGCAGGGCCTTTGCCGAGGGCAGCACGGTAACTCTCTATTACGACCCGGACGACCTGGAGCAGATGTATGTGGAGGGCGACCGTTCGGTGCTGGGAGCGGAAATTCTGTATGCGGGCATCGGCGTGGCCCTGCTGGTGCTGATGGTCGGCCTGATGGTCTGAGAGGGGGAGAAGCGACATGAAGCTTGAACATTTTGGCATGGCGGAGCCGGGGGACTGCCGGTTGGTGTTCACCGCCGGGGCGGACGACCTGGAAGCCGCCATTGCCGCAGAAACGGCGGCGGGTGCATCGCAGGAGGAAGCCGACCTGGTGACGGCGGCAGTGAACCGGGTCATTCTGGAACAGTTTTCGACCGTCTATCAGGAGCTTGTGGAAAACCAGAAGCTTGTGCCGGTAACGGACCCGGATTTTCAGCTGCTGGCGGTGAACCGAGCCGAGGGCTTCCGGGCCGGGGCGCAGTTCTACGCCCTGCCGCCGCTGACGCTGGGGCGCTGCACCGGCTTTGTGCAGGCTGTGGAGCCGCACCCCATCCGGCAGCTGACCATTGAACTGGAGATCAACCGCCATCATGGCGATGAGGACCGCGCCGCAGACGCTGAGGGCAAGCGCACTTTGCGCCGGCAGGTGACCCGGGAGATCTATGCCCAGCGCTGTGCCCAGGCCCGCGCCCGGGCGGAAAAGGAGCTGGTCTGGCAGCTGGGCGACGAGGTGACCGGCCCGCTGCCCAAGCAGTTGGTGGCGGGCAACTACTTCGCCGAGCAGCGGCAGTTCAACCTGAGCCTGCAGGCCAACGGGGTCAATTTTGACCAGTTCCTCAAGGTGCGCGGGCAGACCGTGGAAGAGTTCCGGGTCTGGCTGCACCAGCAGGCGGAATGCAAACTGCGCAGCTGGCTGGGCCTGCTGCTGGTGGCGGAGCAGGAGGGCCTGCAGCCCACCGACGCCGAGGTGCAGGCAGCGCTGGACCACTGGAACGAACAGCTGGACGGCGAGCGCACCTTCCCGGCCAACGATGCCCGCAAGGTGCGGCAGCGCCTGGCACGGGAAAAGGCATCGGCTTTTGTGGTGGCACATTCCACCCTGACCCCGCCGCCGGAAGAGCCGGTGGTGCAGGAACTGGCCAATGCGTGATACAAAAAGGAGAAACTCAATGCAATACAACAAAACGGTGACGCTGAAAGACGGCCGCACCTGTCATCTGCGCAATGGGACCGCCGCGGACGGGGCGGATGTGCTGGCAGTGTTCCATCAGACCCACGCGGAAACGGATTACCTGCTGACCTATCCGGACGAGAACCACATGACCGAAGAACAGGAAAGCACCTATCTGGCGGAAGTGACCGCCAGTCCGAACTCCATTGAGATTTGTGCCGTGGTGGACGGAAACGTGCTGGGAACCGCAGGCTTTTCCCCGGTGGGCGGGGCGGAAAAGCTCCGGCACCGGGCCGAATTTGGCATTGCCATTCGGAAAGACTCCTGGGGCCTTGGCGTTGGCCGGGCGCTGACGGAAGCCTGCATCGATCGTGCCCGGCAGGCGGGCTATGCACAGCTGGAACTGGATGTGGTGGCCGAGAATGCGTCGGCCATTGCGCTTTATCAAACCTGCGGCTTTGTGGAGTACGGGCGCAACCCGAAAGGCTTCCGCTCCCGCACCGCAGGCTGGCAGACGCTGGTGCTGATGCGGAAAGAACTATAAAACAAAAAAGTGGGAGATGCAAAATGCATCTCCCACTTTTTTGTTTCGGTTCTCAGGTCTCCACGCCTTCGAACTGGCTGTTGTAGAGCTTAGCGTAGAAGCCGTTTGCCGCCAGCAGTTCGTCGTGATTGCCCTGCTCCACGATGTGGCCGTCCTTCATCACAAGGATGACGTCCGCTTCCCGGATGGTGGACAGGCGGTGCGCCACGATGAAGCTGGTGCGGCCCTGCATCATGCGGGCAAACGCGGCCTGGATGCGCACCTCGGTGCGGGTATCGATGGAGGAGGTGGCCTCGTCCAAAATCAGCATGGGCGGCAGGCAGAGCATCACGCGGGCGATGCAGAGCAGCTGCTTCTGGCCCTGGCTGATGTTGCCGCCGTCCTCGGCGATGACGGTGTCGTAGCCCTCGGGCAGGCGGCGGATGAAGCTGTCGGCGTGGGCCGCTTTGGCGGCGGCTACCACCTCTTCCAGGCTGGCGTCCGGCTTGCCGTAGGCAATGTTCTCCCGCACGGTACCGGCCCGCAACCAGGTGTCCTGCAGCACCATGCCGTAGCTGCCGCGCAGGGAAGCACGGGTCACGTCCCGGATGTCGGTGCCGGAGACCTGGATGCTGCCGCCGTTCACGTCATAGAACCGCATGAGCAGGTTGATGAGGGTGGTCTTGCCGCAGCCGGTGGGACCGACGATGGCGATGCGCTGGCCCGGCTTGACGTCCAGGGTCAGGCCCTCGATGAGCGGGCGGTCCGGCAGGTAGCGGAAGGACACGTCCTTCAGTTCCACATGGCCGTCCGGCTGCAGGACCTTGGCATTGTCCGCCTCAGGCACCTGGTCGTCGGCGTCCAGCAGCTCGAACACGCGGGCCGCGCAGGCCAGAGCGTTCTGCAGCTCGGTGACCACGCCGGAAATTTCATTGAAGGGCTTGGTGTACTGGTTGGCATAGCTCAGGAAGACGCTCAGCTGGCCGATGGTGATGCCGCCGCGCACGGTATACAGCGCACCCACCAGGCCGACGCCGGCGTACACGATGTTGTTCACGAAGCGGGTGGCGGGGTTGGTCATGCTGGAGAAGAAGATGGCCTTCAGGCTCACGTCCTGCAGCCGGCCGTTTACCTCGTCAAAGGCTTCCAGACTCTCGGCCTCGTGACCGAAGGCCTGCACGACCTTCTGGCCCTCGATCATCTCGTTGACCAGGGCAGTCTGCTCACCGCGCACGGTGCTCTGGCCCTGGAAATACTTGTAACTGCGCTTGGCCAGGAAGCTGGCCACCACCAGGCTCAGCGGGGTGATGCACACCACCACCAGCGTGATGGGCACGTTCTCACTCAGCATGAACAGCAGGGTGCCCAGAATGGTCAGCACACCGCTGAACAGCTGGGTAAAGCCCATCAGCAGGCCGTCCGCGAAGGTGTCCACGTCCGCCACCATGCGGCTCACGATGTCGCCGGAGGGGTGGCTGTCCAGATAGGACAGGGGCAGGGTCTGAATTTTGCGCAGAGCTTCGTTGCGCAGGTCCCGGCTTACCGAGAAGGTGATGCGGTTGTTGCAGACGCTCAGCAGCCACTGGGCCGCTGCGGCGACACCGGCCACGATCAGAATCTTGACGACGATGGCCATCACACCGGGAAAGTCCACCTTGCCCACGCCGAGCATCTTGTCGATGGCGTCGCCGCAGAGGATGGGGATATACAGCTGGGCCGCGACGCTCACCGCCGCCACGATCAGGCTGCACACCACGAACAGGGAATAGGGCTTGATCTTGTGCAGCACCCGGGTCAGCGTGGCCTTGCGCTGTTCAGGGGTCAGCTTTGTCTTTGCTTTTGCACTCATTTCTGCGCATCCCCTTTCTTGAACTGGCTCTCATAAATTTCCTCGTACACCGGGCAGCTCTGGCGGAGCTGGTCGTGGGTGCCGATGCCCACCAGATGGCCGTCATCCAGAACTAAGATCTGGTCGGCGTGCTGCAGGCTGGCGGCACGCTGGCTCACGATGAACACGGTCAGGTCCCCGGGCAGAGCCGCCAGGGCTTTGCGCAGGGCCGCATCGGTGGCGTAGTCCAGCGCGCTGGCGCTGTCATCCAGAATCAGGATATCCGGCTTGCCCACCAAGGCGCGGGCGATGGTCAGGCGCTGTTTCTGTCCGCCGGACAGGTTGCGTCCGCCCTGCTCCACCGGATCGTCCAGGCCCAGAGGCTTGGACTGCACGAATTCGGCGGCCTGGGCGGTCTTCAGTGCGGCCCACAGCTCGTCGTCGGTGGCGTTCTTGTTGCCCCACAGCAGGTTGGAGCGGACGGTGCCGCCGAACAGCTGGGCCTTTTGCATGACCACGTTCACCTTGCCGCGCAGCTCGTCGCGGGGGTAGTCCGGGGCGGGACGGCCCAGAATCTCCACGGTGCCCTCGGTGGCGTCGTAGAAGCGGGGGATCAGGTTCACCAGACTGGACTTGCCGCTGCCGGTGCCGCCGATGACGCCGATGGTCTGGCCGCGCTTGGCAGTGAAGCTGATGTCGGACAGGCTGGGGGCACCGGCTCCGGCGTAGGTCAGGGACACATGGTCAAAGCGCACGGCATCACCGGCCTTGTCGGCGGACACGTCGCCCTGCACCTTGGCCGGGAAGGCCATGCCGGGCTTGGTGTCCAGCACCGCCTGCACACGGCCTGCGCAGGCCAGCGCCTTGCTCACCTGCACGATGAGGTTGGCCAGCTTGACCAGTTCCACCAGGATCTGGTTCATGTAGTTGACCAGGGCGATGACGTCGCCGGAGGCCATGCCGCCCACGTTGATCTCGATGCTGCCCACATACAGCAGCGCCACAATGGCAATGTTGATGATGACATAAGTCAGCGGACTCATGAGGGCGGAGAGGTGGCCGACGTGCAGCTGCATCTTGGTCAGCAGGTCGTTGGCATCCTCAAAGCGGTCGATCTCGCTCTGCTCCTTGTCAAAGGCGCGCACCACGCGCACGCCGGTCAGGTTCTCGCGGGTCAGGCCCAGCACCCGGTCCAGCCGGTTCTGCACCGTCTTGTACAGCGGGCGGGTGACCACCATGACGCCGAACACCACCACGCTCAGCAGCGGGATGGCCACCACGAAGATGAGCGCGGCTTTCACGTTGACCGTAAATGCCATGACCATGGCACCGATGACCACGAACGGGCTGCGCAGGAACAGGCGCAGGAACAGGTTCAGGCCGCTCTGCACCTGATTCACATCGCTGGTCATGCGGGTGATGAGGGTGCTGGTGCCCAGGGTGTCCATCTCCGAAAAGCTCAAGGTCTGGATATGGGCAAACAGCGCATGACGCAGAGCCGTGGAGTAGCCCACCGCCGCCTTGGCGGAAAAATACTGCGCCGTGAGGCTGCAGGCCAGGCCGATGACGGCCAACAGCAGCAGGATGCCGCAGCGCACCAGAATGTAGTGGAAGTCGTGAGCAGCGATGCCCACGTTGACGATGTCGGCCATCACCAGCGGCACGAACAGGTCAAAGGTCGCTTCCAGCATCTTGAAGAGCGGTGCCAGCACGCTTTCGCGCTTGTAGCCCTTCAGATAGCCAAGCATTTTGTTCAAGGCAGATCCTTCCTTTCTTGATACGGAAAAATATCCCATTCATTATAACGCGCAGGCGCGGAAAAAGCCAGATGGAAGTGTTGCGGATTGAGAAATCGGCCAAAACCTGCTATACTAAAACAGACAAAAACTGGGAAGATGGGTGAAAACTATGGCAAGACGAACAGACGGCGGCATCCGGTTCCGGCCGGTGGACAGCAAACGGCAGGGAAGAGTCCTGCACTA
Organism: uncultured Faecalibacterium sp.; assembly: GCA_934525845.1. GTDB lineage: Bacteria > Bacillota > Clostridia > Oscillospirales > Ruminococcaceae > Faecalibacterium. Next base: position 3,934 of record CAKSZS010000052.1, on the reverse strand, counting down.
CAGCCCCCGGGACACCGGCTGTCCGGCCATCGAACAGGCCATCGAGGGGCTGTACCACGGGCAGAACGAGGAGAGCTTCTGGACCCTGATGGGGGCCTTGAACTATGCGCTGGAGCTGGAGACCCGGGTGCTGGTGCCGCTGCAGACGGCGCCCACGGCCCACCCGAACCCGGCCCCCTGGTCGGAGCATCCGGTGCCGGAGGAAAAGGCAAAGGACCTGCCCCTGTGGACCCTGAAGAACGGCAAGGGCCGTACCTGGCTCCCGCTGTTCACCTCCTGCACCGCCGCCAACGGGGACCGGAACACCGCGTCCCGGCCCATGGCGGACCGCAGTCTGCAGGACGCCATGGAGCTGGCCCTGAGCACCCCGGGCATCGACGGCGTGGTGCTGGACCCCTGGGGGCATTCCGCCACCCTGGATGGGGCACTGCTCAACGGCCTGCTGCACGCCGCCCACACCCCAGAGGAACCCGGGGACGAGGAGGTGGAGCAGGGCCGGGAAGCCGCCCGGCAGGGCGACTGGGAGACCGCTGCCGCCTGCTACGACAAAGCCGCCCAGAAGGGCAGCGCCCGGGGGCTTTCCCTGCTGGCAGACTGCCTGTACAAGGGCCGGGGCTTTACCGCGAACCGGGCCGAGGCCCGGCGGATGTGGCGGGCCGCCGCAGAAAATGGGGAGGTGCTTTCCTTTGTGGCGCTGGGCGATGACTGCGCCGCCCGGGGCGATGCGGGCAAGGCCCTGCTGTACTACCGGCAGGGTTGGCAGAACGCCCAGAAGATGCCGGACATCGAATATATGCCGCAGGTGTGCCTGCGCATGGTCCAGCAGGAACTGCGGTATGTGTCCCGGCGGCAGGCGCTCCGGCTGCTGGCCGAGGCCGAGCAGGGCTTTGCCATTCTGGCGCGGGAGCATGAGCCGGACGCCGAACAGAACCTGGCAGCGACCCGCCAGCTCATCGAGACGCTGGCGCACCAGCAGCCTGCCCGGAACACGGCCTACAACATAGAATCTTTACAATTGGACTAAGAAATCGTCACAGCGAAGCGGTAAGATAAGCGGGAACAAAAAATTGCTTTGGCGGCAAAGGCCGCGGGAGAGGACTACGAGATATGAGTAAAGTGATCGGCATTGACCTGGGTACGACCAATTCCTGTGTAGCGGTGGTGGAGGGCGGCAAGCCCGTGGTCATCACCAACGCGGAGGGTGAGCGCACCACCCCCAGTGTGGTGGCCTTTACCAAGGACGGCGAACGTCTGGTAGGCGGCGCGGCCAAGCGGCAGATCGCCACCAACTCCGGGCGCACGGTGTCCAGCATCAAGCGCCACATGGGCAGCGACTACCGGGTGCACATCGACGGCAAGGACCTGACGCCCCAGGAGATCAGCGCCATGATCCTGTCCAAGATCCGCCGCGATGCCGAGAGCTATCTGGGCGAGCCGGTGACCGAAGCGGTCATCACGGTGCCGGCTTACTTTGATGACAGCCAGCGCAAGGCCACCCAGGACGCGGGCCGCATCGCGGGCCTGAACGTCCTGCGCATCATCAACGAACCCACCGCCGCCGCCGTTGCCTACGGCCTGGACAACGAAGCACCGCAGAAAATTCTGGTCTACGACCTGGGCGGCGGCACCTTCGATGTGTCCATTATCGAGATCGAGGACGGCACCTTCACGGTGCTGGCCACCGGCGGCGACACCCATCTGGGCGGCGACGATTTCGACCAGCGCATCGTGGAATACGCGGTGGCGGAGTTCAAGAAGTCCGACCGCATCGACCTGACCCGGGACCCCGCCGCCATGGGCCGTCTGAAGGAAGAAGCCGAAAAGGCCAAGAAGGAGCTGTCCAGCGCCCCGTCGGCCCAGCTGAATCTGCCCTTCATCGCGGTGGGCAAGGATGGGCCGCACCATCTGGATATTTCGCTCTCCCGCCCGCAGTTTGAGATGATGACCGGCGACCTGCTGGCCCGCACCGTTACCCCGGTGCAGAACGCCCTGCGGGACGCCGGCATTTCCGCCAGCCAGCTGGGCAAGGTGCTGCTGGTGGGCGGCAGCACCCGGATGCCTGCCGTGGAGCGGCAGGTGAAGGAGCTGTTGGGCAAGGAACCCAGCCACAGCCTGAACCCCGACGAGTGCGTGGCCATGGGCGCGGCCGTGCAGGGCGGCCTGCTGCAGGGCGGCGGCAAGCTGGCCGGAGCCACCGGCGCGGCAGCCCAGGGCCTGGTGCTGATGGACGTCACCCCGCTGACCCTGTCCATTGAGACGCTGGGCGGCGTGGCCACCCCGCTCATCACCCGCAACAGCATGATCCCCACCCGCAAGAGCCAGATCTTCACCACGGCCCGTCCCATGCAGACCAGCGTGGAGATCAATGTGCTGCAGGGCGAGCGCCACTTTGCCCGCGACAACAAGAGCCTGGGCAAGTTCAAGCTGAACGGCATCCGGGCCAGCTTCTCTTCCAAGCCCCAGATCGAGGTCACCTTTGACATCGACGTCAACGGTGTGGTGAAGGTCTCCGCCAAGGACCTGGGCACCGGCCGGGAGCAGAACATCACCATCACCGGCAGCACCAACCTGTCCGAGAACGAGATCCAGCGCGCCATGGCGGACGCCGCCGCCTACGAGGCCGAGGACAGCCGCCGCAAGGAGCGGCTGGACCTGCACAACCAGGCGGAAGTGCTGGCCTACAAGGTGGACGAGGCTCTCTCCAAGTGCAAGAAAGAGCTGGACAAGGACGAGAAGAACCGCATCAAGTCCGACCTGGCGAACCTGCGCCGCTGCCTGCGCAAGGATAAGCCCGAAAAGATGAACGAGACCGAGGAAGCCGCTCTCCAGCAGGCCAAGAGCCAGCTGGAAGAGAGCGCCAACCACCTGATGATGCTCTACACCAGTGAGCAGAACCAGGGCGAAAGTGGGGAAAATCATCTGTAAAGCGTAAAAAAGCCGCCCTTGACAAGGCGGCAGAAAAACAGTATACTACGAATAGAAAAGGTGCTGTCCGCAATGGTCAGCTCCTTCCGGCTATTGAGTCATAAGAATGACCGCTCACCGTTTGGTAGACTGGGGCGGTCATTTCTTATTTTTATGGATCTCCTGAAAGATCGCCCATGAGATCTGGAATGTACCGTAGATGGCACCGCCCAGCAAGCCGAGCAGCACTGCGACTTCATTCAGTGTCATGAAGCATCCCCCCTTTCGCTTTTGCGTCCGGGAGAATCAAAAAATAAGAGGTTCACATCTCCCGGAGCTTGCCGGAGAGAGCTAGACCACCGTAAAATGCAGACAGCACCTGAACACCGCCGAAGCGGCATATCCAGTATACCATGCTTTGACAAACCCTGCAACCGAAAAACGCTCTGCCGTACTTTTGCACGGCAGAGCGTTTTTATGTGGAAAACTCTTACAGCATTTTGGACAGGAACGCTTTCAGGCGGGGGTGCTTGGGGTTGGAGAACAGCTCCTGCGGCGGCTCGTCCTCCTGAATCTTGCCCTCGTCGATGAAGATGACGCGGTTGGACACCTCGCGGGCAAAGCCCATCTCGTGGGTGACCACCAGCATGGTGATGCCGGTGTGGGCCAACTCCTTCATCAGTTCCAGGACCTCGCCCACCATCTCGGGATCCAGGGCGCTGGTCGGCTCATCAAACAGGATGACGTCCGGATCCATGGCCAGGGCACGGGCGATGGCGATGCGCTGCTGCTGGCCGCCGGACAGGCTCTTGGGGTAGACGTTGGCCTTGTCGGCCAGGCCGACGCGGGCCAGCAGTTCGTCCGCACGCTTGGAGATGGCTTCTTTGTCCTTCAGCTTCAGCAGGCTGGGGGCCAGTTCCAGGTTCTTCTTCACGGTCAGGTGGGGGAAGAGGTTGAAGTGCTGGAACACCATGCCCATCTTCTGGCGCACGGCGTCGATGTGGGCTTCATCCACCTCGGTGCCCTCAAA
>CAKSZS010000051.1 GCA_934525845.1 uncultured Faecalibacterium sp. | reverse complement strand
AGACCCTTGAGCGCCGCCATATATTCCAGATAGTCCTGCACCGTGAATTCCGGGTAAAACCCGAATTCCTGCGGCAGGTAGCCCAGCTTTTCGCGGTAGGCTCCGCCCAGCGCCCCAATCTCCACACCGTCGCACAGGATTTTGCCGTCCGTAGGCTGCAAAATCCCTGCCAGCATCCGCATCAGGGTGGTTTTGCCGGCCCCGTTGGCCCCCAGCAGTCCCCACACGCCCGGGGTCAGGGTGATGGATGCTTCCTCCACCGCAGTCTTATCCCGGTAGCGCTTGGTCACGTTCCGAATCTCCAATTCCATAAATGATCTCCTTTCAGACTTCCACCGTGTATTCCGTCCGGGCCGCCAGCTTGGCACACTGTCCGCCCATACAGACCGCCAGTACCCCCGCCGTCAGCGGCAAAAAAGGCGGCAGGTCCGGCCCCTGCACCAGCCGCAGGAGCACCAGCTGCCCGGCAAACAGCGGCACCGCCACAAGAACCAGCTTTTCCGGACGCACCCGGCGCAGAAGCAGCAGCAGTTCGTTGTTGGCCAGCAGGAAGGGCACGCTCAGCACGCTGAGCAGCTGCCCAAGGCTCAAAGGTGCCGTGCGGTGCACGCTGAACGCCAGCACCCCCAGCAGAACCAGTTCCCCGGCCAGCAGCAGCAGGAACCGCACCAGCAGCGGCCCACCCATTCCGGCCCGGGTGGCGCGTTCCAGCTCCAGCATTTTATACTGAGATGCCTTGCACAGAAACGGCAGGCCCAGCAGGGCCGTGCACATAGCCAGCGCGATCAGGCCAAACAGCAGATTGCGCAGGCTCCATGCCGCGTCCCACAAGCCCAGTTCCTGGCCCACCGCGTACAGCGCCAGGGCGGCGATGCCCTCCATGGCCCAGGCTTTCCAGCCAAGCAGCTTTGTTTGACAGCGCATCAGTTCCCGCCACCCGGCCCGGGGACGGCGGGCCTGCTGTACCCGGCACAGGTGCAGGGTGCGTTCCAGCGCGTCGGCATCTGGTGCGGCCGACACAGACAGTGCCCGGCGCAGTTCGTGTTCCAAAGATTTCATGGCAGATCCTCCTGTTCCAGCTGAATTTTCAAGGTTTTGAGCGCACTGCGCAGGCGGGACTGCACCGTGCGCAGGGGCAGTCCGGTGACCTGCGCGATCTCCCGCAGTTTGAGCTGCTGGCCGAACCGCAGAAGCACCAGTTCCTGCAGTTCCGGTTCCAGCCGGGCGGTCAAAGCCCGCAGGCTCAGTTCCTCCTCGGTCAGCGCAAAGCCCGCTTCCTGATACGCCGGCTCTTCCGGCAGGCTTTCCAGCGGCGGGCCGTCCCGGGCGCTGGCCCGGCACAGGTCCAGGCAGACGTTCTGCGCGATCTTGTACAAAAAAGGCCGGAACTGCCCGGAAAAGCCGCTGCACCCATCCAGCCAGCGCACCGCCTTCAAAAAGGTCTCCTGCGCCGCATCCTGGGCCAGCTGGGCATCCGGCAGATGCCAGCGGCAGTAGCGCAGGATCTGCGGGTAATATTCCCGCACCAGCGCATCCAGCGCCGCCGGGTCCCCGGCCTGCGCTCTGCGCAGCAGCCGTTCCGTCTGCATCCGCTCACCTCCGTTTTCTGTCTATTAAAACGCCGCAGGACGCCAAAATGATCATCTTTTTGCCAAACTGCACGTTTTGTCCATGCATCCAAGCTCGTCAAACTTTTATCAAAACGTGGTTTTGCGGCGGTTTTACCTTATTTTGGCGTGGTTTTTGGGGCCGGGCGGTTTCCTGAAATTGGTTCAACTGGTTAAGATTCTTTATGAAATTTGTTTCTTTTTTGCAAATAGCACGATTGATTTCTTGATTTTGAGAATCTTTTATGTATAATGATAAACAGGGGAATTTGCATCACGCGCTTTGAAGTCCCCCTGCGCAGCGCCCGGCGCACCGGAACACGCTGTGTGTCCCACAGGACGTATGGATCAAACGAAAGTAGAGGTATACTAACTATGGCAAAGTTGGATCTGACCAAGTATGGCATTACTGGCACGACCGAGGTCGTGTACAATCCTTCCTACGAGCAGCTGTTCGAGGAAGAGACCAAGCCCGGCCTGGAAGGCTACGAAGTGGGCAAGGTCAGCGAGCTGGGCGCTGTGAACGTCATGACCGGCATCTACACCGGCCGTTCCCCCAAGGACAAGTTCATCGTCATGGACGAGAACTCCAAGGACACCGTGTGGTGGACCAGCGACGAGTACAAGAACGACAACCACCCCGCTTCTCAGGAAGCATGGGCTGCTGTGAAGGCCATCGCTCAGAAGGAGCTGTCCAACAAGCGCCTGTACGTCGTGGATGCATTCTGCGGTGCCAACAAGGATACCCGCATGGCCATCCGCTTTGTCATGGAAGTTGCATGGCAGGCACACTTCGTCACCAACATGTTCATCAAGCCCACCGCTGAGGAGCTGGAGAACTTTGAGCCTGATTTCGTTGTCTACAACGCATCCAAGGCCAAGGTTGAGAACTACAAGGAGCTGGGCCTGAACTCTGAGACTGCTGTTGTGTTCAACATCACCAGCAAGGAGCAGGTCATCGTCAACACCTGGTACGGCGGCGAGATGAAGAAGGGTATGTTCTCCATGATGAACTACTTCCTGCCGCTGAAGGGCATGGCCTCCATGCACTGCTCTGCCAACACCGACCTGAACGGCGAGAACACCGCCATCTTCTTCGGTCTGTCCGGCACCGGCAAGACCACCCTGTCCACCGATCCCAAGCGTCTGCTGATCGGCGATGACGAGCACGGCTGGGACGACAACGGCGTGTTCAACTTCGAGGGCGGCTGCTACGCTAAGGTCATCAACCTGGATAAGGACTCCGAGCCCGATATCTACAACGCCATCAAGCGCAACGCTCTGCTGGAGAACGTTACCCTAGATGCTGAGGGCCACATCGACTTCGCTGATAAGAGCGTGACCGAGAACACCCGTGTGTCCTACCCCATCAACCACATCCAGAACATCGTGCGCCCCATCTCTTCTGCACCCGCAGCCAAGAATGTCATCTTCCTGTCTGCTGACGCATTCGGCGTGCTGCCCCCGGTCTCCATCCTGACCCCGGAGCAGACCCAGTACTACTTCCTGTCCGGCTTCACCGCAAAGCTGGCCGGCACCGAGCGCGGCATCACCGAGCCCACTCCCACCTTCTCCGCTTGCTTCGGCCAGGCCTTCCTGGAGCTGCATCCCACCAAGTACGCTGAGGAACTGGTGAAGAAAATGCAGAAGAGCGGCGCCAAGGCTTACCTGGTGAACACCGGCTGGAACGGCACCGGCAAGCGCATCTCCATCAAGGATACCCGCGGCATCATCGACGCCATCCTGAGCGGTGCCATCAACGAGGCTCCCACCAAGAAGATCCCCTACTTCGACTTCGAGGTTCCCACCCAGCTGCCCGGCGTGGATCCCGCTATCCTGGATCCCCGCGACACCTATGCTGACGCTTCCCAGTGGGAGGAGAAGGCAAAGGATCTGGCTGGCCGCTTCATCAAGAACTTTGCAAAGTACGAGGGCAACGAGCACGGCAAGGCTCTGGTCTCTGCCGGCCCCCAGCTGTAAGCTGACTGCCTGACGCGCAAAGCGTTTTCAAGCAAAACCAAAGGACGGGTTCCCGCAAGGGAGCCCGTCCTTTTTGGGTTGCAAACAGTCGGTAAACGTTCCATCGGTTGTGTTTTCCACACAAGTCTGCTATTCTGTGGAAAAGGATGTGATCTGCATGGACGCAAAAACGTTCGGGGCTTTTCTTGCCCGGGTGCGGCGGGAACAGGGACTGACGCAGGCCGAGCTTGCCGAGCAGCTGCATGTGACCGACAAGGCCGTCAGCCGCTGGGAACGCGGCATCGGGCTGCCAGACATCAACACGCTGGAGCCGCTGGCCGATGTGCTGGGCCTGACCCTCGCCGACCTGATGCACTGTCATGACTCCCGTCAAAAAGATGACACTTCTCCCGTTCCTCTGGAAGATTTTTTCACCATGCTGCGCCGCCAGCACACTGTAGACTGGCATTCTGTGCGTACTGCTCTTCTTGCATTAAGCATTGCACTTGCCCTGTGGGGAATTTTTGCCTGTCCAGGCAGATTGGCTGTGCACTGGCAGACTCTAAGCGATGGTTCGCTTCAGGCTGACGGCTGGATGTCTTCTCTGGTCATTTTTCCGCTGTTTGCCGGATTTGAGTTTCTATCTCTTGAGCTCTGGAACAATTTTGAGCAAACCGGTTACTACCGGCGCTGGGGCGAGGTGAACCTGTTTATCATCCATGCCGCGTCTTTCGGCACGCCGCTTACCCGCCTGATGCGGCTCGTGCTGGATCTTCTGTTCTTTTTCTGTTTTGGATTTCTGCTTCCATGCTGCGAAGCATGGCTGATCCTTTTGAATTAAATGCCGCTTCCCTCTCCTTCCGTGAAAAAGCAAAAGAGCAAAGCCTGCAGGCTTTGCTCTTTTGCATAAGGATCGATCATTTTTCCGCTGCTATGCCCAGAGCGCAGCGGAGGGCATTTTGAATCGTTTTTACTTGGCAGCGTCGAACTCGGCTTCGATCTCCGCCGAGGGGGCCGGGGTAGCCAGGCTGACCGCCACGCAGACCACCAGCGAGAGCAGGAAGGCCGGCAGCAGTTCATAGATGCCGAACACGCCGCCCAGCGGGCTGATGAGGTACTTCCAGACGAAGACCATCAGGCCGCCGCAGAGCATTCCGGCCAGCGCACCCTGCCAGTTGCAGCGCTTCCAGAACAGCGCGCACAGCACCACGGCACCGAACGCGCCGCCGAAGCCGGCCCAGGCAAAGCTGACGATGCCGAACACGCTGGAATTGGGGTCGCGGGCCAGCACCACGCCCACCACGCTGACGCAGACGATGGTGAGACGGGCAGCGAACAGGCTCTGCTTCTCGGTCAGCTTCAGGTGGCCGAACTCCTGCAGGATGTTCTGCGATACACTGGACGCCGCCGCCAGCATCTGGCTGTCCGCCGTAGACATGGTGGCCGCCAGGATGCCGGCCAGGATCAGGCCGGCCAGGACTGCCGCCAGCACACCGTGCTGGGCGATCAGGCTGGCAATGCGGACGATCAAAGTCTCACTGGAAGAGCCGCTCAGGAACTCCAGCGCCCCGGCCTTGGTCATGCCCAGACCTACGATGCCGATGATGATGGACGCGGTCATGGCAATGACCACCCACACGCTGGCGATGCGGCGGCTGAGCACCAGCTTCTTCTCGTCTTCGATGGCCATGAAGCGCAGGAGGATGTGGGGCATTCCGAAGTAGCCCAGGCCCCAGGCCATGGTGGACACGATGTCCAGCAGGCTGTAGGAGGCCGCGGTGCCGGCGGCCGCATCGTGGCTGGCCGTCATGGTCAGATAACCGGCCAGACCCTGTGCATTTTCCATCACAGCGTCCCAGCCGCCGGCCACGCCGATGCCGTACACCAGCACCGCAATGAGCGCAATGCTCATGACCACCGACTGGATGAGGTCGGTGGTGGTGACAGCCCGGAAGCCGCCCAGAATGGTATAGCCCACGATGACCAGCGCCGACACGATCATGGCGGTCATGTAGTCCACGCCGAACAGGCTGTGGAACAGCTTGCCGCAGGCCGCAAAGCCAGACGCCGTGTAGGGCACGAAGAACACGATGATGATGACCGCGCCCAGTGCGTTGAGCAGATTGCGCTGGTCATGGAACCGCAGGGACAAGAACTGCGGCACCGTGATGGCGTTCAGATTGGCGGAATAGCGCCGCAGCCGCCGCGCCACGATGAGCCAGTTCAGCCAGGTGCCCAGCGCCAGACCAATGGCCGTCCAGCCCGGGGACGCGATGCCGGTGAGATACGCCAGGCCCGGCATTCCCATCAGCAGCCAGCTGGACATATCGCTGGCTTCGGCGCTCATGGCCGTGACCAGCGGGCCCATCTTGCGGCCGCCGAGGTAAAAGTCGGTGCTGTCCTCGTTGGACTTGCTGTAGGCGAAGCCCACCAGCAGCATCCCTACCAGATAGAGGACAATGGTGGCAATGATGCAGATGTTCGTCATAAAAGTTCCCCCTCTCAAAGGCCTTTTCTGCCGCAGTGCAGAAAAAGATGCCATTATTTTACCATAGTAAAGTGTCAAAGTGCAAGGTATTCCCTCGGATTTTCCGCTCTGCGGCGGCATTTTTGCACTTTTGTGGGGATTTTCCGGTTTTTGCGCGGCTTTTTCTACCACTTTGCTGAAACTCCCTTTTCCCATTTTGTGGTATAATCAGGGCAGATTTTTAGGCAGCAGCACTACAGGGAGATATTTTTATGGAACATATTACAGTACGAAATGTATCTCTGGCCGATGCGCCCCGCATTCTGGAAATTTACGCCTGGTATGTGGAACACACCGTCATCACCTTTGAGTATGACGTGCCCTCGCTGGAAGAATTCGAAGGCCGGATGCGCCGCACCATGCAGAAATACCCTTATCTGGTCATCGAGCGGGATGGCCGCATTGAAGGCTACGCCTACGCAGGTGCCTTTGTGGGCCGCGCCGCCTACGACTGGGCCTGCGAGCTGACCATCTACCTGGACCACAACGCCCGGAAAGGCGGGCTGGGCCGCACCCTGTATCAGGCGCTGGCTGACCGCCTGCAGGCCATGGGCATCCTGAACCTGTATGCCTGCATCGGCTACCCGCAGGTGGAGGACGAATACCTGACCAAAAACAGTGCCCAGTTCCACGAACATCTGGGCTTTGCACTGTGCGGCACCTTCCACAACTGCGGCTACAAGTTCGGCCGCTGGTACGACATGGTGTGGATGGAAAAGATCATCGGGGAACACCGCCCCGATCAGCCTCCGGTGCAGCCGTATCGTTTCTGAACCGCACAACGCCCCGGCTTTCTGCATTGTAGCAGAAAGCCGGGGCGTTTTTGGTTTCAGGATTCCGTCGGAGCCTGTCCGCTCAGAAAGGATGCATCACTTCTGCGGTGCAGCAGCCTGCTTCCACACCTTGATCACGCGGTGCTTTGCCACCCGCTGTTCCGGGCGGAAGGTGCCGCCTTCTGCCGTGAGCAGCCCCTGCTCGACGCACCACTGCGCCGCGCTGGCAGTGTCGGCATCCGGCACATCTGCAAATGCGGGTCTGGCCGCCGGTTCCGGTCTCCCGGCATTCTGCCACAGCAGCAATGCCAACGCGCCGCGGTCTGCGGGGATGGCCGCGCCTGCGGGCAGCAGACTTTTCAGGATCGCACGGGTGGTCAGCTCATAAACGCCCAGACTGACGGCACCCACTGCGGCAGCGCCGCCTGCCACGGCCAGCGCCGCGCCTGCGCCGGAGCTTCCCGCGCCGTCGTCGAAACCGGGATCCTCCGGTGCCGGCGGTTCCGTCTCCCCGCCGTTCCACCGCCAGTGTGCGTAAAGGGTGATGTCCCCGGTGATCCTGCTCAGGCGCTGATCTCCCTCGTAATAAAGCTGTTCTTCCACCGGCTCGCCGCCGATGGCCGCTGTGTACCAGCCGTCAAATTCATATCCCTGCCGCTCCGGCCCCATGCCCTTCATCAGCGGCGCCACCAGGAACTCTGCCTGGTTGGTTTTGTCTGCGGACGTGGTGCAGTGCAGCCGGCTGTGCTCGTCATTCCATTGTCCAATGCCGCTGCCCTCTATGCTCTCCCAGCGCTCGCCGCCGTTGAGATCGAAGGTGACCGTGTAGTGTTCTGCCGGGGCTTCCGTGGTGATCTCAAAATAAACCGCTTCGGAAGGCCGCGTCCAGCTGCCGTTCGGCACGGAAGTCCATGCGCCGTCCTTTTCCGTGCGGTACCAGAACGCAGCGGCCTGAACCAACAGGTGCGCTTCGTCCAGACTGATCGGACTGCCGCCGGTGGATTCCAGAAGGAGCGTACCGCCGGCAAACGTCACGGCACCATTGCCGATGCAGGTCCCGGCGCGCACCGAAAGGCTGCCGCCCTTCACCGCAGATCCGCCGCTCAGGCCGCTGTCCGCCCCGGCTATGGTGACCTCGCCGCCTTCATACACCGTAATGCCGCCGCTGTTGGCCGCTTCTTTCACATCGCGGATCTCCAGCGTACCATAAACTTTTGCACCGCCGCCGGAGACTGCCTGATCAGCGTCCTCGATCACCAGTCTGCCGCCGCTCTCGATCGTGACCCCCATGCCGCCGATGCCGTATTCCGCATTGCGGATCTTCATGGTTCCGAAAATGTCCGCGCCGGAAGCGTTGATGCCGAACCCGAAGGTGTCCAGCGTAATGTCCGCATCGGCATCCACCCGGATCGGCTTTCCTCCACAGTAAAATCCGGCGTACCGATCCCTTTGTGCGCCGGTCACCGTGCTTTTTCCGGTCACCGTCAGCGGTTCACCAGACGGATTGACGGCGTTGTCCGTCACAACGATGTCTCCCTGCAGCGTCAGTGTCCGGGCAGCATCGTCATAACGCACCCTGCCATCGCGCAGAAGATCCCCGGCATTGGCCGAGGTGACCTGGATTCCGCCAAATTTCAGGTCATATTCCACCGCATCCTCTGCAAAGGCGGCCGCAGGCAGCAGGGTCAGCGCCAGAGCCGCCGCCAGGACCGCGCTGAGCAGCCGCAGTTTCGGGGAACGGGCGTACTGGTTCGTCATAAGAGATTCCTCCTTCCGGTCTCTGCACCCGGGGCTGTCCCGGGTACAAAAAACGATCCATTGTACCTCTGCTTTCAGAGTACAATGGATCGCTGCAAAAAGCTATTAACCTGAGGTTAGTTTTTGGTGCGGAACAGCTCCGCCAGACGCGCCCGCCGGGTACGCACATCCCCGCCGATGTCCAGTTTTGCATACAGCTGATTGATGTACTGCTTGACCGTTCCTTCCGAGAGGAACATTGCCTGTGCGATCTCCCGATTGGTGCAGCGGCGGGCGATCATCCCGGCCATGCGCAGTTCCCGGTCGGTAAGTGCGGCGGCGGCTTCCGGCAGGGCTTCGCTTCGGTTCAGCGCCGCACAGCGTTTTTCCTGCGCCCGGCCCAGCGCACAGATGTGCCCGGCCAGCTCCGCCTGTCCGCCCGATCGTTCCGCTTCCAGCAGTCCGGCCAGATAGCGGTAGTTCTCTGCAAAGGGCATTGCAAAGCCGTCCGGAGCGGCCTGTGCCAGCGCCTGCTGCAGCAGTGCGCCGGCCTCCGTCTGTCTGCCCAGCCCGGCATAGGCTGCGGCCATCTGAATGCGCAGGTGCAGCGCCACAAGATCGTAGTGAAGCGCTTCGCACATGGCCAGCAGCCCCGGGGCACGGCCCAGCACGCTGGCCCATTCTCCCTGCGCCAGATACACCTGATCCTCGATCAGCCCGATCATGGGTCTGCCCGGGGCCAGCGTGTTCACCGAATCCATCCGGTGCGCGGCATACACCTCCGGAATGCTGTCCGTCTGCCCCCGCAGGGCATAGTAATATGCACCGATGGCGTGGAACAGATTCCGCCAGGCCATATTGTGCTGCCGGAGCATTTCCTCCTGCCGGACGGCCAGCGGGATCCGGGGCGTATATCCTCCGCCCAGAGACAGCCGCCAGGCCAGGAAATCACAGCAGAGGGTCATATTGGTCTGGCCATTGCCTGCGATCTGCGCATACGCCCGTTCCAGCCCGATCTGGGCATCGTCAAACCGCCCCCGCAGGAAATCCGCCTCCGCCCGCATGATGGTCTCGGCTCCCATCCCGTGGCCGCTGGTGATCTTATAATAATGCGGCATACATTCGTCCATCTCGGCCAGTTCCTGCTCCAGCTGACCGGGCTGCCGGTGGAACATCATCAGCACCGAGGGGGAACCGAACGTCCATCCGCCGCTGTTCTGAATGCTGATGGCCGGGCGGGACATCTGGGTGCTGGCACTGCGGTGCAGGCGGCTCATGGCCGAGATGTCGTTGTACATCAGGAAACTCAGGATCAGGTCACACTCCCCCAGCAGGTTGCCTTTTTCCTCCTCCGGCCATTCCGGGTGCTCGGCCGCCGAAGCCAGCAGCAGCTCTTTCAGCTCCAGCATTTTGGGGATCTGCCGCAGGTTGAACATACAGCGCATCAGCACCAGGAGCGCCGCCGGGTGCTGTTTGAGCACCGGCACCGGGCACCGCTCCAGCCGGGCCAGCAGATCCGCCGGTTTCAGCGAGGCCAGCAGGATGCCGGCATCCTGCTCCACCACTGCCAGCGCCGCATCGTGATCCCCGCAGGCTTCGTAAGCGTTCAGCGCCTGCAGATATCGCTGTTCCGCCGCGTACCAGTCCCCATACCGCTTCCAGCAGGTGTTCCGCCGCTGCTCCGGCATCCGGGCAAAGAGCTTTTCGGCGCATTCCTTCATCATGTGATGGAAGCGGAACTGCTCCCCGCCCGGCAGGCGGGTGACAAAAGCATTCTGCTCGGTCAGGGCTTTCAGCACCTGGTCGGCATCCGGCATCCCGGTAACCGCCCGCGCCATCTCCACCGTGAATTCATCCGCCAGCCCCATCACGGCCAGAAACTCCTGCCGCTGTTCCGGCAGGCACTCGATCATCGCCGAGGTGAACATGGCGTAGATGTCCGAGCTTCCGCCCAGCAGTGCGCCCCGCTCGGCCAGCGCGTGAAAGTTCAGGTACACCGCCGAGAACCAGCCCTCGCTGGAACGGAGCAGCGCATCGGCCTGTTCCCCGGTAAGCTCCAGCCCACAGCGCCGGGCATAACCGGTCAGCTCCGCGCGGTTCAGGCGAAGCTGATCTGTTTCCACCCGGTGGAGCCTGCGCCCCAGCCGCACCACCTCCCGCCCGGGCACAAACCGGTTGCGGCTGGCCACGATGAGGTGGGCGTTGTCCGGCAGGCGGCCTGCCAGCGCGCACAGAAAATCCGCCGCCCGGTCATCCTGCAGCAGATGGAAATCGTCCAGAAACAGATAGCAGGCCCGCCCGCCCTGCAGCGCAGCACACAGATCGTCCAGCAGCATGGCGGCGCCGCTGGCGTCCTGCGGGCAGTCACAGCCGTCCAGCACGGTCAGGCCCGCCGCCGCAAAGGCGTTCTGCAGGCTTTTCCAGAAGACCTGCAGGTTCTCTGAGTAAATGCTCACCCGCACCACAAGGGCGTTCTCCACGCGGCTCTGTTCTGCCAGGAACCAGTTGACCGCCGTGGTCTTGCCATAGCCCATGGGAGCCACCACTGCCGTCAGGGCGCTGTCCGCGATCGCGTGCAGACACTTCTGCACCCGCTCTGAAATATAGACGGCGTTCAGATCCAGCCGCTTTCTCTGCATTGTTCCGCTCCCCTTCCTGCATTGCTGTCTACAGCATACCACAATCCTGCCGGAAAGTCACGGAACGTGCCGTTTTCTCATTGCTCCGGAACCGACAAAGCGGCAGAGCCTTCCGGCTCTGCCGCTTTGCGTTCTTTCTGGGTTATCGTCTCGTTTCTGCCGCCGGCGGGATCGGCCTGTTCTGCACCTGGCCGATCGGATCCCGGGCCACGTCAGGGGGTGGAACCTCTCTGCTTGGAAAATTTACAGCAGGCTCAGTGCTTCCTCGTCTGCCACAAGGATGCAGTCCGGGTGCAGCTGCAGGATGCTGCCGGGGCAGGCGGGGGTGACCGGGCCGGTCACGGCGTCCTTGACGGCCTGTGCCTTGGCCTTGCCGTTGGCCACCACCAGCACCTTGCGGGCCTGCATGATGGTCTTGATGCCCATGGTATAGGCCTGCTTGGGCACAAGGGCTTCGTTGCCGTCAAAGAAGCGCTTGTTGGCCTCAATGGTGGTGGGGGCGAGGTCGACGCAGTGGGTCTCCAGCTCAAAGGCCTGCCCCGGCTCGTTGAAGCCGATATGGCCATTGGGGCCGATGCCCAGCAGCTGCAGGTCGATGCCGCCCAGCTTGTGGATGATGCCGTTGTAACGGGCGCACTCGGCGGCGGTGTCCAGGTTGGTGCCGTCCGGCAGATTGGTCTTAGCCGGGTCGATGTTCACCTTGCTGAACAGGTTCTCGTTCATGAAATACCAGTAGCTCTGGGGGTGTTCCTTGGGCAGGCCGCGGTATTCATCCAGGTTGACGGTGGTGACCTCGGAGAAATCCAGATCCCCCTTGTTGTACCACTCCACCAGCTGGGCGTAGGTACCCACGGGCGTGCCGCCGGTGGCCAGACCCAGCACGCAGTTGGGCTTCATGATGACCTGGGCGGAGATGATGTTGGCCGCCTTGCGGGACATATCCTGATAATCCTTTGCGCGGATGATCTTCATAATAACGCTCCTTTTATAGTACCGTTACGCCTGCGTTCCGGCAGGCCTGTAAAAACGCTGCGGGCAGCTTTCCGTCCGAGATAATGATGTCCACCTCGGACAGCCCGCAGATATGGAATGTGCTTTTCAGTCCGATCTTGGAGGAATCCAGCAGCACGGCTTTCTGCTCACAGCGGCGGAGCACGGTCTGCTTGAGCCGTGCTTCATCCTCCACGCCGCAGGTGAACCCGGTATCCGGGCTGTAGCCGGTCACGCCCAGCAGCAGCAGATCAAAGTTGATGCCTTCCAGCGTCTGCACGCTCTGGGTGCCGCAGACGCTCATGCTGAACCGGTTCAGGCTGCCGCCCGGCAGGGATACATGGGGCTTTTCCAGCTTTGCCAGTTCCATGGCGCAGCTCAGGCCGCTGGTGTAGATGAGCATGGGCTGATCCGGGATGCAGCGAGCCACCGCTGTGGCGGTGCTGCCGGAATCCAGAAACAGGGTGGTGTTGGGGCGCAGCAGGGCCGCGGCTTTTTCGGCAATGATCTGCTTTGCTTCGGCATTGCGGGCGGAACGGCGGCT
>CAKSZS010000050.1 GCA_934525845.1 uncultured Faecalibacterium sp. | reverse complement strand
CGGGGGTTGGTCACCTCGCCCAGCCAGTTCTTGTGGGCCTCGGCGCTGTTGCAGCCCTTGTACAGGGTGCCGAACTGGTCCACGGCCACGATGTCCTTGGCACCGGCGGTCATGAGCATCTTGATGATGGCCGTACCGGCGGCGCCGGGGCCGTTCAGCACGATGTGCACATCCTCCATCTTCTTGCCCACCACGCGCAGGGCGTTGATGAGGGCCGCGGTAACCACGATGGCGGTGCCATGCTGGTCATCGTGGAAGACGGGGATGTCCAGTTCCCGCTCCAGGGTCTCCTCGATCTCAAAGCACTCGGGACTCTTGATGTCTTCCAGGTTGATGCCGCCGAAGGTGGGGGCGATGGCCTTGCAGGCCGCGATGACGCTGGCGGCGTCGTGGGCGTCGATGCAGATGGGGAAAGCGTCTACCCCGCCGAACTCCTTGAACAGCACGGCCTTGCCCTCCATGACCGGCAGGCCGGCTTCCGGGCCGATGTCGCCCAGACCCAGCACGGCGGTGCCGTTGGACACCACCGCCACCATGTTGCCCTTGAAGGTGTACTTGTATACGTCCTCGGGGTTCTCCTTGATCTTGCGGCAGGGCTCGGCCACGCCGGGGGTATAGGCGGTGGACAGGTCGTCGCGGGTCTTGACCTCCACCTTGCTTACGATGCCCACTTTGCCCTTGTGGGTCTCATGCATTTCCAGAGCTGCTTTGTTGTAATCCATTGCGTTGTCCTCCAATATCCTTACGGTAAACGTCCATTGCTTTGTTTTTTATTGTAACAGAACCGCCGGGGCATTTCCACCGGTTTCCTCCACTTTTCCCGCAGGCGGCCTGCAAAAGTGTGACCTGTGCACGGCCCCGATTTGTGGAATTTTGGCAAAAAGACTTTCTTTCCGCTGGTTTTCCGATATAATAGAAAGGTATCGTTCCGTTTTCTCGGTCAAAACGGTCTCTTTTCAACTTAGGAGGTATCCCTTTGAAACGCAACACCAAAACCCTGTTCTGCATCCTGTGCGCCGTGCTGGCCGCCGTGTGCGTGATCGCGGCCTGCTTTTTCCTGGTCCGGAAGCAGAGCAGCTCGTCCGCTTCCTCCACACCGTCCGTATCCACCTACGGCAAGGTCGAGGATTTCGACTACCAGAACTTTGATTACAGCAGCGGCATCGATGCCAACGGTTATCTGGAAAACGTCCGCGCGCTGGACTATGTGACCCTGCCGGACAACTACACCGCCCTGCCCATCAAAAAGTCTGACATCACCCCCAGCGCGGAGGACATTCAGGCCCAGGTGGACAACCTGCTGGCGCAGTACGCCACCACACAGGAAGTGACCGGCCGCGCCGCCCAGAGCGGCGACATCGTGAACATCGACTATGCCGGCACCGTGGACGGCGTGGCCTTTACCGGCGGCACCTATCAGGGCTACGACCTGACCCTGGGCAGCGGCAGCTTCATCGATGGCTTTGAGGATCAGATCATCGGCCACAACGTGGGCGATACCTTTGATGTGAACGTCACCTTCCCCGATGGCTACGATGACTCCACCGACTCGGAAGGCAACACCATCGTGCTCAGCGGCAAGGCCGCTGTGTTCAGCGTGACCCTGAACTCCATTTCGGAGAGCGTCACGCCGGAACTGACCGATGCATGGGTGGACGCCAACTTCGGCACCAGCAACGACCTGCACACCGCCGAGGCTGTGCGCACCTACTTCTCCGATGCGCTGTACGACAGCAACCTGGAGAACGCCATCATGGACAGCCTGCTGGACAACAGCAAGTTCAGCGAGCTGCCCACCCAGGCCACGAACTACTATATCTGTATGTTCCTGAACTACTACAGCCAGCTGTGCAGCTACTACAGCATTGACCTGAACACCTTTGCACAGGCACAGGGCTATGCCGATGCGGACGCCATGCTGGCCGCTTCGGATTCCACCATCACTCATCTGGCTCAGCAGGATCTGATCTATCAGGCCATCGCCGAGAGTCAGGGCATCACGCCTTCGCAGGAGAATCTGGACACCGCTTCCAGCAATTCCAGCTACGGTGAGAACTTTGTGACCTACAGCGCTCTGCAGGGCACCGTTCTGGATTGGCTCAAGGCCAACGCCGTGATCTCCTGACCGGTTTCTGTCCGCATAAAGCAATGCCGCCGCACCTCGTTTGAGGGGCGGCGGCATTTTTGTTCTGGAGGATGTTACCGGCGGCGCAGTTCCACCTTGGTGCCGCCCCGGGTGTTCCCGCCCAGACGCCACAGCAGCCAGGCGTAGAAGTAGTTCACGCCCAGCAGGCCCACCGCCCAGAGAAGAGAGGTCTGCACCGTCTGGTGATAGACCTCAAAGAAGGGGTACGGCCCCTCGATGACCCGCAGGATGTTCAGCGGCACGATGACCGCCGCATAGACCAGCGTGGGCAGCAGCGCCCAGCGCACATCCTCCCGGGGCAGACGCGGCGTGCGCTCCAAAAACAGATAGGAGATGAGCGCCGCCATGGGGTTGAGCAGGTGATGGTACAGCATGGAGCTGGTGCACAGCAGCATATACAGCCCGCCGGGGCCGTTCATGGGCGCCAGCACGAACACCACCGTCAAAAAGGTGAGCAGCAGGCAGCTGGTGGCCATGAACTTGAGCCGCTTGAGCCAGCGGGGGATCTCCCCGCCGGTGAAGATGCACCACAGCTGGCACGCCGCCACCATGGTGCAGACCACCGCCGCGAAAATGTTGGAGTCCTCCGTGTAGAAGGTGAAGATCTGCTCCTGCCCCCAGTCCCAGCTCAGCGGCAGTGCGATGGGTTCCATGCACAGCACAAACAGATTCAATGCAATGGAAAGCAGCCGGCGGCAGACATCACGGAATTTTTTCATGAAATTCTCCTTGGTGTAAAGCAAAACCCTCTCCGTCAATGCCTCACGGCATTGCCAGCTCCCCCGAAAGGGGGAGCTTTGGCGAATCCCAAGACCTTCATCTTAGCACCAAAACCTCGCCCCTCGGGAGAGGTGGCAGCGCGCAAGCGCTGACGGAGAGGGTTCTTTTTACTTTGCCGTGTTGATGAAGCTGCGGTTGTCCCACAGGTACTTGATGCCGGAAACGGCGGTGACAAGGGCCACGAGCCAGCACAGCACCATGGAGATGCTGATCACCAGGATCAGCCGGACGCCCTGCTCCGTACCGGCAGCCGACATCCTTGCAATGGACATCCCGAAGAAGTAGAAGATGATGCTCAGCATCTGCAGCACGGTCTTCACCTTGCCCCACATATTGGCGGCGATCACCTTGCCGTCCTTGGCACCGGCGGCTACCATGCGCAGGCCGGACACTGCAAATTCGCGGGCCAGAATGATGCACAGCACCACCGGGCTGCACACGCCGTCCCGCATCATGTAGATGAAGGCGACCGTGGTCAGCAGCTTGTCGGCCAACGGGTCGGCAAACTTGCCAAAGTCCGTGACCATGTTCCACTTGCGGGCCAGGTGCCCGTCCAGAAAGTCGGTGAAGCTGGCGATGGCAAAAATGATGCCCGCAATGAGATAATACACCGGCTGGAACGTGTTGTCCTGAATGCCGCTCAAGCTGGTGAGCGACACAAAGATCATGAACACCGGCACCAGCAGAATGCGGGTCAGGGTGAGTTTATTGGGCAGATTCATACAAGATTCGCCTCCAATTTGTTATTTTGCAACAGTACCATACAGATCGTAAAGGTCACTGTCGTCCACCAGCACATCGTAGAACTGGCCGGGATACAGCGGCTCTTCGCTGGAAACGCAGACGTTGCCGTCCACCTCGGGGGCATCGCCTGCGGTGCGGCACAGGTACAGGCCGCTCTCCTCGTCGATGCCGTCGCAGAGCACATGGACGGTCTGGCCCACCTTCTCGGCCTGCTTCTGGGCCATGATACCGGTCTGGATCTGCATGATGAGGTCGGCGCGCTTGTCCTTGACCTCCTGCTCGATCTGGCCGTCCATCTTGGCGGCAACCGTGTTCTCCTCGGCCGAGTAGGCAAAGCAGCCCAGACGGTCGAACCGCACTTCCTTGACGAAGTTGCACAGGTCCTCGAACTGCTCCTCGGTCTCGCCGGGGAAGCCTGCGATCAGGGTGGTGCGCAGGGTGATGCCCGGGATCTCGCGGCGCAGTTTGCCGATGACGTCCAGCAGCTCGGCACGGTTGGAGCGGCGGTTCATGTTCTTCAGAATGGTGTCGTTGCAGTGCTGGATGGGCAGATCCAGGTAGGGCACCACCTTGTCGTTGCGCTTCATGGCGGCAATGAACGCGTCGCTGATGCGCTCCGGGTAGGCGTACATGATACGGATCCACTCGATGCCGGGGATCTTGTTCAGCTTGTCCAGCAGCTCACAGATGCTGCCCGGCTTGCCCCAGTCCTCGCCGTAAGCGGTGGGATCCTGCGCCACGATGATGAGTTCCTTGACGCCCTCACCGGCCAGCCAGCGGGCCTCGGCCACGCAGTCGGCCATGTCGCGGCTGTGCAGCGGGCCGCGGATGGCGGGGATCGCACAATAGTGGCAGCGGTTGTTGCAGCCTTCAGCGATCTTTAAGTACGCATAGTGGGCAGGCGTGCCGATGACGCGCTTGCCGCCCAGCGGGAAGTCCTTTTTGGCGCCGTAGCTTTCCAGATGGTCCTCGCCATGGAACAGCCGGGCCACGATGGTATCAATGGCCTTGTTGGAGGCACAGCCCACCACAGCGTCCACCTCGGGGATCTCCTCCTCGATCTGGCTGCGGTAGCGCTCAGCCAGACAGCCGGTCACGATGACTTTCAGGTCGGGGTTCGCCTGCTTGTAGGAACAGGCTTCCAGAATGTTCTCAATGGCTTCGGTCTTGGCGCTCTCGATAAAGCCGCAGGTGTTCACCAGGATCACATCGGCTTCTCCCAGGTCGGCCACGGTCTCGTGGCCTGCGGACAGCAGGATGTGCACCATCACGTCCAGGTCCACCTGGTTCTTGGGACAGCCAAGGGAAATACATGCAATTTTCATAGGGGATAATACTCTCTTTCTTCACTCTTCTTCCGCCCGGCGGATGGCTTCCTTGATGACCGGATAGCCGAACCCCCGGCGCATCAGGGCCGCCACCACAAGATCCCGCCGGCCATCGGCCAGCTTTTTGCGGTAGCGGCTCTCCACCAGCGCGGCGGCGGCTTCCAGCTCCGGGTCTTCGCCGTCCTCGTCCGGGGCATAGACGCTTTCCAGCGCCTGGTCGATCTGCTGCTTGTTCAGGCCCTTCTGCCGCAGGTTCTGAGCGGCGGCGCGGCGGCTCTTGCGGGCCATCAGCAGGCCGTGGGCGCGGGTCTCGGCATAGCGGTCATCGTTGACGTAATCCAGCTCTACCATTTCGGCCACCGCCGCGGCAGCGGCCTGCTCGGTAAAGCAGACGCACAGCCGCTCGTACAGCTGGCTGCTGGTCATCTCCCGGCTGGACAGGGCATCCAGCGCCCGGGCGCGGGCTTTGGCGGCATCCGCGCACTTTTCCGCGTCCCCGTCGGCGCGGCGGGAACGGTAGTTTCCTCGATAAAAGGACATTTAGTCCTCCACCATGATGTCCAGCTCGCTCTCGCTGCTGCGGGCGGGCGCCTTGACCACCGGCTCCTTGCCATCCTTTGCGTCCTTTGCCGGGGCATCGGCATTGTCTGCAGCGGCGGCACCCTTGCCCGCCGGACGGCGGGAGGCATAGAGCTTGTCCGCGTTGGCGCGGATCTGGCCTTCGATGTCGTTTGCAATTTCCGGGTTATCCTTCAGGAACTGCTTGGAGTTGTCACGGCCCTGGCCCAGACGGATGTCCCCGTAGTTGAACCATGCACCGCTCTTCTGCACGATGCCCAGCTTGACGCCCAGATCCAGCAGTTCGCCCACCTTGGAGATGCCCTCGCCGAACATGATGTCGAACTCAGCCTCCCGGAACGGCGGGGCCACCTTGTTCTTGACGATTTTGGCGCGGGTGTGGTTGCCGATGAACTGGCCGGAAGAATCCTTCAGGCCCTCCACGCGGCGGATGTCGATGCGCACGGAAGAATAATACTTCAGGGCACGGCCGCCGGTGGTGACTTCCGGGCTGCCGTAGACCACGCCGACCTTCTCACGCAGCTGGTTGATGAAGATGCAGACCGTGTTGGTCTTGCCGATGACGCTGGTCAGCTTGCGCATAGCCTGGCTCATCAGACGGGCCTGCAGACCCACATGGTTGTCGCCCATCTCGCCCTCGATCTCGGCACGGGGCACCATCGCGGCCACCGAGTCCACAACGATGGCGTCGATGGCACCGGAGCGCACCAGTGCTTCGCAGATCTCCATGGCCTGCTCGCCGGTGTCCGGCTGGCTGACCAGCAGATTGTTGATGTCCACGCCCAGAGCCTCCGCATAGACCGGATCCAGCGCGTGCTCGACATCGATGAAGGCCACCTCGCCGCCCTTCTTCTGGGCCTCGGCCAGAACGTGCAGAGCCAGGGTGGTCTTACCGCTGGATTCCGGGCCATACACCTCCACGATGCGTCCGCGGGGCACACCGCCCACGCCCAGGGCCATGTCCAGACCCAGACTGCCGGTGGAAATGGCATCCACCTGCATGGCGGCGTTGTCGCCCAGCTTCATGACGGCACCCTTGCCGAACTGTTTTTCGATCTGCGCCAGAGCCGTGGCCAGCGCGTCCTTCTTTTCCTCTGCACTGGTCTTCTTGGTGGCCGGTGCAACGGTGTTGTTCTGATTTTTTGCCATAGCGTGCTGCTCCTTTATCCTTTGCGCCCGCCGGGAGCGGGCCGTGCTGTACGTTCTCTCTTAGTATACCACAAATTTCAAACATTACAACGGGAAGTTGTTTCTATTTTTTCAATTCTTTGCGGGCCGGCTCGCCAGGATGCAGCGGTCATTGCCGCCGAAATCCTTCCGGCATTCGATCTCCGTCCAGCCGTTTTCTGCCAGCAGTCCGGTCACCGCCTGCCGCTGCTGCCAGCCGATCTCCAGCACCAGCGCGCCGCCGGGCCGCAGAAGCTTCTGATAGTGCTCCGCCAGCGCACGGTAAAACAGCAGGCCGTCTTCCCCGGCTTCCAGCGCCATGGCCGGTTCCTGCGCCACCTCGGGCTGCAGGGTCTGCATCTCGGCGGCGGTGAGGTAGGGCGGGTTGGACACGATCAGATCCAATTCTCCTTCCGGCTGGTCCTGCCAGTAGGTGAACAGATCCCCCTGCACCGGCTGCACGGCATACACCGGCTTTGCCCGGAGCGCGTTCAGCGCAGGACCCCAGTCGAAGGCCGGGGCGTCCGCTTCTTCCAGCGCGGTGGGTTCCAGCAGATTTTCGGTCGCTTTCCCCTGCCCGGCCAGTGCACAGCGGCAGTTCTTTTCCAGATAGACAAAGGCTTCCGGGCTTTTTTCCACGCAGGTCACCTGCGCCGCCGGGCAGAAGCGCTTGACCCCAAGGCCCAGACAGCCGGTGCCGGCGCAGAGGTCCAGCACCTTGGGGGCTTCCACCCCGGCCAGCGTCTGGGCGGCGGCTTCCGCCACCACCTCGGTGTCTGCCCGGGGGCAGAGCACCCCCGGCCCCACGGCCAGGTCAAAGTCCAGAAAGCTCCAGCTGCCGCAGAGGTATTGCAGCGGCTCCCGGCTGGCACGGCGGACGCACAGGGCTTCCAGCGTTTGTGCTTCTTCCGCCGACAGCGGCCGGTCTGAAATGCGCAGATCCCGCCCTGCGGCCACCCGGAACAGCTCCCGGGCATCGTAATCGGCGTCCGGGCATCCGGAAGCGGTCAGACGCTGTTCCACTTCCCGCACCGCTTCGCGCGGGGGCATTCCAGCCGTTACCATTTGCCCTCCTCCGGGTCTTCCGGCAGCACCGGGGTCACAGCCGCAATGGCCACCTCGATCATGCTGTCATCCGGCTCAAACACGGTGAGGTGCTGCACCCAGATGCCGGGCTGGCGGATGATGCGGGTGGCAATGTTGTCCGACCGGCCGCACCACTTGAGCAGCTCATAGCTGATGCCCATGACCAGCGGCAGGAGCAGCAGTTTGCAGACCACCCGCAGGCCGATGCTGCCCCAGGGCAGCACGCTGTACAGGAACACGCTGACGATGACCACCAGAATCAGGAAACTGGTGCCGCAGCGGGGATGGAACCGGGTGTACTTGCGCACATTCTCCACGGTCAGCTCATCCCCGGCTTCGTAGCAGGCAATGGTCTTGTGCTCCGCCCCGTGGTACTCGAACACCCGGTGGATCTCCTTCATCTTGGAAATGCCCACCATATAGGCCAGGAAGATGCCGACCTTCAGCACAGCTTCCAGCACCACCTTGGGCCAGCGCCCCAGCGGCACCAGATGGTTCACGCCGCCTACGATGAGGGTGGGCAGCACGGTAAACAGCAGGATGGCCAGCAGACCTCCAATGACCGCCGCGCAGGCCAGCAGGGCATCCTCGGCCTTTTTGCCCAAGTGCTCCCCCACCCACTTTTCAAAGGCGGTCTCTTCCTCTTCGGGGTCGTAATCGTCCCCCATGCTCACCTGGGCCGAATACATCATGTAGCGGTAACCGGTGATGAGGCTCTCGATCATGGAAATGGCACCGCGTACCAGGGGGATCCTGGTCCACACGCCGTGATTCTTCACCGGGTCGATCCTGGTCTCAATGGTGCCATCCGGCTTGCGCACCGCACAGCAGATCTTTTTCGGCCCGCGCATCATGATGCCTTCCATCAGGGCCTGTCCGCCCACGCTGGTCTTGAAACGTTCCTTGTTGGGTTGATTCATTGAGTTCTCCTTGTCGAAACAACCCTCTCAGTCATTGCTGCGCAATGTCCGCTCTCCCCAGCGGGAGAGCTTTTCCAAAAGGGAAGGTTCTTATTTTTTCAATCCGTTCCGGCCAACCGCCGACACGGCTGTTATTGTACCATAGAAATATGACAAAATCTAAATCTTCCTCAAGATTTATGATACAGCGGCAGACCCAGCGTGACCACCGTGCCGCGGCCCAGGGTGCTCTTGATGTCCAGCGTACCGTCCAGCGCGGTCATGATGGAATCCACCAATGCCAGGCCGATGCCGCTGCCGCGCACCGAGTTGCTGCCTTTGTAGAACTTGGTCTTCACGTTTTCCAGGTCTTCCGGCGGGATGCCCCGGCCCTGATCCAGGATCTCCACAAAGGCCTTGTACTCTCCGGCCCACAGCTTGACCGTGATGCGCCCGCCGGGAGCCGAATACTTGATGGCGTTGTCCAGAATGTTGATGAACACCTGCCGCAGACGGTCGGGGTCGGCGTAGACCGGGATCATCTCCTCCGGCTCCGCATAGGAGAGGATCAGCCCTTCGCGCTTGATGCGGGCTTCACAGAACAGCACCGCATCGGTCAGCTCGGCCACCAGGTCCAGCGGACGGCAGTCCATCCGCAGACGACCATTCTGCAGGCGGCTGAAGTCCAGCAGTTCCTCCACCATGTTGTACAAGCGGCCGGTCTCGTTGTTGATGATCTCCAGCCCCTTGCGGTAATTCTCGTCTGTGGGGTCATCCAGGGTGCGCAGGGTCTCCACCCAGCCCCGGATGGAGGTGAGCGGGGTGCGCAGTTCGTGGGAGACCGAACTGATGAACTCATTCTTCATCTTTTCGGTCTCTTCCAGACCTTCGGCCATCTGGTTGATGGTGCCGCGCAGACGGTCTACCTCGTCGTGCTGGTCGCCGGTCACCGGCAGACGCACGTCCAGTTCGCCCCGG
Source organism: uncultured Faecalibacterium sp. (assembly GCA_934525845.1). GTDB lineage: Bacteria > Bacillota > Clostridia > Oscillospirales > Ruminococcaceae > Faecalibacterium. Next base: position 3,429 of record CAKSZS010000050.1, on the reverse strand, counting down.
GCAATGCCGGCTGCAGTGCGCTCCACCTGCCCCAAAGGCACCACGATGCTGCGCACAAAGTACAGGCCGGACATCACCGAAAAGATCAGAATGGCCGCAACCACTACCAGACTGAGCCAGAACGCGCGCTTGATCTGGCTTTCCACCAGTGCCAGACTGGTGACCAGACGCAGAGCCGCCACATCTTCCGAAGCATACGGCACCAGATAGCAGGCCGCCATGACGATCTCGCCGGACTGGGTATGGTAGACTGCAATGCCCAAGCCGTCGGCAGCATCCTGTGCCTGCACAAAGTCCAGGTTATTTACGATGCCGTCGGCATCGGTGCCGCTGGAGGATGCAATGACCCCGCCATAGCTGTCCAGCAGCATGAATTCGTACTTGTCCTTATCGGAATACTGTTCCACCATGCGCCGCAGCGCCATGCTGCGGTTGGCCGCCGCACTGTAGACCGTGTCGGCAGTGTAGACCTTCAGCTGGCCGGTCACCGAGGAAAAGCGCCGGTACATGGTCTGCTGCACGCTGTTGTAATAACTGCGGGTGTAGCTGTACAGAAACATGGCTTCTGCCGCCAGCACCAGCAGCACCGTGATAAGCAAATTGCCCCGCAGCCACCGGCGGGTGATGCCGCTTCGCATCTGCTTTTCCTCCTCTCAAAGTTGTTTTTATCCGGCTGTGTTCCGGGAGTTTTCCCAGCGGATGATCCGAGGGTGGGACCCTGTTGCCGCAGGCAATAGGGCGGGAGCTGGAAGCCCCGAACGTCCGCAGGAAAAGCTCCCGGAATACAGCCAGCGCTTACTCTTCCCAGCGGTAACCATACCCCCACACGGTGAGGATGTGGGCCGGGTGGCTGGGTTCGTCCTCCACCTTCATGCGCAGGCGGCGGATGTTCACATCCACGATCTTCACATCGCCGAAGTAATTCTCGCCCCAGACGCCCTTCAGGATCTTCTCGCGCACCAATGCCGTGCCCGGGTTGCGGAAGAACAGCTCCATGATCTGGAACTCCACCTGGGTCAGTTCGATGGGCTGACCGGCCTTCAGCAGCACGCGGCGGTTCTCATCCAGCACAAATTCGCCGCTGGTGAGCATTCCCAGCGCACCGCCCGGCTCCTTGTCCTCTGCGCCCGAAGTGCGGCTCACCCGGCGGCAGAGCGCTTCCACGCGCGCCAGCAGTTCGCTGACGCTGAAGGGCTTGGTCATGTAGTCGTCTGCCCCGATGGACAGGCCGCGAATTTTATCCTGCTCCTGCCCCTTGGCGCTCAGGATGATGATGCCGATCTTCTGGTCCGTGCGACGGATGGTCTCACAGAGCGAAAAGCCATTCATGCCCGGCAGCATCACATCCAGAATGGCGGCATCACAGCCGGGCTTCTGGGCCAGCAGCGGCAGAGCCGCTTCGGCGCTCTCCGCCTCCACGGCTTCCATGCCGGCAAGGCGCAGGTTCAGCGCGATCATCTCGCGGATATTCGCTTCATCTTCTACAACGAGCACTCTTACCATGAATGTTTTCCTCCGTTCTCAGTTCAGCAGATACAGCGCCTTGGACAGCCGGTAGCTGCTGTCCTGGATCTCCACGTCCTGCGCCAGCTTGGCCTGCATCTGGCGGGATGCCACGATGCCCAGCCGGGTCCAGCCTGTGGAGTTGGCCGAGGTGCGGGCCAGCCGCACGGTCATGACCAGTTTGTCTTCGTCCACTGTGCGCAGTTCCACCGCACCATCGTATTGTTCGCTGTCGGTCAGTTTCAGGTTTCCTTCCCATTCCTTGGGCAGTTCGATGTAGCAGTTGGTCTCTTCGTCCAGCAGGCCGAAGCTTTTTTCCGGTTTGCGGCTGGTGTAGTCCATCCAGACGATGAAGTCCATGCGGCGTCCCTGGCTCATGTTCAGCAGGCCTGCTTCGTCCGGCTGGGTCGGGATCTCCACGATGCCGTCCCCGTCCAGATCCCGGCTGACCAGAGTGGACACATTGCGCAGGGAGGCATTGTAAAGCGCTTCGCTGCTGATCTGGGTGGCCGGGACCATCTGCCGGCTGTCCTCATCGAACCGCAGCAGCACGCTGGCCAGATTGTTGCCGGAAATGCCGGTCCAGCCATCCAGAACCAGGTAATTCCGCCGGTCGGAACCGGCACCCGCCGCCACCGAGGCACAGCCGGAGAACTTATCCGCCGACAGGCCGGTGACTGCCACCTGCTGGAAGGTGCCTTCCTTGTCCACGGTCAGCAGCTCGATCTGCACGCCGCCGTCCTCCTGGGTGGACATCAGGATCAGATCCTGACTGCCGCCGCCGGTGATGTCCTCCACCAGATACTGCTCATAGGGCTGCTCCAGAATGGTGGAAAGTTCTCCATCGTTGTAAGCATAGACCGCCAGATAGTGGTCCCCTTGAGCGGCCATGTAGCCCACCACCAGCTGGCTGGCGTCTCCGGCCCGGAGCTGGGCCAGCCGGACGTTTTCCACCGTGTCGGCCAGACCCTCCACGCTCTGCTGCACCTGCCAGCTCCCGCTGTCATCCCGCTGCAGGATGGCGATGCAGACGTTGGTGCTCTGGGCGGTGGTGTACAGCACCGCAGCATCCTGTTCCCCATCGCCGTCCAGATCCTGCAGCAGGAACGGCGACAGCAGTTCTCCCTGCATGGGGTATTTCAGCTGGGCGCTCTCCCCCAGCCAGTCGTTCAGGGCCGTCTGCAGCGCACCATAATCGCCGGACAGGCGCGGCGCACGCAGAAGTTCCTCTACCTGCACAGTTTCCCCGGGGAGGCCGCTGCAGCCTGCCAGCAGAATGCAGAGCAGCACGCCGGCCAGCCAGTGCCGGAAACGGCGGAATGTTTTCAACTGCAGTTCCTCCCTTCGTGGAAAATCGGCGGCATCCGTCCAAAATACGCTAGTGTCAGTATACCACGGCAAAAGCGCAATGCCAAGTGGCGTTGTTGCGAGAATCATCATCCGGGTGGCCGCACCGGGAGCTTTTCCCGCGGACGTTCGGGGCTTCCAGCTCCCGCCCTATTGCCTACGGCAACAGGGTCCCACCCTCGGATCATCCGCTGGGAAAACTCCCAGTGTGTCCACCCTGCCATGAGGTTCCCCACAAGATGCAAAAAAGCCCTCCCCCATTTCTGGGAAAGGGCCTTTAAAAACTGCTTACGAACAGTCAGAGCTGATTAGACCAGCTCCAGAACTGCCATCTCGGCAGCATCGCCGCGGCGAGCGCCGATCTTGATGATGCGGGTGTAGCCGCCGTTGCGGTCAGCGTACTTGGGGCTGATCTCATCAAACAGCTTCTTTGCAACATCTTCCTTGGTGATGTAGGCATACACCTGACGCTTGGTGTGCAGGTCGCTTGCCTTGCCAAGGCTGATCATCTTCTCGGCCATGGAACGAACGTCCTTAGCGCGAGTGACAGTGGTCTCAATCTTGCCATTCTCTAACAGG
>CAKSZS010000049.1 GCA_934525845.1 uncultured Faecalibacterium sp. | reverse complement strand
CTGGGTGGCAAGCACTTTACCTACCTCGTCAACGAGGGCGATAAGGTGAAGAAAGGCCAGCCGTTGATCCGCTTTGAACTGGAAGCCATTAAGGCCGAAGGATATCCCGTGACCACGCCGCTCATTGTCTGCAATACTGATGACTATGCCGCTGTCGCGGCTAAAGCCAGTGGCGCCGTAAAGCAGGGCGATGCGCTTCTGGAACTGAAGCACTAAGCGTTTCTCTCAAACTGTAAGGCAGGGTTGTTATAAAGGGGGCTGTTGCAAAATAGCCCCAACGAAAAAAATGAGATAGGTTTCCCCAAAAGGGGTTGCCTATCTCATTTTTTGTTGTAAGCTGAAATTGCAATGAACCAACTACAACATGAACAGTATCGCAAAGTTAATCAATCGGAATATCCTTGTTCCGACCATCCGAAAATATCTTTGATGCGGACAGAAAACTGTGCAGAAGGACGCTCGCAGACAGCAGAACACCCGCTAAACGAATACCTCCGAGGAATCTCGATCACCCTGAACGCCAGCTTCGAGCAGGTGGAACAGCTCAAGGCGGTATCAACCTACGATGGTGCGGAAATTTTTGAAGAAATTTCCGAAAAGGGGGCATAGAAGCGATGCGCTTGCCCGCAGCACTCTGCAAAATGCAAAGAAAGAAGCGTGAAACCGATGAATTTTCAAAAAGTACATGGATGACCCCGCCCGGTTCGCATCCGACTTCAGGGTTCGGAGCCCGGCACGGTCTGCCAAAATTTTTTAGATATAAAAAACGCCGCATCGTACAAAACGATGCGGCAAAAACGAAAGTCTCCCCGGTAGACATTCCTACTGATTGAGACCCGCGCACTAAGCAACAGCCCACTGGGCTGGTTGCTTGCCCTGCCTGCGGCAGGGCCGTGCTGTTCGAATCCCTCTGGGTCCACAGCGCAGCGTGAGTTTCACGCAAATGCAAAAAGAAAAGCGCCTGCGTAGTAATTACGCAGGCGCTTTTAAGTGGACCTAGAGGGATTCGAACCCTTGACCTCTCGGATGCGAACCGAACGCTCTCCCAACTGAGCTATAGGCCCTTGAAGTCATCACTATGATGATGCCGGATGACTTTATAAGTGTAACTCGATTTGGAAGATTTGTCAAGCTTTTTCTGGGGCGTTTCACCGGTTGCCCAGCTGCCAGAATGCCACGGCACTGGCGGCGGCAACGTTCAGGGAGTCTACACCGTGTGCCATGGGAATCTTGACCGTATAATCACAGGCGGCAATGGTGCTGTGGGCCAGGCCGTCCCCTTCTGTGCCCAGCACGACAGCCAGTTTGGGTTCGGCAGTCAGTGCAGGGTCGTCGATGCTGACCGAGCGGTCGCTCAGGGCCATGGCGGCGGTTTGGAAGCCCAGTGCGTGCAGCTGGGTCATGCCGTTTTCCGGCCAGTCGGCAGGGCAGGCACCGATCTGTGCCCAGGGCACCTGGAACACGGTGCCCATGCTCACGCGGACGGCCCGGCGGCACAGCGGATCACAGCAGGAGGGCGTGATGAGCACCGCGTCCATGTTCAGGGCGGCGGCACTGCGGAAGATGGCACCTACGTTGGTGGAGTCCACGATGCCCTCCAGCACTGCCACCCGGCGGGCATTCCGGCAGACCTCTTCTACAGACAGCGGGGCAGGGCGGCGGAAGGCACACAGGACGCCCCGGGTCAGCTCGTAGCCGGTCAGGCGGGCCAGCATTTCCCGGTCGGCAGTGTACACCGGGGCATCACCGCAGCGGGTCAGGATGTCCTGTGCCGGGCCGGTGATCTGCCGGCGCTCCATCAGCAGGGAAAGGGGAACATACCCGGCGTCCAGTGCCCGGGCAATGACTTTGGGGCTTTCGGCGATGAAAACGCCTTTTTCCGGTTCCAGGCGATTGCGCAGCTGGGCCTGGGTCAGGCGGGCGTATACGTCCAGTTCCGGGGCAGAAAAATCAGTGATCTCGATGATATTCGGCATGGAGAAGGCTCCTTTTGACAATTTTTCTTATTGTAGCACAAGATGCGGCACAATGCAAAAAAGAAACGTCCACATGGCTGGCATACACAAAAAATATGCTGCAGCGCCGGATGATGCGCTATAATAGAAACCGCAAAAAGGAGTGGTAACGTATGCAGAAACGGAAACATCATGGACAGATGTCGGAGTCCTTCGCCATGGCAGTGTTCCTTTCCCTGTCCGGCGGACTGCAGGATGCCTACACCTATCTGTTCCGCGGAAAAGTATTTGCGAATGCGCAGACCGGCAACATCGTGCTGCTGAGCGCGAATCTGGTGGATGGAAACTGGGAGCGGGTGCTCCATTATCTGGTGCCGCTGTGCGCCTTTGCGCTGGGCGTGTTTACCGCAGAAGAACTGCGGGAGCGCTTTCAGAGCATGGAACGGCTGCACTGGCGGCAGCTGGTCGTTCTGGGGGAGATCTTTCTGCTGTTTCTCACGGGATTTCTGCCCGAATCGTACAATCTGCTGGGCAATGCGCTGGTGTCCTTCGCCTGCGCGATGCAGGTACAGGCGTTCCGCAAGGTGAACGGCTATGCATTCGCCAGCACCATGTGCATCGGGGATCTGCGCAGCGGGATCGAAGCGCTGTGCCTCTGGCGCAGGACGGGGGATCCGACCCGCAGAAAGCGCGCCGAGCGCTATTTTGAGGTCATCGGGCTGTTTGCCGCCGGGGCGGCGCTGGGCAGCGTGACAACGGCATGGTTTGGCGCACACGCCATCTGGGCCTCCTGTCTGCTGCTTCTGGTCAGTTTTGTGCTGATGTTCATCCGGGAAGATCTGGAAGAAAACCCGCAGATCGAACAGGAACTGGGCGAGATCCGGCGGGATGCCGCAGAGATCGACCGCACCCTGAAACAGGAACTGCGGGAGGAACACGAAGAATGGAAGGAGAGCATGGAGCCGCATCGGAAAACAGAGATCCGGTAAACAGGGCAGACGAAAAGCAGCCGCAGGATTTTCATTCTGCGGCTGCTTTTTTGTCAAAGAAAATTATTCAGAGCGCAGGGCCTTGACGGGATCGCATTTGGAAGCGCTCTTGGCGGGGATCAGGCCGCCCAGAATGGTGAGCAGGGTAGCCAGTGCAATGAGCACCAGTGCGGCAGGCAGCGGCAGGGTGGCCGTGACCGAAGCACTGTCGGCAATGGAATGGATGAGCAGATTGCCGGGGATCAGCAAAATCAGGCTCAGCCCAACACCCATGCAGCCGGAGCACAGGCCGATGATAAAGGTCTCGGCGTTGAACACCTCCGAAATGTTCCGCTTGGACGCACCGATGGCACGCAGGATGCCGATCTCCTTGCGGCGCTCCAGCACGCTGATATAGGTGATGACGCCGATCATGATGGAGGAGACCACCAGCGAAATGGACACAAAGGCCACCAGCATATTGCTGATCATGTTGATGATCTTGGTCACCGAGGTCATCAGGGTCCCCACGACATCGGTATAGCGCACGACTTTATCGTCCGCGCCGCTGGATTTCATGCGGTCGTTGTAGGCGTTCAGCTCGTCCACCACCAGCGCTTTGGTGTCAAAGTCCTTGGGATAGATGGAGATGGTGCTGGGGTCATCAAAATCGGCATAGCCCAGCGTCTGCAGGTTGCTGTCGTAGGTGGAGGTGGAGGACAGCATGGTGGATCGCATCAATTCGGTCAGATCTTCTTCGGACATATTGATCTGGATGGCATTCTGGAACGCATTGGCGTCGATCTTCAGGGCATTTTCCATCTGACTGCCCAGCTGGGCGATGTTTTTCTGAATCGCGCTTTCCAGCTGCTGGCTGATCTGGGTGCCCATCTGCTCCATGGCGGTATTCATCGCTGTGCTCAGCTGGCTCTGCAGGGCCTGACCGATTTGAGCAGAATAGGACTCCATTACGGTCTGCATGGCCTGCTGCATGGCAGTGGAGAACTGCTCTTCCAGATTGGTGTCCGCCAGCAGCTCACGCATGGAGCTGGCCAGCAGCTGCTGGAATTGTTCGGTCTGCAGATAGGCAGAGAAGCTGATCTTATCCAGATTCAGGATGCCGTTGCCCACAACGTAATCCTTGTACCCGTTCAGAATTTTCTGCATCATGGCCTGCAGGGCGTCGGGGGAGATGGACAGGTCCATATTCTCGAACACACCGCTCATGTCCATGTCCAACTCCGGCAGGTCACCCAGATCCAGCGAGAAGCTGTCCGGATCCAGCAGACTGGACAGGTCAAAGGAACCGCTGCTCAGATCAAATGCACCGCTCAGATCAAAGTTCAGGGCGCTGGTGTCGAACTGGAAGGCATTCTGCAGGGCGTCGGTGTCCACCGAGAACAGGGATTCCATATCAAAAGCGGAACCGTTGTCTGCACCGAATTCCTCTCCGGTGAAGACATTGGTCTGCGGGTCGGCCATCTGCTGCTGCACGATGGCGCTGGCCTTGGCCTGCTCGATGACGTGTTCGGTCAGGGCATGAGTGTAGCCGATGCCGGAGGACAGCATGGCGGCAGAAGAATCTGCGTTGGGCTGCACGATGCCCACAATGGTCAGGTCAGTGCCGTTGGCAACGGCCTCCTTCATATAGTCGGCATCCTCCGACTTGTCCCGCCACAGATGGTACGTTTCATCGTAGACGTAACGGTCAGCGCTGTCGAGGAGCTTGAAGCTCTTGCCGAGAAAATCCTCGTAGGAGTAGGTCTTGAAGTCATCGGGGACGGTGACGTTCTGGTTCTGGGCGAACTGCTGGATCATCTTGTCCAGTTCGGCGTTGTCCCGCAGGCCCATGGCGTACAGGGTATAATCCGTGACGCTGCCGCTGGCATCCAGCACCAGCACGCACTCGTTGTAGGCGTCCGGCCAGCGGCCTGCCTTGATGTCGTACTGCGCTTCATACAGCTCCCGGGTCTGCGGCAGCTCGGAGAAAACGCTGGTGTTCATCATGGAGGACATGATGCTGTTGGAAGAACTCTCCGAGCTGATGCCCAGCGAGGACAGGGAAGAGTCCGGATTCACCTGCCGGATGCTTCCGTCAGCGTCCTGCCGGTAGATCTGGGGTGCTACATTGTAGGAGTACTCAACGGCGGTGGAGTTGTCTGCGATCGTGCAGTCGGCACTTTCCAGGTAGGTCTTGAGGGACTTCAGGTCGTTGGAAGTGACGCCGGAGACCATCTGAGAAATGAGCTGGCGTACCGGAACCATGCCTTCTTCGCTGGCAGAAGCGGCGGCACTGGAAGCGGATGCATCGCCGCCGGTCAGCATGGAAGTGAAGTCCATGCCGCTGCTCATGATCTGCAGGGGGTACTCCGACAAGGTCGAACGTTCCATGTCCGCGATGTAGTTGTTGACACCGGTGGACAGGGAAATGATGAGTGCGATGCCGATGATGCCGATGGATCCGGCAAAGGCCGTGAGCAGAGTACGGGCTTTTTTGGTGCGCAGGTTGTTGAAGCTCAGCGCCAGCGAGGTGAACACCGACATGGACGAGCGGCCCATGTTTTTGTGCACCGGCGGCGCAATGGCTGCAGCATCCGGCTCATAGGGCATGGTGTCGGAACGGATAACGCCGTCCTTCAGGTTGACGATGCGGGTCGCATAGCGTTCGGCCAGCTCCGGATTGTGGGTGACCATGACCACCAGCCGGTCTTTGGCGACCTCTTTCAGCAGCTCCATGACCTGGATGCTGGTCTCGCTGTCCAGCGCGCCGGTCGGCTCGTCGGCCAGCAGGATGTCCGGGTTGTTCACCAGGGCGCGGGCGATGGCCACGCGCTGCATCTGACCGCCGGACATTTCGCTGGGGTGCTTGTGCAGCTGGTTGCCCAGGCCGACCTTTTCCAGCGCTTCGGCGGCGCGGCGTTTGCGCTCGGCACCGGAGATGCCGGAGATGGTCAGAGCCAGCTCCACGTTGGCCAGCACGGTCTGGTGCGGGATCAGATTGTAGCTCTGGAACACAAAGCCGATGGTGTGGTTGCGGTAGGAATCCCAATCGCGATCGGTGTATTTCCGCGTGGAAATACCGTTGATGATCAGGTCGCCGCTGTCGTAGCGGTCCAGACCGCCGATGATGTTCAGCAGGGTGGTCTTGCCGGAACCGCTGGGGCCGAGGATGGCGACAAATTCGCTGTCGCGCAGGTTCAGACTGACGTCGTTCAGCGCGTTTTGTACAAGGTCGCCGGTTTTGTACTGTTTGCGGATGTGTTTGATTTGCAGCATAGTATGCCTTTCCGGATCAGGAGTGCAGAAGGATGCGGAGATGATCGGGCGCATCCCGGGCGGACAGGCCGGAACCAGGGCCGGCCAGGGAGAAAATAGATTCTAAAAACCATTAAATTCTATCAGATCAATGTGAATAAACTATGTATGCATTCCGAACAATCCCAAAGACCGGAAGACGGCGACACATTCCGGCAGACAAAACCGACACATTTTTGAGGGACAATGAGGGAAAGGTGTTGAATTTGCGGCGGAATCGTGTTATTGTAGACAAAAGCTGAAGCCCTGCAGGGCGGAAAAGCCCTTGGATGCCGACAACGGCGGTCTGCCGGGAAACGCTGCATTTCCGGTGAAAGAACCGGAAACAGCAGATGAAATGCGTCAGACGGGGACGGAGCAAAACCGGAGTCTCTGCAAAAGCGTCGCGTCGGAATGACGAAACGACACAAACGATGGATGAAAAACGGCGCGACACATTTAAACGCTTTTTTGGGATTGAACAACGCCTCTCTGCCCGATACAATAAAGAGGGAAAAACAAGGAAACGCCGCGGAAACGGTCGGAATCCCTTGTAGCAAGGAGGAGTTATTATGGAACGTACATTTTCGCCTATGATCCGGCACTTTTCGACCATTGAGGGACTGCAGCAGGCTTATACGCTGGTATATTCTCTGGATGCAGACGGAGAAGACGGCTGTCGGCTGACCCTGTGCCGTACCGGCAGCGGGCAGCGGATGGACAGCCGCTATGTTGCAGCGGCACCGGAGTTCTGCTACCGGATCCTGCGCTATCTGTGTGAGAATGGCGTTCAGCCAGAGATCTGGCAGGATGTGGTGGAGGAACTGACCTCGGCAGAGCAGATCAGACAGAAGGGCGGCGCGTTGTGTGGACGGTGATCGAACGGTCAACAAGCTGCGGATCGCTCTGGTGAGTTATGACCGGAAAGAACTCCGGGTGCAGAAGCAGTACCTGCAGGAGCAGGACTCCATGGTCGTATGTACCTGCTATCAGAGCGGCGGCAAGCTGCTGGAAGAACTGCAGCAGGGCGTCCGCTATGAGATCGTGGTGCTGTGCAGCCAGATGGTGGATATGAGCAGCCTGGAATTTGTGACCCGGCTGCGCAGGCTGGAACGCAAACCGCTGCTGATGCTGTTTGACGAAGGCCGGCGCCGGAACAGTACGGTGCTCCGGATGGAGCCGAGCGATGACTTTTATTATGTAGAGGATGTGGATCTGCAGACCCTTCTGCGGGAGATCTACCGGATGCCCGGCCAGCGGGGCCAGCAGATGGAGTTGGACTGCCAGAAACTGTACGAAAGCTGGGGAATGCAGCTGCCGGACATCAACTGCAGTTACCTGACCAGCGCGGTGAGCGTAGTGTACGCTGTCCCGCAGAAGATGGCCATCCGCAAGGAAGTGCTGCAGGCGGTCAGCACGCAGTACAGCGTGTCGGTTGCAGCCGTGGACAGCGGGATCCGGCGGATGGTCGATCAGCTGGAAAACCGGAATACGGAACCATGGGAAGCATTCAAACGGGAGAGCGGCCTGGAAAAGGAACGGCCCACCACCGGCAAGTTGATCTATGCAGTCAAAAATCATCTCACCCGCCACAGCGCGGGGGAATAATCGACAGTCTGGGAGGCGTAGAGAATGGAGCAAGCGCGGCAGAGGGAACCGGAAACCCTGACGATCCAGTCCATCCCGCAGCAGGAGGTGGAGGATGCCTGTTTTCATGCGCTGGGGCTGATCCGGCGCAACTGCGAATATCTGGATCAGCATCTGGTGCGCATCGGTGCAGACAGCGCATCCCGGCAGGCCGTGGCGGATATCCACGCATCGGCCGCAAAGCTGGAGCGTACGGTAAACGAAGTGATGTCGGTTCTGGATTATCTGCGCGAGCCGGAAGCCCCTAGACTTTCTCCGCTGGATCTGTGCGAACTGCTGCAGCAGATCATGACGCAGGCGGAACCGATCCGCACCCAGCGCGGAGTGGAGCTGATCCTGGATGACGGCGGCTGGACAGCCTGCCGTGTTCTGGCGGACCGCGGGGATACAGAGCTGCTCTGTCTCCATCTGCTGTCCAACGCTCTGTGCGCCTGCAGCGCCGGCGGAACCGTGCGGATCCTCCTGCGCCGCAGCGAAGCGTTCTGGCAGCTGACCGTGCTGGATAACGGGTGCGGGCTGCCGGAGCAGGACGAGACGGCCTGGCTGGAAAACCGCCGCTGCTTTTTGGGCGGCGCTCAGCTGGGGCTGCTGCTCTGCCGGGAGGCCTGCCGCCGGATGGGCTGGGGCCTGCGGGTGGAGCGTGCTCCGGAACGGGGGACCCAGGCAGTGGTGACCATCCCGCTGTGCGTGGAACGCAGCACGGCGGAACCGACGGCAGAACTGCACGCCGGGGACGGCGCCGCAAGGGAACAGCAGCGATACCGTCTGCAGGCGCTGCTGGCACGGGAGCTGCAGACCCTGCCGGAGCGCACGGAAACGCCCGAAGAAAAACGATAAAACCGCAGAGACCCGCTGGGCACATCGGTGCACGGCGGGTCTTTTTTGCGCGGCGGAAAGCCTGCGGCAAAGCTTCTTTGCTGCAGGATGGAAAAAGCAGACAAAAAGTTTGGAAAGTTCACAAAATGTTTAACAAATCGCCCGGAATTTACTATTTTTTTCGTGTAAAATAAACGGAGCGGATTGATTGTCCCAGGGATTTGGGTTATAATGGCCTTGTATGCGAACGGACAAAATAATTCGCTACCAAACTAATTTCTGGCAAAGAAAACGAATTCGCGAACGGAAGCCGGGAGTGCCGGTTTCGTTGTCCTTAGGAGGAAAAACAACGTGAGAGTAGGTCTTGACATCGGCAGCACCACCATCAAATGTGTGGTGCTGGATGAACATGATACGCTGCTGTATTCTACATACGAACGTCATTACAGTCATATTCTGGAAAAGGCGCAGGAGCTTCTGCGCCGCATCGATGCCGAGCAGCTGCACGGTCAGAAGGCACTGCTGAGCATTTCCGGTTCGGCGGGCATGGGCCTGGCCGACAGCTGCGGGGTGCCTTTCGTGCAGGAGGTGTTCTCCACCCGTGTGGCGGTCAAGCGCTTTGTGCCGGAAACGGACTGCGTTATTGAGCTGGGCGGTGAGGATGCCAAGATCCTGTTCCTGACCAACGGCACCGAGGTGCGCATGAACGGCAGCTGTGCCGGCGGCACCGGTGCATTCATCGACCAGATGGCCACCCTGCTGAAGATGAGCGCCGACGAGATGAACAAGGCGGCGGAACAGGCTCAGCGCACCTACACCATCGCGTCCCGGTGCGGTGTGTTTGCCAAGAGCGATGTGCAGCCCCTCATCAACCAGGGTGCCCGTACCGAGGACATTGCGGCCAGCATTTATAAGGCGGTGGTCAACCAGACCATTGCCGGTCTGGCACAGGGACGCCCCATCAAGGGCAATATCCTGTATCTGGGTGGGCCGCTGACCTTCAGCACGGTTCTGCGCAAGAGCTTTGACGAAGCACTGAGCGTCACCGGCACCTGCCCGGAAAACAGCTTGCTGTATGTGGCGCTGGGTGCGGCTCTCTATGCGGACAAGGCGTTCGTCCTGTCCGAGGTGGCCGACGCGCTGGACAAGTACGCCGCCACCGCCACCTACGCCAGCGAGCCGCCGCTTTTCGCCAGCAAGGAAGAGTACGAGGCGTTCCATGCCCGTCATATGTCCCACAGCGTGCCCCGTGTGCCCTTCAGCGCGGAGTGCGGCCCGGTGCACATCGGCATCGACTCCGGCTCCACCACCGTCAAGCTGGTGGTCGTGGACGAGAAGAGCCAGATTTTGTACACCAACTATCAGCCCAACCTGGGCAATCCGCTGCCCCTGATCCGGGAACAGCTGCTCAAAATTTATCAGGAGCATCCCGGCCTGCAGGTGGCCAGCGTGACCACCACCGGCTACGGCGAAGAGCTGGTCAAGAATGCCTTCCGCTGTGACTACGGCCTGGTGGAAACGGTGGCGCACTTTACCGCCGCCAAGTACTTCATGCCGGACGTGGACTTCATCATCGACATCGGCGGCCAGGATATGAAGTGTTTCAAGATCGAAGATGGGGCCATCAGCAACATCTTCCTGAACGAAGCCTGCTCCTCCGGCTGCGGCAGCTTTCTGCAGACCTTTGCCCAGGCTTTGGGCTATGACGTGAAGGAATTCGCCGCGCTGGGTCTGTTCGCGGACCGCCCGGTGGACCTGGGCAGCCGCTGCACCGTGTTCATGAACAGCTCGGTGAAGCAGGCCCAGAAGGACGGTGCCAGCATCGAGAACATCTCCGCTGGTCTGTCCATCAGCGTGGTCAAGAATGCGCTGTACAAGGTCATCCGCGCATCCAGCCCCGAAGAGCTGGGCCGCAAGATCGTGGTGCAGGGCGGCACCTTTTACAATGAGGCCGTGCTCCGTGCCTTTGAAAAGGAAATGGGCGTGGAGGTCATCCGCCCGGACATTGCCGGTCTGATGGGCGCTTACGGTGCCGCGCTGTACGGCCTGCGCCAGAGCCAGAAGGCTCACCGCGAGACTTCCGCCATGATGAGCCAGGCTGAACTGGAAGCCTTCGAGCAGAAGGTGGTCAGCGTCAAGTGCGGCGGGTGCGGCAACCATTGCCAGCTGACCGTCAACACCTTTGCGGACGGCCGCAAGTACATCTCCGGCAACCGCTGTGATAAGCCCGTGACCGGCAAGAGCGCGGACGACAGCCTGAACCTGTATGCCTACAAGCAGGAGCTGTTGGCCAGCTATAAGCCGGTGCCCGGCAAGCGCGGCTCCATCGGCATTCCGCTGTGCCTGGGCTTCTACGAGCTGCTGCCCTTCTGGTGGGCGTTCTGGACCAAGCTGGGCTTTGCCGTGCACACCAGCCCGGTATCCAGCCGCGGCCTGTATCTGGCCGGACAGGCCACCATCCCCAGCGATACGGCCTGCTTCCCGGCCAAGCTGAGCCACGGCCACATCAAGGCTTTGAGCCAGATGCAGCTGGACGCCATCTTCTACCCCTGCCTGACCTACAACGTGGACGAGGGCCTGGGTGACAACCACTACAACTGCCCCGTGGTGGCTTACTATCCCGAAGTTCTGGCCGGCAACTGCCCGGAGCTGGAAGGGAAGAAGTTCATCTATGATTATGTGGGCATCCACCGCCCCAAGGACTTCGTGCACAAGATGGCGAAGGATGTGTTGCCCAAGTATTTCGGCGGCATCTCCGAGAAGGAAGTGCAGGCCGCTGCCGATGCTGCCTACGCCGAGTACGAATCCCACATGGCAAAGATTCGCGTCAAGGGCAGCGAGATCATCGATGAAGCCCGCCGTCAGGGCAAGCGCATCATCGTGCTGGCAGGCCGTCCGTATCATGTGGACCCGGAGGTCAACCACGGCATCGACCGCCTGATCACCCGCCACGGGGCCGCCGTGGTCACCGAGGACAGCATCTCGAACCGGGTGGAAAAGTTCCCCACCAGCGTGCTGAACCAGTGGACCTACCACAGCCGTCTGTATGCCGCCGCCAAGTACTGCACCACCCAGAAGGATATGGACCTGGTGCAGCTGGTGTCCTTCGGCTGTGGTGTGGACGCCATCACCACCGACGAGACCCGCGAGATCCTGCAGGAGGGCAGCAAACTCTACACCCAGCTGAAGATCGACGAGATCACCAACCTGGGCGCGGTGAACATCCGCCTGCGCAGTCTGTTCGCTGCTCTGGATGAGCGCGACGAAGTGGCCGAGGAAAAGGCAAAATAAGAAGAACTTACGGCTGGGCAAAAGGCTCCCCCCGGACGGGGGAAGCTGTCACCGAAGGTGACGGATGAGGGCGCGGGCAAGCAGCAGTTATCCTTAAATACCCCTCATCCGGTGCTTTGCACCGCCTTCTTGAAGAGAACCACATAGGAGGAACCTATGGAATACAATTATCCCAAATTTACCCCGGAGATGAAGAAGACCCACACCATCCTCATCCCCAACATGGCCATTACCCAGTTCCGCCTGCTGGAGTACGCCCTGCGCTACGACGGCTACAAGTGTGAGATCCTGGGCAACTGCGGCAGTGCCGTGGCACAGCTGGGCCTGAAGTACGTCCACAACGACACCTGCTATCCGGCGCTGCTGGTCATCGGCCAGTTCCTGGATGCGCTGAACAGCGGCAAGTATGACCTGGACCATACCGCCCTGCTCATCACCCAGACCGGCGGCGGCTGTCGTGCTTCCAACTACATCCACCTGCTGCGCAAGGCACTGGTCAAGGCCGGTTACCCGCAGATCCCGGTGGCCAGCCTGAACTTCTCCGGCCTGGAGAAGGACAGCGGCTTCCAGATGACCCTGCCGCTGGCCCGCCGCGCGCTGGCCTGCATCTTCTACGGGGATATGCTTTGCGCCCTACGCAATCAGGTGGCTCCCTACGAGAATGAAAAGGGCGCTGCCGACAAGCTGGTGGACCTGTGGGTCGCCCGCCTGGGCCGTGTTCTGCTGGCGGGCAAGGGCTACACCGCCAAGGAGATGAAGCATACCTTCCCGTTCATCGCGCAGGACTTTGCAAAGATTCCGGTCACCCGTGTGCCCAAGGTCAAGGTGGGCGTGGTCGGTGAGATCTACGTCAAGTACAGCCCCCTGGGCAACAACGACCTGCAGAAGTTTCTGGAGAGCCAGGACTGCGAGGTGAACTTCCCGGGACTGATGGGCTTTGTGCAGTACTGCGCCTTCAACATGGGTGAGGACCATGTGCTGTACGGCGGCAAACTGGCTGTGAAGATCGGCATCGACCAGTTCCTCAACTGGCTGGACAGTATCGAGCGTGCCATGCTCAAGGCGGAGACCGACGCCGGGTTCTACGCCCCCGGCCCCTTCAAGGAGCTGGTGGAAAAGCCTGAGGGCATCATTTCGCTGGGTGCCAAGATGGGCGAGGGCTGGCTGCTGACCGCTGAGATGATCGAGCTGGTGCAGGGCGGCTACGGCAACATCGTGTGCGCCCAGCCCTTCGGCTGCCTGCCCAACCACATCGTGGGCAAGGGCATGGTGAACAAGATCCG
>CAKSZS010000048.1 GCA_934525845.1 uncultured Faecalibacterium sp. | reverse complement strand
AGATACACGGGAGCTTTTCTTTTGTGCAAACGTGAAACTCACAAATGCGGGTGGATTCGAACAGCATCGGCCAGCCGTACAGTCCGGCTGGCAAAAAAGCCCCAGTGGGGCTTTTTTAGATGCGCGGCTCGCGATATCCACCCGCGCCCACCAAGAACTCCAGCATCTTCGTGATGCTGGAGTTTCTGTTTTACAGAGACTTTGCAAAGTGCTCCAAGGGTGGATTCGAACAGCTGCGGCGACGGCGCTGAAGACGGCGCAAAAACAGCCCACTGGGCTGTTTTTAGCAGCGCGGCTCGCGGCATCCACCCCGCGCCCACCAAAAGAACGTCTGTGTCGAAATACACGGACGTTTTTCTTTTATAAACTTTTGCTATAACAGCACAAGGCCCCCGCCGGGATAACCCAGCGGGGGCCTTGTGTGTTTTGGAATCGGTCTACAAGAAGAGTTTATGGATAGGAGGCAATCGCATGTTCAGGCTGTCGGGATCTGGGGGACGGACAGCGCTTTTTATTCGCCGCGGACGGCTGCAAAACCGGCTTCCAGGTCGGCAATGATGTCGTCGATGTGCTCGGTGCCGATGGACAGGCGGATGGTGTTCTGGTAGATCTGCTGCTCGGCCAGCTCGGCGTCGGTCAGCTGGCTGTGGGTGGTGGAAGCCGGGTGGATGACCAGGCTCTTCACGTCAGCCACGTTGGCCAGCAGAGAGAAGACCTTCAGGTTGTCGATAAACTTAAAGGCTTCCTCACGGCCGCCCTTGATGTTGAAGGTGAAGATGGAAGCACCGCCGTTGGGGAAGTACTTCTCGTACAGGGCGTGGTCCGGGTGATCCGGCAGAGAGGGGTGGTTGACCTTCTCGACCTGCGGATGGTTGGCCAGGAACTCCACGACCTTCTTGGTGTTCTCCACATGGCGCTCGATGCGCAGGCTCAGGGTCTCGGTGCCCTGCAGCAGCAGGAACGCGTTGAACGGAGAGATGGTCGCGCCGGTGTCACGCAGCAGGATGGCGCGGATGTAGGTGACGAAAGCAGCGGGGCCGGCTACATCGGCGAAGGACACGCCGTGGTAGCTCGGGTTGGGGTCTGCAATGTTGCCGTACTTGCCGCTTGCCTTCCAGTCGAACTTGCCGCTGTCCACGATGATGCCGCCCAGGGTGGTGCCGTGGCCGCCGATGAACTTGGTAGCGGAGTGAACCACGATGTCTGCACCGTGCTCGATGGGACGGATCAGGTACGGGGTGCCGAAGGTGTTATCGATGACCAGCGGCAGGCCATGCTTGTGGGCGATGGCTGCGATGGCGTCAATGTCGGGGATGTCGCTGTTGGGGTTGCCCAGGGTCTCCAGGTAGACGGCCTTGGTGTTGGGCTGGATGGCGTTCTCCACCTCTTCCAGGTTGTGGGCGTCCACGAAGGTGGTGGTGACGCCGAACTGGGTCAGGGTGTGCTCCAGCAGGTTGTAGCTGCCGCCGTAGATGGTCTTCTGGGCCACGATATGGTCACCGGCCTGTGCCAGTGCCTCGATGGTGTAGGTGATGGCAGCAGCACCGGAAGCGGTGGCCAGAGCGGCCACGCCGCCCTCCAGGGCCGCAATGCGCTTCTCGAAGACGTCCTGGGTGGAGTTGGTCAGACGGCCGTAGATGTTGCCGGCGTCGGCCAGACCGAAGCGGTCTGCGGCGTGCTGGCTGTTGCGGAACACATAAGAAGTGGTCTGGTAGATGGGCACTGCGCGGGAATCGGTGGCGGGATCGGCCTGCTCCTGGCCAACGTGCAGCTGCAGAGTCTCGAATTTATAGTTAGACATAGTAGTATACCTCTCTCTATTTTCTACTTTTAGTATATTTTCCTGATACAAAAAATCCCGATGCGTCTCATCTCGACAGCGCACCGGGCATACAATGCATGGTTTTCTGTGTCTGCATCACATTCGGGTACACATTCGCGCACCGGAGGGCAACGCACGGTTCACAGCCAGCAAATCTGCCCGGTCCCCACACATTCGCCCACAGCGGAAATTCGCGTGCAGCAGGTTCTTCCAAATCAGCTCCATTTTCGTGCCCTCCTTTCCCGTTACTTTCCCAATCCTCTACCCAGCAGGCCTCTCATTTCCCTACTTGTCTGGTGGATTTGATGTTTGCATTATATCCCCTCTTACCCAGTTTGTCAATAGGTTAATTCCAGTTTTTTGCAAATTGCATTTTGTGCATGAGATTCTGCCCATTTTTTGCCGTCCGGCTTGTGCATTCCGGATAAGAGTCGGACTCTTTTATTTTTCTCTTCCCGGTTCTGGGCAAATTTAGGCGCAGATTAAGCGCTTCTTGCGTTTTTATTAAGGTATTTCCGGTAAAATAAGGCTGTCCCCCGGCCCATTGCCCTCCCCTGCGGCGGAAATTCATGCGCCGGTCACAAAACGGCAAACTTTTTGTTTTATACTGAAAAAGCGCTGCACCTTGCAAATTCCTTGCAAATCCGGTATGATACTGTCGTTCGATTTTTCCCATTCGCCCCGGAAAGGAGCCAAATCATGCGAACCTTTTTCCGTTTTCTCAAGCAGCTGCTGCTCACGCTCCTGCTGCTGTTGCTGCTGGCCTTGGTCGCGGTCGGCGGCTATTTTGCCCTGGAAGGCCGCAAGCTCTACGAGAGCGCCATCCAGAGCGTTCCCATTGAAACGCTGTACGAGACCATTTCCGCCCGGCCCAACTTTGTCTCCTATAAAGAACTGCCCCAGATCTACGTCAACGCGGTGATCTCCACCGAAGACGCACGCTTTGTGCATCACCACGGCGTGGACCCTGCGTCCATCTTCCGGGCACTGCTGGCCGATCTGCGCAGCGGCAGCTTTGCCGAGGGCGGCAGCACCCTTACCCAGCAGCTGGCCAAAAACGCACTCTTCACCCAGGAAAAGCACATGGCCCGCAAGGCCGCCGAGATGTTCGCGGCGCTGGCCATCGAGAAGCAGTACAACAAAGAGCAGATCTTTGAGATGTACGTCAACACCATCTACTTCGGCAGCGGCTACTACGGCATCGGGGAGGCCGCGCAGGGCTACTTCGGCAAAACGCCTCTGCAGCTCACCGACGCGGAAGCCGTAATGCTGGCAGGCCTGCCCAACGCGCCCTCGGCCTACTCCCCCAACAGCAGCCCGGACCTGGCCTACAAGCGCACCCAGGTGGTGCTGAAGCGGATGGTCCAGTGCAAAAAGCTGACCCAGACCCAGGCGGACGCCATCGCCGCCGACGCGCAGGGACTGCAGGTATTACCCGCACAGTGAAGACCTGGAAGCTCTCCCCAAAAGGAGAGCTTTTTTGTTGTCCTTTTCCCTGCGCACCATTTTCCCGCAAAAAAAGAAAGCCCCGCACAGCCGTTCCGGGCAGCTGTGCGGGGTTCTTGTTTGCGGTATTTGGTTTTAGAAAAGGAGGAATCATGTTCCCGGGGAGTGGTTGCGGCTCCACGTCCCGGTGGCTTTATAATACCAGATAATTTCGGCGAAATTATGGTGCTTTTATGAAGCTTTTATGAAGTGCGGCAAATTTTCTTTACTCCGGTGCCTTCATGCTTTCCACCATGCTGATGCGCCTGACGTGCCGCCGCATTCCAAAGCAGACCACGAGGGTAAACAGCATGGTCAACGCCACACTGAGCAGGTAACTGCGGGGGGCAATGGTGCGGATGAACATGAGCTGGTCCATTTCCACGGTGCGGATGATGAACTGATGCAGCGGGATGCCCAGCAGCAGGCCCACGCAAGAGCCCATGAGGGCCAGCAGGTCGATCTCCCGGAAGATGTAGCGGTACACTTCCTTATCGTAGAAGCCCAGCACCTTGATGGTGGCCAGCTCCTTTTTGCGCTCCGCCAGGTTCACGCTGATCAGGTTATACAGCACCACCGCCGCCAGGGCCCCAGCACACACGATGATCAGCACCACCACCGAGTTCAGGCTCACGATGAGGTTGTCGAACATGGAGGTGGCATCCTCCGTAAAGGAAACTCCGGTCACGTAGTTGCAGGCCAGCAGGGTCTCACGCATGGTGTTGCGGTCGGCAGCACTGTCGCAGCGGGTCTGGGCGTACACCGTGTTCCAGGGGATATCCTGGGTGCCCAGCAGGGTCTGCAGCTGGGCATTGGACAGATACAGCCGGGTGAACATATAGTTCTCCGTCACGCCGGTCAGGGTCATCTCCACCCGTTCTCCGTCAGGGTTTTCCACCCAGATGGAGTCTCCCGGCTCCATCCCCAGGTTCAGGGCGGTCTTTTCCGTCAGGATCACACTGTCCTTTTCAAAGGGGATGGCCTTGTGGCCCTGCCGGGTGCGGAAGGTCACATAGCGGCTCAGCTGGCTGTCGGTCTGGGCTCCCACCACGCTGACCTCGGCACTTTCTCCGTCGGCATTGTAGATGGTCACAGACTTGCTGTACACCGCTGCCCAGTTCTCCACCTGGCCTCCCTCCAGGGCATCCGTCAGGCCCTTTTCCACTGTAAAGGCGGCAGGGTCGCTGAGGGTGACTGTCAGGTCGTTGTGGGACAGCTCTGTGGACTGCTTGGTGACGATGGGCAGCAGGGAGTCCTGGAGGCCGAAGCCGATGAGCAGCAGTGCCGTACAGCCTGCCACGCCCAGCACGGTCATGAAGAAGCGCTTCTTATACCGGAACAGGTTGCGGGCGGTGGTCTTCTGGGAGAAGCTCATGCGCTTCCACAGCGGGGTGATGTACTCCAAGAAGATGCGCTTGCCTGCCACGGGAGCCCGGGGCAGCAGCAGTGCTGCACTTTTTTCCTTCAGGCTGGAGCGGCAGGCACTCCAGGTAGCCAGGCCGATGACGGCGGCACTGATGGCCATGCTGGCTGCTGCCATGCCCGGGTAGAACCGTAGGGTAAAGGTGGGCAGGCTGAAGATCAGCTGATAGGCGTACCAGATGATGCTGGGGAACACCACGAAGCCCACCACCATGCCAGCTATGCTGCCCAGCACGCTGGCGGTCATGGCGTAGAACAGGTATTTGCCTGCAATGCTGGCGTTGGAGTAGCCCAGGGCCTTCAGGGTGCCCATCTGGAGACGGTTCTCGTCCACCATACGAGTCATGGTGGTGGTGGCCACCAGGGCCGCCACCAGGAAGAAGAACACCGGGAACACCCGGGCAATGGCCGCCATCCGGTCGGCATACTGCTCAAAGGTCACAAAGCTCAGGGTGCTGTTGCGGTCCAGCACATACCACTCGCCCTTTTTGATCTTGCTCACCTGCTCCTCGGCGTCGTTGATCTGCTGCTGTCCGTCGGCCAGCTGCTGCTCGGCATCCGCTTTCTGGGTCTCGTATTCCTTGCGGGAAGCATCCAGCTTTTCCTGCCCGGCGTTGTACTCCTCCCAACCGGCGTCCAGCTTGGCGCGGGCGGCTTCAAACTGGCTGTAGGCGGTGGCGGTGCCGGTGCTCAGCTGCAATTGTCCGTTGAGGAGCTGCACCTTCAGCTTGCGCAGAGCGGCCTTTGCCTCGGTCACCAACTGGTCGTTGCTCAGGTTCGGCGAAGAAATGAGGCCGTTGGCGTACATCTGCTTTTTGCCGGCATCCAGCTGATCCTGATAGCCCTGCAGTTGATTCTTGATGTTGTCATAGGCGTTCTGCGCTTTGTTCAGCGCATCCCGCAGTTCCACATAATCTTCGTCCTCCGGCTCAGCTTCATCCAGGGCTTTCTGGGCGTTGTCCAGCGCGGCCTGCGCATAGTCCAGCAGCGGGTCCGCCACTTTTTTCAGGTTGACCAGCAATTCGATCTGCTGCAATTGATCCTCGAATTCCAGCACCTGCTCCTGGCCGTCCACCAGCTGGTCTGCGCCGCTCTGCATCGTGTCGGGCAGGGCTTCTTTCTGGGCGGCAAGTTCGGTCTCACCCGCCTCCAGCTGGGCTTTGGCATCGTCCAGCTGCTTCTGGGCGTCCGCCAGCTGGCGTTCCGCGTCTGCAAACTGCTGTTCCGCCTCGGCCTTTTTCTCGTTGTAGGTCTGCTTGGCGTCATCCAGCTTTTTGTTGGCGGTGTCGATCAGCTCTGCCCGGCGCTGCACGCACTGTGCGGCGCTGATGGCTTCCAGTCGGTCAGCCACGGCATCCACGGCGGCCTGGTATTCGTCCGAATAATTGTCATACCGATCGGCATTTTCCGCCTTGATATAACAGGTCGTGTAGTAATCCGTGGTCAGATCTCCGTCCGGCACGAACACGATGTAGTTCAGCTGGCCGGTACCGGCAGTGCTGCTCTCCTTATCTGTGGAGATGTGCTGCGGGTCCTGCACGGTGCCCACAACGGTATATTTTTTGTATTTTGTCCCCTCTGTATCATCGGGCAGGGTCAGCACGGTGCCCTCAGTGATCTCGGCCTGGTAGCCCATTACATGGACCACGCACTCGTCGGCGGCCTGGGGCATCCGGCCAGAGCGCAGCACCAGACGGTTCATGTTGGCGTCGGTATCTGCTGCCGAGTCCTGCTGAAGGGCTTGCAGCTGCACCACAATGCTCTCCTCCTGGCCCTGCCAGTTGGCCTCCAGGTCCAGGGTCTTTACCGGCATCACAGCCTCCACCCCGGGAGTGGCGGCAATGGCGGCAATGTCCTGGTCTGAAAGGCCCAGGGTGGACAGCACCCGGAGGTCAAACACATTTTGCTGCACATAATATTTTTGGGCTGCGCTCCGCATACTGGGGGCAATGCTCATGAGGCCTGTCAGCATCATGACCCCCAGGGCCACGATGCCAAACAGCGACACCATGCGGCTGGTGTTGCCCTTCATCTCCCGGAGGATATTTTTGCGATAACTTTTTTGCACTGCACTCACCACTCAATTTCTTCCACCGGCACCGGGTGCTCGTTGACCTTGTTGGACACGATCTGCCCACTGCGTACCTGAATGACACGGTCGGCCATGGCGGTCAGGGCCGTGTTATGGGTGATCACGATGACGGTGCGTCCGGTCTTGCGGCAGGTCTCCTGCAAAAGCCCCAGCACCTGTTTGCCGGTCTTGTAGTCCAGGGCACCGGTGGGCTCGTCGCACAACAGGAGCTTGGGGTTTTTGGCCAGAGCACGAGCAATGGACACCCGCTGCTGCTCGCCGCCGGACAGCTGCGCCGGGAAGTTGTTCAGCCGCTCCCCCAGGCCCACACTGGTCAGGGTCTGGGCCGGGTCCAGGGGGTCCCGGCAGATCTCGCTGGCCAGCTCCACATTTTCCAGCGCGGTCAGGTTCTGCACCAGATTGTAGAACTGGAACACGAACCCCACATCATAGCGGCGGTAGGTGGTCAGTTCCCGCTCCGAAAAGCGGCTCACGTCCCGGCCGTCCAGCCAGACATGACCCTCATCGCAGCTGTCCATGCCGCCCAGAATGTTCAGCAAGGTGGTCTTGCCGGCACCGGAGGGGCCTACGATGATGCAGAATTCCCCCTTGTCCACATAAAAATTCATGTGGTCGGCGGCGGCGATCTTCACACTTCCGGTCTGGTAATATTTGCAGACGTCCTCAAACTCCACAAAATGATCCATGGCGTTTTCTCCTTTGCAACCATGTAATTTTATCCACCTTAACTATAACACAACCCGGCAAAGGTTGCACCCTCTGCCGGGCAAATTTTCAAAAACTTAACAGAAAAGCTCCCACCGCAACAGCAGTGGGAGCTTTTGGATGCTTATGGAATGCAGGGGGCTGGGGCTCAGCGGCCGATCAGCAGATCCCGGCGGCCCCGGCCATTGACGCTGAGGCGGACGGTGCTGCCGCACTGGCGCAGGCTGACCTTGGCGTCGGCATCATAGCCCTCCGTCAGCAGGCTCAGGTTCAGAGTGGTGGAGGTCTTTTCGGTCTTGAACACCAGGGTGTTGACGCCGTTGTTCATCATGGTGGTCAGGTCCTCCATGGTGCAGCGGAAGGTCGCCACGCTGGCAGGCACATCCAGGGTCAGCACAGTGCCGTTCTGCCGGGCAGTATACAGCACCTGGCGGCCAAACAGGCCCTTGACGCTGTAGTTCAGCTTCAGGGTGTCGCTCTCAGCACCGTCGGCACCAATGAGCATGATGTTGCCCTGGATGGCAGGGCCTTCCGGTGCGCCATAGCCGCCGTAGGTGGGGTCCTTTTCGCCAACGGCCACATCGCCGTCGGCACTGATGAGCATGATGTTGCCCTGGATGGCAGGACCTTCCGGTGCGCCATAGCCGCCGTAGGTGGGGTCCTTTTCACCAATGGCCACGTCGGCAGCAAATGCGCCTACACTGAGCATGGCAACGGCACAGGCAGCCACCGCAGCGGCAGCCAGGGTACGGGCAAATTTATGATTCAGCAGTTTCATGGAAAAATCCTCCTGTTTTTGCAGCCGGAATCCGGCTGTGTTTTTATGTTCTATCAACCATGGTTTTTTCTGCGGGGCTCTGAACCAGAACCGCCGTATCTGTCTTGTAAACGGATGCGGCGGCTGGATTATTGCAGGGAATGCAAAAAATTATTCAGTTTTTTCTTCTCCGTTCAGGATGGCCATAAATTCCTCCCCGGTGATGGTCTCCTTTTCGTAGAGGAACTTGGCCAGCTGGTCCAGCTTGTCCCGGTTCTCGGTAAGGATCTGCAGGGCCTTGGCGTGCTGAGCCTTTACCAGCTCCACCACCTTCTGGTCGATCTCCCGCTGGGTCTGAGCAGAGCAGGCCAGGGAGGTGTCCCCTCCCAGGTACTGGTTGTTCACCGTTTCCAGGGCCACCATGTCAAAGTCCTGGCTCATGCCGTACCGGGTGATCATGGCCCGGGCCAGCTTGGTGGCCTGCTCGATGTCGTTGGAGGCTCCGGTGGTAACAGAGTGGAACACCAGCTCCTCGGCGGCACGGCCTCCGGTAAAGGTGGCGATCTTGTTTTCCAGCTCCGTCTGGTTCATCAGGTAGTGGTTGCCCTCGTCCACCTGCATGGTGTAGCCCAGGGCACCGGAGGTGCGGGGAATGATGGTGATCTTCTGCACCGGAGCCGAGTGGGACTGCTTGGCTGCCACCAGGGCGTGGCCGATCTCGTGGTAGGCCACGATGCACTTTTCCTGATCTGTCAGGATGGAGTTTTTCTTCTGGTAGCCTGCAATGACCACCTCAATGCTCTCTTCCAGGTCGGCCTGGGTCACGCTCTTGCGGCCTGCACGCACCGCCCGCAGGGCGGCTTCGTTGACGATGTTGGCCAGTTCTGCACCGGACGCGCCGGACGCCATGCGGGCCACCGTGTTGAAGTCCACACCCGGGGCCATAGCGACCTTCTTGGCGTGCACTTTCAGGATCTCTTCGCGGCCCTTCAGGTCGGGCAGCTCCACGGGCACCCGGCGGTCAAAGCGGCCGGGCCGGGTCAGGGCCGGATCCAGCGAATCCGGGCGGTTGGTGGCCGCCAGAATGATGACACCGGTGTTGCCCTCAAAGCCGTCCATCTCGGTCAGCAGCTGGTTCAGGGTCTGCTCGCGCTCGTCGTTGCCGCCGATGCTGCCGCTGTTGCGCTTCTGGCCGATGGCATCAATTTCATCAATGAATACGATGCAGGGAGCCTTTTCCTTGGCCTGCTTGAACAGGTCGCGCACCTTGGAAGCACCCATGCCCACGAACATCTCCACGAACTCCGAACCAGAAATGGAGAAAAACGGCACATTGGACTCACCGGCCACTGCCTTGGCCAGCATGGTCTTGCCGGTGCCCGGAGGGCCGACCAGCAGAATGCCCTTGGGCATGGACGCACCGATCTCTTCATACTGCTTGGGGTCGTGCAGATAGTTGACGATCTCCTGCAAATTCTCCTTGGCTTCGTCCTCACCGGCCACATCCGCGAACCGGATGCCGTGGGTGGACTGCACATACACCTTGGCGTTGGACTTGCCCGCGCCGCCGAACATCATGGCACCGGGGCCGCCCCCTGCCTTTTCCATGAGTTTTTTGTTCATCTGGTTGCCGACGAAGCTGAACAGCAGGATGGGCAGGGCAAACCAGATCAAAAAGCTCAACACCGGAGAGCCCTGCTCCACGATCTCACTGGAGAACTGGGCCCCGGCATCGTAGAGACGCTGGGTCAGGCCCGGGTCGTTCATCAGGCCGGTTTTGTAGATCTGCTTTTCTTCTTTATCGGTGAACACGATCTGGTTGGACTGGATGTCCACCTTGCCGATGTTCTGCTGCTGGGTCATGCTCATAAAGGTGCCATAGTCCACCTCCTTGACCTGACGCTCTGTGAGCCAGGGCACCAGCACCAGGTTCAGCACCAGCAGCACCAACAGCACGATGGCGTAGTAAATGGCCAAGGGCTTTTTGGAAGGCTTGACCTCTTTCATGGGGATTCCTCCTTATAAGAATGGGCCTGCTGATGCAGCAGAGCCCGGATGTCGGCATCAGTATAGCACACCCCGGCACAAGGGGACAGCGGTTTGAGGCCATGTTTCCAAAAACTTCGCAGTTTCTTAACAAAGAAAGCCCGGCATCTCCCTCAATCCTGCATGATTTTCCCGGTATTATTGTGAATTTTTTTCATCTTTGTTATGAAGATTTCTTCTTGACAGTTTCTGGCAGACATGATAAAATGGACCCACTTTCTACAAAGTGCAAATGCGTTGACGGGGAAAAAACGATCTTCTTCTGTGTGCAGAGAGCCGCCGGGTGGTGCAAGGCGGGTGCAGAGGGTCTCGGTTACTGGCCCCTGAGCGGCAGAGCTGAACAGACAGTAGGTTCTGACGGATGCCCACCGTTACCGGGGCAGCGATTCGCCGCAAAGGGCCGATCGTGCAAAGTGGCTGCATCCACAAAAGGTGCAGCAAAGAGAGTGGTACCACGGGTGCCCTGTGATAAAACTTACAGGCTCTCGTCTCTCAAGGTTTTCGCCTTGAAAGACGGGAGCCTTTTCTTGTACAAAAAAGTGTAAGAAGTATCAGGAGGACAAAACGATGATGGACGCTACCAAGTACGCTCCGGGTTACTACCCGGTCCCCGCAGGCTATGACAGCTGGGTGAAGAAAGACCACATTGAAAAGGCCCCGGCCTGGTGCAGCGTAGACCTGCGCGACGGCAACCAGGCCCTGATCGTGCCCATGAGCCTGGAAGAAAAGCTGGAGTTCTTCCAGATGCTGGTGAAGATCGGCTTCAAGGAGATCGAAGTCGGCTTCCCGGCCGCCAGTGAGACCGAATACGAGTTCCTGCGCACCCTGATCGAGAAGGACATGATCCCCGCCGACGTCACCGTGCAGGTGCTGACCCAGTGCCGTGACCACATCATCCGCAAGACCTTCGAGGCCGTCAAGGGTGCCCCCCGTGCGGTCATCCACTTCTACAACTCCACCTCGGTGGCCCAGCGTGAGCAGGTGTTCCACAAGAGCAAGGAAGAGATCAAGAAGATCGCCACCGACGGTGCCAAACTGGTCAAGCAGCTGAGCGAGGAATACGAGGGCAATTTCCTGTTTGAGTACAGCCCCGAGAGCTTCACCGGCACCGAAGTGGACTACGCTGTGGACGTGTGCAACGCCGTGCTGGACATCATGCAGCCCACCCCGGACCGCCCGATGATCATCAACCTGCCGGTCACCGTGGAAATGAGTATGCCCCACGTCTACGCCAACCAGATCGAGTACTGCGACAAGCACCTGAAATACCGCGACAGCGTCATCATCTCCACCCACCCCCACAACGACCGCGGCACCGGTGTGGCCTGCGCCGAGCTGGCCGTGCTGGCCGGTGCCCAGCGCGTGGAGTGCTGCCTGTTCGGCAATGGCGAGCGCACCGGCAATGTGGACGCCGTGACCCTGGCCATGAATATGTACAGCCACGGCGTGGACCCGAGGCTGGACTTCTCCAATATGCCGGAGATCTGCGCCACCTATGAGCGCATGACCCGGATGCACATCTACGAGCGCACCCCCTACGCCGGTCAGCTGGTGTTCGCTGCCTTCTCCGGCAGCCACCAGGACGCCATTGCCAAGGGCATGGCCTACCGCAAGGAGCACGGAGAGCACCGCTGGACCTGCCCCTACATCCCGGTGGATCCCCACGACATCGGCCGCACCTACGACGCCGACGTCATCCGCATCAACAGCCAGAGCGGCAAGGGCGGCATCGGCTTCGTGCTGGAGCAGAACTACGGCTACAACCTGCCCCCGAAGATGCGCGAGGCTCTGGGCTACAAGGTCAAGAGCGTGTCCGACCACAACCACAAGGAACTGAGTGCCGGAGAGGTGCTGCACATCTTCGAGGACACCTTCCTCAACCGCCGCAAGCCCCTCAATGTCATCGAGGCACACTTTGCTCAGGTCAACGGCATCACCGCCACGGTCACGCTGGACCTGAACGGCCAGCGCAAGGTGGTCACCTCGGTGGGCAACGGCCGTCTGGACGCCGTGGCCAACGCCATCCAGAGCGCCACCGGCATGGAGTTCCATCTGGAGAACTACTCCGAGCACAGCCTGGACGAGGGCTCCACCTCCCGTGCGGCCTCCTATGTGGGCCTGACCTGGGGCGACGGCACCGTCACCTGGGGTGCCGGTACTGACACGGATATCATCGTGGCCGGTGTCAAGGCACTGGTAAGCGCGATCAATAATAAGTAAAAAGGCTTTTTTAAAAGGAGAGTACCACCATGGGAATGACCCTGACGCAGAAGATCCTTGCCGCACACGCCGGACTTGCCGAGGTCAAGGCAGGCCAGCTCATCAACGCAAAGCTGGACATCGTGCTGGGCAACGACATCACCACCCCCGTCGCCATCAACGAGTTTGAGCGCGCCGGTTTCAACTCCGTGTTCGACAAAGAGCACATCGCCATCGTGCTGGACCACTTTGTGCCCAACAAGGACATCAAGAGTGCCACCCAGTCCAAGCAGTGCCGCGAGTTTGCCAACAAATACGACATCCTCAACTTCTACGATGTGGGCCAGATGGGCATTGAGCACGCCCTGCTGCCCGAAAAAGGCATCGTGACCGCCGGTGACTGCGTCATCGGTGCGGACAGCCACACCTGCACCTACGGTGCACTGGGGGCTTTCTCCACCGGCGTCGGCTCCACCGATATGGCCGCCGGCATGGCCACCGGCATGGCATGGTTCAAAGTTCCCTCTGCCATCAAGTTTGTGCTCAAGGGCAAGTTTGGCCCCCGCGTGTCCGGCAAGGACCTGATCCTGCACATCATCGGCATGATCGGCGTGGACGGTGCGCTGTACAAGTCCATGGAGTTCACCGGCCCCGGCGTTGCCTCCCTGACCATGGACGACCGCCTGTGCATCTGCAACATGGCCATCGAGGCCGGTGCCAAGAACGGCATCTTCCCGGTGGACGAGGTGACCAAGGCTTATCTCAAGGGCCGCAGCCAGCGCGAGCCGGTGTACTACGAAGCCGACCCGGATGCCGAGTACGAAAAGACCATTGAGATCGACCTTTCCAAGCTGGAGCCCACCGTGAGCTATCCGCACCTGCCCGAGAACACCCACCTGGCCAGCGAGGGCAAGGACATCAAGATCGATCAGGTGGTCATCGGCAGCTGCACCAATGGCCGTCTGGAGGACATGGAAGCCGCTTACAACGTGCTGAAGGGCAAGCACATCGCCAAGGGCGTGCGCGGCATCATCATTCCCGCCACCATGGCCGTATACAAGGAGTGCATCCTGCGCGGCTGGACCACTGCCTTTATCGATGCCGGCTGCATCGTGTCCACCCCCACCTGCGGCCCCTGCCTGGGCGGCTACATGGGCATTCTGGCCGAGGGCGAACGCTGTGTCTCCACCACCAACCGCAACTTCGTGGGCCGCATGGGCCATGTGAAGAGCGAGGTCTATCTGGCCTCTCCCGCCACCGCCGCCGCCAGCGCACTGACCGGCTGCATCACCGACCCCCGCACGGTCTGATCGGAAAGGAGCACAACAATGAACGCAAAAGGTTCTGTTTTCAAATACCCGGACAACGTGGATACCGATGTCATCATCCCGGCCCGCCACCTGAACACGCAGGACGCCAAAGAGCTGGCCAGCCACTGCATGGAGGACATCGACAA
>CAKSZS010000047.1 GCA_934525845.1 uncultured Faecalibacterium sp. | reverse complement strand
ACCATTCTGGCCGAGGCGCTGGAAAAGTGGCCCCGCGCCTATCTGGATGCCGTGGTGCCGCAGCTGATGCCCATCATCGAAAAGCTGGATGCCCTGGCCCGCACCCGCACCAAGGACGAGAGCCTTGCCATCATCGACAAGGACGACCGGGTGCACATGGCCCACATGGACATCCACTTCACCCACTCCACCAACGGCGTGGCAGCGCTGCACACTGAGATCCTGAAAAACTCCGAGCTGCACGGCTTCTATGAGCTGTACCCGGAAAAGTTCAACAACAAGACCAACGGCATCACCTTCCGCCGCTGGCTTCTGGAGTGCGACCCGCGCCTGACGGCTGAGCTGGAACAGCGCATCGGCTCCGGCTTCCGCAAGGATGCATCGGAACTGGAAAAACTGCTGGCCTTTGCGGATGACGAGACGGTCCTGAACGAGCTGACCGCCGTGAAAAAGGCCAACAAGGAAGACTTGGCCGCCTGGCTCCTGCGCACCCAGAACGTAAAGGTGAACACTGACGCCGTGTTTGATATCCAGTCCAAACGTCTGCACGAGTACAAGCGCCAGCAGCTGAACCTGCTGTACCTCATCCACCAGTATTATGAGATCAAGGCTGGTCACTTGCCCGCCGCCCCGCTGGTGAGCATCTTCGGTGCCAAGGCTGCCCCGGCCTACACCATCGCAAAAGATATCATCCACGCGCTGCTGACCCTCTCCAAGGTCATTGCGGCGGACCCGGAAGTGTCCAGGTGGTTACAGGTGGTGTTCATCGAAAACTACAACGTCACCGCCGCCGAAAAGCTCATCCCGGCCTGTGACCTGTCCGAACAGATCAGCCTGGCTTCCAAGGAAGCCTCCGGCACCGGCAACATGAAGTTCATGCTGAACGGCGCGCTGACCCTGGGCACCATGGACGGTGCCAATGTGGAAATTTCTCAGCAGGTGGGCGAAGAAAACATCTATATCTTCGGCCAGACCTCGGATCAGGTCATCCACCGCTACGCTGCCGGCGATTATGCCGCCGCTCAGTGGTACGAGGGTGACCCCAACATCCGCCGTGCCATCGACTTCCTCACCGGGCCGGAGATGCTGGCCGCCGGTCATGCTGAGAATCTGACCCGCCTGCACGATGAGCTGATCCACAAGGACTGGTTCCAGACCCTGCCGGACTTCAGCGCCTATGTGGTGCGCAAGGGGCAGGCCCTCAGCGATTACGCCTGCGACCCGCTGGGCTGGCGGCGCAAGTGTCTGGTGAACATCGCCAAAGCCGGCCTGTTCTCTTCGGACCGCACCATTGCCGAGTATGACCGTGACATCTGGCATCTGGGCCGCTAATCGATCTTTCTGCTTTTTCCATCATTTTCTCTGCAAGCTGCTGCACACTCTACCGTGCAGCAGCTTTTTTGTGCCCTGCGCTTCTGCTTTCCAGGGCCTGCGCTCCCTACGCTTTCCTTCCGGCATACCGGCCTACAAAAACACCCCCTTTGCCAGACAGTCTGGCAAAGGGGGCGGTTCAAAACTGCACCGGGAATTTTTACGGTTTCTCTCTCATCAGATCGTGAACTGCACCACGCAGAAGGCCGCGTAGATGCACAGCAGCGCGATGCCCTGCGGGCGGCTCAGCCTGCCCTTGACGAGGGCGGGCACGGTGAGCAGGAGCATGACGGCGAACATGACCGGGAACTCCAGCACCAGCGAAGCGTTATGGCCGAACAGGAGGGAGTTCTGCGGGATGGTGAAGGGTGCCACGGCAGCGCTCACGCCGCTGACCAACACCAGGTTGAACACGTTGGCACCGATGACGTTGCCCAGCGAGAGGTCCCCGTGGCCCTTGGCCAGCGAGGTAATGGCGGTGACCAGTTCCGGCAGCGAGGTGCCCAGAGCCACGAAGGTCAGCGCGATGACCGATTCCGGAACGCCCAGTGCCTGCGCGATCAGGGTGCCGTTGTCCACCAGCAGGTTTGCACCCACGGCAATGAGCGCTGCACCCACGGCCAGCAGACCCAGTTCCTTCGCAAGGGAGGTGTTCTCTTCCGGTTCTTCCGCATCCTCAATGGGCATCGGGGTCTTTTTCATGGCCATCACGTTGCAGACGATGTAGGCCACGAACATGGCCAGCAGCACCAGACCTACCGGACGGGAGAAGCAGCCCGTGGTGTAGGCCACACCGGCATAGAACGCCGCGGCCACAAAGAAGAACAGCACCGGGGTGCGCAGGCTCTTGGGGTCCACCTTGCCCGGCTTCACTGCGATGGTGATGGCCGCGATGAGGGACGCGTTGCAGATGACCGAACCGATGGCGTTGCCGTAAGCGATCTCGCCGTGGCCGGTAAGGGCGGAGGTGGTGGAGACCATCACTTCCGGCAGGGTGGTGCCGATGGACACCACGGTGGCACCGATGAGCAGTTCCGGCACATGGAAGCGGCGGGCAAGGCCCGTAGCGCCATCCACGAACCAGTCGCCGCCCTTGATGAGGCACAGCAGGCCGACGATAAACAACAAAACAGGGATCAGCATAATTTTTTCTCCTTTTGCATGATTTCGCAAGAAAAAAGAGACCTCTATTACAGCCTGCCCCAGACGGAGCCTCTGTAATAAAAGTCTCAAGCGGTCGGCACCGCAGCGGGCATTTCTGCCGGGATGTCGCTGCGGTGCAGCGTGCGTCCAACGGACACACGCCCTTTACTCCCTTTTATCCGAAGGATATTATACGGGATTCCCCGCCAAAAAGCAAGCAAAACCGGAAAATTTTACCCCGCTTTGGTCACTTTCTTGGCGTTGGGATAGATGCGCTCCATGCGGGCGTCGTCAAAATGGGCGTCCAGATAGGTGTCGATGGCATTGCCGGCCGCCGCGCCGCTGGTGCGGGCATCGTAGCGGGCCAGCGCCAGCGAACTGGTGACCAGGTTCACAGCCATGAACACCGCCAGCAGCACCGTCATCCAGGGCTTGACACGGCTGCGCACCCTGGTCATCAGCTTCATGACCAGCGGGTAGCCGTAGCGCATCCACACCACCGCCGCAATGCCCCAGAAAAAGCAGTACAGCAGGTTGATGCGTCCGCCCAGGTTGAATTTGAACTTGCTGTAGTCCCAGAACACCGTGCCGAACAGCAGTTCCGTGACCGCACTGCACACATACTCATAGACACCGCCCATCACGGTGCCGAACACGAACAGGTAGCGGTCGCTCTTGTCCTTGTCCTGCCGCAGCAGCACGCTGGACAGCACCAGCGCCAGGCCCCACACCACGCTGAACGGTCCCCAGACCAGGCTGGACCGGCTCATCCAGACGCCTGCCGTCACCCGGCAGAACACAGTCTCCACCATGTCGCCCAGAAACGCCCCGATGACGAACAGCCACAGCAGGTCGGATACGCTCAGGAAGTCCTTTTCGCCCTTCTGCAGCGCGGTCCGCTCCTGCCGGGCAGCGGTCGGGTAGGCGTGCTGGATGCGCTTTTCCACATACAGCGCAATGCGGCGGCGCAGGGTGTCGGATCCCTCGCCCAGCTTCTGGTTCAGTTGTTCCAGCACCGGATGCTTGGCCGCATACCGCTGCACCAGCACTGCCGAACCGATCTGGTCCAGCGCCGCAATGACCAGTGCCGCCCATACCAGCGGGGGCAGCAGCCAGCCCGGAAGGAGCATACACAGCCGCAGCAGCAGGCCGTTGCCCCACAGCACGCTGGCCGTGCCCAGCGCGCCCCACAGCAGGGAGTACTGCAGGCAGACGTAGCCGTTCAGGTTGAACTTTTTGTCGGAATAGTCCCACCACTTGCGGCGGTGCAGACGTTCCAGAATTTTAGCGGTCAGCCATTCCACGATGGTGGCCGCCAGCATACAGGCAAAGAACAGATAGACCGGGTCGG
Source organism: uncultured Faecalibacterium sp. (assembly GCA_934525845.1). GTDB lineage: Bacteria > Bacillota > Clostridia > Oscillospirales > Ruminococcaceae > Faecalibacterium. The sequence goes on along the minus strand of CAKSZS010000047.1, from coordinate 10,328 downwards.
CGCGCAGGTCGGTAAAGCCCACCGCCAACAGCACCGCCGTGGTGCCGTAGACGAAGCAGAAGGGGCCGGACGCCGCGCCGCGGTTGGCAAAGTGCCTGCCGCGCACCGTGGCGACCACCGTCTCTCCCACCCAGCCCAGGAAGGAGTAGACCATATAAAAGACGCCCAGCGTATAAAAGTTGAATTCCATAGCGTTCCTTTCTTGTCCGCAGAGATAACAGATATCCTTATGATACCCTATCCCGCCGGGATGCACAAGGCATCCGGGCCAAAAACAGCAAAAACCCGCCGCTTCCGGGTGGAAACGGCGGGTCCGAGCACTTTTGGAAAAAATCCGTGTGCGCTCAATTATTCTGCGGTGTACCAGCTGCTGCTTGCCTGATAGGTATCAGCCGTCACAGCGACCGGCGTGCTGTCAGCGTCGGCCTGATAGTACAGGGTGCCGTCTGCGGCGCGGCTGTACTTGCTGAAGAACTCATTCCAGATGGAAACGCTCTCCTCCTGCAGGTAGACGTGCGGGGTATCCTCCACGACGGTGTACTTCACCAGCGGGATATTCTCGTCGTTGGTAAAGGTCTTGGTCACGAAGGCACCGTCACGCTCGGTGCTGTCGGCCACGGTGGTCTCGTTGGTGCGGTTCTGGGCGTTCCAGCTCTGCAGCGCCTTGACGGTGGCGTTGCCCTCGACCAGCTTTGCCACAGCGGCGGAGTCGTACTCGCCCACGAAGGACCAGGTAGGCAGCAGAGCGTCTTCCGCGATGCCCAGGGTGGTGCTCATATAGCCCACGGGAGCGATGGCGGCAAAGCGGTCTGCGTAACGGGAGCCGGAGGCCCAGGTCATCAGGCTGCCGTTGGAGTGGCCGGTGGCGTAGACGCGGGTGGTATCAATGTTGTAATCGGCTTCCATCTTGTCCAGCAGAGCGCCGATGAAGTTCAGGTCGGTATCGGGATCGGTATCCTTGCCTGCCAGTGCGCTGAAGGGGCCTGCCAGCCACATGGCGGTGGGGATGTTGCCCATCAGGTCGGCCGGGCGGACCATGCCCTGTGCAAAGACCACGATGAAGCCGTTCTCCTCGGCCACATCATACCAGCGGGATTCCTCGGCGATGGCGTACATGGAAGCGGTGTAGCCGTGCATCACCAGCACCATGGGCACAGAGGTGTCGCCGGTGTAGGTGGAGGGCACATAGGTCATCCAGCGGCGGATCTCCCCGTTGACGGTCTCTTCATGGACGCTGAAGCCGGCCTGGGTGAAGTCCTGTGCCTTGGCGACGCGGCCGGGCAGCTGCATGGCCATGAAGCGTTTGTACTGGCCGGAGAACTGGTTCCAGATGGTGGCGGGCGTCTGGCACTTGCTGCTGACCCACACCTCAGAGGCAGAGCCTTCGCGGCCGGTGGTGTACACGGTCTCCGCCACCTTGTTGGCGGTACCGGCCTTGGCCTGGTTGGCGGTCAGATAGTAGTCCAGTGCGGGCTTGTTCTTATCGTTTGCGTTGGAAGACACGAACCAGACCGGGGTGTCCACGGTCTTGGCGGCAATGGCCTCTTCCTCCACGCCCTGGGTGGTGTCGCCGGGGAACGGCAGCACATACTCTTCGCCCAGAGACTTCAGGGAAGCAGCCGGGACTTCGGAAGCATCCACCGCGCAGATGGAGCTGAAGTCGCTGGCCCAGCGGGCACCGAACAGCAGCGCAGCGGCACCGCCCTCCTTGTAGCCCACCAGAGCGGTGTGGGACTTGTCCATGGAGAAGGCACCGGTCAGGTTCAGGCCCTTCTTGCGCATGGTCATGTACAGCTGGTTCAGCACAGCGGCGTCATCGCGGCGGTCAGCCCGCAGATTGACATTCCAGGTGCCGCCGTTTTCCGGCTCCAGGAACACCACGCCGATCTTGTTCTTGTCGGCCACTGCGCGCCACTGCAGGCCGGTGGCCGAGTTGGAGAATGCCTTGGCGGTGGTGTGGTCCGGGGTCAGCACGATGACCGCCGGTGCCCAGGGATCCATGCCGTCGGGCAGATAGTAGCTGGCGGTGCCCTTGGTATTCTCGTCCACCTCGATGGAAACGTTGTGGAACAGGCCCACATTCACGTTCACATAGGGGTTGGAGGGGTCATACTCGCTGGTCTGGCCGGTGATCAGGCCGGCCGATGCAGCCTTGCGGGCTGCCGGGGTATACCAGTCTTCGTTGGTCAGGGTGACGGCGTTGTTCTCGTCCAGTGTTTCCGCTGCAGCAGCGTAGGCGGGTGCCATCACGCCCGTTACCAGCGTTGCCGCCAGTGCCAGCGCAACGACTTTTTTCCAGGTGCGTCTCATTTGCGTTTGCCTCCTTGTATTTCTGCCCGCCGCTTTGAACTTCCGGAACCTGGCGGGTCTCTTCTTCACAATTTTATCATATTTTTTCGAATTTGGAAGAGTTTTTCAGGCATTTCGGCGCATTCAATATACTAGTATATCAATCTTTGTAGGATGTTACAAAAGATTGCAGGTTTTTCCCGCCCGGAATAAAAAAGATCCTGCAGCACCATGAATCACCGTGCTGCAGGATCGCGCTTATCCCCAGAATACCGTCTTTGCGTTTTCGTACAGGATGCCCTGTTTTTGTTCCTCGGCCAGTGCCGGGTCCTGCGCGAGGGTGTCCACCATATCCTGATAGCGGAACTTGCACAGGTTGGACGGCGTGTCCGTGCCGAAGAGCAGCCGGTCCGCACCCACGGTGTCAATGGCGCAGTGGATAAACTGCCGGGTCACCGGGAAGGGCGGCGCATCCGGCCGGACATTGTGCTGGAGGGATGCCAGGTCAAACCAGACGTTGGGCAGGTGCAGCTGCTCCAATCCGGCCTGCATGGCGTGCAGTTCCGTCTGCTTCGGGGCCAGCAGGTGGCAGACCACGAACTTCATCTGCGGGTGACGCAGGATCAGATTCCGCAGAGCCGGGAGCTGGCTGCTGGGACTGCCCAGCTTGCCGATGTCGATGACGAACACAAGGCCGTGCTCTTCGGCAAAAGCGGCTTCCCGCTCCATCATCTCGCCGTCCAGCGCAAACACCGGGCGGTAGGCCATCAGGCCGGAGCCGGTGCTCACCTCAAATTTGACCACCCGGATGCCCAGTTCCTCAAAGAGATAGTGCACGATGGCGTCCCGGTTCCGGCTGTAAGGGTCGTAGGCCGCCGCGGCCAGAAAGCGGTCCGGATACTTCTGCTGTGCTTCGCAGCTGTACTGGTTCTGGAAGCCCAGATAGCCGCCCTGCAGCAGAACGGCACGTTCCACTTCGTGGGCATCCATCACCTCCAGCACCCGTTCCGGGGTCACCTGATCGGTGTTCCACTCTTCCGGGATGACCTGACAGACCGAACCGTCCGCATACTGGCCGCGCCCGCCGCCGATGGAGCGCATCTCGCCGCCCGCACCGGTGCCGGCAATGCACTGCACCAGATGGACATGAGCATCAATGATCTTCATGCTGTTCCTCCCCGATCAATACCACGGCCACGTCGTTGACATTCGTGCCGGTGGCCCCCGTGATCATCAGTCCATCGACCGCCTGCAAGGCATGGTAGGCGTCGTTGTTCTGCAGAACGTCAAATACGTTCCAGCCCTTGGACGTCAGGGCGGCAAGTGTGCCGCCGTCCACATAGCCCCCGGCGGCATCGGTGGGGCCGTCGGTCCCGTCACTGCCCACCGAGAAGACCGCCGCATTCAGGCCCGCCAAAGCCGGAGCTGCGGCCAGGGCCAGTTCCTGATTCCGTCCGCCCAGCCCCTTGCCGGTCAGGTGGACCACCGTCTCGCCGCCCGCAAGAAAAGCCAGCTTTCTCCCCTGCCCCGCGTGGGTGCGGGCGATGGAGCCAAGGAAGCTTCCGGCTTCCCGGGCCTCACAGCAGAGCTGGTCGGTAAGCAGCACCGGCGCATAGCCCTGCGCCTGGCAGGCGCGGGCTGCGGCGGCGCACAGCTCCCGCACACTGCCGGTGATCTGGGTTGTCACGTTGTCCAACGCCTTGGGTGTTTCCTGCGCCAGCAGAGTCCTGGCCTGTTCCGATAACCTTAAATGGTATTTTTCCGCGATGGCAAGGGCCTGGGCACAGGTGGAAGTGTCCGGCACCGCCGGGCCGCTGGCGATCATATCCAGCGGGTCGCCCAGAATGTCGCTGAGCACGATGCTGAACACCCGGGCCGGAGCACAGGCCTGCGCGAACCGTCCACCCTTGACGCCGGACAGCCGCTTGCGGATGGTGTTCATCTCCACGATGTCGGCCCCGCTGGCCAGCAGCTGGTTCGTGATGTCCTGCAGCTCGGCCCCGGGGAGCAGCGGCTTTTCAAACAGTGCACTGCCGCCGCCGGACAGCAGAAACAGCACGGTGTCCTCCGCTGTCCGGCCCCGGACCAGTTCCAGCGCCTTTTCCGTGGCGGCAAAGCTGTTCTCGTCCGGCACCGGGTGGCCCGCTTCATAACAGGCCACGCCGGGGATTGCTCCCTTCCCATGGCCGTATTTGGTCACGACCACACCGCTGTCCACCCGGCCCAGCGTTTCCACGGCGGCGCGGGCCATCTGCCACGCGGCTTTGCCCGCCGCCACCAGCAGCACCCTGCCGCCCTGGGGCGCAAAGGTTTTCAGGGCGCGGCGCACCGCTTCGTCCGGCAGGACCGCTTGTAAGCTGGACTGGATGATGGCGTCGGCGTCCCGGCGCAAAGTTGGATTCATGAAACAGACCTCCTTGTGGGGACTGTAGTTACAGCAGTCCGGCCTCGGTCATGGTGCGCACAAAGCCCTGCCGGGCGGCTCCCTCCGGTGTGGGCAGGGTAGGCCGGTACGGCACGCCGGCCTTGCGGCCCCGCAGGTTCGCCATATCCTTGGCCGCCACCGGGAAGCTGGCGGCATCCATGGACAGGCGCACCGGATTCAATTTGAACTGTGCTTCCAGACTGCCGGACAGGTCCCCGGCTGCAAATTTGTTGTACACATCCGTGATGAGTTCGGGCATGAAGTTGGCCGCGGTGCACACACCGCCCACGGCTCCATGGCACAGGCTGGCGTACAGCAGCGTGTCCTTGCCGCCGAACACCTTGAAGCCCACATCCCGGGTGCGGCGGATGAACTCCTCCGTCTGGGTGATGTCGCCGCTGGTGTCCTTCATGCCGACGATGTTCGGCACCTCGTGGGCCAGCGCGTCCACGAGCTTCGCGCTCAGGGTGTAGCCGACCCGTCCGGGATTATTATACAGCAAAACCGGCATTTCGGGAACACTTTCGGCGATGGTTTTGAAGTGTTGGTACAGTTCCTCGTAGGTCGGCTTCAGGAACATGGGCTGCAGCACGCTGACCACCGCCGCGCCGTTCTGCACGGCCATCCGGGCCAGACGGCAGCACTTTTGGGTGCTGACGGCCCCGATGCCAAAGTACACCGGCACCCGGCCTGCGGCCTGGTCCACCATGATGCGCAGGCCCCGTTCCATCTCATCCTCTTCCACCATGTAGAATTCGCCGTTGGAGCCAAAGGCCAGGATGCCGGACACCCCGCCCTCGATGACGTAATCCACCTGGGCACGCATCCCGGCCTCGTCGATCTTCTCGTCTGCGTCAATGACGGTCAGGATGGGCACAACTACGCCCTTCATGAAATCGGTGTTCATCTCTGGCTCCTCCTCAGCGGCCGATCCGGATGCCGGTCAGGTACTCGTAATACTGGGCAATGGCGCTGTGGTCCGCCTGGCCCTTGTCGTGGTTGTGGAGCCACTGGAAAATTTCCTGGACCTCGGCGGTCATGGGCACCGGGGCACCCACCGCGTGGGCGCAGTCCAGCACATTGTTCAGATCCTTGATGTGCAGGTCGATCTTGAAGCCGGGCTTGTCATTCCCTGTGATCATCATGGGAGCCTTGGCGTTCATGACCGTGGAACCGGCCAGACCGCCCTTGATGGCCTGGAACACCAGTTCCGGGTCTACCCCGGCCTTCTGGGCTAAGGTCAGGGCCTCGGCCAGGGCCTGGATGTTGCAGGCCACGATGATCTGATTGGCCAGCTTGGTGGTGTTGCCCGCGCCCACCTCGCCGCAGCGGACGGCGGAAGCGCCCATGGCATCCAGCACCGGCTTGTACTGGTCAAAAATTTCCTGCCTGCCGCCCACCATGAAGCTCAGCGTGCCGTCAATGGCCTTGGGTTCGCCGCCGGAAACGGGAGCGTCCAGCATCTCCACGCCCTTTTTCTGCAGTTCGGCGTAAATTTCCTGGGATGCCACCGGGTTGATGGAGGAGCAGTCGATGAAGACCGCGCCCGGCTTCATGAAAGCGGCCACGCCGTCCTCGCCCAGCATCACTTCTTTCACCTGCGGGGAATTGGGCAGCATAGTGATGACCACATCACACTGCGCACCGATCTCCTGCTTCGCGGCACCCTTTGCCCCGGCGGCTTCCAGTTCCTGCACAGGGGCCTGACTGCGGTTGTTCACCAGCAGGTCGGTATAGCCCGCCTTGAGCAGATTTTTTGCCATGGGTTTGCCCATGATGCCCAGACCGATAAAACCGATTTTCATGTTCGTACCCTCCATAAATTCAAAGTTGTCTGTATGATGTCCCGTCCCATCAGGTGATGGGGGCCGGGTTGAAGATGCACATATCGTTGTGGAAGCCATACTGGTCGCTGTAGGGCTGTTTCTTACCGCTGGCAACGTCCAGGATGAGGTTAAAGATTTCCGTACCTACGTCCGCAATGGTGGCTTCGCCGGTGGCAACGTGGCCCGCCGAGATGTCGATGAGGTCGAACCACTGTTCCTTCATCTCATTGCGGCTGCACGCCTTGATGACCGGGGCCACGTCCAGTCCGTAGGGGGTGCCGCGGCCGGTCATGAACACCTGCAGGCCGATGCCGGACGCCACCTGCGAGGGGCCGCACACGATGTCGGACGCCGGGGTGGCGGCAAAGATCATGCCATGCTTTGTGGGCTTTTCCGCCGGGGAGAGCACCTCCACGATAGGGCTGGTGCCGCTCTTGGCGATGGACCCCATGGCCTTTTCCACGATGTTGGCCAGACCGCCCTTTTTGTTGCCCGGGGTGGGGTTGGCGTCACGGTCCACGCCGCCCTCGGCCAGATACTCGTCGTACCACTTCATCTCTGCTGCCAGTTTATCACGAACTGCGGCACTGACGCAACGGGCTACCAGCATGGGCACACCGTCGCGCACTTCGGTCACCTCACTGAACAGCACAGTGCCATAGCGGATGATCCCGCCGCCGGCGGGGATGTCATGCAGGGCGATCTTGTGCGCCTGCGGAATGGCTTCCCGGGTCACAACACCGCTTTCCAGCGTGGTTCCGGCGGGCAGGTCGTGCACGGCGACTGCCACGTTGTCTTCGTCCTTGATCTGAATGCTCAAACGTTCTGCCATATCGTTTCACCTCATAACATCATAGACCCGCAAAATCTGCGACACGGTTCAGGATCTCTGCCGCTTCCTGCCGGGTGACCTGCCGGTGCGGCGCAAAGCGCCCTGCCGCATCCAGCGTCAGAAAGCCAAAATACAGGGCACGGGCTGCGTTGGTGCCGTAGTTGGGCGCCACTTCGTCTGCATCCGCGCAGACCGGCATGGTGCTGGACGCGTTGCGGTAATCCACCCCGCAGGCCTGCATGGCCACCGTGGCCATCTCCTGCCGGAAAACGCTCCGCGTTTCGGAAAAGCCGCCGGCCTCCCGTGGGAAGAATCGGTTTGCCGCCGCAGCGCTGACTGCACCGGTGCAGCCCGGCAGCGGCAGGACCGGAACCGCTGCATCGCACAGCGGCAGCAGCATTTCTGCCAATGTCCCGCAGGTGACCGGCCGTTCTCCCGCCTGCAGGGCCGGGGCTTCCAGCATTCCGCGGCAGTACAGCCGCGCCGCCGCCTCGGAGGACGCTGCCCGGTGCAGCACCCGGTACGGAATGCTGCGCTCCCGGCTGCCGGCCTCGTCCACCGCCCACACCCGGACAAGCTTTGCCGTGTGCGGCGGCGTGAACCGGCTCCCGTTCCCTGCCGGCTTCCAATGGCTCCCATCCCGGGAGGTCTCCCATTCATAGGTGAGTACCCGGCAGGTGCCGCTGCACTCTGCCCAGGCTTCCAGCGGTTCGCCCGGGCGCGGAACGCCCAGAATGCGCACCGCACCGGGACGGGGAAACGGCTTGCCGTTGATGACCACGTTTTCCACGGCTGCATCCTTCCAGTTCATGCTGCGCAGCGGGCGGCGGACGCCATCGATGCGGATGTTCCGCAGAGTCAGCCCGGTGAGGGGCACTTCCGGAAACGCTTCCAGAAAGATGCCGTATTCCCCGCCATGGGCGGTGATATTTTCAATGGTGATATCCCGGAAGACCGGCAGCTCGGTTCCGTTCCGGCCATCCTCGTAGAGCATGGTGCCGTGGATGGCTGCCCCGTGCACCGTGTCCATCACGCTGTCGCAGAACATGATCTGTTCCACGATGCCGCCCCGCCGGGCGTTCGTTTTCAGCCGCAGGGCGTAGGTCAGGTGAGGGCTGGAAAAGCGGTTGTCGCAGGCCAGCACCCGGCGGATGCCGCCGCTCATCTCGCTGCCCAGTGCAATGCCGCCGTGGCCGTCTGCAAAGAGATTGTGCTCGATGAGCACATTCTCGCAGGGGATGTTTGCGGTGCGGCCGTCCCGGTCTCGGCCGGACTTCAGGCTGATGCAGTCGTCCCCCGTGTCGAACCGGCAGTTCCGGATCCAAACGCCGCTGCAGCTCTCCGGGTCGCAGCCGTCGTTGTTGGCACCGTGGCTGGAAAGGGTCATCCCGTCCACGATGACGCTCCGGCACTGCACCGGATTCAGCTGCCACATGGGGCTGTTGTGCAGGGTCACGCCCTGCAGCAGCACCCGCTCACAGCGGAGGAACTGCACGAAGTTCGGGCGGAGAAAATGTCCCCCGCAAAAGCCGGTATACTGGAGAAAACTGTGGGAGGTGTGCACATGAATACGCGGCAGTACTGTTATCTGTCCACCATTGCGGAATCCGGCAGCCTTTCCCATGCCGCGCAGGCACTGGGGCTTTCGCCCTCGGCGCTGAGCAAATTCCTGACGGAGTGCGAGCGCACCTTCGGCACCGCGCTGTTTCTGCGGCACGGGCGCCGCCTGGTCCCGACCGCTGCCGGGCAGACCGTGATCGACTATGCGCAGAAGATCCTGGACGAACAGAGCCGGATGCTTCTGACCATGAAAAATGTTTCCGGCAGCAGCCGCAAGTGCATCCGTCTTGCCACTGCCCCGAACCGCGGAGCGACCATTTACAGCCGGATCTACAAGCCTTTTTCCCGCCGTTATCCGGACATCGCCCTGAACCTTGTGGAGCTTTATGCCACCGAACAGCCCGGTGCCATCGCCCGCGGCATGGCCGACCTTGCCCTCGGCGCAGGAGAAGCCAGCCCACTTACCGCCGATGTTCCCATCGCCTACGAAGAGCTTCTCATCTCGCTCCCGGCCGCACATCCTCTCGCCGGGCAGGAACGCATCCGTCTGGCCGACCTGCAGGAAACGCCCTTCGTCCTGCAGGGGCCGCGCCACAGCATCCGCATCCTGGCCGACCAGCTGTTCCGGGAAGCGGACTTCCGGCCGGTCATCGCGTTCGAGTCGGACGATGTGCTGCTGGTCGATTCCATGCTGCATCAGGCGGTCGGCGTGGGGGTTGTCAGCCGGGCGCACATCTTCCCCTGCGAAGAGCTGGTCTACCGCCCGCTGGATCCGCCGGTGCGGCAGACGCTGCATCTGCGCTATCCGCTGGGCCATACGCTGACCGCGCCGGAATCCTATCTGGCCGGTCTGCTGGTTGAAGAACGGCTGGCCGACCCCCGCTATCAGCCTGCCGACACGCCTTTTGTGCAGCAGCTGCTGGACGATGTCCGTACTCCCGCAGGGGCTGTACTGCCCAAAAGCGCCGCATCCTGCACCGTCGGCACCGCCCTGCAGACGGTGCAGGAGGTCAACCTGGACACCCGCATTCTGGAATACCTCATTGCCATCGTGGAGGAGCACAGCCTTTCCAAAGCAGCGGACCGGTTCCTGCTGGCACAGCCCGCCCTCTCCCGCCATCTGCACAACGTGGAGGCCATGGTGGGGATGCCGTTGTTTTCCCGCGAGCGCAACCGGCTGCACCCCACCCGTGCAGGCATCGTAGCCGAGGATGTTCCACTTGAAGGTCTCGCCGAACAGGGTCACATCGATGCCCGGCCAGCCAAAGTCCACCACCGGCAGGCCAGAAAACGCCTTGGGCAGGAACTGTAAAAGCAGATATTTGAACACCGTGATGAGGTTGGACACGATGACGAACAGCCCGCCCTCGCGCACCCACTTGGCAGCGGCGGGGTG
>CAKSZS010000046.1 GCA_934525845.1 uncultured Faecalibacterium sp. | reverse complement strand
TGGAAAAGACCGACCGCAACCGTTCGGCCTACTACAACTACTACACCCAGAACCGCTGGGGCGATGCCCACAACTATGATCTGGCCATCAACGCAGCTCTGGGCCGCGAGACCTGCGTCAAGATGATCCTGGATGCAGCCGCCGCCAAGGAAAAGATCCTGGGCTGAGTTTCTGGCCGGGGCAAAAATAAAACAACGATGAATCGTGGGTAGGGCGCGTGAGTGTTCTGCCCACGTTTCGGGCAACGGCGACGACCGCGGCCTGCGGCCGATGCAGGGAGGAGCTGTTGGGGCAGCGGCCGGCAAGACACGAGTACCGCCCAAGGTGCGAAGTGGATGCCGGGAGCCGCAACCCGGGTATTCCTTCCGTCTCATTGCTCGCTTCCGCAGAATGATGCGGCAGCGATTAAAAAAATCTACTGTTAAAAGGAGCAATCGTGGAAACAAAGCAACCCCAAACTTCTCCCGCCGAAGCGCGGGAAAACATCATGGGCACCATGGCCATCAACCCGCTGCTGGTGCGGCTGAGCGTGCCCATGATGATCTCCATGCTGGTGCAGGCGCTGTACAACGTGGTGGACTCGGTGTTCGTGTCCCGCGTCAGCGAGAGCGCCCTCACCGCCGTGTCACTGGCGTTCTCGCTGCAGAACGTGATGATCGCCGTGGGCGTGGGCACCGGCGTGGGCGTCAACGCCCTGCTGAGCAAGAGCCTGGGCGAAAAGAACCAGCGCCGGGCTAACGCCACCGCCGAAAACGGCATTTTCCTGTCCCTGTGCAGCTTTGTAGTGTTCCTGGTCATCGGCCTGACCTGCATGAAGCCCTACTTTTATGCACAGACCAGTGATGTAGAGATTGCCCGGCAGGGCATCCAGTACCTGTCCGTGTGCTGCATCTTCAGCCTGGGCTTGTTCACCCAGACCATGGGCGAAAAGCTGCTGGCCGCCACCGGCCGCACCCATTTGAGCATGGTCAGCCAGCTGACTGGTGCCATCGTGAACATTGTGCTGGACCCCATCTTCATCTTCGGCCACTGCGGTGAGGCACTGTCCGGCACCACCGGTGCGGCAGTGGCCACCGTCATCGGCCAGTTCTGCGGGGCCGGCATGACCCTGTTCTTCAACCTGAACAAGAACCCGGACATCCAGCTCAGCTTCCAGGGCTTCCGGCCCAGTCTCAAGGCCATCGGCCGGATCTATACGGTGGGTCTGCCCAGCATTGCCATGCAGTGCGTGGGCAGCCTGATGACCTTCGGCATGAACCTGATCCTGATGACCTTCTCGGCCACAGCGGTGGCGGTGTTCGGCGTCTACTTCAAGCTGCAGAGCTTTGTGTTCATGCCCATCTTCGGCCTGAACAACGGTATGGTGCCCATCATCAGCTACAACTACGGCGCCCGGAACCCCGACCGGGTGAAGAAGACCATCAAGCTGGCGGTGTGCTATGCCGAGTGCATCATGCTCCTCGGCTTCTGCATCTTCCAGTTCTTCCCGGACAAGGTGCTGAGCATCTTTGCCGCCAGTGACGCCATGCTTGCCATCGGCATCCCTGCCATGCGCATCATCTGCCTGCATTTCCTGCTGGCGGGCGTCAGCATCGTGCTCAGCTCGGTCTTTCAGGCGCTGGGCAACGGCGTTTTCAGCCTCATCGTTTCGGTCTGCCGCCAACTGTTCGTGCTGCTGCCGGCCGCGTGGCTGCTGGCACAGACCGGCAGCGTCAACAATGTCTGGTGGGCCTTCCTCATTGCGGAAGTCGTCAGCATCCTGATGAGCCTGGCCTTCTATGCCCGTATCAATAAAACCACCATCGCACCCCTGTACCACTGATCCGGGTGCGGGCAGCGGCCCTGCAAACGAAAGGAACGTGATCTCTATGGTAAAGAAGCTGAAATGGAATCTGGTGCTCATGAGCGTGCTGTATCTGGGGCTGGGCGTCTTTCTGGTCATGAAGCCTGGCACAGCGCTCAACATCGTCTGCTATGCGTTGGGCGGCGTGGTGCTGGCCTGTGCGGCCGTGCAGCTCATCCGCTACTTTGTGGTGGAGCGTGGGGTGTTCCAGAGCCAGCTGACCCTGATCTCCGGCATCATCTGCCTGGCGCTTGGAGCTTTCCTGCTGCTGCGCAGTGACATCGTGGTGAGCATCCTGCCCATTGTGTTCGGGCTGTTCGTCATCTTTGATGCACTGGGCCGGGTGCAGAATGCGCTTGACCTGCGCCGCTGCGGCTACGACAGCTGGAAGGGCTTTTTGCTGCTGCCGGTGCTCAGCGTCGTGCTGGGCGTGGTGCTCATCGCCAACCCCTTCGGCGCGATGGAGACGCTGGTGATGGCCATCGGCGTCATCCTCATCATCGAAGGTGCCATCAATCTGCTCAGTGCCCTGTATACGGTGCTGGCGGTGCGCCGCTTTGCCAAGCTGCACCCGGAGACCCAGTCCATGCTGGAGTCCATCACCGGCGAGGATCTGAATGGTGACGGCGTGATCGCCCCGGACGTGGCCCACGCCGACGCCGAGGCCACTGCCGTGGAGCTGGACGAAGTGGACGAGAGTGCCACGGTGGAGCAGGAGAACGAGGAAGATTAACAGGCTCGCCCTCTCAGTCAAACCCTTATGGGTTTGCCAGCTCCCCCAAAGGGGGAGCCTCTGGCGATGAGATAAACGTTGTGGTTTTGCCAAAGCCTCTCACTTTGGGAGAGGTGGCATTGCGTAAGCAATGACGGAGAGGGCGAGGCTGGTTGCCTGAGAACATAGGCTTAATCGAATAAGAATCATGAAACAAAGGATAAAAGAGAAAATGGAAAAGTATGATCTGATCATTGTTGGCGCCGGTCCGGCCGGTATCTTTACCGCCGTGGAGCTGCTGCGCCACGGCAGCAAAAAGAAGATGCTGCTGGTGGAAAAGGGCAAGCCGGTGGAAAAGCGCCACTGCCCCAAGGCGGAAGTGGGCCACTGCGTCAACTGCCGCCCCACCTGCGCCATCACCACCGGATTTTCCGGTGCGGGTGCGTTTTCGGACGGCAAGCTGAGCCTTTCTTATGAGGTGGGCGGCGACCTGCCCACCCTGATCGGTGAAGAGTTTGCGCAGGAGCTGATCGACTACACCGACAAGATCTATCTGGAATTCGGTGCGGACCCCCATGTGGAGGGCATCTACACCGGCGAGGACATCAAGGAGATCCGCAAGAACGCCATCCATGCCGGCCTGAAGCTGGTGGACTGCCCCATCCGGCATCTGGGCACCGAGAAGGCCCAGGAGCTGTATCTGGCCATCCAGAACTATCTGGCCGACAACGGCGTGGAGATGCTGTTCAGCACCGAGTGTGAGAACATCATCCTCGAAAACGAGGAGTGCAAGGGCGTCCTGCTGAAGGACGGCGAGAACCTGCGCCCCGTGTATGCGGATGAAGTGGTCATCGGCACCGGCCGCCGCGGCGCGGACTGGCTGGAAAAGATCTGCGCCGAGCACCACATTGCCCACAAGCCCGGCACCGTCGATATCGGCGTGCGCGTGGAGTGCCGCAACGAGGTCATGGAAAAGGTGAACAGGGTGCTGTATGAGTCCAAGCTCATCGGCTACCCCAAGCCCTGGAAGAACAAGGTGCGCACCTTCTGCCAGAATCCCGGCGGCTTTGTGGCACAGGAGAATTATGACAACGACCTGGCGGTGGTCAACGGCCACAGCTTCAAGGAGAAGAAGAGTGCCAACACCAACCTGGCCATTCTGGTCTCCCACAACTTCACCGAACCGTTCAACCAGCCCATCGCCTACGCTCAGAAGGTGGGTGAGCTGACCAATATGCTGGGTGCGGGCCACATCATGGTCCAGCGCTACGGCGACATTCTGGACGGCAAGCGCACCTGGCAGAAGGAACTGGCCCAGTCCAATGTGAAGCCCACCCTGAAGGACGCTGTGGCCGGTGACATCACCGCCGCCATGCCCTACCGCGCCATGACCAACATCATCGAGTTCATCAAGATGCTGGATATGGTGGTGCCCGGCTTTGCCGCCAACGAGACCCTGCTGTACAGCCCGGAACTGAAGTTCTACTCCAACAAGGTCAAGATGGACCAGAACCTGGACACCAACATCCGCGGCCTGCACTGCCTGGGCGACTCCTCCGGCTGGACCCGCGGCCTGATGATGGCTTCCGTCATGGGCGTGCTCATGGGCCGGAAGCTGGCCGAAAAGGAAGGCTGCTGAGACAGCCGGACGGCATGATATTCTGAACGATGTGTAAATGCTCCCCGCACTGTTGTGCGGGGAGCATTTTTTGTGCGAAGGACGGGATTGCTATATGAGTTCGCTGTTTAAAAACTGATATCAAAAAATAAATATTAACAATGAACAATAGACGTGATAATATGATGACGTAAGAAACGCCCCCGCAAAAATCAAAAAGGAGAAAAACGATGAGCGTGAACAAAAACTACTTCAATGGTCTGCTGAAAGCCAAAAAGTCCAGCAAAAAGCAGATCGCGTTCTATCTGGATGAAGACAAGATCGAGCAGCTCGACCTGCTGGCAAAAGTTTTTACTTCCTTGGGGGAGGCCAAGAACTTTTCGCGCAATCTGCTGATCGAAACAGCCATCGACAAGTTCCTGGCAGAATCGAAAGAGTATCTCCGGAATGAGCGAGGCATCAACCTGGAGGAACTTTCTCCGGAAGATCTCAAACGTGCGGAACCGGACGAGGCAGCGTTCGACACGGCGGTCTTTTCGACGAAGGAAGAGGGCTTCCGGGAAACTTTCCTGGGCGAAGCGGAACCGGCCTGCTGGTATCCCTGCCGGGTCAGCGACAACAACATCCCGCATATCAAGTACATTGCCATCTATCGGGAAGCCCCGGTCTCCGGCATCACCCACTACGCAAAGGTCAAGGAGATCAAGTACGACGAGGAAAAGGGCTGCAAGGTCTGCTATTTTGACGGCGACCCGGTAGAGCTGCCCCACACCGTGACCTTTCGCAATACGCCCACCGCCTACTTCCATGGCGGGACGAAGTATACCCAGCTGGCATCGCTGCTGGATACGCCGCAGGCGGACCGCTCCATTTTTGTCCGGTTGACCTGAGAGAAAAAAATAGTCTTAAAATAAAAACAAGCCCGCCCCTGCCGAAGTTTTGGCAGGGGCGGGCTTGCGCTTGGGAGTTGGAGGAAATCTGGAAAACCAGAATGGAAGAAAAGGTCACATTGCCTTGAGTTCCGCGGCGATGGTCAGGCACAGCTCTTCGGACTGGACGATGGTGCCCAGCATATCGAGGAAGCCGTGGTCACAGCCGCAGTAGCGGATGGAACGCACCGGCACGCCCAGACTGGCCAGCCGTTTGGCGGCGTAGTCGCTGCCCACGCGCAGATAGTCGTACTCGGCGGCCACGATGATAGTCTCCGGGAACTTCTTTAGCTGTTCGTCGGTGGCAAAGATGGCGGACACCAACGGGTTTTTCGGGGTCGTGTGGCCCTGCAGATACAGGTTGCTGCTGCTGGACGGATCCTTGTCTACGCCGCTCTTGATGCGGTCGATGCGGCTGTACGCCAGCTCCTTGTCCTCGTCGGCCACTTCGTAGGCGTCATAGGTCCAGGTATAGGCGGTCTGCGTGTGATAATCGGAACCATCCCAAGAGGGATAGATGCCCATGATCTTGCGGATGATGCCCTGCTCGTCCTGCAGGACGCAGGCGTTGGTCAGGCTGCCGCCGGCGCTGTCACCGGCTACCATCAGCTTGGAGGGGTCGGCACCCAGTTCCGCCGCGTGAGCGTGCACCCACTGCACGGTGCCCCAGGCATCCTCTACCGGGGCAGGGAACGGGTTTTCGGGAGCCAGGCGGTATTCCGGGAAGACCACTACGGCACCGGACTGCTCGGCGATGTACTGCATCTGCTTGCCGAACAGATGGATGTCTCCGGCCGTGAAGCCGCCGCCGTGCAGGTAGACCAGCACCGGTGCATTGGGCTGGATGTTCTCGGCACGGTAGATGTAGATGTCGATCATGTGGTCCCTGATGGGGATCAGCTGCTCGGTGCAGTCCACCGGCGTCTCGATCAGGTCATAGGTCACCTTGTCGGGGCGGTAGCGCTCGCTGGAAAGGGTCCAGCCGGCTTTGGCGCGGTTGGCAAACATGGTGCGTTTCTTGATGATGATCTCCCGCAGACGGGGGTCTAGATGGGCGGGTTCCCCGTCTGGGGTCGGCTTGAACAGCACCGGCACACCGTCCACGACTTTGGTGTACTGTTTTTCCTGCATCTTGGCGACAAGCGCCTTGTCGTATAAACGCATGAAGCATCGTCCTTTCTCAAAGGGAAATGATTACTCGGCCTTGTCGGCAGCGGCCACGGCGGTCTCCTCATAGCAGGAATCGTCAAAGCCGATCAGATTGACCGTGATGAAGCTCATGATGAGCATGAAGCCGACCAGCAGCAGAGCGTTGCGGAAGTTTGCATAGTCCAGACTAGGCCCCAGGTACAGCAGGATGTTGGTCAGGGAGTAGCCGCCGAAAGCGTAGCACTTCAGGTGCAGCAGACCGGCTAGCACAGCGGTGGACAGGGCGGTGATCAGGTAAGCGTAGTAGGGTTTGACCATCTTGTAGCAGATGCCGTAGGTGGTCGGCTCGGAGATGCCGCCCAGCAGAGCGGACAGGCAGCAGGACAGTGCGGTCTGGCGCAGCAGGGGCTTCTTGGTGCGCAGCATGACGGCCAGAGAGATAAAGCCCGGGGTAATGGTGCAGCAGAAGAACCAGATGTTGATCAGGTCATCGTAGCCAACAGCGGTCAGGCTGGCGGTTGCAATGGGGATCAGGGCCAGATGGAAGCCCGGCGCGATCAGGCCGATGGTGGTGCTCAGCAGCACGATGACCGGCACGCCTGCCCACGGGGCCACAGTGCGGACTGCCTGCACGAAGGCGTAGATGTAGTTGGTCAGCAGGCCGCCCAGAGGACCGGTGACGGTCAGCGTGATGATGGACATGAGCAGCAGCAGGGCAAAGGGCTTGACGAAGTGGCGGGCAGATTCCGGAATGACCTTCTTGAGCCACCGGTCCAGCAGAGACATGACAAAGACGGAAAGGATGATCTGGATCACCGCGCCGTTATAAGTGGTGCGCAGGACCGGCAGACCGAAGTAGTGGGCAAAGGAGCCGTCTGCAGCGGACACCCAGTCCGGATACAGCAGGAAGCAGGCCAGCACCATGGCCAGCACCGGCTCGGTGCCGAACTTCTTGGCGGAGGTGTAGGCTACCAGCACCGGCATGAAGTAGAACACGGTCTGGGAGAGGTTGTACAGAATGGCATAGGTGTCGCTGGTGGAAGCATCCACATGCAGCACCAGAGTCATGATGGTCAGCACGGTGGCCAGCAGGCCAGAGGCGATCAGGGCCGGGATGACCGGACTCAGACAACCGGCCATCAGCAGCAGGAAGCTGGAGAATACCTCGGAGGGACGCTTTTTCCAGAAGGGCACATCGTCTTCCACAGCGCCGCCGCCGTTGCCGGTGATCTTTTCTACTTCTAGGTATAGGTCTTCGATGATGGCACCCACGATGATCTGAAGCTCTGCCTTGGAAGCGTCAATGCCGATGACGCCGTGCAGCTTCTTCAGGCCGTCCTTGTCCACCTTTTCCATGTCCACCGGGTTCACGCGCAGGCGGGTGGCGCAGTGATTGATGCGGGCAACGTTCTCTTTTCCGCCCAGACATTTGACGATCTGTTCGGCAAGGGCCGGCATCTCAGCCTTGGTGATCTTTGCCATAAAATAGTCCTCCTTTTTTGGACTTTCTGTGTTTGCTGCAAAGGGGTGCAACAACGTTCCTTGACTGCATTATAGCATGATGGCTTTGTTTCGTAAACAGGATTTAACAAGAAAGTTCCTTTCACGGTCACGAAAATTTTACAAAATCTTTGTCAATTGTGCACAAACAAGTGGAAAGTTTGCCAAACAAATTGCTTTTTGTGTGGAAAGCTGGTACACTGTTCCCAACAACACGCGGGCGCGGCCTGCGGGGGGAGGAACCATATGAGCGGATCACCGGGCAGTGTAGTAACGCTGCTTTGTTCTGGGATGCACTTCTTCAATGCGGAAAAGCGCATTGCGGACTGCGTGCTGGAAGATACAGCGGCGGCAGCGGGGATGACCTCGGCGGAGCTTGCCCATTGCAGCTCGACGTCAGAAGCAACGGTCACCCGCTTCTGCAAAAAGCTGGGGTTTGAAAATTACCGTGCGTTTCAGCTGGCGCTGGCGCGGGATGTGATGGACCACGAACCGGGGGAGACCTCCAACGAGGTGCAGTTGGATGACATCCCACAGTCCTTGCAGAACATCCTTTCCAATAAAATCGACGAGCTGAACGCCACCATCAACGGCATCGACCCGGAAAACCTGCAAAGGGTGCTGGAACTGCTGCAAAAGGCCCAGTTGGTGCAGATCGCTGCCGTGGGCAACACCATCCCGGTGGCCATGGATGCGGCCTTTAAGTTCAATCAGTTGGGCATCCGCAGCATCACCAGCGAGATCTCGGAGAAAAGTTCGGCCTTTGCGCTGACGCTGACCCCCAAAGACGTGCTGCTGATAATCTCCAACTCGGGCAAGTCCCGGCGGCTGAACCAGATGGCCCAGGCAGCCCAGGCCAATGGAGTGCCCATCGTGCTCATCACCTGCGACCGCAGTTCGCCGCTGGCCCAGTTGGCGGACTATCTGCTTATTTCTACCAACCGAGAGCAGCTCATCACCACCACCGATTTTGCACTTTCCCGCATTTCAGCCATCGTCATCATCGAGGTGCTGTATCACTTCCTGCTGGTGGGACGGCCCGGCGCCAAGGACTCGGTGCGCCGCCACGAGGCCCTGATGGTGCACGACAAAGAAGTGCACTGATTCCCCAAAAAGCAAAAACACCCCCGGCACAGGGAGACGCGCTCCGTCTGTGCCGGGGGTGTTTGCGGTTTAAAAGGTGTGGAAGATCAGCCCTCGATCAGCTCCACGGTCTTCATCTTGACCGGGGTGGTGGGCTTGTCGTTCCAGTCGGTGCGGACAGCAGCAATCTTGTCCACAACGTCCATGCCGGAGACCACCTTGCCGAAGGCGGCGTACTGGCCGTCCAGGTGAGGGGCATCCTGGTGCATGATGAAGAACTGGCTGCCGGCGCTGTTGGGGTTCATGCTGCGGGCCATGCTGATGACGCCGCGGGTGTGCTTGAGCGGGTTGTTCACGCCGTTTGCAGCAAACTCACCCTTGATGTTCCAGCCCGGGCCGCCGGTGCCGGTGCCCAGCGGGCAGCCGCCCTGGATCATAAAACCGGGGATCACGCGGTGGAAGGTCAGGCCGTTGTAAAAGCCCTCGCCGACCAGCTTTTTGAAATTCTCACAGGTGATGGGAGCGGCTTCCTCGTTCAGCTCGATGTCGATGATGCCGCCGTCTTCCATAGTAATGCGAACCATAACGCTACAATACTCCTTTTGTGTTGCCCCGCAGCGCGGGTGTGTGCGGCAGATGGCTCTGCCGGATGTCTCTTATAGTATACCATAGCTTTTGCGGGTTGCAACGGCGCAAAAGCAACGTTTTTGTTAAAAAACAGCAAAAAACTCTTTGCGGCAGGGCAAAAATCCCTGCCGCAACCAAAGTTTACATCCGCGTTGGTGGACGCAACCGACATTTTTTGCTACAATCAGGCCGCAGAGAACCCAAAACCAACCCCGCAAAGGAGGAACCTTCTATGAGGATCGGCACCAATGAACTGATCATTATCTTTCTAGCCCTTGTGCCCCGGCTGCTGATGCTGGCCATTCCCGTCATCATGATCTACTGGTTGGCCCGCATTGCCCGCAATCTGGAAAAGCCGCCCAAGATGACTGAAGAGGTCAAGATCGTGCGCAAGTCCCTGTCCGAGATGCTCAAAGAGAACCGCACCCGCTGCAAGATGACCCAGGAGTTCGTGGCCGAGAGCATCGGCGTGAGCCGCCAGGCCGTGTCCAAGTGGGAGAACGGCACCTCGGAGCCGAATACCTCCAATCTCGTGGCGTTGGCCAAGCTCTACGGCATCTCCGCCGAGGACCTGCTCAAGGGTGTGGAGAACGCGCTGGAAGCGCAGAAAAAGAAGTAAAAATCGAACGGCCTCGCCCGCTCAGTCCGCTTCGCGTCCAGATTCCCCCTTTTGTCGCTTATGCGACATCTGCTCCCCACTTTGTCACCTGCGGTGACATTTCTCCCCGGCGCGGGGAGAATCTTTCCCGGCCGGGGGAAGTCTTTCCTCAAAGGGGGAGTCTCTGGCGAAACCGGGGACTTTCCCGGTTTGCCAAGGCCGTTAAAATTTACGATTCATCCCGCATTTCCACCATGTCGGCCCAAAAGCGCTTGGGGCAGTGGGTCATGCGGCATTTTTCGTTGTGCCGGGTCTGGATCTCCAGCGTTTTGTAGAACTGTGTCCAGAGAGCCTGGAACTGCCGCTCCCGTTCATCGGGCGGCGGCAGCTCCAGCGGCGCGGCCAGTTCCAGCAGCCGGGTCTGGTGATTTTCGTGCAGCAGCACCGCCTGATGCACGGCATCATAAATCAGAAAGTTTTCGTCCGGGAACCGCCCGCAGAAGTGGGGCCGCAGCAGGGGAAGGATGTAGTTTTTCGGGTGGATGACCGCGCCCAGCATCCCGCCGTGTTCTTCAAACCGCACAAAGCCCTGGAACTTGTCCACTTCCCAGTCCAGGCTTTTTTTCATTGCGTAGAGCGGGGCTACGTCCGGGTGGCCTTCCCGTTTGACGGTGCCCGGCCCCAGCGCAAAGGCCAGATGCAGAAAGCGAATCAGCAGCAGCTCCTTGTCCTCCCGTCCGGAGAGAAAATCCCGGCTGACCAGATATTCCGTCTCGACCCCCAGCTTTCTGCGGAAGCTGGTGAAGACCCGCCGGGCTTTGGCGGCATCGGTGGGAATGTCTTTGACCGGGTAGAGGGTGGCCGTCTCCCGCTGGGGCGTCCATACCGCAAACGGGATCTCGTGCTGGGCAAAGCTCTCGAATACGCAACACAGAAAACCTTCGAAACTGCCGTCGTAGAGGTAGACCACATCCGCATCGTGGAGCTTGCGGTTCACAGGGACTTCGCCAGACATTGCACTGCCTCCTCCCGCACCATGCGCATGGCCGCCCGGGGCGGTACGCCCTGCCCCACCAGATGGTCCACAGCAGGCGGGCTGAACAGGCTCAGCTGCTCGCAGTTCCCACCGAACACGTTGGGGTCGATGAGCGCGCGGGTAATGCGCTCCCGCCCGGCGGTGCCGCGGCCCGGGTGTGCCCCGGAAAAGCCCCGACAGGTGATGAAATACTGTGCCCGCTTGAGCACCACGCCCATGCGCTTCAGCTCGTCCAGCCCCAGCGCGGCCTGTTTGCGGGCGTGCCAGATGCGGCGGGCGGTCTTGGGGCCGATGCCCGGCACCTGCAGGAGCATTTCAAAAGGTGCCCGGTTGATGTCCACCGGGAACAGCCCGTAGTGCTGCACGGCCCAGTTGCATTTCGGGTCCAGATAGGGGTTGAAGTTGGGGTTGTCCTTGTCCAGGATCTCGTCCGCCCGGAACTGGTAGAACCGCAGCAGCCAGTCCGCCTGATACAGCCGGTGCTCCCGCAGCAGGGGCGGCTTGGTGTCCAGTGCGGGCAGGCGGGTGTCCTCCGTCACCGGGATGTAGGCGGAGTAGAACACCCGTTTCAGGCCGTACTTCTGGTACATTCCCTCGGTGAGCTTGAGGATATGGTAATCCGTCTCCGGAGAAGCCCCCACGATCATCTGGGTGCTCTGTCCGGCGGGGGCAAACTTGGGCGCATGGCGGTACAGCGCCAGTTCCTGCCTGCTCTGCGCGCCGGATACCGCGATCTGCTTCATGGGCCGGAAGATGGAGTGCCGCCCCTTGTCCGGGGCCAGCAGGTTCAGGCTCTGCTCGCTGGGCAGCTCCACGTTCACACTCAGACGGTCGGCCAGATAACCCAGCTGCTGCAGAAGCTCCGGGCTGGTGCCCGGAATGGCCTTGGCGTGGATGTACCCGCCAAAACGGTACTCCCCCCGCAGAAGCCGCAGAACAGCCAGCATCCGCTCGGTGGTATAGTCCGGGGTGCCCAGCACGGCGCTGGACAGGAACAGCCCCTCGATGTAGTTGCGGCGGTAGAACTCGATGGTCAGTTCGGCCAGCTCCCGGGGCGCAAAGGTGGCCCGGGGAATGTCGTTGGATCTGCGGTTGACGCAGTAGCTGCAGTCGAAGGAGCAGCAGTTGGTCATGAGCACCTTCAGCAGGCTGACACAGCGGCCATCTGCCGTAAAGGCATGACAGCAGCCCGGTGCATAGCAGCTTCCCATCGTGCCCGCCCGCGCGGTGCGGGATGCACCGCTGGAGGTGCAGGCGACGTCGTATTTTGCGCTGTCCGCCAGAATGGTCAGCTTGTCCAGGATGGTCTGTTCCATGGGGTCGCCTTACCACTTCGCCTTGGTCTCCACCACACGGCCGGCGATGTGCAGACGGTTCAGGTCTTCGCCCTTGATGACCAGCTCATTGTAGGCCGGATTGAACGGCTGCAGGACCACACAGTTGCCGCGCTGGATGTAGCGCTTCAGGGTGCCTTCGCCGTCATCGCCGTAGATCAGCACACCCAGATCCCCGTTTTCCAGGGTGTCCTGCTTGTGCACCAGTGCCAGGTCGCCGTCCTGGATGCGCGGTTCCATGCTGTCGCCGCGCACCACCAGATAGAAGTAGTTGGAAGGATCCTTGACGCGGGCATACTCCTGCCCGTAATCCTCTTCAAAAGCCAGGGCGCCGTAGCCGGCTTTCACGGTGCCGATCACCGGGATCAGGCTCTCGGAGTAGCTGCCGAAGAAGCGTTCCTCCGGGGCAGAAACGTTGCTGACCGGCCGGTACAGTCCCAGCAGATAGTCTGCCGTGGTGTTCAGCAGCTCGGCGATGCGAGCCACTGTGCTGGGATCCGGGGAAGACTTGCCGCTTTCCCACTTGCCCACCGCCTGCTGTGTGACACCAAGCTTGGAGGCAAGCTCGGCCTGACTGATGCCCTGTTTTTTGCGGCACTGCTTCAATAGCTCTGAAAACGACATGGTAATTCTCCTTTACACCGAGAGATGGTTTTTTGATGCCTTTATTATACAACAAAAAGATGTTTTTGTAAAGGGCTTTTTTGCAGTGCTGACCCAAAAAGGTTGTGACGCGCAGACGGCTGCCGGGGAGAATGGAAAAAGTTTGCCGCAGGGCTTGACATTGTACAAAAAATCTGGTAAATTAAATAGGCATTCGACACAGCGGAACGCGGATGTCCACAAGGAGAGATGTCCGAGTGGTTTAAGGAAGCAGTCTTGAAAACTGCCGTACGGCAACGTACCGTGGGTTCGAATCCCACTCTCTCCGCCATTTTTATTGAATAAGTGCAACACACTTTGCTCTGGAGTAGTACTCAAGAGGCCGAAGAGGCGCCCCTGCTAAGGGCGTAGGTCGTCTAAACAACGGCGCGAGGGTTCAAATCCCTCCTACTCCGCCAAGAAAAAGCTCGATGATTCATTGAAATCACCGGGCTTTTTCCATTTTTACACGCAAAAAGCGTCCGCCGCAAACCGCGCGGCAGACGCTTTTCTCATAGTTACAGCAGCAGGTTGGTAATGCCCGCCAGCAGGGCGATGTGCACCGGATAAAACCAGTAGAACACCTTCTGCATGGTTTTGCTGCAGGCGCCGCGCTGACCGTTGTAAAACCAGATCGGCACGAAAGCCAGCGGCGCGGTCAGTTCGAAAGCGAACAGCACCGCGCCCACGAAGCATTGCCGTTTGCGGTCAGAGCGGGTCAGATACAGGGCGCAGAGGATGAATACGCCGATGCCATTGTAGTCCGTATTGGCGGCAAAGGCCAGCAGTACACAGCCGCCGGCACAGAGGAAGCCTTTCCAGCTGGGAGAGCCGTCCGGTGCTTCAAAGTGCTTCAGGCCTGCCATGGCCAGCACGCCCAGCGCCAGCGTCCAGTAAACGTTCTGATCGTCCGGATTGAACGGCGTGCGGAAAAACGCCAGGTCAAAAGGGATCTCGCTCACCAGCCCGAACAGAAAAAGCCGCCCGATGTACTTTTTGACGTCATGGGTGTGCACAAAGCCTTCCACCAGCAGAAAACAGAAGATGGGAAACGCCAGCCGCCCGGTGAGGCGCAGGAGCTGGTCCAGATGGAACAGGGGAAGCTGCGCCATCGCATCGCGGGGGAGAGCACCGGATTCCAGCTGGGGCATCAGAAGCCCGGCCTCAAGGCAGGAAGCCCCGATGTGATCGATCAGCATGGTGCCGCAGGCGATGTACTTGAGGGCGGTGCCGCTGAGTCCGCGGCGGGATGCGGAAAGAACTTCAGACATAGGAAAAACCTCCGGGAGGGACGGCCCTGTCCATGAGCCGGATGCCCTGTTTTCTGCATTTTATAATAAAGTACGGGAAGTGTGCCGGAAAGCCTGCGCGCATTTTGCCGAAATCCGCTGAAATGGCGCAGAAATCAGACTAAAATGCTTGACAGAATGGGTGCGGGATAGTACAATCAAGAAGATAATTGAACTATCTCAAACGAAAGATGAAAAAGATTCACAGAGAATCGGGCGTCTCCGAACCGGAATAAAGAGGAAGGAGGCTTTGGGCATGACGCTTTTTTCCTACGAGATTTTCGATGCAGTGGCGCGGCAGGGCAGCTTTAACAAAGCGGCACAGCAGCTGCATCTGACTCCTTCGGCCATCAGCCACGCCATTGCTGTTATGGAGGAAGAACTGGGCTTTGCACTGTTCAACCGCGGCAAAAACGGCGTGTCCATGACCAGTTACGGCGCTTCGCTGTACCCGTCCATCCGCGCGGTGCTCAACAGTGATGAGGCGCTCAAGCAGAGCATTGCCCGCCTGAATGGTCTGGAAAAAGGTAAGGTGAAGCTGGGCGCGTTCAACTCGGTGTGCGCCTCGCTGCTGCCGGGCCTGCTCAAAAGCTTTGCGGCACAGTATCCGCAGATCGAGATTGAAGTATATCAGGGAACTTACGATGACGTCAAGGAGTGGCTGCGCACCGGTCAGGTTGACATTGCATTCCTGTCCTCCACCTGCAAAGAGGAATTCAGCCTGACCGAGCTGTTCCGGGAGCCGCTGCTGTGCATCGTGCCGCAGGACTGGCCGGATCCGCCGGACAATGTGATGACCCCGGCTCAGATGAACGGCCAGAGCTTCGTCGTGCAGTGCGACGCCACCGATGCTGAGATGCGGCAGTTCCTCAAGAAATATAAGATCAGCACCGAGCGCCGCTGCCATGTCATCGATGACCAGTCCAACATTGCCATGGTGGAAGCCGGCCTGGGCATCTCCATCATGCCGCAGATGCTGCTGCGGGACTGCAAGGCGGCCGTCAAAATCTACCCCATCGAGCCGGAGGAATACCGGGTCGTGGGCCTGGCTGTCCAGCGGCCTGCCGCCATGGCCCCCGCCGTGGAGCAGATGTTCCACCACATCGTGGAGTACTGCAAGGACATTGAGCTGTAACACATCAGAAAGCGCAAAAACCGCCCGTGACCGGAAAATGGTCACGGGCGGTTTTGCGTGTAGAGGGCTGCATTGCGGCTGCGCCCTGCGGCGTGGCCGTGCTGTTCTCGTCTCTGATTCTCCGCCAAAACAAAAAACCTCAGACAATTGTCTGAGGTTTTGTGGTGGAGCATTGTCCACAGCACTCGAACCCAACACTTCCTCACGGGTGACCGTTTTGGCATCGTCCGTGAA
>CAKSZS010000045.1 GCA_934525845.1 uncultured Faecalibacterium sp. | reverse complement strand
ATCCAGTGCTGGAATGCTTTGCAGGGGGAACTGGGCATTATGCCCTGCGCCGCAAACGCTCTGCTGAACGACAAGGGGATCCCCATCGTATGCGAAACCGATATTCACGGTGCCGTCACCGCACTGCTGGTCGAGGCTGCCGCCAACGATGACACCCGCGGCTTCTTTGCAGACTGGACGATTCGCCACCCCGATGTGGAAAACGGCGAGTTGCTGCAGCACTGCGGCCCGTGGCCGCTGTCGGTGGCGAGCTGCAAGCCCTGCATCACCTACCCGCTGGCGTTTGACTATCCCGGTGCTATCACAGCCGAGGCCAAGCACGGCGACCTGACGCTGGCCCGTTTTGACGGTGACAACGGCGAGTACAGCCTGCTGCTGGGAAATGCCAAGGGCATTGACGGTCCGAACGGCATGGGAACATATCTTTGGGTCGAGGTCGAGAACATCAAGCGGCTGGAGGCTAAAATTGTCGAGGGCCCCTATATCCATCACTGTGTCGGCATTCACAAGGACGTTGTGCCGGTACTGTATGAAGCCTGCAAGTATATCGGCATCAAGCCTGATTTGTATGATCCGATTGAAGAAAAAGTCAAAGCCTATCTGCGGGGTGAATGAAAATGAATCTGCATGAACTGGAACTGAAAAGCTGGGACCTGCGCCGCGATGTTGTGGACATTATCATGGCGGGCGGCGGCGGTCACATCGGCGGCGATATGAGCGTGCTCAACACGCTGCTGGTGCTGTACAAAAACCATCTGCGCATCACGCCCGAAACCACTGCCGACCCGAACCGTGACCGCTTTGTGTTGAGCAAGGGTCACGCGGTAGAGGCTCTGTACGCCGTGCTGGCCGACTGCGGCTTTCTGGATTTGAATGACATCAAGGCGCGGTTTTCCAAATTTGGTTCGCCCTACATCGGGCACCCCAACAATAAGCTCAACGGCATTGAGATGAACTCCGGCTCGCTTGGCCACGGTCTGCCGGTCTGCGTCGGCATGGCGCTGGCCGGTAAGATGGACAAGAAAGATTACCGCGTTTACACCGTGATGGGCGACGGAGAATTGGCCGAGGGGTCCGTCTGGGAGGGCGCTATGGCAGCGTCCAACTACAAGCTGGATAATCTCTGCGCCGTGGTGGACCGCAACCGCCTGCAGATCTCCGGCTGCACCGAGGACGTGATGAAGCAGGACAGTCAGGAACAGCGCTGGGCGGCATTCGGCTGGAATGTCATCAGCGTGGACGGCGATTCCATTGAAGCCATGGATGCGGCGTTTACTGCCGCGAAACACCACAAGGGGCAGCCCACTGTGATTATCGCCAACACCACCAAGGGCTACGGCAGCGCCCTGATGGAAAACAAGGCCGATTGGCACCATCACTTGCCAAACGAGGAAGAATATAAACAGATACTCGCGGATTTTGCTGCGCGAAAGGAGGTAGTTCAGAATGGCTAACAAAATTCCCAATCGTCAGGCTATCTGCGATACACTGCTGAAAGCCGCCGCCGAGGATAAGAGCATCACCGTGCTGTGCAGCGACAGCCGCGGCAGTGCCAGCCTTTCCAAATTTGCCGATACCTACCCTGAGCAGTTTGTCGAGATGGGCATTGCCGAGCAGGATCTCGTCAGCGTGGCAGCGGGCTTGGCAAGCTGCGGCAAAAAAGCCTTTGCCGCCTCCCCGGCGTGTTTCCTGTCCACCCGCAGCTATGAGCAGGCCAAAATCGACTGCGCCTACTCCAACACAAATGTGACGCTCATCGGCATTTCCGGCGGCGTCAGTTACGGCGCACTGGGTATGAGTCATCACAGCGCGCAGGACATTGCCGCTATGAGCGCCATCCCCAATATGCGCGTCTATCTGCCGAGTGACCGTTTCCAGACAGCAAAATTGATTGAAGCGCTGCTGCAGGATAAAAAGCCCGCCTATCTGCGTGTGGGTCGCAACCCGGTGGAGGATATTTATACCGAGGAAAACTGCCCCTTTACAATGGATAAGGCCACGGTTCTGGCCGAGGGGACCGATGTTGCCATCATCGCCTGCGGCGAGATGGTTCGCCCCGCGCTGGATGCCGCCAATCTGCTGAAAGAGCAGGGCATCTCAGCCACGGTACTGGATATGTACTGCGTCAAGCCGCTGGATAAAGAAGCTGTCATCAAAGCAGCACAGAATGCGAAAGTCGTTGTCACTGTGGAGGAACACGCACCGTTCGGCGGGCTGGGCAGCATGGTGGCACAGGTTGTCAGCGAAGTCTGCCCGCGCAAGATGAAGAATCTCTCCCTGCCTGACGCGCCGGTTATCACGGGCACTTCCAAAGAGGTGTTCGATTATTATGGCTTGAACGCTGCAGGAATCGCAAAAACCGCCGCCGATTTGCTGAACGGCTGAATGGGGCGGTGTATGGAACAGTTCATTTTATCGGTTGACCAGAGCACGCAGGGAACCAAGGCTATGCTGTTTGATGCGGCGGGTCGCCTGACCGCCCGTGCCGATCGACCTCATCGGCAGTATATCGACGAAAAAGGCTGGGTCAGCCACGATTTGGAGGAAATCTACGCAAATGTGCTGGTCGTATGCCGTGAGGTTGCCGAAAAGGCCGGGATTGACCCCGCACAGATTGCGGCAATGGGCATAAGCAACCAGCGCGAAACCGTTGCCGCGTGGGATAGGGCGGACGGTACCCCGGTCGGGCAGGCAATCGTCTGGCAGTGCGCCCGCGCAAAAGAAATCTGTGATACGCTGGCGTCCCATGCCGAAGCGGTGCGTGAGAAAACCGGTCTGCCGCTGTCACCGTATTTTTCCGCATCTAAAATGGCGTGGATTCTGCAAAACCACCCCGAAGCCGCCGCGTTGGCCGCAAAAGAACGGTTGGCGCTTGGCACAATCGACAGTTATCTTGTCAGCCGCTTGAGCGAGGAACGCAGCTTCAAGACAGATTACTCCAATGCAAGCCGCACGCAGCTGTTTAATATCCGCACCTTGCAATGGGACGATGAGTTGTGCACACTCTACGGTGTGCCGCGTCATTGTCTGGCAGAGGTCTGCATGAGCGACAGCCTGTTCGGCACCACCACGCTGAGTGGTTTTCTGCCGAAAGCCATTCCCATCTGCGGTGTACTGGGAGACAGCCACGCCGCTCTGCTGGGGCAGAACTGTATCAAACCGGGGCAGACGAAAGCCACCTATGGCACCGGCTCCAGCGTGATGATGCAGACCGGCGAAAAGCTTGTCACAAGCCGGAACGGTCTTGCCACCAGCCTTGCATGGGGTCTGAATGGCAAGGTGGAGTATGTACTGGAGGGTAATCTGAACTACACCGGTGCGGTCATTACATGGCTGAAAAAGGATGTTGCCCTGCTGGCAGGCGACGCCGAGAGTGAAACGCTGGCCCGCAGCGCAAACCCTGCGGACAAGACCTATTTTGTCCCGGCTTTTACCGGGCTGGGCGCACCCTACTGGGACAGCGAGGCAACGGGGCTATTGACCGGCATTACCCGCACCACCGGTCGGGCGGAAATCGTTAAAGCCGGGGTGGAGTGCATTGCCTACCAGATTACGGATCTGGTGCTGCGCATGGCGCAGGACGCAGGTCTGGCATTGGCGGAACTGCGTGTGGACGGCGGTCCCACGGCCAACGGCTATCTGATGCAGTTCCAGTCCGATATGGCTGGTGTGGAGGTCAGTGTGCCGGATATTCAGGAGCTTTCCGGCTTCGGCGCGGCCTGTGCCGCAGGCTTTGCCAGCGGTTTGTACAATCCCGGCACGGTCTACGATGGTATGCAGCGCCGCAGCTATACCCCAAAAATGACACCGCAGGAGCACGATGCCCGCTACGCAGGCTGGCAGAAGGCTGTTTTGCAGGCGCTTTTGCATTAAATAACAATCACACAGGAGGCTATCTATGACACAACCCGAACTGCAGAAAATTGACGCTTACTGGCGTGCCAGCAACTATCTGGCGGCCGGCCAGCTTTATCTGCTGGACAACCCTCTGCTTCGCCGTCCGCTGAAGCGCAAGGATGTCAAGCGCAAAATCGTCGGCCACTGGGGTACCGTGCCCGGCCAGAACTTTGTCTATGTGCATTTGAACCGCATCATCAAGAAGTACGACCAGGACTTGATTCTGATCTCCGGCCCCGGTCACGGCGGCAACTTCTTTGTTGCCAACGCCTATCTGGACGGCACCTACAGCGAAGTCTACCCCAACATCAGCCGTGACGAAGAGGGCATGAAGAAACTGTTCAAGCAGTTTTCTTTCCCCGGCGGCATCTCCTCCCACGTTGCCCCCGAAACACCGGGTTCCATCAACGAGGGCGGCGAGCTGGGTTACTCCATCGCCCATGCCTTCGGCGCAGCCTTCGATAACCCCGATTTGATCGTTGCCTGCACCGTGGGCGACGGCGAAGCCGAGACCGGCCCTCTGGCCACCAGCTGGCAGTCCAACAAATTTCTGAACCCCGTGGGCGACGGTGCGGTGCTGCCCATCCTGCACCTGAATGGCTACAAGATCTCCAACCCCACCGTCTTTGGCCGCATGACCCATGAGGAAATCGAGAGCTTCTTCAAGGGCTGCTCCTGGAAACCCTATTTCGTCGAGGGCGACGCCCCTATGACGATGCACGCCAAGATGGCCGATACGCTGGATATCGTCATCAATGAGATCCACGACATCCAGAAACGTGCCCGCTCCGGCGAGAAGATGGGTCACATCCAGTGGCCGATGATCGTTCTGCGCACTCCCAAGGGCTGGACCGGCCCGAAGGTGGTGGACGGCAAACCCATCGAGGGCACCTTCCGCGCTCATCAGGTTCCCATTGATATCACCCTTGGCACGCCGCATCAGGAAGAGCATCTGAAGCAGATCGAAGAGTGGCTGCGCAGCTACCATCCGGAAGAGCTGTTTGATGAGAACGGCACGCTCATTCCCGAATTGCAGGAGCTGGCTCCCACCGGCGACCGCCGCATTGCAGCCAATCCCCACGCCAACGGCGGCAAACTGCTGCGCGACCTGCGCACCCCGGACTTCAAGCAGTACGCCGTGGATATTCCATTCCCCGGTAGTGTCGAGAAGCAGGATATGATCGAGCTGGGCGGCTATATCCGCGATGTGTTCAAGCTGAATGCCGATGCCAAGAACTTCCGCATCTTCGGACCGGACGAGACGATGTCCAACCGCCTGTACAAGTGTTTTGAAGCGACCGAGCGCGACTGGAACTCCACCATCGTTCCGAATGATGAGTTCCTCGCCAACGATGGCCGCATCATGGACTCCATGCTGTCCGAGCATCTGTGCGAGGGCTGGCTGGAAGGCTATCTGCTGACCGGTCGTCACGGCTTCTTTGCAAGCTACGAGAGCTTCATCCGTGTTGTGGACTCCATGGTGGCACAGCACGCCAAGTGGCTCAAGGTCTGCAACCAGCTGCCGTGGCGGCAGAGCATCGCGTCCCTGAACCTGATCCTCTCTTCCAACGTCTGGCAGCAGGACCACAACGGTTACACCCATCAGGATCCCGGCTTCCTCGACCATATCGCAAATAAAAAGGCAGATGTCGTCCGCCTGTACCTGCCGCCGGATACCAACTGCCTGCTGAGCTGCTTTGATCACTGCATCCGCAGCCGGGATTATGTCAACGTACTGGTCACGTCCAAGCATCCCCGTCCGCAGTGGCTGACGATGGAACAGGCCGTCAAGCACTGCACGCAGGGTGTCGGCATCTGGGATTGGGCTTCCACCGATGCAGGCGAAGAGCCGGACATCGTCATGGCCTGCTGCGGCGATACGCCCACGCTGGAGACTCTGGCGGCTGTCACCATCCTGCGGGATGCTCTGCCGGAACTGAAGATCCGGGTCGTCAACGTTGTGGACCTGATGAAGCTGGAGCCGAACACCAAGCACCCCCACGGCCTGTCCGATGCAGACTACAACGCCCTGTTCACCAAGGACAAGCCCATCATCTTCGCGTTCCACGGCTATCCCACGCTTGTGCATGAGCTGACCTACGAGCGCACAAACCGCAACCTGAGCGTCCATGGCTATCAGGAGGAGGGCACCATCACCACGCCGTTCGATATGCGTGTGCAGAACGAGATCGACCGCTTCCATCTGGTCAAGGATGCCGTCCTGCATCTGCCCCAGCTGGGCAACCGCGGTGCATACCTCGTCCAGCAGATGAACGACAAGCTGGTGGAGCACAAGAACTACATCCACGAGGTCGGTCAGGATATGCCGGAGATCCTCGATTGGAAGTGGCACCTGCCGGAGAATAAGTGATTCTTCATTTGAACAATCAAATCCGCTGAGAAGCGAATGGCAGAAATCGCAGTCTTCCGGGCGCACATCGTCAACTACGCCAAGACCCGGCCAGTGTAGCGGTCCATATTCCTTCAATGGTAATGATCCTGGAGATTAGCGTTTATCTGGAGATTGCCAAAGGATAAATAGAAGCAGCATTAAAGCCGCTCACCGTTGATATGTACCCAGTATTCTGGACACTGGATCAAAATTGAATAATTAATATTCCATCATGGATGCTTCTCTGAATTTAGAGGGAGGCATCCATTTTGTTTTTGCTTGGATTCTGCTGTTATTGTAATAGTCAATATACTCGGCAATCGCATTGGAGAAGGCTTCAAAGGAGGAATAATCCTTCTCAAATCCATAGAACACTTCATTTTTCAACCTGCCAAAGAAGGTCTCCATAATGCAATTGTCGTAGCAGTTGCCCTTTCGGGACATGGATTGAATGATTCCGTGCTTCTGAAGTTCACCACGGTAGAATGCGTGCTGGTACTGCCAACCCTGATCCGAGTGCATGACCAGCCCCTGCACAGAAGGAAAGCGTTCAAACGCCTTGTTCAGCATATCTCTTATCTGCTCCATATTGGGACTAGTCGAGAGATTGTAGGAAATGATCTCATTTGTGTTCATATCCAGAATCGGAGAAATATAGCATTTGCCCCAAGACAGATTGAACTGTGACACATCGGTTGTCCATTTTTGCAGAGGCTTCTCGGTGCTGAAATCCCGGTTAATAATGTTATCGGCAACCTTGCCGACATCGCCTTTGTAGGAATGATACTTCTCCTTTGGACGTTTGCCGAACAGTGCAAGCTGGTTCATGATTCGCTGGACACGCTTGTGATTCACCTGAAACCCACGGTTCAGAAGCTCATGATGTACCCGTCTTACGCCGTATCTTTTTCTATTCTCATTGAAAATGACAGTGATTTCAGACGATAACTCGGCATTTCTCTCTTCAACCTTATCCGTTCTGCCGAGTTCGTAATAATACGTTGATCTGGACAGCCCGATTGCATCTAACAAATCATTCAGTCTGTGTCCTTCTTTGCGGAGTTCTTGGACGATCGCAGCTTTTTCGCCTTGAGTTGCGCTGCGCATCTCTCTTCTCTCAAGGCAATCTCTTTTTTTATTACAGCATTCTCCGCTCTCAGATGTTCGTTTTCTGCTCTGAGCCGAATCATCTCTTCTCGCTCTGAAGGGGTCAGTTCTGCTGGTACTATTTTCTTCTTCATGTCAGGCTCCTTGGGTGGTCGGCCTTTTCGTTGTGCGGCCAATCCCTGATACCCTTTCATTTTATAACATCTGACCCATTGGTACAAGAGGCCGTCATTGATTCCAGCAGTAAACGCAACCTCCTTGTTTGATACTCCTGCCAAAACTTTTGCGACCAATTCGTATTTTTCTTTCGCAGTCCACACTTTATTTTGTCTCTTATGGTGCAGAACCTCTGGACCACAGGCTTCTTCCATGCGAGCCCACTTCCGTATCGTCTCGTGAAAATTTTTCTGCTTTACTCCCGCTGGTGTTTCTGGCCATTTCCCTTGTCGATACAATTCCACGCATTGCTTTTTGTACTCATAGCTGTATTTCATAAAAATACCCCCAATACTGGGTGTCCAGTATTAGGGGTACATATCACGTGCAGGTTTCCAGCATGGTGAGCGGCTTTTTACTACAAATATGAGGAATCGAAGAAGTCCTTTAGTGTGATTCCTAAGCCTAGACAGATCCTTTCAATCGTCTCTACGCTTAACTGCCCTCCCCGACGGGCGGTGGTTTGAATCGTGGAGTACGATATTCCGCATTTCTTTGCCAACACACACAGATTCATATCACGCTCCTGCATCAAATCCTGAACACGCTTGATCGTATCCACGAAAACTCCTCCCATCTTTTTAGTTCAAAACCTTTCCAACAATTTCGAATCTTTGCTCCGGAGATATAAGAATCGGCGAATATTTGGTGTTAAGAGAGACCAAAGCCGGTTGGTTATGCACCACACCATAGCTGTCGGTAAGGAACTCTGCTTGGGACTTGTCTGGGATATGTTCATCGTATTTTTTTAGATATCCGCAGCCATCATATACGAATATCCCGATATCCCCGCATTTAAGTTCTTCGCAACGCTTCACCCATACGATCTGTCCGCTATGATAACGCGGCTCCATACTATCGCCACTAACGTATATCCCGAACTCAGCCCCTGCCGGAACACTGCTGGCAGGCACCTGTATCCGCTGGAACATTTCACCTTCAAGAAAAGCTCCTAGACCTGCCGATACTGGCAACTCTGATACTGGCATCATTATGTAGTCGATTTCCGCAGGTTCTTCTGTATCTGGCTGGTAGCGCCGGGATGCAATCAAGTCCATTTCGTACTCGGCAACTTTTTTTTGCCCTATATCATTTAGAAGGGCGGGTTTCTGAAAGGCCTTTGTAAAGTAGGAAGGTCCTTCCTTGATGTTCAATGCGTAGCAGATTGCAACTAGTTGGTAGATGCTAGGAGTGGTATAGCCTTTTTCCCATTTGCTGATTCCTTTATCACTGACATCGACGCCATAGTGACGGAGAAGTTCAGAGAAAGCTACAAGTGAATAGCCATTCCTTTTTCGTGTGCCTGCGAGAATCTGACCAACCTCATTGCTATCCCTCGCAGCGACTGCATCATAGCGCACTGTGGATGGGGCTATGTGCATTTTGGTGAGCGTGGTTTTCTTTTTCATAACAAGAACACTCCTTTGTGATCCGGTAGCCCTATTATAGTATAGAAAACATAAGAAATCAACAAGAAATCTCCAAAATAGCGACAAATGCGTAATTGACATCTCCATAAAGTAGGTATATAATCGAATCAAATCCACGAATAACAGCTTTTTGGTGTTGATTCTGGACCGAAATCGTATTTGTTCGGTGTTTTTAAGAGGTGATATTATGAGAAAAGAAAACGTAAGATGCCCGATGTGCGGAACCATGAACTATGATGTAGATCTTGATGCAACCGATGGCTGGACAAAATGCCGTCTGTGCAAAGCAGTAACCTGCTCTATGGATGAGTGGAAAAAGCATACAGTGTCCGTTCCTCTGTTAAACGAAAAACAGCTCGTGGCACGCAGTATGATTCGCAAGTAATGCACGCTGCATTCTGATAAATCTGCAAAAAGGAGGAATTCTGATGTGTGGTGATTACAACCTTCGCCGTGAGAAAAGATACGTCGAAGTGGATGTTCGTTTTACTCCTGACGGCAAGATCCGTCCTCTTGCCATAAACTATGACAAGACTCGCACTTATGGAATTGATCGTGTCTTGGCAGTCAAGCACGGTACATCACGTTTTGGCGTGAAAGGGCATTGCTTCACCTGCCTGATTTGCGGGCAGAAGCGGAATCTTTGGCTTGAGCAGGGCAAGTGGTTCGTGGAAGCCTACTGCTCCGTGCCGGAAAGCCGTGCTTCGTAATGGCAAGGTACTTATCCCGCGCAGACCTTTCGCGCATAGCGGGTAAGTATATCGACCAGTACTATACCCGCTTCGGGATCAGCAAAGATGCCCCGGAACCCATTGATCCTGAACGGCTTGCAAGCGCTGTTCTTGGGCTGAATGTGAAAATGCTGCCGCTATGTAGCGATGGCAGCGTCCTCGGACTTACCGTTTTTCAAAGATGCGGTTTTACCGTAACTTTAGGGGATGGTACAAAGCTTGTAGAGATATTCATGCCGAAGGACGTTGTGATCGATTCTGCCCTTGCGGCAGACGGCTGCACCGGATGCCGGAATTTCACGATAGCGCATGAGGCGGCACACCAGATTTTAGCTGATCTGTTCCCGAACGACTATGGAAAAGCAGTCAAGTGCCGTGGGCACATTGCCTATCGGGAACGAAACGGACAACCCTCATGGGAAGAATGGCAGGCAAACACCCTTGCAGCAGAGCTGCTGATGCCGACATTTCTGGTCAACGTCGAAATAGAACGGGCAGCGCTGTGCCTGCCGAATGGAATCCTATACAAATCCGCATCTGACCCGAACTATGAAAAAATTCTGGAGATGGCTGTGCGGATGGGAGTATCGTGGTCTGCTATCAGGATCAGACTACAGCAGATGCAGGTCATAAAAGGCAAACCCATCCACTGCCATCCATTGGACATCATCCGATTTGGAGAATAAACATGATTCAGTCAAATAATCGTCCTTTTAAAAATAAACCGCTGAGCAATATACAGCAGGCACAATTCAGCATCGGCTGGAGGTTTTGCCCCGTTTGCGGACACAAGCTCTACCAAAAAGATGAGAGCTGTTCAGGCACTATCCGCATAAAGTGCCTCAAGTGCGGCAACGTAGCAACGGTTGATTTAGCCTATCGCAGGCGTTGATTGCTTTATAGGCAAAACACAATTTCAAAAATCGGGTGCATTGCACCCTGAATATGGACTGTTCGTCACCGAGCAACGGGCCATTGCCGCAAGGCAATGTATGAAACGCGCACCAAATAGCCGGGCAACAGCTGATAGAGTGATTCTGCTTTTAGAACCGCTCTGTTAGTTGGTTGTCCGGCTATTTTTTTAGCCTTCAGGTAGCCTGCTCCCGTAAAAAGGAGCAGGCTTTATGTTTGTCCGTTTTTCGTGGATGCCCCAAGCGGCGAAATATCCGTAGCCTTCCAAATTTTCGACTTTTTACGCTTTATCGAAAATTTGGAGGTTTAACATGGGCTTCAACTATGGTTTGGAAAAGAAGAATTTTGATAGTCAGTGGGCTATGACCCGCAAGCAGTATGAAGATGCCGGTATGAGCAGCGAAGCGATTCAGGCAATGTACGATTACGACTGGTCTGTTTTTAACGCTAATCGCTCTTACCAGAACCATACGCAGGAAATGGCTGCGCCGTCCTTTAAGCAGAGCGAAGAATCCTACTCGCCCTTGATGAACAAGTATCAGGAAGCCGTTTCCGTTACGGATACTTACCACGAAACTAAAAGCCGTTTTGCATGGATTGGTGAGATTGAGAACGAGCAGTTGCTTACTGCACTCGAAACTTTGAAAACCGAAGATTTGGAAATTATCACCATGTACGCTTACGAGGGATACGACATCACTGAAATTTCTAAAGTCTACGGCGTATCTCGGCCCACTATTAGTATCAAAATCAAGAGAATTACTAAATTTTTGAAAAACTTCAATTTTAATGCTACGAATTGACCCTTCTCGATGCCTACCAAGTGAAGGGACAATTTTCCAAGCGGCACTCGCCGCAGGGAAAAACGTCCAACCTCATGAACCTTGAAAACTGAATAGTTCCGTCATCTGGTACTCCGATAATGATACTTCCGTAATTCGCGGCCCGGTCACAAAGCAGACGGGGTGGCTGAAATGCCAATGAAGCGGTACAAGTCCGCTGCCAGATGTTTATGCCCCACTCGCAGGGGGCCGAGGGCGAATATGCGAGACCTTTAATCATATTGATCCGGGAACTGCCGGGTACGTTTTTGCGCATCCGGCAGTTTCCGTTTTTTACGTATCCAAATTTATTCTTTATCCGAATATCCACTTTGATACATATAGGAGGACACTTTTATGGATGAGTTGAACCCCACGGTGCGCGAGCAGGAGATCTACGAGGAGATGGAGCTGACCCCTGAGATGGTCAAGTCCATCCGCACCCTCTGCGGTACCTGTCTGCGGCACTTTGTGGATGCAAAGGCATTCAAGATCGCACTTGTACCCAGCGCAGACCGGAGCATGGACACCTGCACCGTCTGCCAGATGCGGCGCGGCTACGATTATGTAGTCATGCACCGCTGACCCAACCATACCACCATACCTTGAACGAAGCCCGCTGCGGAACATCCGGCAGCGGGCTTTGCACATAACAACATGGAGGTACAATTTTGCAGCAAAACTGGAAATTCCAACGCGGAGACATCTTCTTCACCCATTTCGGGGCGAGCACCGGTTCGGAACAGTGCGGTGACCGTCCGGCGGTCATTCTTCAGAATGACGTGGGCAACTATCACTCTCCGACCCTGATCGTTGCGACCATGACAAGCAAGGCGGAAAAGAAAGTAAACCAGCCGACCCACTGCCTGTTGGAAAACGCAGGGTTGAATATGCCGTCCGTTGTGCAGGCAGAGCAGATCTTCACCATCGACAAGAGCCGGGCGCTGAAGTATCTGGGGCATCTGACCCCGGAGGAGATGCGCAGGGTGGATGATGCAGTGCGTATCAGCCTTGCGCTGAACCCCATGGGCAGCATCCAGCAGATGGAGCCTATCCGGCGCTCTACGGCGCTTTACGCGCCGCCTGAGGTGGTGGATGGCAAACCACCTGTCTACCCCTATACGCCCATCAAATCGTCTTTTGAGAACGCCGGAAGCATCGAGGAAATGATGCTGTACACCGAGTTGCAATCCGCGGTTCATGCCATGATCCAGCGGTTGGAATACAGCTTCACCTTCAATCCCAGCCTGCTCACCAGCCCGAAGCGTAAGCAGCAGGTGGCTGAGATCTTAGAGGAAGCCGAGAAGTACATTTGGAGAATTAAGGAGGAAATGCGATGCGCCTGAACGAAAACAATACCTTCATTGGTATCAACCCGCCGTACCAGCTTTCGGTCATCCACAGCAGCAAGCTGATCTATCCCCGCGAGATCTACCAGCGGGGCGTGGAGCGCAAGCGGGTGGAGCTGATCGCCAGAGACTTCAATGAGTACATCGTTAACGAGCCGAAGGTCAGCTTCCGCAACGGCAGATACTATGTGATGGACGGGCAGCACACCATCGAGGGCTGCATCCTCCTCAACGGCGGCGAGGACCGCCCGATCCTCTGCAAGGTCTACACCGGACTGACGATGGAGCAGGAAGCCCTGCTCTTTGCGGAGCAGAACGGTCACGCCGCACCCCTGTCGGCGGGCATCAAGCTGCGCGCCAAGGTGGTGGGCGGCGATGCGCCTTCCAAGGCGTTTGTCGCAGCCACCAACCGGGTGGGGCTGTCCCTCAACTACGACAGCATGCAGCTGAGCGACTACCGTATCAGCTGCGTGGGCACGGCGCTGAAGCTGTACGACCAGCTGGGCGAAGAAATCTACTGCGAAGCCCTGCGGCACATCGTGGAAGCGTGGGAGGGCAGACCGGATTCCTTCCGGGCGGCTGTCCTGCGGGGCGTGATGTACTTTGTGCAGCTGTATCATGGACAGTACAGCGCGGAGCGGCTTGTCCGTGCGCTGAGCGGAGTCCATCCCATGGAGCTCTACCGTATCAGCCGGGATAATCCCGCCAAGCTTCCGGGCTGGCGGCGGTACGTTTACCCCATCTACACCACCTACAACGGCAAGTGCAGGAAGGATGCGCTGCCGATGAAGTTCTAAACTCAAATATCTCCTTTGGCAAGGGCGATGGTACCCGGAAAAGACCATTGCTCTTTACATATAGTATTTTCTTTCAAATAATTGACATATTGAACTGGAAAGGAGAGGACAGGAATGAGCGAGATCGCAGCCTGCACTTTGATTCAGGAAGAGCCCGACCGCAAGACGGAGCGGTACATGATGATGTTCAAGGATTACCCGGATGTGGTATCCGTAGACATTCTTCAGGAAATGCTTGGCATCTGCCGGAAGAATGCGTATCTGCTGGTCAAGCAGAATAAGATCCACTCGGCGCGTGTAGGACGCAGTTATAAGATACCAAAACTCTGCGTGGTAGAGTACCTGATCGATCAGAATCGGCAGTTTGGAGGGATGCGCCTTTCAAACTCTCTTGCGCCATCCTTGCAAAACACTTCAGAGTCTTCTAAACTTATGATGCCTAAGCAAAGGACGTTTGGCTGCGAACAGAAAGGAGCATCACTATGACAAATGTGGCCGGACATTTAAGAGAACAAAACGGTATGTATCAGATGATTCTGAGCTGGAAAGACACAAATGGAAAGCGCAGAACCAAATCCATCAGCACAGGACTTCCGGTTAAAGGAAACAAAAAAAGAGCTGAATCTCTGTTGCGTAAAACACAAAAAGAGTTTAACCCTGAAACGATGCAGCAGGTTTCCGACCTGCCGGTATCGGAATATCTGAACCGCTGGCTTCGGGAAAGTGTGATGAACCTTCCGCCCGAAACCTATGGCAGATATGCTTATGATCTGGGAAGAGTAGTTGTCCCATACTTTGAAAAGAAGCGGCTGTCTTTGAAAGCACTCTCTCCGCGCGATCTGGAAACGTTCTTCCGCTATGAGCGTCAGCAGGAGGAGGCCAGTGTACAGCAGCTTCTTGATTGGCACAAGGAGTTGACCGATGCCCTGCAATATGCCGTTGCCAATAATTGGCTGAAGGTCAGCCCCATCAAAGAAGTTGACCCCTGCCTTGATAACTCACCGGTACTTTTCACCGACTTCATCACGGACTGGTTGAAAATGATGAAGTCACGAGTGGAAATCACAACCTATACCAGCTATGAAAGAGCAATCATTCACAAGATCGTCCCATATTTCGAACCGCTCCACTATACATTACAGGATATGGAACAGCATCCCAAATACATCCAAGACTTCTACCAGCATGAGTTGGATCGTGGCCTTACGGCAAACACCGTCATTCACTATCACGCCAACATCCGCAAATGCTTACAGTATGCTTTTCAAATCGGCATGATCCGTTCCAACCCGGCAGATCGCGTTGAACGTCCTCGTAAGGAAAAGTTCAAGTCGGAGATTTACAGCGGTGAAGAACTGGAGCAACTTTTCAAGGTGATCCAAGGTGACCCTTCGGAGTTTGGCGTCATCATGGCTGCATTCTACGGGCTGCGGCGCAGTGAAATTGTTGGTTTGAAATGGGATGCCATTGACTTTGAGAACAAGAAAATCAGCATTCAGCATACGGTTGTGACCGCAAAGGTCAACGGAACGGTAACGGAAATCGCACGAGATAAGACAAAAACAAAGTCGAGCTGCCGGACACTTCCCCTAATCCCTGCCTGTGAGCAGATGCTCAATAAAATGAAAAAGGAGCAGGAGCAGAATCGGAAGGTCTGCGGCAAAAGCTATTGCACCGATTATCTTGACTATATCTATGTAGACCCGATGGGAAAGCGGATTCGGCCCGACTTTCTGAGTCAGCATTTCCCAGATTTTCTGGTAGCACACCAGATGAAGCGTATCCGCTTTCACGATCTGCGCCATAGTTGTGCCAGTCTGCTCTATGCCAATGGCGTGAGCCTGAAGGAGATTCAGGAGTGGCTCGGTCACAGTGACATCAGCACAACAAGCAACATTTATACACATCTGGATTTCTCCAGTAAGGTATCCTCGGCGAATGCAATCGTCAATATCTTCCCAGAAAACACCAAAGTATAAGAAACTGAGCAGAAAAAGAAAAACAGCCCAAAATCTTTCGATTCTAAGCTGTTTTATGATGGAGTGCCGATGGTGGGACTCGAACCCACATGGTTTCCCGAACGATTTTGAGTCGTTTGCGTCTGCCATTCCGCCACATCGGCTTATATTCAATTTTGAGACATTAGTACCGGTTTCTGA
>CAKSZS010000044.1 GCA_934525845.1 uncultured Faecalibacterium sp. | reverse complement strand
AAAGCCCCAGTGGGGCTTTGTTTAGCCCGCGGGTCCCAACCGGTAGGAATGTCGATCCGGGATGAAGCAGTCAAGCTCAGGCTTGAGACTCTTTTTTATTTAGCGCCGGACGCGGGGTCGAACAGGGCAGCGGCTCGCAGAAGAAGCATTGGACTTTTACCGGGGTCATCCGATCCAGTGCGTGTAGCCGGCCACACGGCCTTCGATCCGCACGGTGTCCAGCTGTGCACCGGTATAAACCTGCGGCGCATACGCGGCATTGGCCGGCATCAGGGTCAGGGTGCCGCCGGCAAGGTATACCCGCCGGAGAAGAACTTCATCCCCGGCACGCACTGCGGCAAGCTGACCATTTTCCACTTCCGGCTGAATGCAGATGTATACGGTATCGCCGCTGTGGATCCCGGCATCGCTCAATCCGGCGTCCGGGCAGAGCAGGGCAAAATCACACAGGGCATCTGCCGGCACTTCGACTTGACCTTCAATGTTCTGCTCCGCCGTGATGGACTCTCCGGAGACAACGCGGCCGACCAGAGGAATACGCTTTATCTGCGGCAGCGGCGTACCGTCTGCCGGGCTGGCCTTCGGCTCTTCTTCCCAGCCCATCAGGAAGGCCGGCGTGGTCTCCAGGATCCTGGCCAGCACGTTGAGGCTGTCCACCGGAATCTTTTCGATGTCGCCCTTTTCATAGCGGTAGATCGTCGCCGGAGATACCCCCAGCTGTGCCGCCACGGTCTCTGCCGAAATGCCAAGCTCTTTTCTGCGCTGCTTCATGCGCTCGCCTGTGGTCATTGCTGTCACCTCTTACCGGGATCCGAATGAGTGCGGAAGTACAGGGCAGGCCCTTACTTTTCCAGCTTCTGCCCCACCCAGATGCAGATGCAGGCACCGATGACCGAGATCACGAACGAAGTAAAGCTGCCGGTGGCGTGGATGCCCAGCAGGCCGAACAGAAACTCGCCCACGAAGCTGCCCAGCACGCCCAGCAGGATGTTGCGGCCCCAGGAGGTCTCCGTCCCCATGAAGCGGCCCGCCAGATAACCGGCCAGCGCGCCGATGAGCACGCCCACAGCCAGCGAAGCGAAAAATCCGACCAGCGAGATCAGGCCGGTGACACAGCCGACCAGCACGCACAGCAGGGCGATGATGAGCAAAACAGTCAATGTAATCATAAAAACGTCTCCTTATTGTTCCGCCGGAGCGGTTTCGTTTGCAAAACGGCAGATGTCCGCCAGACAGCATTTTTCGCATTCCGGCTTGCGGGCATTGCACACGGCACGGCCATGCATCACAAAGCGGTGGCACAGGTCGCTGCCCTCTTCGGGCGGAATGATCTTCCACAGGGCCATTTCTACCTTCTGCGGTTCCTTGATGCCGTCCACCAGGCCAATTTTGTTGCACAGACGGATGCAGTGGGTGTCTGTTACGATGGCAGGTTTGCCGAACACATCGCCCATGATGAGATTGGCGCTTTTGCGCCCCACCCCGGGCAGAGCCAGAAGTTCCTCAAAGGTGGTGGGCACCTGGCAGTCGTACTTGTCCCGCAGCATCCGCATACAGGCGGAGATGTCCCGGGCCTTGGAGTGCCCCAGGCCGCAGGGCTTGACGATGGCTTCAATGTCCTCCGGTTCCGCCGCAGCCAGCGCTGCCACATTCGGGTATTTGGCAAACAGGTCTTCCACCACGATGTTCACCCGGGCATCGGTGCACTGCGCTGCCAGCCGGACGCTGACCAGCAGCTGCCATGCGTGGTCGTAATCCAGCGTGCAGCCCGCATCCGGGTATTCTTTTTTCAGCCGGTCGATCACTTCCAGCGCCAGCGTTTTCTTGGCGGAAAGGTCTTCCGGTTCCTTTTTTCGGGCAGGCATATCGTTCCCCTCCTTTCGACAAAAGGGTTATCCTGATAATACCATGTTTTGCAGGTTTTGTAAACGGCTGCCGCCTGCTATCTGAGAATCATTTTCAGAAAAGGACTTGTCCTGCGTACAGAAATGCGGTATACTAAAATCAAAATCACGGGC
The DNA here is from genome assembly GCA_934525845.1 of uncultured Faecalibacterium sp. Taxonomy (GTDB): domain Bacteria; phylum Bacillota; class Clostridia; order Oscillospirales; family Ruminococcaceae; genus Faecalibacterium. Next base: position 13,894 of record CAKSZS010000044.1, on the reverse strand, counting down.
AATTTCAGCCCGGAATGGGAGGAGGAAACCCTGTGAATGAACCACTGGCGCAGCGTCTGCGCCCCAAGACGCTGGCAGATGTCTGCGGGCAGCAGCACCTGCTGGCTCCGGGGCGGGTGTTCCGCCGCACCATTGAAAGCGGACGCATCCCCAATATGATCTTTTACGGCCCGTCCGGCACCGGAAAGACCACTGTGGCCCGCATCATTGCGGAGAACAGCGGCATGACCCTGCACAAGCTCAATGGCACCTCCTGCGGCACCGGCGACATCAAGGCGGTGCTCAAGGACATCGGCACGCTGGCCGGGGCAGGGGGCATCCTGCTGTATCTGGACGAGATCCAGTACCTGAACAAAAAGCAGCAGCAGAGCCTGCTGGAGTGCATTGAGGACGGGTCGGTGACCCTGATCGCTTCCACCACCGAAAACCCATACTTTTACATTTATAATGCGCTGCTGTCCCGCTGCACGGTATTCGAGTTCAAATCCCTGACCCCGGCGGACGTGGAACGTGGCCTGCACAACGCTCTGCGGAAGCTTTCGGAAGGGGAAGACGCGGAAGTCTGCATGGATGCAGACGCCTGCGCCTATCTGGCCGAGAGCGCGGGCGGTGACCTGCGCAAAGCGCTGGGCTGTCTGGATTTTGCGGTCACAGCCGCGCCCATCGAGAACGGAAAAAAACAGATCACGCTGGAGATGATCCAGCAGGTCACCCGCCGCACGGCCATGCGGTACGACCGGGAAGGCGATGACCATTACGACATCGTATCCGCCTACCAGAAGTCCATGCGCGGATCGGATCCGGACGCCGCTCTGCACTATCTGGCCCGGCTGCTGGAAGCAGGGGACCTGCCCTCGGCCTGCCGCCGCCTGATGGTCTGCGCCTGCGAGGACGTAGGTCTGGCCTACCCGCAGATCATCCCCATTGTGAAAGCGGCCGTGGACGCCGCCAACATGGTGGGTCTGCCGGAAGCGCGGCTTCCGCTGGCGGATGCGGTCATTCTGGTGGCCACCAGCCCCAAATCCAACAGTGCCCACGATGCCATCAACGCGGCCATTGCGGATGTGCAGGCCGGACGCACCGGCCCCATCCCGCGTCAGCTGCAGAACAAGCACTTTGACGGCGAAGACGCGCTGGTCAAGGGACAGAATTACAAGTACGCCCACGATTATGAGCACCACTGGGTGCAGCAGCAGTACCTGCCGGATGCCCTGAAGGATGTGAAGTATTACACCTTCGGCGACAACAAGACCGAACAGGCGGCCCGCGCCTATTGGGCCAAGATCAAGGGCGCGGACAACGTTTAAAAGAAGGAGAACGATATGCGTTATTCCAAACAGCGAGAACTGGTCATGCAGACCGTGCAGAACCTCTGCGATCACCCCACAGCCGAGGAGATCTACGACAGCGCCGCCAAGGAGTGCCCCGGCCTGAGTCTTGGCACCGTATACCGCAATCTGAACAGCCTTGTGGAGGCGGGCCGGGTACGCCGGGTGTCTATTCCGGGCAAAGCCGACCGCTTTGATCACACCCTGCCCTGGCACAGCCACCTGTACTGCACCGTCTGCGGCAGTGTGACCGACGCCGATGTGGACGAGAAGCAGGTGATGAAGCTGGTGAAGAACCAGAAAGGCGTGGTACAGGACTGCGCCGTGGTGCTCATCGGCGTGTGCGAAGCCTGCTGTGCCCGGGAAAATACCGAAGACAGCGCAGCCAACGCATAAACTTTGCCCGGAACCCTTGCCCGGAACGGTGAAAAAGTGTATACTAAAAAGAGCTTTCCGCAAAAAAGCAAAATACAGTTTCGCCGCGCAAGAGGGGAACACTTCTCCCGGCGGAGAAGGATGGTTTGATTGGAATACATAAATTTTGAACATAATAATGTGGCGGCTGAGCTGGTGCGTCAGGCGTACGACACGCCGCCGCTGGCTTTTGTGCACAGCTACGGCTGCCAGCAGAACGTCAACGATGGGGAGCGCATCAAGGGTGTGCTGATGGACATCGGCTACGGCCTGTGCGACAAGCCCGAGGATGCCGACCTGATCCTCTTCAACACCTGCGCCGTGCGCGAGCACGCCGAGCAGCGTGTGTTCGGCAATGTGGGTGCCCTGAAAGGCCTCAAGGAGAAAAAGCGCGGCCTCATCATTGGCCTGTGCGGCTGCATGGCCAACCAGAAGCACGTTGTGGAAAAACTGCGCCAGAGCTACCCCTACGTTGATCTGGTCTTCGGCGTGGACGGCATCGACATCCTGCCCCAGCTCATCGCCCAGAAGCTGCAGAAGCACAAGCGCGTGCTGATGGATCCCGCCCAGCGCCCGGTCATCGTGGAGAACATCCCCATCCGGCGCGAGAGCGAGTTCCGCGCCTGGCTGCCCATCATGTACGGCTGTGACAACTTCTGCACCTACTGCATTGTGCCCTATGTGCGCGGCCGCGAAAAGAGCCGCAAGCCCGGCGACATCCTCGCCGAGTTCCGGGGCCTGGTGGAAGCCGGCTACAAGGAGATCACCCTGCTGGGTCAGAATGTGAACAGCTACGGCAAGGGACTGGAAGAACAGATCGACTTTTCGGACCTGCTCAACCTGCTGTGCACCGTGCCCGGCGATTATCACATCCGCTTCATGACCAGCCACCCAAAGGACGCCAGCCACAAGCTGATCGACACCATTGCCGCCCAGCCCAAGCTCTGCAAGCACCTGCATCTGCCGGTGCAGTGCGGCTCGGATGAACTGCTGAAGCGGATGAACCGTCACTACACGGTGGAGCAGTACCTCGAACTCATCGAGTACGCCCGCAAGACCGTGCCCGGCATCACCTTCTCCAGCGACATCATCGTGGGCTTCCCCGGCGAGACGGAAGAGGACTTCGTCAAGACGCTGGAACTGGTGCAGAAGGTGGGCTATATGCAGCTGTTCACCTTCATCTACTCCAAACGTACCGGGACCAAGGCCGCCGAAATGCCGGACCCCACCCCCCGCAAGGAAAAGACCGACCGCATGACCCGCCTGCTCAAGGTGCAGGACGAGATCGCCATGGCGCTGGTCAAGGGGCAGGTTGGCCAGACCGTCCGGGTGCTGGTGGAAGGCTATGGCCGGAACGAAGGCACCCTCTCCGGCCGTCTGGACAACAACCTGACCGTGGAGTTTGCCGCGGATGCCGCCCTGCTGGGGCAGTACGCACGGGTGAAGCTCACCGGTGCCCGCGCCACCGTGCTGCTGGGCGAACTGGCCGAGTAAAAAACGCGATTCCCGGGGCATTCCCCGGAAGGAAATATGAAACGATAAGGAGAACTTATTATTATGGATTGCATTGATCTGTTCAAGCGTGCCGCCATGGCACTGCAGACCGACCCCCGCTATGTCACCCTGGACGCTGCCCGCAAGGCCAACGACAAGGACGAGACCCTGCAGAACCTGATCGGCGAGTTCAACCTGGCCCGGATGGATCTGAACAACGAGATCGGCAAGACCGAGCGCAGCGACGAGCGCATTGCCGAGCTGAACGAAAAGGTCAACAGCCTGTACGGCCAGATCATGGGCAACGAGGGCATGGTGGCTTACAACGAAGCCAAGCGCGAGTGCGAAAACCTGGTCAACTACATTGATGCCATCATCAACACCGCGATGAATGGCGGCGACCCCATGACTGTGGAGGAGCCTTCCGCTTCCTGCACCGGCAGCTGCTCTACCTGCGGCGGCTGTCACTAAACGCATTGAGACAAAACGCGGCTGTGCTGAACAGACCGCGTTTTGTTTGCAACGGCAGTTACCGGCCGCAAACCGGAATGCACCGACCACACGACAAGAAGAGGGGAACCAACCATGGCAGAGCTGTCGCCCATGATGCAGCAATATCTGGAGATCAAAAATCAACACAAGGATGAGATCCTGTTTTACCGCATCGGAGATTTCTACGAAATGTTCTTTGAGGATGCGCTTACCGCTTCCCGGGAGCTGGATCTGACCCTGACCGGCAAGCAGTGCGGTCTGGAAGAGCGTGCTCCCATGTGCGGAGTGCCCTTCCACAGCTACGAAGGCTATGTAGCGCGGCTCATTGCCAAGGGCTACAAGGTGGCCATCTGTGAGCAGGTGGAGGATCCTGCCAAGGCCAAGGGCCTGGTCAAGCGGGACATCATCCGGGTGGTCACGCCGGGCACGATCATTGAGAGCAGTATGCTGCAGGATGACCGCAACAACTACATCGCCAGCATTTACCTCAAGGGGAAAAAAGCCGGTCTCTGCTTTGCGGATGTTTCCACTGGCACGGCCCACATCACTGAGCTGAACGCGGCCAAGATCGCCCCGGCGGTCATCACCGAGCTATGCCGCTACCATCCCAGCGAGGTGCTGATGAACCCCGGCCTGCTGGACTGCCGTGAAGTGACGGCCTACATCAAAAAGAATATGACCTGCTCGGTGGAGCTGGTGGAGGATGAGCGCTATGCGCCCGGCCTGGTGGCGTCTGCGCTGGAGAACCAGTTCGGCCGCAGCTGGCCCCAGAGCACCGGCATGGCGGCAGACGGCCTGGTGCGGTTTGCGATGGCAGCGCTGCTGGAATACCTCCACGACACCCAGATCAAGGGTGTGGAGCGCCTGAAGACTGTGGTGACCTACAACGAAGCCCAGTTCATGCGGCTGTCGCCAGTCACCCGGGCCAATCTGGAACTGACCGAGACTCTGCGGGGCCGCGAAAAGCGGGGCACGCTGCTCTGGGTGCTGGACAAGACCAGCACCGCCATGGGCAAGCGGATGCTGCGCAGCTGGATCGAACAGCCGCTCATTTCCAGCGAACTCATCAACCGCCGTCTGAACGCCGTGGAAAGCCTGGTGCGCCAGACCGTGGCCCGCGGCGACCTGACCGACCAGCTGCACTACATCTCGGACATCGAGCGTCTGATGACCCGCACAGTCTACGGTTCCGCCACGCCCAAGGAGATCTATTCGCTGGCGCAGACCTGTGACCGTCTGCCGGATCTGAAGCAGCAGGCGCTGGCCTGCAATTGCCCGGAACTGGCGGAACTGGCGCAGGAAATCGATCCGCTGGAGGACATCAAGGCCCGCATTTATGCGGCTGTGGATCCGGAAGCACCGTCCACCCTCAAGGACGGCGGCGTCATCGCCAAGGGCTATCATGCCGAGGTGGATGAACTGCGTTCCATCCGGGACAACACCAAAGGCGTTCTGGCACAGCTGGAAGCCCGTCTGCGGCAGGAGACCGGCATCCCCAAGCTGAAGATCGGCTACAACCATGTGTTCGGCTACTACATCGAGGTCAGCAATTCCTATAAAAATCAGGTGCCGGAGACTTACATCCGCAAGCAGACCCTCACTTCTGGAGAACGCTACATCACCCAGGAACTGAAGGAGCTGGAAAGCAAGATCCTGGGTGCCCATGAGCGGCTCATTGCACTGGAGCACCGGCTGTTCAGCGAACTGCTGGAAAGCATCAGCGCCCAGCTGGACCGCATCCAGCGCACCGCCAACGCGGTCGCCAGACTGGATGTGCTCACGGCACTGGCTCAGGTGGCGGCAGAGAACAACTACTGCCGCCCTGTGGTGGACGACAGCGACGAGCTGACCATCACCGAGGGCCGTCACCCCGTGGTGGAGCAGGTGCTCAAGGGCAGTCTGTTCGTGCCAAACGATACCCAGCTCAACTGCGGGGCGGACCGCTGCCTCATCATCACCGGCCCGAATATGGCCGGCAAATCGACCTATATGCGCCAGAATGCACTGATCGCCCTGATGGCGCAGATCGGTTCCTTTGTCCCGGCGTCCAGCTGTCATGTGGGTGTGGTGGATGCCATTTTCACCCGTATCGGCGCGTCGGATGACCTGTCTGCCGGACAGTCTACCTTCATGGTGGAGATGACCGAGGTGGCAGAGATCCTCAAAAATGCAACCCCGAAGAGTCTGGTGGTGCTGGATGAGATCGGCCGCGGCACGTCCACCTTTGACGGCATGAGCATCGCCCGGGCCGTGGTGGAGCACATCACCGACCCGGCCAAGGGCCTGGGCTGCAAGACCCTGTTTGCCACCCACTACCACGAGCTGACCGAACTGGAAGGAACCGTGGAGGGCGTGAAAAACTACAATATCGCGGTGAAAAAGCGCGGTGAGGACATCACCTTCCTGCGCCGCATCATCCGAGGCCCGGCGGATGACAGCTATGGCATCGAGGTGGCCAAGCTGGCCGGGCTGCCCGGCAGCGTGACCCGCCGTGCCCACGAGGTTCTGCGCACGCTGGAAGCCACCGCTCCGAAAAACAAGATCGAGCAGATGGATTTTGACGCCCTGCAGGAGTACAGCTCCCCGGCGGTGCCCAGCGAGATGATGGAAAAGCTGGAAGCCGTGGATGTGGAGACCTTGACCCCCATCGAGGCGCTGAACTTCCTCTACGAACTGAAAAAGACCTTAAAGGGCAGCCTGAACGGCTGACCTGATCCGTAGAAAACCATAAGGGAGGGAACGACCATGGCAGTGATCCATGTTCTGGACAAGCATACCGCAGAGCTGATCGCCGCGGGTGAAGTGGTGGAACGTCCGGCGTCGGTTGTTAAGGAATTGCTGGAAAATTCCATCGATGCCGGGGCGACTCAGGTCACCGTGAGCATTGAATCCGGCGGCGTGAAGCTGATCGAGATCAGCGATAACGGCACCGGCATTGAAGCCGAATACATTTCCACGGCGTTCATCCGCCATGCCACCAGCAAGATCCAGACCCCGGACGACCTGGTGAGCATCCATACGCTGGGCTTCCGCGGTGAAGCATTGGCTTCCATTGCCAGCGTGGCCCGGGTGGAGCTGATCACACGCACTGAGGTGGACGAATTTGCCACGGTCTACTGCATCGAGGGCGGGGAAGAGGTCTCCCGGGAGCCGGGTGCCCGGGCTGTGGGCACCACCATCCGGGTGCGGGATCTGTTCTACAACACCCCCGCCCGTATGAAGTTCCTCAAAAAGGATTCCAGCGAGGGCACCTTTGTGGCGGATACCGTCACCCATGTGGCCCTCAGCCACCCGGAAGTGAGCATCAAGTTCATCCGGGAAGGCAAGCTGCAGTACGTCACGCCCGGCGACGGCCAGCTGCGCGGCGCGGCCTATGCAGTGCTGGGCCGGGAGTTCAGCCGGGGCCTGCTGGAGCTGGACAACACCGAGGGCGTTTACCGCATCCGGGGCCTGGTTACGCAGCCCAAGAGCTGCCGTGCCAGCCGCAGTATGCAGCATTTTTACATTAATGGCCGCTATGTGCGCAACCGCACCATCATGGCGGGCATGGAGATGGCTTTCAAAGGCACCATGATGCAGGGCAAGTTTCCGGGCGGCATCCTGCTGCTGGAAATGCCTGCCGACCTGGTAGACGTCAACGTGCACCCCGCCAAGATCGAGGTGCGCTTTGCCCGGGAAAACGACGTTTTTGACGTGGTGTATCATGCGGTCAAGCTGGCACTGGCCCAGCCCGGCACCGGTGAGCGGCATTTTACCTTTGAAGAGACAAAGAACAACGAAATATCCCAGGATTCGGCAAAGAACGCAGATGCGATAGAAACCACTGAAAAGCAAAACTGCTTTACAGGACTTTCCGCCATCATTCCGGGGCAGGCGGACCCCGGTGCATTGCCGCAGAGGCCGAAACCAATGCCGGACGCGCCCGCTGCACCGGCACAGCCTGTGCGGGCAGAGAGTGTGCCTGCAGCTGCCCCGTGCCAGGTGGAAGAAAAGGTGCTTCCCCGGTGGCAGAGCTGCAATGCAGACGCCGACATCCTGGATCCGTTCGTGACCCTGCACAGCCCGGAGAAGCCGCCGGCCAAGCCGGAACCCTCTTTCCGGGCGGCGTCCAGTGAAAAGCATCTGGATGTGGAACCGGAAACGGAAGAAACATCCGTCCAGCTGGAACAGGACCCCATGGCAGCCTGGGATCCGGCACCGGCGGCAGCTTCAAAGCCTGCTGCAGAACCGGAACCGCTTCCGCAGGAACCCACCATGCCGGACGAACCCGGCGTGGAGCCGGAACAGATGAATTTTGCACCGACCGATGGGCCGGAACCGCTGCGTTATGTGGGAGAGGTATTCAAAACCTACATTCTGGCCGAGCGCGGAGACGAGCTGTGCCTCATCGACAAGCACGCCGCCCACGAGCGTCAGCTGTACGAAAAGCTGGCGGCGCACTACGGCAATGTGCCCAGCCAGATGCTGCTGGAACCTGCGGCCATTGATCTTTCGGCGGAGGAAAAGCAGGCCCTGCTGGACAATGTGCCTCTGCTGGAAAATGCCGGGCTGGAGATTGCAGACTTTGGCGGAAATACGGTCGTTCTGCGGGCGGTTCCGGCGGATGTGGAGCCGCAGAACGCAGAAAATCTGCTCATTGAGATCGCAGACAAGCTGATGAAGGGCGGACATGACGCCCTGAACGAGCACACCGAATGGGTGCTGCACTCCATTTCCTGCCGTGCAGCCATCAAGGCAGGGGACAAGTCCTCCCCGCAGGAGCTGCTTGCCCTGGCCGATAAGATCCTGTCCGGCGAGGTGCCGCCGTTCTGCCCCCATGGCCGTCCCTGCGTGCTCAAGCTGACCCGAAAGGAGCTGGAAAAACAATTTGGACGCATCGTGTAAGCATCCCGTGCTGGCGGTAGCAGGCCCGACCGCCACCGGCAAGACCGCGCTGGGCGTTGCGCTGGCTGAGCGCTTTTCCGGCGAGGTCATCAGTGCCGACTCCATGCAGATTTACAAAGGACTGGACGTGGGCACCGCCAAGGTGACCCCGGAAGAGACCCACGGCATCCCGCATCACGGGGTAGACATCCTGTCTCCGGAACAGTGCTTCAGCGTGGCGGATTTTACCGCGCTGGCCGGGAAGCTGGAACGGGAGATCTCTGCCCGGGGACATCTGCCCATTCTGGTGGGCGGGACCGGTCTGTATGTGCAGAGCTTTTTATATGGGGTCCGCTTCACCGAGGAAAAGACCCCGGCGGGCCTGCGGGATCAGCTGGCGGCAGAGATGGCTGAAAAAGGCGGTGCTGCGCTGTATGCTGAACTGCAGGCGGTGGATCCGGAAGCGGCCGCCGCCATCCACCCGAACAATCAGGTGCGGGTCCTGCGGGCGCTGGAACACTACCGCGCCACCGGAAAGCGGCTCAGCGAGCAGAAGGCGGCATCCTTGCCGCCGGAACGCCCTTACCGAAGCCTGATCCTCGGGCTGGATTTCCCGGACCGCACGGCGCTGTACCGCCGCATTGACCTGCGGGTGGACAAAATGCTGGATGCGGGGATCCTGCCGGAGGCGGAGTATGTCTGGCAGAACCGGGAGCGGTTCCGTACCGCGGCGCAGGCCATCGGCTATAAGGAATTCTTCCCGTATTTTGAAAAGACGGCTCCCCTGGAAGCCTGTGTGGAGAAGCTCAAGCAGGCCTCCCGCAATTATGCAAAACGCCAGCTGACCTGGTTCCGCCACATGGACGATGTGGTCTGGCTGGACGCCGGTGCCCCGGATGTGACCGAAACGGCTGTCCGCACGGTGCAGGAATTTTTGGCGAAAGGATGATGACAATGCGCGAAAGATCCCGGAAGGAAGGCGGGATGCCCCGGGCGCTGACCACGATGGCCGGTGTTCTGGCGGCGTTTCTGATCCTGGCGGCAGGCTATGTGCTGTATCAGGTAGGGAAGATCCTCTTTCCCCAGAATGTCTATGAGACCGCGCTGGCCGTGACGGTGTCGGATACGCTGAACGCGGACGGAGTGCTGCTGTTCAACGAAAGCTATGTGGCCGGCAGCGGAACGCTGGGCTATCTGGTGGAGGACGGCGAGCGCGTTTCGGCAGGCACAGCGGTCGCGGAGATCTACAGCGATGCATCCCAGGCGGTCCTGCGCCAGCAGCTGACCCAACTGAACGAGCAGATCGATCTGCTGCAGAAATCCCAGAACACCACCTCGCTGCAGCTGGACAATCTCCTGCGGGACCGCTCCGGTGCTCTGTATAATATGATGGACGCACTGGATGCGCAGGACTATGGCGATGTGGATGCGGACGCCCGGGATTACCTCCTGGCGCAGAATAAGCTCTGGATCGTTACGGGCGATGCCGCCGGATTCACGGATCAGATCGCCGCGCTGGTGCAGCAGGCACAGAGCGTGCAGGCACAGCTGGGAACGCCCACCCAGATCACTGCGCCCCAGACCGGCTATTTTGTCCGGGCGTCCAGCAGCGGACGGCTGAACGCCGGGGCAGATGACATTCTGGCGCAGGACGCATCCCAGCTGAAAGCGTATCTGGAGTCCAGCCCGGAGCTGGCGCTGGATGGGTGCGCGGGCAAGATCGTGTCCGGCTTTACCTGGCGCTATGTGGGCGTCTGTTCCGCAGAGGAAGGCGCCAAGCTGCTGAACGCGGACGGAAAGCCCCGCAGCGGCAAAGTGACCATCCGGTTCCCCGGACAGGCCGACAGCACATACCGGGCTTCGGTCACGGAAGTGACCCTCGATGAGGAAAACGGCCTGGCACGGTTCGTGCTGACCTGCAACACCATCAACGGCGATGTGCTGTGCCTGAACCGCGCCTTGGCCCAGATCTCCCTGGGAGAGAACACCGGGCTGCGGATCCGCGCTTCGGCGGTGCATTACCTGAAGGAAGACGGCACCGAATCGGAGGACGGAACCCCGGATCAGGGCGAAAATTATGTGCCCGGCGTTTACGTCAAGCGCGGCAACATCGCTTACTTCTGCAAGATCGACCCGGTGGACGCCGACCATCCGTTGGTGACAGACGGCGATTATATCCTTGTTTTGCCCAAAGGAACCAAGGATTCCATCAGCGAAGTGAAGCTATATGACGAAATAATCGTTTCCGGACAAAATTTGTACAACGGAAAGCTTTTGTAGTTATTGACATCCGAGAAAAAAAAACAGATAATAGGGTAAGCTATTTGCATTCTTTTGCAAAATACGCCCGGGCGGAGTGAACCGCCCGAATGAAAGGAGCAGGTTTTATGTCTTTCGGTGACTTCAAGAAAAAGTTTTTTGGCTCGGATGAGGAGTATGAGGACCAGTACATCGATGACGGCCCCGATATGGTGAACAAGAACAACGGCGCAGTGGAAGAGGAAGCGGACGACACCGCCGATGATTCCGCCAAGAAGAACCGTGTGGTCAATGTCCATGCCACCACCCAGATCAAAGTGGTCCTGGTCAAGCCCGAGACCTTTGAAGAGGCCAGCACCATTGCCGATCACCTGAACAACAAGCGCACGGTCGTGCTGAATCTGGAGTCGACCAGCAAGGAGATCTCCCGCCGTCTGGTGGACTTCCTGTCCGGTGTGGCCTACGCCAACAACGGCCAGATCAAGCGCGTGGCCAACAGCACCTTCATCATCACGCCGTACAACGTAGATATCATGGGCGACGATCTGATGGACGAGCTGCAGAGCAATGGCGCGCTCTACTGATCCTGCACCCAAAGCGGCGCGGGGCTTTGTTCCTGCGCGCAGCGATGACGAGCGTTTTCTGATGCGTCACATCGAGGACCTGGCCCGCACGGCACAGACGCGCGGCATTCCGCGCTATTCGGCGTTTCTCAGTGACCGGGAGCAGGATCTGGCGCGCGCCGCCCTGAACCGTGCCGGTCTGGAGGAAGACTTCCGCTTTGAGGGCGGCTGGCCGGAGGCCGAACGGCGGGTGCTCTGCATCGAGCCGGAGGGCAGCTGGAGCGAATTTCCGGTGCGCTGCGTGCAGCTGCAGTGCCGTACACAGGCTGGGGCAGCGCTGCCCGCCCACAAGGACTATCTGGGCAGTCTGATGGGGCTTGCCCTGCGCCGGGAGGCGCTGGGCGACATCGTGCTGCCGGCAGATGCGCCGGGTACGGCCTATGTCTTTGCGCTGGAGCCTGCGGCGGAGCTGATCTGCCGGGAGCTGTGCCAGGCAGGGCATATAGAGCTGAGCACCCGGCTGCTGGAACCGGACGAAGTGCCGCAGTTTCCCGCCGCCGAGCGGGAACTGCACACCGCAACGGTGTCCTCGCTCCGGCTGGACGCGGTGCTTTCGGCCATGCTGCACTGCAGCCGAGGGAATGCGGCGGAGCTGATCGAGGCCGGGCGGGTGGAGATCAACCATCTGTCGGCTGACAAGCCCCATGCCCCGGTGTATGAGGGGGATGTGTTCACGGTGCGCGGCAAAGGCCGCTTTGCCCTGACCGCATTGCCCGGGAAAAGCAAAAAGGAACGCCTGATCATTGAGTTTTTTCAATATTGAATTATGGGAGGAAATGACTATGCTGACCCCGCAGGATGTCCGCTCTGCGCAATTTGAAAAGAACCTCCGCGGTTACCGCACGGAAGACGTGGACCGTTTTCTGGATAAGGTGGAGGAACAGCTGGAACAGGATGATGCGCAGGCGGAGCAGCTCCGCAAGCAGATCGCAGACCTGACCGCTGAAAACCAGCGCCTGCACCGGGAGCTGCAGAGCTACGAGGCAGACGGCGATATGCTCAAGAGTGCGCTGATCAATGCCCAGCGCATGGGCGAAAATGTTATCCGCGAAGCCAACCAGAAGGCGGAAGAGATCATCCACCGTGCAAATCTGCGCGGCTCCGACATCATCCGGGATGCCAACGAGCTGCTGCAGCAGGCTACGGAGCGGGCGGATGAGATCGAGAGCGAGGCAAACGAAAAGCGCCTGGCACAGGAGCGCGAGTATGACCGTGTCCGTCTCGAGGTCACCCGCTTCAAGTCGGATGTGCTCAACCTGTACCGCAGCCATGTGGAATCGCTGAGCCGCCTGCCGGAATATAAAAAGGAAGACGCCGCAGAGGAACCGTCTGCGGACGCCGCACCGGACGCTGCCGCCTCTGCAGAGACGGAGACCAAGGCAGCGCCGGAATCGTCTGCAGCAGAGCAGTCCGCCGAAGTACCGGCTGCCGCTGCTGTGGAAGAGCAAATCGATGCCGCTGCAGATGCTGAAAACAGCGCTGCGGCTGACAGCAGTGAGGACTTCTGGGAAAAAGATGAAAGCCAGCTCAAGCTGGATCCTCCTGCAGACGCAAAGCCGGACTCGGATGAGGACGAGGATGCCTTCCAGGGCGTCCAGTTCAGCGAGTAAGACTGCGTGATAAGGAAATTCATAGAGGAGAGTGTAAACCATTGGCTAAGAACAAATCCAAGTACGACAGCACGCTGAACCTGCCTCGTACCCTGTTCGATATGCGTGCCGGTCTGCCCAAGAAGGAGCCGGTCATGCTGCAGGACTGGGACAGCAGCGATCTGTACCATGAGCTCATGAAGCACAACGAGGGCAAGCCGCAGTTCATCCTGCACGACGGCCCTCCGTATGCAAACGGCAACATCCACATGGGCACGGCTCTGAACAAGATCATCAAGGATATCATCATCCGCGAGAAGAACATGGAGGGCTTCCAGGCTCCCTATGTGCCCGGCTTTGATACCCACGGTCTGCCCATCGAGCTGAAAGCCCTGTCCTCCGTCGGCGACAAGAAGAAGGACATCTCCAAGCTGGAACTGCGCCAGATCTGCGAAAAGTTCGCCACCGAGCACATCGACATCATGAGCGATCAGTTCAAGCGCCTGGGCGTCATCGGTGACTTTGAGCATCCCTACCTGACCCTGAAGCCCGAGTTCGAGGCCCGTCAGATCGAGATCTTCGGCGAGATGGCCAAGAAGGGCTACATCTACAAGGGCTTGAAGCCTGTGTACTGGTGCCCCGACTGCCGCACCGCTCTGGCTGAAGCTGAGATCGAGTACGGTGAGGACGATTGCGATTCCATCTTCGTCCGGTTCCATGTGTCCCAGGATCCCAACGGTGTGCTGGCAAAGCATGGCATCCCGATGGACAAGACCTACTTCGTGATCTGGACCACCACCACCTGGACCCTGCCCGCCAACGAGGCCATCTG
>CAKSZS010000043.1 GCA_934525845.1 uncultured Faecalibacterium sp. | reverse complement strand
TGCGCCATTGAGATCTGCTCCTTCTCCAAGATCGCAGGCTTCACCGGCACCCGCTGCGGCTACACCGTGGTGCCCAAGGAGCTGGAGCGCGAGGGCATGAACATCAATAAGCTGTGGCTGCGCCGCCAGACCACCAAGTTCAACGGCGTGCCTTACGTGGTGCAGCGCGCCGCTGCTGCGGTGTTCACCGAGAGCGGCATGGCCGAGATCCAGCAGAATCTGGACTACTACCGCAAGAATGCCAAGGTCATCGCCGACGCTCTGGACGAGTGCGGCGTGTGGTACTGCGGCGGCAAGAACAGCCCCTACATCTGGCTGCGCTGCCCCGGCAACATGAAGAGCTGGGAGTTCTTCGACTGGCTGCTGGAGAACTGCGGCGTGGTCGGCACCCCGGGCGTGGGCTTTGGTGAGTGCGGCGAGGGCTACTTCCGCCTGACCGCCTTCGGCGACGCCGAGAAGACCAAGGTCGCCGCTGAGCGCATCAAGAACGCCATCAAGGCACTGTAAAGTGCTTTGATGGTGAATGTCTTGCGCAGCAAGTGGAGGGGCCTTGCCCCGACAAGTTCGCGTTTGCAAAGCAATGAAGTCCCCAGTGGGGACTTTAAGCGACCGAACGGTCTTGTGTGAGCAAGATGGAGGGGCCTTGCCCCGACAAGTTCCACCGAAATACTCTGCTTCTGTCCGCCCGTTTCGGGCGGCAGGAGCCTTAAGTAAAGCGATTGCAGAGAAAGCTCCTGCTGTCTTCGGATGGCGGGGGCTTTTTTGGTTACCTTGCAAAAAAACCAGGAGAAACCTTGTAGGAGATTCCGAGTTGACAAATGGGGTGATTTTGTTATTCTTAAAGGGAGAACAGAAAGGTGAGGTGACTGCAAATGATGCGTACATGGCTCTTTTTGGCGCTGGCGGGCGGCCTGCTTCAGGCAATGCTGGCGGCAAGGGTTCGAAAACAGGCAGTGGGATTTCTGATCCCGGCGGCATTCGCGGGATTTGCAGGGTATGCCTGCACAAGTCTTTCCCGGGTGGGGATCGACTTCCCGGTGCAGTTCTGCTTCTGGCTGCCGTCGGTGGTGCAGCTGCTGGTGTTTGAACTGGTATTCTGGCAGAAACGGTATGAATCCCAGCAGCCCGAACGGAATGCAAAGGAGGGAAAGCGCAATGAAGCTTGAGATGCTGTTGCTGCAGCCGTGGATGTTTTTGCTGCTGGTGGCTTTGCTGGCGCTGGTGCAGGCCGTGTGGGCAAGGAGCGCAAAGCGGTGGCAGGGCGTGATCTTACCAGTTGTGTATGAGCTGTTCTTTGCACGGCAGACACTGGGCGCACTGCACTACAGCAGCACCGGCCCGCGCTATCTCCCGGACTACTATCTGTTCAGTATGCTGTTCGTTTCCGGCATTGCCCTGGCACTGGTATTTTACGCGGCCTGGTATGCATGGAGGTGCAGGCAGTAAACGGCTGCAAACCTCCGACATAAAATGATTCAGCTCCTGCTGTCCTCGGACGGCAGGAGTTTTTTGTTTTCCTCTTGACAAACCTGTGATTACTGTATATACTGTTCATGTACAGATGAACGGAAAGGAGCACCCCATGAACCTGTTGATCGACAACAAAAGCGGGGCACCCATCTATGACCAGATCTGCACCCAGATCAAAGATCAGATCATCCGGGGCGATTTGCAGCCAGATGAGGCCATGCCCTCCATCCGGGGGCTGGCACGGGACCTGCGGATCAGCGTCATCACCACCAAGCGCGCCTACGATGAACTGGAAAAAGAGGGCTTTCTCTACGCAGTACCGGCCAAGGGCTTTTTTGTGGCCCCGAAGAACACCGAGCTGCTGCGGGAAGAGAACCTGAAAAAGATCGAAGCGCATCTCACCGAGGCCGTCCGCCTGTCCGCATCCTGCGGGCTGAGCAGGGAAGAGCTGGGGGAGATGCTGGAACTGCTATGGGAGGGCTGAATATGAACGCACTGGAATTGCAGGGGCTTACAAAACACTATAAGGACTTTACCCTTGGACCGCTGGATCTGACCCTGCCCGGCGGCACCATCTGCGGGCTGATCGGCGAGAACGGCGCAGGCAAAAGCACCACCATCCGGCTGATCTTAGATATGGTGCAGCGAGACGGCGGCACCGTGACTATCCTGGGCAGGGACAGCCGCACCGCTTCCGTCCGCACTAAAGAGGATGTCGGCGTGGTGTTGGGCAGCGATGGCATACCGCTGTGCCTGAACGCTGTGGAGGTGGGCAAGGTGATGGCGGGCATCTACCGCAACTGGGACGCTGGTGATTACACGGCGTTTTGCCGGAAATTTGACCTGCCGCCGGACAAAAAGTATAAGGATTACTCCGCTGGAATGCAGAGGAAGCTGTGCATTGCGGTGGCGCTTTCCCACCACGCAAAGCTACTGCTGCTGGATGAAGCCACCAATGGGCTGGACCCGGTGGTGCGGGATGAAGTGGTGGATATCCTGCTGGATTTTGCCCGGGATGAGGAACACTCCATCCTTATCTCCTCCCACATCGTCAGCGACTTGGAAAAGCTGTGCGATACCATCGCCTTCCTGCACAAGGGCAGGCTGCTGCTCTGTGAGGAAAAGGACGCCCTGCGAGAGGAATACGCCCTGTGGCACGGCACGGCGGCGCAGCTGGCGGCACTGGATGCGCGGGTGTACGGCAAACGGGTGACCCCCTACGGGGCAGAGGCCCTTGTGCGCCGGGACGCAATGCCCGCCGGAGCAGAGCTTGCCCCGGTAAGCATTGAGGAATTGTTTGTGTTGATGGTGAAAGGGGAGGATGTACAATGAAAGGTCTGCTGTTAAAGGATGCTTATCAGATATGGCACTATGCCAAAGGTGTCATTGTGGCCGCCGTGGTCATGATGGGCGCAGGCGTGGTTACCATCATGAATGGAGCCAATTTCTTTATTGTATATGCGGGCTTTTCGATGGGCATGATGCCCATGACCCTGCTGGCCTATGATCAGGCCAGCAAATTCAGCGAGTACAGCGGCGTGCTTCCGGTGACAAAAGAACAGCTGGTGGGCAGCAAATACATCATTGGCCTGTGCGGGCTGGTGCTGGCGGAACTCTTCGCCGCCGCAGCCCTTGGCGTGGCAAGCCTGCACTGGACAGCTGTGGACCATGCGCTTGTGGTTTCCACGCTGGTGCAGGTAGGCATGACAACGCTGCTGAACAGTGCCGTTCTGCTGCCGTTGAATTACCGTTTTGGCTACGAAAAGGCAAAATATGCGTTTTATCTTATGGTCGGCCTGGTTGCGGCTCTGATGGGGTTTGGCGTGTCCGCCAATGAGGACGGCCTGGCCCGGAACCTTCTGCCGCAGGGCGTTCCGCCACTGGCTCTGCTGGGCATTGTACTGATCGTTCTGGGGCTGTACTCCCTCTCTTGGCGGCTGTCCGTTGCATGGTACGGAAAGGCAGAGCAGTAAGATGAAGAAAAGTCAAATCGCGGGCATCCTGTTCGGTGTTGCTATGGGCGCTTTGTTCAGTGTGTCGCTGGGAACAGTCGGTTTTGCGCTGGGAGCAAGCCTTGCAAACTTGGGTATGGTGATGTTTGAAGGGCTGGATGACCCACCGGATAAAAAGTAGAGTGTAAAAGAATGCGCCGCCCCTGCCGGAAAAGCTTCTCCGGTAAGGGCGGCGTTGTATTTATTTCTCGGACTTTTCGGCGGTTTTCTGCGCGGCTTCCAGTTCATCCACCCGCTTTTGCAGGGCAGTGATCTTGTCATCCATTTTCCAGCATACGGAAATCACAGCGCTGATGCATAAACTTACGGGCAGCGTCCAGCCGTAGACATTCTTATGCAGGTCAAACAGGAGAATGCCACCGCAGAACGTAAACAGCAGCAACAATAAAAGCGTGCAGAAAAAGATGGAAAGAAAATGCTTCATAGAGGTACCTCCTGTTATTCTTCCGTTTCCTCCTCGTCCGGGTCCAGCTCAATGGTGAACACGGCCTTTTTCAGCTTGCCGCAGCCCTGGGCTTTCAGGCCGGATTTGTACGGCTCCCCGGCCAGATACAGGGCAAAACGGCCCTCGCAGAGCATTCCCGCAATGCTGGTCCCGGCGGTGCCGACCGTGGTGTCGGCGGCTTCGTCGGTGGGCTTGGTGGGGGTCAGGTCGGCCAGGCTCACTTCGAACAGCTCACTGCCGTCCAGGTCGGTCTCCAGCACGATGTGGGCATCGTGGCGCTGGAACAGGGCCTTGTCGGAGCTCTGCGGGGTGACGATGCTCACAGTGACCACGGCCTTTTCGCCGTCGATGCGGGTGCGCCCGGCGGGCAGGGTGGTGATATCGCGGGCCATGATGTACTCGATGACGGTGTCGAGGTTGTCGCTCACGCCCAGATAGTTGGGCAGGTTGTTGAGGGTATCGTAGATCATGGAAAAGCTCCTCCATCTATAAGTTTCGGTTACCTGTATGGTATCACAGGTCAGAGGCAGATGCAATATGCACAAAGCAAAGAGCCGGGCAGACACGGCGGTCCACCCGGCTCTGGGGTCAGCTTACTCGGCGTCCTTGGGGTCGGTCAGCAGTTCCTTGATGCTGGGCACCACGCCGCCCAGATTCTGCAGTTCCGAGGGGATGATGATCTTGGTGGCCTTGCCGTTGGCCACCTTGGCCAGTGCCTCCAGGCTGCGGATGGCCAGCACCTTGTCGGTGGGCATGGCCTCGTTCAGCAGACGGATGGCGTCGGCATTGGCTTTCTGAACGGCCAGAATGGCCTGTGCTTCGCCTTCGGCTTCCAGGATGCGCTGCTGCTTGACGGCATCGGCGCGGAGGATGGCGGCTTCCTTTTCGCCCTCGGCGGCGGTGATGGCGGCCTGCTTCTCACCGTCGGCCTTCAGGATGACGGCGCGCTTCTCGCGCTCGGCCTTCATCTGCTTCTCCATGGCTTCCTGGATCTCCCGCGGCGGGATGATGTTCTTCACTTCCACGCGGTTGACCTTGATGCCCCACTTGTCGGTGGCTTCGTCCAGAATGGCGGTAATCTTGCCGTTGATGACATCGCGGCTGGTCAGGGTGTGGTCCAGCTCCATCTCACCGATGATGTTGCGCAGGGTGGTGGCGGACAGGCTCTCGATGGCGGCAATGGGCTGGTTGACGCCATAGGTGTAGAGCTTGGCATCCATGACCTGGAAGAACACCACGGTGTCGATCTGCATGGTCACGTTGTCGCGGGTAATGACGGGCTGAGGGGGAAAGTCGGCGACCTGCTCCTTCAGGCTGACCTTTTTGGCGATGCGCTCAATGAAGGGAATCTTGACGTGCAGACCGGCGGACCAAGTATCGGAGTAGCTGCCCAGCCGCTCGATGACGTAGACCTTGGACTGCGGGACGATGACGATGTTGGTGACGACGACCAGCGCCACGACCAGAACCAGTGCGAGGATCACGAAAAATAAGACCATAGCGTTTCTCCTTTTTTAGGGTGTGTACATCAAGCCGGATGGCTTTCGGTCAGAACCGGCTCCACGATGAGCAGGGTGCTGTGGATCTCGGTCACACGGCAGCGGTCACCGGGAGTGAGGGTGTCGCCGGGGGTGGCACAGCGGGCATTCCAGTCCACGCCGTCCAGCCGGACCCGGCCGGCAGTTTCGGCGGTGACAGGGGTCAGCACGGTGGCTTCCCGGCCAAGATTGCGGTCGCCGTTGGTGGCAGTGGGCGTTTTGCGCAGCCTGGCCGCCAAGGGGCGGAACGCCAGCAGGCACAGCACGCTGACCGCCGTGAACAGCACCGCCTGCACCCGGAAAGATTCCGTGAACAGACAGCTGAGCAGGGCAGCGGCGGCACCGATGGCGAACCAGATGGAGGTCATGCTGACGGTAGCTCCCTCCAGCATCAGAAAACCAACCGCGGCGATGAGCCAGAAAATAGGGTCGATGTGCATTGCGTTTCCCTCCTTATGCTTCTATTATAGGGCATCCCCTTGGGGGAAGGTCAAGGGCTTTTTGCTGGAACGTTGCACAGAAAACAAAGTTTGGACAAAAATGCCAGAGAAAGATCAGAAATCCCACAGCAGGGCGATGCCCGGGGAGCTGCCTGTTTGCCGCTGCGCCCCTCTCCGTGAAAAAGTAAGCCGGGAAAGATCCGCAGATCTTCCCGGCTTACAAATCAAAATCAAATTCCGCTAAGGATGCTCAGAGCGCAAGCGGAGAGCATTTTAAATCGTTACAGCCTACAGGCATTACTGGATGTCGTAATAGCTGTGGTTGGGGTTGTGGCCGTTTTCTTCCACCACGATGGTAAAGCCCATGGGGTTCACCTCGGTGTGCTTGCCGGAGGCCAGCGGTTCCACGATGATGTGCTCGGAGCGGTTCACGATGATCTCCGCCGTCTCCAGCTCGCCCACGCGCTGGTAGTGCAGAACACCGCCCTCGGCCCGCAGGACCCGCAGGGCACCGGTGCGGAAAGCTTCGCAGGTGTGACGAAGCTGTGCCAGCTGTGCCAGCACCGGACGCAGGCGCTCTTCGTGGCTGTCCCAGCAGTAGAACGCACGGTTGAAGGGGTCGCGGTAGCCCTGCATCCCGATCTCATCGCCGTAGTACAGGCAGGGGACACCGGGCAGGGTGTAGATGATGGCATAGGCCATGCGCAGGCGGAGCATTCCTTCCTCGTAGGCATCGCCGGTCACACTGCGGCCACTCTGCCACGCACGGCCTCGGCCATTGGCGGGTTCGTCCGCAATGACGGTCAGGGCACGCTCGGTGTCGTGGGTGGACAGGAAGTTCAGGGCGGTATCCATGGCAGGGGCAGGGTAGTGCTCACAGATGGACAGGATCTCGTTGGCGGCCTGCTCGGCAGGCTTACCCTTCACGAAGTCCAGTACGGCGTTCTTGAAGGGGTAGTTCATCACGCTGTCCAGACCTTTGCCCAGCAGGTAGGTGCGGCGCTTGTTGAAGCCGAACTTGGTGGTGGCGTCTTCCCACACCTCACCCAGCAGGAATTTGTCCGGGCCGACCCGCTTGACGGCGGTGCGGATCTTCTCGATGAATTCATCTGGCAGCTCGTCAGCCACGTCCAGACGGAAACCGGCGGCACCCCGGCGCAGCCAGGTGTCAATGACGCCGCCCTCGCCGGTGATGAACTCCACATAGGAAGGGTTCTCCTCGTTGACCTCAGGCAGGGTCTCAAAGCCCCACCAGCTGCGGTAGCCGCCCTTGTACTTGGGGTCGAAGTCGTACCAGCTGCGGTACGGAGAATTGTAGTCGCGGTATGCGCCGCCCTCACCGTAGCGGCCCTCGCGGTTGAAGTAGCGGCTGTCAGAACCGGTGTGGCTGAACACGCCGTCCAGCACGATGCCGATGCCGTACTTCCTGGCCTCCCGGCACAGCACCTCGAATTCCTCGTTGGTGCCCAGCAGAGGGTCCACGTTCAGGTAGTCGGCGGTGTTGTAGCGGTGGTTGGAGTGGGCCTCAAAGATGGGGTTCAGGTAGAGGTAGTCCACACCCATCTCCCGCAGATAGGGCAGCTTGATGCGGATGCCCTCCAGGTCGCCGCCGAAGTAATCTTCATTCAGGTGGCCGCCGGTCTCGTTGGGCTGCCAGAAGGGTTCGGCGTGCTTGTCGGCCTGGTACAGACGGTCCGGGAAGGGCATGGGCTTGTTCTCGATGCCCTCGCAGAAACGGTCCGGGAAGATCTGGTAGAACACCTTGCCTTTGATGACGTCCGGGGTCCGGAAGTCCGGCTCGTAGACGGTGATCTGCCAGCTTTCGCCGTCCTGCCAGCTGACCACGCCGCAGTTGTCCGGCCCGCGCACGATGCGGCGGAAGTCGGTATAAAGGTCAAAATAGTAGAAGTACAGACCTACATCGCCCAGAGTGACGTCCACGGAAAAGTGGTTCACTTTCGGCGTCTGACCGTCAAATTTCATGCGGTAATGCACGGGAACATCGTACTTGCCCTCTTTCTGCAGGACAAGGTGCGGATCCACATAGCCCAGCTCTTCGGGCACGCAGAGCACCAGATGCACAGTCTGCCCGGCCCGCACGGCACCGAACGGCTGCTTGAAGTAGGGATCATAGCTGTTGAACAGACAAGACAAAAAAGGTCGTCCTTTCTCAAAAAAGCCCCGGCGGGCGGAAACGCCACCGGGGCTTTGTGTGGTTTAAAGGGTTCTTACTTGCCCATGGGGACAGGGGAAGCGTACCAGATGTCGCGTGCATAATCCAGCACGGAACGGTCTGCGCTGAAGATGCCGCTGTTGGCGATGTTTTTCAGGCTCATCTGCGCCCACTTCTCGCGGTCTGCGTACAGACGCTGCAGGTCAGCCTGTGCACGGCGGTAATCCTTGAAGTCGGCCATAACCATGTAGGGATCGCTGGTGCGCAGGTTCTCGGTGACCTCGTGGAAGTTCTCACCGTTCCAGCCGCGCTCCAGGAAGTTCAGAGCGGCGTTGGCCACATCATCGCCCATGATGAAGGCGTTGGGATGATAACCGACCTGCTTCAGGCTGTTGACCTCAGGCGTCAGCATACCGAAGATCAGTTCGTTCTCCTTGCCGGCGGCATCGGCGATCTCTACGTTTGCGCCGTCCAGAGTGCCCAGGGTGATGGCGCCGTTCAGCATGAACTTCATGTTGCCGGTACCGGAAGCCTCGGTGCCTGCCAGAGAGATCTGCTCAGAGACCTCGGCAGCGGGCATCAGGTGCTCGCTCAGGGAGACGCAGTACTCTTCCAGATAGACCACGCGCAGCTTGTCGCGCACGGCGGGATCATTGTTGATCAGGTCGCCCAGCTTGCAGATCATCCGGATCATCTGCTTGGCCATGTAGTAGCCGGGGGCAGCCTTTGCGCCGAAGATATAGGTCTTGGGGATGAAGTCGGCGTTGGGGTTCTCCTTCAGGTACAGGTACTGGGCAGCGATGTTCAGGGCGTTCAGGTGCTGACGCTTGTACTCGTGCATCCGCTTGACCTGGCAGTCAAAGATGGAGTTGGGGTCAATGATCTGGCCGGTGCTCTTGGACAGATAAGCAGCGAAGTTCTTCTTGTTGTCCAGCTTGATCTCGTTCAGCTTCTTCAGAACGGTCTTGTCGGACGCAAAGGCGTTCAGCTTGCTCAGGTCAGAAGCGTCGTGCTTGTAGCCCTCGCCGATGGTCTCGTCCAGCAGCTTGCACAGCTCCGGGTTGGAAGCCAGCAGCCAGCGGCGGTATGCGATGCCGTTGGTCACATTCTTGAAGGCCTGGGGTTTGAACAGGTAGTAATCGTGGAAGACGCTGTCCTTGATGATCTCGCTGTGCAGCTTGGACACGCCGTTGATGCTGTTGGAGGTGTAAGCGCAGATGTTGGCCATGCGCACCTGATTGTCGCCGATCAGTGCCATGTAGTCGATCTTGCCCTGGTCGCCGGGGAAAGCCTTGGCCAGCTCTGCGCGGGCGCGGCGGTCCATCTCGACCACGATCTGGTAGATGCGGGGCAGGGTCATCTTGAAGATGTCCACATTCCACTTCTCCAGAGCCTCGGCCATGACGGTGTGGTTGGTATAAGAGAAGACCTTCTGGCAGATGCCGAATGCCTTGTCCCAATCGAAGCCGCACTCATCCAGCAGGATGCGCATCATCTCGGGGATGGCCAGGGTGGGGTGGGTGTCGTTCAGCTGGATGGCGACCTTATCGGGCAGGTTCTCCAGCGTTGCATAGCTGGACAGGTGATTCTGCACGATGTCGCCGATGGAAGCAGCGGACAGGAAGTACTGCTGACGCAGGCGCAGGATCTTGCCCTCGACGTGGTTGTCGTTGGGGTACAGCACCTTGGAGATCAGCTCCGCGTTGGCGTTCTTGCTCATTGCGGTGTTGTAGTTGCCCAGAGAGAAGCTGGACATATCAAAGTCGGGAGCCTTGGCCTGCCACAGACGCAGCTTGGCAACACCCTTTCCGTCGTAGCCCTGCACATACATATCGGAGGGAATGGCCATGACGCTGTTGTAATTGGTGTGCTGGATGTAGTGGAAGCCGTTGTCCCAGTTTTCGCGGATCTCACCGTCAAAGCGGACCTCGACGGCCTGGTCGGGATGGCTCTTCAGCCAGACCTGACCGCCGGGCAGCCAGTTGTCTGCACGCTCCTGCTGCCAGCCGTCCACGATCTTCTGCTTGAAGATGCCATACTCGTACAGGATGGAGTAGCCGGTGCCGCAGATGTCGGTGGTGGCCATGCCGTCCAGATAGCAGGCGGCCAGACGGCCCAGGCCGCCGTTGCCCAGACCTGCATCCGGCTCTTCCTCATAAATGGTGTCCAGGCTGATGTCTGCATCGGCCAGAGCCTTCTTGGCCACATCGTTCAGGCCCAGGTTGAACAGGCTCATCTTCAGGCTGCGGCCCATCAGGAACTCCATGCAGAGGTAATAGACCTGCTTGGTGCCGGTGCCGATGGCCTTGGACTGGAACTTTTTGTGGTTCTCGCTCATCATCTGGCGGCAGATCAGGGCCAGGGAACGGTAGATCTGCTGATTGGAAGCCACACTCAGCTCAACGCCGTACTCGCTGGTCAGCTTATCCTGAAGAATTTTGCCAAATTCTTTTGATGTCATAACTGTACTCCTATCCGCATTTGTGCTTAAATGTTAAATTTTTTGAGGATAAACGGCAGCTGGTACTTTCCCTCTATGATACACGCTGCCAAACATGACAACGCTATTATAATATGAACCTTTGTCAAATGCAAGGAATCAGGGGATTTTTTCCGTAACTGCTATTTTTTTAACCAACTTTCTGACAAATATGCCGAAAATTCAAAAAATATACTTTTTCTTGCGGCGCATTTATATTATAATAAAGGGAAGAAAGAATGTGGTCAATGACCCGCTGCGGGGAGTAACTCGGGGAGAAATGTGCCGGGAAACTCACTGCCCGGGTGTCAAGACAGGAAAAACGTACCGGAAACGGTGCCGGAATCCCGGAAATGTCCGAAATGCGCAGTCTGGCGTCCGGCAGAAAAGGTTGAAAAGGGGAAATGGACATGGTCAATAAGGTAAGAGTGAACATTGCGGGGACGCCGTATGCCATCGCAACGACCGATCCGGAAAAATACATTCAGGCATTGGCAAAAAAACTGGATGAGGACATCACGAAGCTGCTGGACGAGAACGAAAATCTTTCGGTGACCAAGGCGGCAGTGTTCTGCGCCATGGATTATCTGGACGAATACCGCAAGAGCACCGGCAGCGCCGAGAATATGCGCAGTCAGATCCAGGATTACATTGCGGATGCTGCCCGCGCCAAGCTGGCCGAGGACAAGGCCAAGGCCGAAAACGAAGTTCTGCGCCGGGAAGCTGCCGCCCTGCGGGAACAGCTGGCCAAAGAACGCCGCCGGGAGACCCGCCGGGAGGAGCGCGCCGAACAGGCAGAGGCAGCGCAGACGGCGGACGAGAGCACGGAAGGGTGATCCCTTACATTTATAGTAGAGCGTATGCGCTGTGTGGAAGCGCCGGGAAACAAAAGGAGAGTTATGTCGAAAATTGAGATCCTTGCCCCTGTGGGCAGTGAAGAAATGCTGCGTGCGGCCGTGTTCAGCGGGGCGGACGCAGTCTATCTGGGCTTTTCGGGCTTCAATGCCCGCACCGGTGCCGGCAACTTTGATGCGGACAGCCTGAAGGAGGCCGTGCGTTTCTGCCATGCCCGGGGTGTGGCGGTGCACGTAGCGCTGAACACCACCGTATATGGCACCGAGCTTCCGGCCCTGGAACAGGCTATCCGGGCAGTGGCCGCCAGCGGGGCAGACGCGGTCATCTGTCAGGACCTGGCGGTAGCGACCCTGATCGGGAAGATCGCCCCCCAGCTGCCCCGCCATGGCTCCACCCAGATGAGCGTGCACACCTTGCAGGGCGCTCTGGAACTGAAAGAGCTGGGCTTCACCCGGGTGGTGCTGGCCCGGGAGCTGAGCCTGCCGGAGGTGGAGCACATCACCAGGCACTGCGGCATTGAGACCGAGTGCTTCATCCATGGTGCCCTCTGCATGAGCATGAGCGGCCAGTGCTATATGTCGGTGTTCCTGGGCGGACGCAGCGGCAACCGCGGTTCCTGCGCCGGTCCCTGCCGCCTGCCCTTTGAAGCCAACGCTCTGCCCGAGGGCAAGCCGGGCCGTCTGCATCATCTGTCCCTGAAGGACAATTCTTCCATCGACAAGCTGGACAAACTGCAGGCATTGGGCGTTGCATCGGCCAAGATCGAGGGCCGCCTGCGCACGCCGGAATATGTGGCGGCGGCGGTCAGCGCCTGTCTGGCGGGCCGTGAGGGCTGCGCCTATGACCGCGACCTGCTGAAAAATGCGTTCAGCCGCTCCGGTTTCACCTCTGGATACTTGGATGGGAAAATCGACGGCACCATGTTCGGTGTGCGCAGTGAAGCAGACGCCGAGCTGACCAAGAAGACCCTGCCCATGCTGCGGGAGCTGTACCGCCGGGAGCGTTCCCGGGTGCCGGTGAAGATGAAGCTGGAGATCGAAGAGGGCGGCGAAAAGCTCACCGTTCTGGACGAGGATGGCAACAAAGCCTTTGCCTACGGCGATTTTGAACCGCAGCCTGCCCGTACCGACCCCACCGAGAGCCTGCGCCGCAGTCTGGCCAAGACCGGCGGCACCCCTTTTGAAGCGGCGGAGATCACTGTGGAAATGGACGAAGGTCCGTGGTTCGTGCCGGGCAGCACCGTCAACGAACTGCGCCGGGAAGCGTTGGATGCCCTGCTGAAAAAACGTGAAGTCCTGCGTCCCTGGCCCACCACGGAAGAGCAGGTGCCGGCGCTGCCCCAGCGCACCCTGCCGCCCCACCGCAGCCTGCGTGCCCGTTTTGAACGCTGGGATCAGGTGCCGGAGCGTGCCCTGAGCGGGGTGGAGTACCTCATTCTGCCCATCGCACAGGCCGACCGTGTGCCTCGCGAGTGGCGCGGCAAGACCATTCTGGAACTGCCCCGTGCCATGTTCGGCGCGCTGGAGCAGGACACGGCCCGCCGCATCGCCGCCACCCAGGACGCGGGCTTTGCAGGCTATGAAGCAAGCAACATTGCCCACCTGCGGCTGTGCCGGGGCCTGCCGCTGTCCGGCGGCTTTGGCCTGAACATCACGAACAACGTGGCGGCACAGTTTTACGCAGATCAGGGTCTGAACAGCCTGCTCATCCTGCCGGAGGTCAAGGACAGCGACATTGCGTCCATCGCCCCTGTGAAGGACGGCAGGCCGGTGCCCACGGGTGTCATGATCTATGGCCATATGCCGCTGATGCTCACCCGCGCCTGCCCGCTGCAGAACATCCACGACTGTGCCCACTGCGACAAGACCGGTGTGCTGACCGACCGCAAGGCCAAAAAGTTCCCGGTGCGGTGCAATCTGGGGATGCGCACCATCTACAATCCGGTGCCCATTTACATGGGCGATAAACCCGGTGCGCTGGCGGTGGACTATGGTGTGGCCTATTTTACGCTGGAATCCCGCGAAGAAGCAGCAAAGATCCTGGAGATGATCCGGGTGCACGCTCCCTTTGAAGAGGATTTCACCCGAGGATTGTATTTCAAGGGGACAAATTAAAAAGCAAGAAGCCTTCCCCCTCGGGGGAAGGCTTATGAAGCAGAAAGAGGTATACAATGGAACCCATTACCGTAAAATATAAAGTTCTGGATGCGCGGGCCAAGGTGCCTGCCTACGCCACCCCCGGCTCTGCCGCTGCCGACCTGTGCGCCGTGCTGGACGCCCCGCTCACCGTGGCTCCGCTGGAGCGGGTGCTGGTGCCCACCGGTCTGGCCATCGAACTGCCCGGTGCTCACAGCGTTGCGCTGGTCTACGCCCGCAGCGGCCTGTCCATCAAGCACGGCCTGTGCATGGCCAATGGCGTGGGCGTCGTGGACAGCGACTACCGGGGGGAACTGAAAGTGCCGATGGTCAATCTGGGCAAAGAAGCCTACACCATCCAGCCCGGGGAGCGGGTGGCACAGCTGTGCATTGCCCCGGTGTACACCGCCGCCTTCGTGCAGGCCGAAGAGCTGGATGACACCACCCGCGGCGCAGGCGGTTTTGGTTCGACCGGAAAATAAACGGGTTCGCCCTCTCAGTCAAAACCTTCCGGTTTTGCCAGCTCCCCCAAAGGGGGAGCCTTTGGCAGTCCATGCAAAGTTTATCTTTATGCCAAAGCCTCTCCCTTTGATGGACTTCCCCCGGTCGGGAAAGATTCTCCCCGTGCCGGGGAGAAATGTCACCGTAGGTGACAAAGTGGGGAGCAGATGTCGCGTAAGCGACAAAAAGGGGAACAAGGTGGCATTGCGTTAGCAATGACGGAGAGGGCGAGGACGCTGAAAAGAAAGATGAATGCTATGAATTTGATTTTGGCCTCCGGCAGCCCCCGCCGCCGGGAACTGCTGTCGCTGTACACTACGGAGTTCACAGTCTGTGCCAGCGACTTTGATGAAAGTACAGTGACCGCTGATACGCCCGCCCGACTGGTGGAAAAACTGGCCCGGGGCAAGTGTCTTGCCGTGTCAGCACAGCACCCCGGAGATGTGGTCATCGGCTGTGACACCGTGGTGGATGTGAACGGAACGGTGTTCGGCAAGCCCCACGGTGTGGAGGATGCCAAAAGGATGCTCCGCGCCCTGTCCGGTTCTACCCATGAGGTACACACCGGCGTCTGCGTGTCGGACGGGACCCGTACGGAAAGCTTCGTGGACAGCTGCCGGGTGACCTTCTTTCCCATTCCGGAAGCGGAAATTGAACGCTATGCCGCAACGGAAGAGCCTTATGACAAGGCGGGGGCCTACGCCATTCAAGGGCGGGCAGCGCTGTGGCTGGACCGCATCGAGGGGGATTATTACACCATCATGGGTCTGCCGATGAGCCGGACTGTACAGCTGGTGGAGCGTTTTGTGTGAGAAAAATGGAAAAATGTAAGAAAACGAACGGAAACGCTTGAGAAAAAGTCCGCTTGGGGCTATAATAGAACCGTGTTATTCTGCGAAGGGCGGCACATTTGCGCGTGTCCGCCAGGCGTTATGGGATAGATCATTGGAAAAGACGAAGGAGAGACTTGAGAATGGGTTTTCTGTCGAAGGACGTTGGCATTGACCTGGGTACCGCCAATACCCTGGTTTATATGAAGGGCAAGGGCATCATCATGCGGGAGCCGTCCGTTGTGGCGGTGGACACCAAGACCGATGAGGTGCGCTGTGTGGGTGCTGAGGCAAAGGCGGTCATTGGACGCACCCCCGGCAGCATCGTGGCGGTGCGTCCCCTGAAGGACGGCGTCATTGCTGATTTTGACATCACCGCCAATATGCTGGAAAATTTCCTGAAGAAGGCGTGCGGCAACAGTATGTTCTCCCGCCCCCGGGTGGTCATCTGCATTCCTTCGGGCGTTACCGAGGTGGAACGCCGCGCTGTGCGCGAGGCGACCCTGAAGGCGGGTGCCCGGCAGGTGTCGGTCATCGAAGAGCCGATGGCAGCCGCCATCGGTGCGGGCCTGCCCATCAGTGAGCCTACCGGCAGCATGATCGTGGACATCGGCGGCGGCACGGCCGAGATCGCCGTCATCTCTCTGGGCGGCATTGTGGCTTCCCGCAGCGTGCGCATGGCCGGTGATATGTTCGATCAGGCCATCATCGCCTTCATCAAGCGCAAGTACAACCTGCTGATCGGTGAGCGTACCGCCGAACAGATCAAGATCGAGATCGGCTCTGCCTACCCGCTGGACCCCGAGATGACCATGGAGATCAAAGGCCGCAACTTGGTGGACGGCCTGCCCAAGAACATCGTGGTACATTCCGAGAATGTGCGCGAAGCACTGCTGGAGTGCCTGGTGAAGATCACCAGCGCCATCAAGGAGACGCTGGAGCGCACCCCGCCGGAACTGAGCGCCGATATCATTGACCGCGGCATCACCCTGACCGGCGGCGGCGCTCTGCTGCGCGGCCTGGATCAGCTGATCCAGAGCGAGACCGGCATCGACGTGCACATTGCGGAAGATCCGCTGGACTGCGTGGCCAAGGG
>CAKSZS010000042.1 GCA_934525845.1 uncultured Faecalibacterium sp. | reverse complement strand
GACAAACTCTCAAAATTCAACGAATACTCGTGAATTTCTCGCACAGACACGAAAAATCACGAAGCGGATTTTGAGTCGTTTGCGTCTGCCATTCCGCCACATCGGCTTATATTCAATTTTGAGACATTAGTACCGGTTTCTGAAGATTGGAGGGATGTTCAGGAGGGATGTAAGAAATCCTGCTTCGACAAACTCTCAAAATTCAACGAATACTCGTGAATTTCTCGCACAGACACGAAAAATCACGAAGCGGATTTTGAGTCCCCCTCGTCTGCCATTCCGACACACCGGCCTATTTTGCTGCCCGGCAGAACGATGCGGCAGCAATGGAACAACAGTTATTATACTGGATTTTAGGGGCAAAATCAAGTAAAACTTTTTGGCGGCAGAGGGCAGATTGCAATTTGCGTCTTTTTGTGTCGAAAACGGAACGAAAAAACGACCCGGGGTGGAAAAGGCGGGCTGGGGCGTGAATTTTGCACGAAATGGAAGAACTGCGTGCAAAATTACAAAGATTGACGCAGACAAGATGAAAATAGTATAATACAAGGGAAAATGCGGCAGGGGTGCAGAAAACCGGAAGGAGCAGAGATGGCAGAGGAAAACAGGACAAAAACGCAAATGGAACAGGAACTGCAGCAGCTGCGCAAGGTCTTTTCTGCGGCACGGCTGCTGGAAGCCGAAGCGGTGCAGGGCAAAACGCCGGTGGACGGACAGTCCTGCTTTGCACAGTGGGGGCGGATGGATGCCTGCGAGAACTGTGCGGCACAGAAAGCACTGCAGGAAGGCCGGCAGGTCAGCAAGCTGGAATCCGGCGGCGGGGAACTGTACCGCATCACGGCGTCCCCCGTGACCGTGGAAGGCAGGCGCTGTGTGCTGGAGCTGGCACAGAAACTGGATCCGGAGGAGGGCAGCCTTCTGCTGGATCGGTTCGCCAGCCAGCGGGAACAGGACTATCGGGATCCGCTGACGGGAGCCAGCACCCGCCGGTATTATGCGGATACCTACCAGGGAAAGAACCTGACGGCAGGCGTTGCGCGGATCGAACTGGACGATTTCAAACTGTTCACGGACGTGTACGGCCATTATGCAGGAAACAACATTCTGGAGACGGCGGCCGGCGTCATCCGCCGGGGGCTGGAAGAGAACGATCATCTGATCCGCTACACCGATGAAACGTTCCTGCTGGTGACGGATGTGCCCCAGGAGCGTTTCGGGCAGAAGATGGAGCAGATCCGTCTGCAGCTGGCAGCAGCCAGCGTGCCGGGCTATTCGCATATCCGGCTGTCGGCCAGCATTGGCGGGATCTGGGTGCGGGATACCGACGCAGATGAGGCAGTGAAACGGGCCGGACGGCTGATGCGCTGTGCCCGGACGCAGAAAAATACGGTGATCATGGAGCGCCTGCCGGAGACGGAGGCCGATGCCCGGCCCAGCCGCCGGGAAAGTGTGCTGATCGTGGACGATGCGGACATCAACCGCAAGCTTCTGCGGGAAATGCTGGGCGGACAGTTCGATATGGCAGAGGCGGCCAGCGGCGAGGATGCGCTGCGGTTCCTGGAGCAGAATGCCACCGGCATCTCCATTGTGCTGCTGGACATCTATATGCCCGGCATCGATGGATTTGCGGTGCTGGAAGCCATGAATCAGCGTCACCTGCTGGAAGAGATCCCGGTGATCATGATCTCCAGCGAGGACAAAGTGGACACGGTGCGGAGGGCCTTTGATCTGGGGGCTTCCGACTACATCAGCCGCCCCTTTGATGCAAAGATCGTATACCAGCGGGTCACGAACACCATTCGGCTGTACGCCAAACAGCGCCGCCTGAGCGCGATGGCGGCCGAGCAGGCCTACGCCAGAGAGCGGAACAGTCAGATGATGATCGGCATTCTGAGCCAGGTGGTGGAAAAACGCAACGGGGAGAGCCGTGCTCATGTCCAGCGCATCTCAGAACTGACCGATCTTCTGCTGGCGCGGCTTGCACGCCGGACGGACCGCTACCAGCTCACACAGGAAGCCCGCCGCACCATCAGCACGGCGGCGGCACTGCACGACATCGGCAAAATGGAGATCTGCGACAGCCTGCTGAACAAGGCCGGGAGCCTGACTGCAGAAGAAATGCGGATCGTGCAGAGCCATACCCTGCTGGGCGCAAAAATGCTGGAAGGGCTGGAAGCCTACCGGGAAGAGGGATTCGTTCGGGTGGCCTATCAGATCTGCCGCTGGCATCACGAGCGTTATGACGGAAGCGGATATCCGGATCACAAAAAAGGGGAAGAGATCCCCATTGCGGCACAGGTGGTGGGGCTGGCCGATGTGTACGAGCGGCTGGTCAGCAAGCCGGTGGACGGCAAGGCCCGCACCCACCGGGAAGCCATGCAGATGATCCTGTCCGGCGAATGCGGCGCGTTCAATCCGCTGCTGCTGAGCTGCCTGCAGGAGGTGGATGCCGAGATCCAGGATGCGATGCAGAGACGGCCGCATACATTATAAGGAAAACGATCCGAAGAGACCGGAACACCGGGGCGGGATGCAGACCCGCCCCCGGTGTTTTTCTGCGCAGAACGGCAAAAAAGACAAGTCCAGTCCTTGCCCGCAGGCACAGGCTGTGCTACACTATAAAGGAATCGCCATCAACTGCACAAAGAACGGAGGAATCCCCTTGAAACGACTGCATGGATTCGCGCACTGCGCTGCCGCGCTGGTGCTGGCTGTGGTGCTCTGCTTTGGTGTTCCGGCGGCGTCTGCCGCAGAGGAACCGGCAGACACCGCGGCCGCCACGACCATTGGCGGAGCCAATACGACCCTGATCCCGGCGGAGGAAGAAAACTGCCTGAGCTGGCTGTTCGGATCCGGCGATAAGATCACGGTGCCGTATCTGAACGTCAAAGGGCAGGGCCTGAAGAAAAATGTGACCCTGGATCTGACCGACTGTCTGGTGGGCATCACCTACACAGAGCTTGGCTCCATCGGCAGCTATGTCAGTGCCAGCGCGGCACAGCAGGCTTGGAAGGCCCAGGCGGTGGCCATCCATTCCTACCTGGAATATTCCAAGCAGTACGGTTCTTCCGCCAATGCGCTGATCTACACCCCGGTGGATCAGATCCCTTCTGCAACGCGGGAAGCCATCCGCAAAGCGGTGGAGCCGGTGAAACAGGAGGTGCTGACCTACAATGGCGGTGTCTGCGATGCGGTGTGGTCGGCCAGTGCGGGCTACAACACCCAGACCGGTGTGTACGGCACCTGCTCCAGCCTGGATGCCTGGGGCACCGAGGTGCCCTATCTGCAGAGCGTGAAGAGTCCCTATGAGGAACAGTATCACAACCTTCTGCGGCGCAGCATCGGCAAGGACTACCGTTATGTGGAGTACACCGACAGCCGCACCGGTGAGGCCTATGTGGATGCAGACACCACCCATAAGAGCCTGGGCGGTTATGTGCAGTATAATACCTTTGTGTCCAACGGACGCAGTTACCGCTACATCAACCAGTTCGTTTCCTCCCGCTACTGCTTCGACTTCGGTACGGACGAAAACGGCACGCCCTGCATGACCTATTACGGCTACGGCCACGGTGTGGGCATGAGCCAGTGCGGTGCGGTGGGCTACGCACAGGAGCGCGGCATGAACTACCGCAGCATCCTCAAGCACTATTATCCGGGAGCCGGCATCAGCACGCAGGGCAGCAGCGGCGGCCTTTTCAGCTGGCTGAGAGGACTTTTCGGTTAAAATTTTGGGAATTGCTTCTCAAACCCGGCGGGATTTGGTATACTATACACGTTTGTGTACAAGACAACGCCGGAGTGCGTTTTAAATAAAAGTGTGTCACAGGAATGGAGATTGGCATGGAGTTGGAGAAGGAAACGGAAACCAGACAGGAGGCGGCGCGCAGCCGGGATCTGGCACAGCGCATCGTGCGGGAGCTTGCGCCCCGCAGGGTGCAGGTACTGGGCGGCAGCGGCACGCTGGAAAACGCCCTGAGGAAAGCCGGTGCGGCGCTTGTCTCTGAACAGGAAGCGCCGGAGCTGCTGGTGGTGGAAGATCCGGCATGGGCAGATCTGCCGGAAAAAACGGCGGACACCGTGCTGCTGGTCTGTGAAGGGGAGACTGCCCTGGCAGAATGCGCCGGGCGGCTGGCCAAACAGGGGCTGTACCGGGATTTTGCATGGAAAGCACAGAGCAATGGCAGCGCTGCAGCCCTGTTCCGCCGGGGGGCAGAGCAGCCGGATGCCGCAGAGCAGCTGGTGCACTACGAAGAAGAGCTGGACGCCCTGCGGGAGCGTGCCGACCGGGCAGAACGCACGGCGGAAGAGCAGGGGGCACAGCTGGAGCGTCTGCGCAGTGACCTGTCCCTGAGCCGCAGCCACGAACAGGAACTGGAACGCACCCTGAACAGTGTGGTGAATTCACAGTTCTGGAAACTGACCTGGCCCATGCGGTATCTGGTCAGCAAGTGCCGTCAGCTCTGGCACACCTTCCCGCTGTTCGTGTTCTTTGCCGCCCTGCGGCAGGTGGGCCTTTCCGGCATGATGGCGCAGGCCAAAGCCAAGCGGGAATACAAAAAGCTCTTCCCGGGCAAGGCGATGCCCGCAGACCGCTTTGCCAGCGCAGAGCTGCTGGTAAAGCAGGCGGCAAACCAGCCGGATGCCCCCCTCATCAGC
This sequence comes from uncultured Faecalibacterium sp., assembly GCA_934525845.1. Classification (GTDB taxonomy): domain Bacteria; phylum Bacillota; class Clostridia; order Oscillospirales; family Ruminococcaceae; genus Faecalibacterium. The sequence continues at coordinate 11,806 of CAKSZS010000042.1, read as the reverse complement.
ATTGTGGTGCCGCTGTACAACACCCCGCAGCAGTTTCTGGTGGAGCTGCTGGACTCGGTGCAGAACCAGAGCTACCGCAGCTGGGAGCTGTGCATGGTGGATGCCGGACAGGATGCCTCGGTGGGCCAGACCGTGAAAGCCCGTGCGGCGTCCGATCCCCGCATCCGCTACCAGAAACTGGACAAGAATGACGGCATCGCGGGCAACACGAACCAGGGCTTTGCCATGGTCAGGGGCGAGTACGTCGCCCTGCTGGATCATGATGACATCCTGCATCCCTGTGCCCTGTGGTATGTGGCGCAGGCCATTGCCGAGCAGGGCGCGGATTTTGTCTATACCGATGAAGTGACCTTTGAGGGCGACATCGACCATCTGACGGTATATCACTTCAAGCCGGATTATATGCTGGACAACCTGCGCTCCAACAACTACATCTGCCATCTGAGCGTCTTCAGCGCAAAGCTTCTGGCGCAGGTGGGCGGTGATGAGCGTGCCGAGTTCAACGGCAGCCAGGACTATGACCTGTACCTGCGCCTGACCGAACAGGCCAAAAAGGTGGTGCACATCCCGCACCTGCTGTACTACTGGCGTTCCAGCCCTACCAGTGTGGCCAGCAACATTTCCGCCAAGATGTACTGTCTGGAAGCCGCCATGAAGGCCCTGCGTGCCCACTACAAGCGCGTGGGCGTGCCGGTGGATGACGTGACCATGATCCCCAACACCCCGGGCTTCTACAAGACGGATTACACCATCACCAAGCCCGGCAAGGTGAGCATCCTGATCCCCAGCTGTGACCATTCCGCGGATCTGCGCACCTGTGTGGATTCCATTTACCGCAAAACGACCTATCCGGATTTTGAGATCCTCATCATTGAGAACAACAGCAGGGAGGAAGAGACCTTCCGGTTCTATGACCAGCTGCAGAAGGAGCACCCGGACAACCTGCGGGTGCTGTACTGGAAGGGCACGGGCTTCAACTACAGCGCCCTGAACAACTTCGGCGCCAGAGAAGCCAGGGGCGAATACCTCCTGCTGCTCAACAACGACACCGAGGTCATCGCTCCGCGCTGGATCGAGGAAATGGTCATGTATGCCCAGCAGGACCGCGTGGGCTGTGTGGGCGCCAAGCTGCTGTATCCGGACAACACCATCCAGCACGCCGGCATCGGCTTCGGCTTCCTGACGCTGGCCGCACATATGCATAAAAACTTCCCGGTGGGACACCCCGGCTACATGGGCCGTCTGGTCTATGCGCAGGATGTCTATGCCGTGACCGCTGCCTGCCTGATGGTGCGCAAGAGCGTGTACGACGAGGTGAACGGCCTGGACGAGAGTTTTGCTGTGGCCTTCAACGATGTGGACTTCTGCGTCCGCGTGCGGGAGGCCGGGTATACCAATGTCTTTACCCCCTTTGCCCAGCTGTATCACTACGAGAGCAAGAGCCGCGGCCTGGACGAGAGCCCGGCCAAGCGCAAGCGCTTTGAGTCGGAAGTGAAGCGGTTCCAGCAGCGGTGGGCCAAGCAGCTGGCCGCCGGGGACCCCTGCCTGAACCCGAACTTTGACCTGATGAAGGAGGACTTCACCTTCGACATCAAGCCGCTGGAGTGACCCTCTCAGTCTGCTGCGCAGACGGCTCCCCCGAAAGGGGGAGCTGTGTTCGGAAAACTGATTGAAAACGAAAAGAGGAACTCTGGTGGAACTTTCAGCCTGTATCGTAGTTTATAACGGCGCAGAGGAGGCCCTGCGGGCGGCCCAGACCGTGCTGGACTGCACCCGCCGCCATCCGCTGACGCTGTATCTGGTGGACAATGCCAGCCCGGACGGCAGCGGCCAGCGCCTGACCGAAGCCGCCCGGGACGGCACCCTGCGCATCCGGCCCGACCAGAAGGTGCAGGTGCTCTGCCGGATGGAGAACGGCGGCTTCGGCACCGGCCACAACACCGTGCTTTCGCTGCTGCAGAGCCGGGTGCATTTTATCCTGAACCCGGACATCCAGCTCACCGCCGACACCCTGAGCGACCTGGCAGACTGGATGGTACAGCACCCCGGTGTGGTGATGGCCCGCCCGGCCCTGACCTTTCCGGACGGGCAGCCCCAGCGGCTACCGCTACGCCGGTGCAATGTGCGGGCCATGGTCTACCGCCAGCTGCCCTGCCTGAAGTTCTGGGCCAAGTACAACGAACGCTACCTCATGGCGGACCGGGACCTGACCCAGCCCACTGAGATCGAGTTTTGCACCGGCAGCTTTTCGGCGGTGGAAACCGCAGCCTTCAAGGCGGTGGGGGGCTTTGACGAGCACTACTTTATGTATGTGGAGGACGCCGACCTGACCCAGAAGATGCGCACAAAGGGCAAGGCGTATTTGGTGCCCCAGTACACGGCCATCCATGCCTGGCACCGGGCCGCCCACCGCAGTCTGAAGCCCTTTCTGTGGCAGCTGCGCAGTCTGCTGCGTTATTTTTCCAAGTGGGGCTTTGCGTGGTAAGATAAAAAATTTTTGCAACGGCTTTTCCGGAAATTTTGCCGGAAGGGCCGTTCTTTCTTGCTTTTTATGTGAATTGATAGTAAAATAAAGTGAACTGTTATCTCCTTTTGCAGGAGAGGACAGTGGTGAACAAGTTGACAGCGGACGCAGCTCCGCTTTGAATCCATACGTGTTCCGGCCCGGCTGCCCGGGTTCGGTGCGCGTACAGCTGCACAACTTTTTGAGAAAATTTAAAGGAGTGCACAAACATGAAAGGTATCATTCTTGCCGGCGGTGCCGGCACCCGGCTTTACCCGCTGACCATGGTCACCAGCAAACAGCTGCTGCCGGTCTACGACAAGCCGATGATCTACTACCCCCTGTCCACCCTCATGCTGGCAGGCATTCAGGACATCCTGATCATTTCCACCCCCACCGATACGCCCCGCTTTGAGGCGCTGCTGGGCGATGGCAGCCAGTACGGCATCCATCTGCAGTACAAAGTCCAGCCCTCGCCGGACGGCCTGGCACAGGCCTTTATCCTGGGTGAGGAGTTCATCGGCGATGACTGCTGTGCCATGATCCTGGGCGATAATATTTTCTACGGCAACGGCTTCTCCAAGATCCTGAAAACGGCTGCTTCCAACGCAGAGACCAAGGGCCGCTGCACTGTGTTCGGCTACTATGTGCCGGATCCCGAGCGCTTCGGCATCGTGGAGTTCGACAAGGACGGCAAGGTGCTGAGCGTGGAGGAAAAGCCCCAGCACCCCAAGAGCAATTACGCCATCACCGGCCTGTATTTCTACAACAAGGAAGTCGTTCAGATGGCCAAGCAGGTCAAGCCTTCGGCCCGCGGCGAACTGGAGATCACCACCCTGAACGATATGTACCTGAAGAAGGACGAGCTGGATGTCCAGCTGCTGGGCCGCGGCTTTGCCTGGCTGGATACCGGCACGATGGACAGCCTGGTGGACGCTGCCGACTTTGTGCGCATGATCGAGAAGCGCCAGGGCATCAAGATCAGCGCCCCGGAGGAGATCGCCTTCAAGTATGGCTGGATTGACCGCGAGACCCTGCTGGCAAGCGCCGAGCGCTATGGCAAGAGCCCTTACGGCCAGCACCTGAAGAACGTTGCAGACGGAAAGCTGCGATACTAAGCATAAGAGAGGCATTCTGTTATGAAAATCATTGTTACCGGCTGCAAGGGGCAGTTGGGCACCGAGATCCTCAAGCAGCTGCGGGAAGGACGCAGCGAGATCGGCCCTATCCCCGAAAAGCTGCTCAACGCCACCGTTCTGCCGGTGGACCTGCCGGAGCTGGATATTTCCAACTACCGGATGGTGGATGAGTTCATCCGCCGCAACCGCCCGGATGTCATCATCAACTGCGCCGCCTACACCAACGTGGACGGCTGCGAGGTGAACCACGACGCTGCCTTCAAGGCCAACGCCTTGGGTCCCCGCAACCTGGCTCAGGCCGCCGAAAAGACCGGCGCCCGCCTGGTGCACGTTTCCACCGACTATGTGTTCTCCGGCCGCGAGAACGGCGGCATCCCGCAGGACGAGGCCACCCTTCCCGGCCCCATCAGCGCCTACGGCTCCACCAAGCTCATGGGCGAAAAGTATGTGGAGCAGTTCTGCCACCGCCACTTCATCGTGCGCACGGCCTGGCTGTACAGCTACTATGGCAAGAACTTCGTCAAGACCATCGTCAACGCCGGCAGGAAGTTCGGCAAGCTGGAAGTGGTCAACGACCAGTGCGGCAACCCCACCAACGCGGTGGACCTGGCCCACGAGATCCTGCAGCTGTGCGTGACCCACGAGTATGGTCTGTACCACTGCACCGGCGAGGGTGTGTGCTCCTGGTATGATTTCGCTTCCGAGATCATCCGCCTGTCCGGGGTGGACGCCACCGTGGCTCCCTGTACCAGTGCGGAGTACAAGGCAAAGCACCCGGACAGTGCCGACCGCCCCAAGTGGAGCGCTCTGGACAACCGGATGCTGCGCTGCACCGTGGGCAACGACGTCCGTGACTGGAAGGATGCACTGGCCTGCTTCTTCGCCCACTGGGACGGCGACAACGGAATGAAAGACTGATTTTGCAAGGAAGCACCCTCATCAGTCACCTCCGGTGACAGCTTCCCCCGACTGGGGGGAGCCTTATGGTACGGTAGTGCTCGTCAAGCCTTCCCCCGGACGGGGGAAGGTGGCATTGCGCAGCAATGACGGATGAGGGCGTATTCAGCAACGATGAATTTGAGGAAATATACAATATGAAAACCTATCTGATCACCGGCTGTGCCGGCTTTATTGGTTCCAACTTTGTGCATTATATGCTCAAGAAGTACCCGGAGATCCTGCTGGTCAACCTGGATAAGCTGACCTACGCCGGCAACCTGGAAAACCTGAAGGACGTGGAGGGTGACCCCCGCCATGTGTTCGTGCAGGGCGATATCTGCGACAAGGAACTGGTGGAGAGCCTGTTCCAAAAGTATGATTTCGATTACGTCATCAACTTTGCCGCCGAGAGCCATGTGGACCGCTCCATCAAGAACCCGGAGATCTTTGTGCAGAGCAACGTGATGGGCACCGTCAACCTGCTGCAGCGCGCCAAGGAAGCCTGGTACGATGCCGACGCCAAGACCTGGAAAGAGGGCAAGAAGTACCTGCAGGTGTCCACCGATGAGGTGTACGGCGCTCTGGGTGCCGAGGGCTTCTTCATGGAGACCACTCCGCTGTGCCCCCACAGCCCCTATTCTTCCTCCAAGGCCAGCGCGGATATGTTTGTCATGGCGTTCCACGACACCTACGGAATGCCTGTGAACATCACCCGCTGCTCCAACAACTACGGCCCCTACCAGTTCCCGGAGAAGCTGATCCCCCTGATGATCAACAACGTCAAGCACCACAAGCAGCTGCCTGTCTACGGCGACGGTATGCAGATCCGCGACTGGCTGTATGTGGAGGATCACTGCAAGGCCATCGACATGGTGTGCAATGGCGGCAAGGTCGGCGAGGTGTACAATGTGGGCGGCCACAACGAGCGCCCCAACATCTTCATCGTCAAGACCATCATCAGCCAGCTGCATGACCGTCTGCAGGACGAGGGCATCAGCGAGGACCTCATCAAGCACGTTGCAGATCGTCTGGGCCATGACCGCCGTTACGGCATCGACCCCACCAAGATCAAGAACGATCTGGGCTGGTACCCCGAGACTCCCTTTGAAAAAGGCATCGTGCTGACCATCGACTGGTACCTGAATCATCAGGAGTGGATGGATCACGTCACCAGCGGCGATTACCAGAACTACTATCAGGATATGTACAAGAATAAGTAATAGCCTGTAAAGCACTGAAAGCAAAGAAAAGCACCTGCTGTGGAGATTTTTCCACGGCAGGTGCTTTTTGCGTGTTTTGAAAATACTTACAGCAGGTCGGCGGCAAGGAGCAGGAGCGCAGCGGCGGCTACACCGTCCGAACCGTCCTTATATTCGCCAATTGCAGTGGAGTGCCAGCCGGTTCCACGGTAAATGGTTCCATCCTTGTACTCACCAACTTCACGGGAATGCAGACCAAGCCCGGTATAAATGGTGCCGTTCTTATACTCACCGATGGCGTCTGAGTGCAGGCCAAGCCCACGGTAAATAGTGCCGTCCTTGTATTCGCCGACGGCATCGGAACTCCATCCAGTGCCGCGGTAGACGGTGCCATTTTTGGTTTCACCGATCAGGTCAGAACTCCAACCGGTGCCACGATAAATTTCTGCCATAATATCTCCTTTAGTATTGTTTTTTGAGTTCATTTAAGAAAATGGTTGTGCAATAGTTGATTTCGTCGCAAAGAACGGATTTGGGTTTGACTTTTCCGTTCGGATAGCTATTAGATAAACCTGTACGAAATGGAAGCGTCCAAGTAAATGGAATATGCTCATCATCGGATGCGATATAGCGGCAAGCTGAAGAATCTCCGATGCCGAAACAATTATATAATAGATCATAGATGTCGAAATAGTTAGAATTTTGATATTTAGTGTAAAGTGCGAGTGCGTCAGGAGATTTGAAAAGAGCTTGACGAATATTCGATAAATAGCGTTCCCTTATTTTTTCTTCATTAATTCGGCTGTCATTAATGCGTTTTTCAATTTCTGCTTGAGATAGATTAGAGCGAGAAAAAGAGACCCGACTTATATGAAACCGATTGGTAAGACAAAAGTCGGAGTAATAGTCATTTAATGCATAACGAAGTAAAGAGTTGGTAAGAGTTGTGGAAAAAGTAAGAGAAAAAGCAGATGCAATATTAGCATCCTTGTCGGGGGTAATGTTAATAAAGCAACTGGTGTCTGACATGGAGTGAATAAGAAAACAGATGTCATTGGCAAAAACTAATGATTTTTGAAAATCAGGTAGTGCAAGAATTGCTTTCCTCTTGCTTCCAAACAAGTCAAACATTGTATTCCTCCTCAAAATCTAGTGATAATTCTGTTACTGATTAAATTATATCAGAAATAAAATGATACCACAAGAGAAGTGGAATATAAAAAGCGCCAAAATTTACGGTGCTATCCGATACAATATGACAAAAGGACGGTGATGGTATTTGTACGAAGAGATGTTTGCACGTCGGTTGACGCAGCTTCGAATGCAGAAAGGCGTTTCAGCCCGGGATATGAGTTTGTCGCTGGGACAGAACCACGGGTATATCAATTCTATCGAAAGTGGAAAGACCTTTCCGACTATGACGAACTTTTTCTATATCTGCGAGTACCTCCACATCACGCCGAAGGAATTTTTTGATGTCGATGCAGGCAACCCGGAAGCATTGCGCGGGATGATCGCCAACCTGAAAAAGCTTGACTCGGAAGAATTTGAAGCCCTTTCCAAAATCGTGAATAACCTTGTAAAATAAAAGGAGCAGGTTCAAGACGCACAGTCTCAAATCTGCTCCTTATTGTATATTATACTTACAATGTGGTATCCACCACAAAATCGGCACGTTCCTCAATGCCGTACTGTGCAAAGTACCCCTCTTCCAGCGGGATCCACCGGGCGGCGAAATTGGCATAGCGTGCGCCCTCCCGCGCCCGCAGGCGGCGGGTCTGCTCGGCCTTGGAGCAGGTCACGAACACTCGGAATGCCTCGTGCGGGGCCAGCAGCGGGTGGTGGCTGTAGCTGCCCTCCAGGATCACCAGCGGCTGTGCGGCAAGCTGCTGCACGGGCAGATAAGCACCCTCCCGGCAGGAGTAGGCCCGGTAGGGCACCGGATTTCCGGCCTTTGCGGGGCACAGGACTTCGTCCCGCAGACGGGTCAGGTCCATGTTGGCGCAGGGAATACGCTCCCAGCCGTCCATGCGCTGGGCCGGCGGCAGGTAGAAATCATCGGTGTGCAGGGTGATGCTGGCCGGAAAACGCTGGGCCAATGCGGCGGCCAATGTGGTCTTGCCACTGCCGCAGCGGCCATCCAGGGCCAGAACCAGCGGCTGTGCGGGCCGCTGGGCCAGCGCGGCGGTGAGAAGCTCCGCCAATGCGGAGAGTGTGATGGGTGCTGCCATGGGTGTGCTCCTTTTATAGAATAAACCCTCTCAGTCATCTCGCTTTGCTCGATGCCAGCTGTTCCCCCTTTTGGCTTTGCCATTTTCCCCCAGCCGGGGGAAATCGGTCCCGAAGGGGGAGCTTTGTGCGATCGACCGGTAAAGCGATGCTTCATAGACTAAGAAGGAGTACTTTTCCATTCGTGAGAGAAAAGCTCCCCCCTTCGGGGGAGCTGGCGCGTCAGCGCCTGAGAGGGTTTCTCTCATTATACCACAACCTCCTTTGAAACAGTAGGAATGCCGAAAAAACTTTCCGGAAACCTGCGCGGTTTGTCATAAATAACTTTTTTCGGGAAAAGTGTTGACAGCGCCCCGGCGGTGTGGTAAGATACAGTTACGTTAGAAATAACTAACCACACAGAGAACGGCAGCAGTCCCGGCCCAAACCGGATGCCGTTTCTTTTTCAGACAGGCGGTTAGAAGAGTCTAACTGATAAAAGCCGAAACACGGGACAGAATAATCCCATGACAGGCAGAGGAGGCTGCGCCGATGGAACGCAATTTTGAGACCGTCATGATCGAGCAATGTGCGCCGGTGCTGGCCAGCCTGAAGCCTGCGGGGCTGTTCCGTTACGAGACCAGCGACTGTGCCGACCTTGCCCGACGGGTGAGAAACTGGAATGCACAGCTGAACCCCAAGGGCCTGCGGGTCCGGGTACTGAAGGGTTGTGTGCATACCCACCGCTATCTGGTGTATGTGTACCGGGAAAGCAAGCTGCAGGCGGTGCTGGCCGATGAAAAGGTACGCGCATTTCTTCAGCAGGAGGGCTACCGGCTGCCTGCAGACGCCGCAGACTGCAGCACATTGTTGACGCAGTTGTCCCGCCGCCTGTGCTGCGCGGCGGAATTTCCGCATGAAATCGGCGTGTTCCTGGGGTATCCGCTTACCGATGTGGTGGGCTTCATTGAGAACCACGGGCAGAATTTCACCTGCTGTGGTTGCTGGAAAGCCTACGGTGACCCGCAGACCGCGCAGAAGCATTTTGCACAGCTTACCAAGTGCACCGCCGTGTATCTGCGGCTGTTCCACAGCGGCACTCCCATTCTCCGCCTGGCAGTGGCGGCTTGAAATTTTGACATTCTCTTTTCAAATACTCTCTTTTTATCCTGGCGCCCGCCGGTGTCCACGCACCGGCGGGAAGAAATCCTCCTTTTGACACGCGGCCGCGCGGCGCAGACTGACCACTGCACCACGCGGCTGTGTCATTTTTAGGGAAAACGCGCGAAATGAACCGAAAAAATGCTGGTTTTGCGTGAAAACCATACAATAAAAACCTGAAGAAAATTGAAAAGCACAACACAAAATACTCAAGAAATAGAGTTAGTCATTGTTGATTGTGATAAATTTTTCAAAAAAATCGGGCAGAAAATTTGTTTGTTCATATGAACTAACTTTCAAATATGAAAAAATTATTGACAAATAAGGTTAGTAAGTATAAACTATCCATGCTGATAGTTGCGGCTGACTAACTGATGGCTGCGGCTGCAAAAATTCCTGAAAACAGGGTAAGGAGTGGGAAGCATATGATGCCTCTGACAATGGCAAAAGCGGGCGAGACCGTTACCATCAAGAAGATCACCGGCAAGGACGAGATCCGGCTGCATCTGGCAGAGCTGGGCTTTGTGGTGGACAGCGAGGTCACCGTGGTCAACGAGATCGCAGGCAACCTGATCATTCAGGTCAAGGAGAGCCGCATCGCGCTGGATAAGACCATGGCAAACCGCATTATGATCGGCTGAATTTGGCTGAACGGTGTGTGCAGCACCGTTTGGGAGACGCTCCGAAACTGGGATAGTCTCCGATAAAGACAAGTAGAGGAGGATTTACAATGAAGACTCTGAAAGACGCAAAGGTCGGCGAGACCGTCACCGTGGCCAAGCTGCATGGCGAAGGCCCGGTCAAGCGCCGCATCATGGACATGGGCATCACCAAGGGCGTGGAGATCTATGTCCGCAAGGTGGCCCCCCTGGGCGACCCCATGGAGCTGACCGTGCGCAACTACGAGCTGAGCGTCCGCAAGGCTGACGCTGAGATGATCGAAATCGTCTGATTCCAAAGGGAGGAAAGGAACACGCAATGAGCATTAAGATTGCACTTGCCGGTAACCCGAACTGCGGTAAAACGACCCTGTTCAATAATCTGACCGGCTCCAACCAGTACGTCGGCAACTGGCCCGGCGTTACGGTGGAAAAGAAGGAAGGCAAGCTGAAGGGCGACAAGGATGTCATCATCCAGGACCTGCCCGGTATCTACTCGCTGTCTCCGTACACGCTGGAGGAAGTCGTCTCCCGTACTTATCTGGTCAAGGAGAAGCCCGACGCCATCCTGAACATCATCGACGGCACCAACATCGAGCGCAACCTGTACCTGACCACCCAGCTGATCGAGCTGGGCATCCCGGTGGTCATGGCTGTGAACATGATCGACCTGGTGCGCAAGAACGGCGACAAGATCGACCTGAAGAAGCTGAGCGCCGAGCTGGGCTGCGAGGCGGTCGAGATCAGCGCTCTGAAGGGCGAGGGCACCGAGGCTGCTGCCAAGGCTGCCGTGGCCGCTGCCCAGGGCAAGAAGGCCGGCGAACTGCCCCATGTGTTTACCGGCAGTGTGGAGCACGCCATTGCCCACATCGAAGAGTCCATTCAGGGCAAGGTGGATGACCGCTTCCTGCGCTGGTACGCCGTCAAGCTGTTCGAGCGCGACGACAAGGTCATGGAAGAGCTGAAGCTGGATAAGGACCTGATCGCCCACATCGACGAGCACATCAAGGACTGCGAGAAGGAAATGGACGACGATGCCGAGAGCATCATCACCAACCAGCGCTATGCCTACATCAACACCGTGGTCTCCAAGGCCGTCAAGAAGAAGGCCCGCGTGGAGCACCTGACCATCTCCGACAAGGTGGACCAGATCGTCACCAACCGCGTCCTGGCGCTGCCCATCTTCGCGCTGGTCATGATCCTGATGTACTCCCTGTCCATGGGCACCTCCATTGCAGACGGAGGCTGGTCCATCGGCACCTTTGCCACCGACTGGACCAACGATGTGCTGTTCGGTGAGATCGTGCCGGGCGCACTGGGCGGCTTCCTGGAGAGCATCGGCGTGGCAGGCTGGCTGTACGGCCTGATCATGGACGGCATCGTCGCCGGTGTCGGCGCAGTTCTGGGCTTCGTTCCGCAGATGCTGGTTCTGTTCTTCCTGCTGTCCATCCTGGAGGACATCGGCTATATGTCCCGTGTGGCCTTCATCATGGACCGTATCTTCCGCAAGTTCGGCCTGTCCGGCAAGAGCTTCATCCCCGTGCTGGTGGGTACCGGCTGCGGTGTTCCGGGCGTCATGGCTTCCCGTACCATCGAGAACGAGCGTGACCGCCGCATGACCATCATGACCACCTGCTTCATCCCCTGCGGTGCCAAGATGCCCATCATCGGCCTGATCGCAGGTGCCATGTTCGGCGGCTCTCCGCTGGTGGCTGTTTCTGCTTACTTCATCGGCATGGCTGCCATCATCTGCTCCGGCATCATCCTGAAAAAGACCAAGATTTTTGCCGGTGACCCTGCTCCCTTCGTTATGGAGCTGCCCGCTTACCATGTGCCTGCCTGGGGCAACGTGTTCCGTGCTACCTGGGAGCGCGGCTGGTCCTTCATCAAGCGTGCAGGTTCCGTCATTCTGCTGGCGACCGTCGTGCTGTGGTTCCTGCAGGGCTTCGGCTTCGAGAACGGTGTCTTCGGCATGGTCGAGGATCAGGACAACTCCGT
>CAKSZS010000041.1 GCA_934525845.1 uncultured Faecalibacterium sp. | reverse complement strand
CTGGATATGTGCCTGCTGGTGCACGCAGACCACGGCGGCGGCAACTGCTCCACCTTTACCACCCGTGTGCTGTCCTCTTCGGGCACAGACACCTATTCTGCCATCTCGGCGGCCATCGGTGCACTGAAAGGCCCCAAGCACGGCGGCGCCAACCTGATGGTGAACCGCCAGCTGCAGGACATCCTGAAGCACGTGGAAAATCCGGACGACGATGACGAAGTGCGTGAGTATCTGCGCCGCATCCTGCGCAAGCAGGCGGGCGACGGCTCCGGCCTGATCTATGGCATGGGCCATGCAGTGTACACCATCAGCGACCCCCGCGAAGTGATTCTGAAAGAGCGTGCCCGCCATCTGGCCTACGACAAGGGCTTTGAAGAAGAGTACAATATGCTGTGCAGCATCGAGCGGCTGGCACCCGGCATCTTTGCCGAAGAAAAGGGCAGCACCAAACCGGTCTGCGCCAATGTGGACCTGTTCAGCGGCCTGATCTACAATATGCTGGGCATCTCCGAAGATATTTACACTCCGCTGTTCGCCATCGCCCGTGTGCCGGGCTGGTGTGCACACCGCGTAGAGGAAGTTGTCTTTGCCAACCGCATCATCCGTCCCGCCTATAAGTATCTGGGCGTGCGACAGAAATATAAGCCGATCGAGGAACGCTGATGGATGCATTGATTTTGCTGAGTTTTACCCTTTCTGTTCTGCTGGGCATTGCCCGCACGGCAGACCTGCTGCTGGGCACCGACCCGGTGAGCGGCCTGTGTGTGGTGGGGCCGGTCTGGGTGCGCTATGCCGCACTGGGCGCGGCGGTGCTGGCGGCCGTGCTCGTTGGCCGGCACTGCGCCGGAAACGCAAAGAACCTGCAGCAGCCCAAAAAATCTGCAGGCGTCCTGTCTGCACTGGCCGGCGTGCTGCTGGTGGTAACGGCGGGTCTCCGGCTGTATTTTGCACAGTTCATGGGCGTGACCTGGGGCATCCGTGCTGTGCTGGAACTGCTGTGCGCAGTCTGGATGCTGGTGCTGGCCCGCAGCTGGCTCTCCAAGACCGGCTGGACGGCTCCCAAGGGCGGCCTGCCGCTGGCGGTTCTGGGCAGCGTGCTGTTCTACTGGAACGTGCTGATGCGCTTTATGGAAAACAGCTCCAGCTGGCACCGGGCGGCACCTACATCAGCGGTCTGGCAGATGCTGGCCGCTCTGCTGTTCCTGTCTGCACTGGCGCGGGCACTGTACCTGCCGGAGCCGGGCAATGGCAAGGCCCTGTGCGCGTCCGGCCTGGCGGCGTTCTGCCTGTGTCTGTGCTGGGAGTTTCCTCAGCTGGTACAGGGGCTGGTTTATCCCGGCGGTTACCTGACGGATATCCCGTTCCACGCAGCGCTGTGTCTGATCGGGATGCTGGGCGGCGTGTGCGCGGCGGGGACGGCCTACAATGCCCGCCATGCACAGTAAGGAAGAACCGGAAAAGGACCTTGGTGTAAATACCCAAAAATGCAGAAGGAAATACGGCAAAATCGTACAAAAGCAAAAAATGATGAAATTCACTTGTTAATTTTTTGGCAGACACTTGAAACTTTCCGCGTTTTGGTCTAAAATAAAGATACCGTGATTTATCCGATCATAAGGGTAAGAACAATTAGGAGGTACTATTAACATGGCTGTTAGAGTTGCTATCAATGGTTTCGGCCGTATTGGCCGTCTGGCTTTCCGTCAGATGTTCGACGCTGAGGGTTACGAGGTTGTTGCAATCAACGACCTGACCAGCCCCAAGATGCTGGCTCACCTGCTGAAGTACGATACTGCTCAGGGCTCTTTCTGCGGCAAGATCGGCGAAGGCAAGCACACTGTCGAGGCTACCGAGGATTCCATCATCGTCGACGGCAAGGAGATCAAGATCTACGCTGTCAAGGACGCAAAGGATGCTCCCTGGGGCGAGCTGAACATTGATGTCGTTCTGGAGTGCACCGGCTTCTACACCAGCAAGGAGAAGAGCATGGCTCACATCCAGGCTGGCGCGAAGAAGGTCGTCATCTCTGCTCCTGCCGGCAAGGATCTGAAGACCATCGTCTACTCCGTCAACGAGAAGACCCTGACCGCTGAGGATCAGGTCATCTCCGCTGCATCCTGCACCACCAACTGCCTGGCTCCCATGGCTGACACCCTGAACAAGACCTACCCCATCGTTTCCGGTATCATGACCACCGTTCATGCTTACACCGGCGACCAGATGATCCTGGATGGTCCTCAGCGCAAGGGCGATCTGCGCCGTGCTCGTGCTGGTGCTCAGAACATCGTTCCCAACACCACCGGTGCTGCTAAGGCCATCGGCCTGGTCATCCCCGAGCTGAACGGCAAGCTGATCGGCTCTGCTCAGCGCGTGCCTGTTCCCACCGGTTCCACCACCATCCTGGTGGCTGTTGTCAAGGGCAAGGACGTCACCGTCGAGTCCATCAACGCTGCCATGAAGGCTGCTGCTTCCGAGTCCTTCGGCTACAACGAGGACCTGATCGTCTCTTCTGACGTCATCGGTATGCGTTACGGCTCTCTGTTCGATGCTACCCAGACCATGGTCGCTAAGATCGACGACGATACCTATCAGGTTCAGGTCGTGTCCTGGTACGACAACGAGAACTCCTACACCTCTCAGATGGTCCGTACCATCAAGTACTTCGCTGAGAACTGCTAATCACAGCTCTGCGCTCAAAAGTGCTTGAGAGGCCGTGCTGAATAACAGCGCGTGCCGGCTTTGCCGGTGCGGGTATGCTGGGATCAGTGCGACGGCTGTATCATGAGTTCAACACCCTTCCTTTCGCGGAGATCCGTGGGAGGAAGGGTGTTTTTTATTGGAAAGGGCACCTTGATCTGCGGCAGATCAAGGTGAGGGATGCAGAGGCTGCAATCTGTGTGGATTTTTTCCGGTCGTTGTGCTATGATATGGTAGAACCGATTGCTGTAAGCAGCAAGAAATGAGGAATGCATTATGGGAAAATATTTCGGAACCGATGGCTTCCGCGGGGAAGCCGGCGTGAACCTGACCGCAGATCATGCTTATAAGGTCGGCCGTTTTCTGGGCTGGTACTACAATATGCTGCGCGAGCGCAACGGCAGCACCGAGCCTGCCCGCATCGTCATTGGCAAGGACACCCGCCGCAGCTCTTATATGTTTGAGTATAGCCTTGTGGCAGGCCTGACTGCTTCCGGTGCAGATGCCTATCTGCTGCACGTCACCACCACCCCGTCCGTGGCCTACATTGCCCGTGTGGATGATTTCGACTGCGGCATTATGATCTCTGCCAGCCACAATCCGTACTACGACAACGGCATCAAACTGATCGACTGCTACGGTGAGAAGATGCCGGAAGAGACCCTGCTGCTGGTGGAAGATTACATCGATGGCAAGCTCCATGTGTTCGACAAGGATTGGCCGGAGCTGCCTTTCGCACACCGGGAGCACATCGGGTGCACCGTGGACTATGTGGCAGGCCGCAACCGCTACATGGGCTACCTGATCTCTCTGGGCATCTATTCCTTCAAGGGGGTCAAAGTTGGTCTGGACTGTGCCAACGGTGCCAGCTGGAACATCGCCAAGAGCGTGTTCGATGCCCTGGGTGCAGACACCTATGTGATCAACAACAAGCCCAATGGCCTGAACATCAACCTGAACGCCGGCTCCACCCACATTGAGGGCCTGCAGAAGTTCGTGGTGGAGAATCAGCTGGATGTGGGCTTTGCCTATGATGGCGATGCAGACCGCTGCCTGTGCGTGGATGAAAAGGGCAATGTCATCACCGGCGATCACATCCTGTACATCTATGGCCGCTACATGAAGGAGCGCGGCAAACTGCTGACGAATACTGTGGTCACGACCGTCATGTCCAACTTTGGCCTGTACAAGGCATTCGACGAGCTGGGCATCGGATACGCCAAGACTGCTGTGGGCGATAAGTACGTTTATGAGTACATGGCCAAGAACGGCTGCCGCATCGGCGGTGAGCAGAGCGGCCACATCATCTTCAGCAAGTATGCCAGCACCGGTGACGGCATCCTGACCAGTCTCAAGATGATGGAAGTCATGCTGGCCAAGAAGCAGCCCCTGAGCAAACTGGCAGAACCGCTGACCATCTACCCACAGGTGCTGGAAAACGTCCGGGTCACCGACAAGAAGGCGGCGCAGGACGATGCCGCGGTGCAGGCGGCAGTTCAGGCCGTGGCGGAGGCGCTGGGCGATACCGGCCGCATTCTCGTCCGCGAATCCGGTACCGAGCCGGTCGTTCGCGTGATGGTGGAAGCACCGGATCATGATACCTGTCAGAAGTACGTCTCCCAGGTCGTGGAAGTCATCAAGGCACAGGGCTACAGCGTCTGATTCGAAATCACTGCAGAGCAGGGTCTGGCACCGGCGCAGCCGGGGCAGAGACCCTGCTTTTTGTGTTTTGACGGCGTTTGCCAGGACATTCAGGCAAAATAGACACATTTTGGACAGACAACCGGAAATGTTTGTTAATAAATTATCCATCTCACATCCTTGCAATGCAGACAGAATTTGTTTATAATAAGATTGTACGGGGCACGCCCCCGAAATGAGCGAAACTCTAGTTCAGAAATCAAAACTTGAGAGGAGTTTTTACCATGGGTTTAGGTAAGAAGACGATCGACGATCAGAACTACTGCGGCAAGAAGGTCCTTGTCCGCTGCGATTTCAACGTCCCGATGAAGGACGGTGTCATCACCAACGAGAACCGCATCAATGCGGCTCTGCCCACCATCCAGAAGCTGGTCAACGATGGCGCAAAGGTCATCCTGTGCAGCCACCTGGGCAAGCCCAAGAACGGCCCCGAGGCAAAGTTCAGCCTGGCTCCCGTTGCTGTGGCTCTGAGCGCAAAGCTGGGCAAGACCGTCGTGTTCGCAGATGACGATACCGTCGTGGGCGACAACGCAAAGGCTGCCGTGGCTGCCATGAACAACGGCGATGTCGTTCTGCTGCAGAACACCCGCTTCCGCAAGGAAGAGACCAAGAACCTGCCCGAGTTCTCTCAGGAGCTGGCTTCTCTGGCAGACGCCTATGTGGATGACGCCTTCGGCAGCTGCCACCGTGCACACTGCTCCACCGCAGGTGTCACCGACTACATCAAGGATACCGCAGTTGGTTACCTGATGGAGAAGGAGATCAAATACCTGGGCAACGCCGTGAACGATCCCGTCCGTCCCTTCACCGCCATCCTGGGCGGCGCAAAGGTCGCCGACAAGCTGAATGTCATCTCCAACCTGCTGGAGAAGGTCGATACCCTGATCATCGGCGGCGGCATGGCTTACACCTTCGTCAAGGCGCAGGGCTACGAAGTCGGCAAGAGCCTGTGCGATGACTCCAAGCTGGACTACTGCAAGGAAATGATGGCAAAGGCTCAGGAGAAGGGCGTCAAGCTGCTCCTGCCCGTCGATGCTGTCTGCATCAAGGACTTCCCCGATCCCATCGATGCTCCTGTTGAGACCACTGTCGTGCCTGTCACCGCGATCCCGGCTGACATGGAAGGCTGCGACATCGGCCCCGAGACCATGAAGCTGTTCGCAGATGCCGTCAAGGCATCCAAGACCGTTGTCTGGAACGGCCCCATGGGCGTCTTCGAGAACCCCACCCTGGCAGCCGGCACTCTGGCTGTTGCCAAGGCCATGGCTGAGAGCGATGCTACCACCGTCATCGGCGGCGGCGACAGCGCAGCAGCTGTGCAGCAGATGGGTCTGGGCGATAAGATGACCCACATCTCCACCGGCGGCGGTGCTTCTCTGGAGTACCTGGAGGGCAAGGAGCTGCCCGGCATCGCAGTCATCCAGAACGCATAATTTTTCCGGCATCATCAATGGGTGCGGCGGCTGTTGCGCCGCCGCACCTTTTTGTTTGCCGCAGGGCGTTTGATATTTTACGAAGGTAAGGAGAAAATAACAATGGATAAGGCAAAGCGCAAGGCTATCATCGCTGGCAACTGGAAGATGAACAAGACCGCCTCTGAGGCTGCTGTTCTGGTGGACGAGCTGGTTCCCGCCGTGCAGGACGCAGGCTGCGAGGTCGTCATCTGCACTCCGTATACCGACCTGGTCACCGCTGTGGAGAAGACCAAGGGCACCAACATCCATGTGGGTGCTGAGAATGTCCACTTCGAGAAGTCCGGCGCCTTCACCGGTGAGATCAGCGCCGATATGCTGGTGGACCTGGGCGTGGAGTACGTCATCGTGGGCCACTCTGAGCGCCGCCAGTACTTCGCAGAGACCGACCAGACCGTCAACAAGCGCGCTCTGGCTGCTCTGAACGCTGGCCTGAAGGTCATCATCTGCGTGGGCGAGAGCCTGCAGCAGCGCGAAGAGGGCGTCACTGAGGAGCTGGTCCGGATGCAGACCAAGATCGCTCTGCGCGACGTGACCGCCGAGCAGATGAAGAATGTTGTCATCGCTTACGAGCCGATCTGGGCCATTGGCACCGGCAAGACTGCTACTGCAGATCAGGCCGAGGAAGTCTGCGGCCAGATCCGCAAGGTCATCGGCGAGGTGTACGGCGAGGCCGTGGCCGAGGCGACCACCGTGCAGTACGGCGGCAGCATGAACGCCAAGAACTGCGAAGAGCTGCTGAGCAAGAAGGACGTGGACGGCGGCCTGATCGGCGGCGCTTCCCTGAAGGCCCCCGACTTTGCAGTCATCGTCAACGCAGCCACCAAGGGCTGATAAAATCGTAAAATAAGCCTTCCCCCTTGGGGGAAGGTGGCACGAAGTGCCGGATGAGGGGTAGTTGCGGAAGATGCGCTCTATCGGGCACATTCCAGGCAATGCCCCTCGTTTTATTTTGAAATAGCTTTCCCAAAACTAAAGGAGATCTACTTTTATGGCAAAGAAACCTGTTCTTCTGTGCATCATGGATGGCTTCGGCTGGGTGCCGAACGAGACCTACGGCAATGCTGTGGTCGCCGCCAAGACCCCCCATCTGGATGCTCTGATGGAAAAATACCCCATGACCACCATCGAGGCTTCCGGCATGGCGGTCGGCCTGCCCGACGGCCAGATGGGCAACTCTGAGGTCGGTCACACCAACATGGGCGCTGGCCGTATCGTGTACCAGCAGCTGACCCTGATCACCAAGTCCATCAAGGACGGTGAGATGCTCAAGAACCCCGTGCTGGTCAAGAACATGAAGGCCGCCATCGACGCCGGCAAGGCCATCCACCTGATGGGCCTGGTGGGCACCGGCGGCGTCCACAGCCACGCCGACCACTGGTTCGGCGTGCTGGAGATGGCCAAGCACATGGGTGCTAAGGACGTCTACCTGCACTGCATCACCGATGGCCGTGACACCGACCCCCACGACGGCAAGCGCTTCCTGGCTGACCTGCAGGCCAAGCTGGACGAGCTGGGCATCGGCAAGATCGCCAGCGTTTCCGGCCGTTACTACGCCATGGACCGTGACAACAACTGGGATCGTGAAGAGAAGGCCTATGCCGCTTTCGTTTACGGCGAGGGCAACCACGCCGCCAACGCTGCTGAGGCCATTGAGGCTTCCTATGCGGCTGACAAGACCGACGAGTTCGTTCTGCCCTGCGTCACCTGCGAGGGCGGCCGCGTGCAGGATGGCGACACCGTCATCTTCATGAACTTCCGCCCCGACCGTGCCCGCCAGATGACCCGCATCTTCTGCGACGACGCCTTCACCGGCTTCGAGCGCCGCGGCGGCCGCAAGCAGGTGAACTACGTCTGCATGGCCGAGTACGATGCCACCATGCCCAACTGCGAGGTCGCATATCCGCCGGTGGAGCTGAAGAACGTTCTGGGCCAGTACTTGTCCGAGAACGGCAAGACTCAGCTGCGCATTGCTGAGACCGAGAAGTACGCCCACGTCACCTTCTTCTTCAACGGCGGCGTTGAGGCTCCTTACGAGGGCGAGGACCGCTGTGTCATCCCCAGCCCGAAGGTCGCCACTTACGACCTGCAGCCTGAGATGAGTGCCCCCGCCGTGGCTGCTGAGTGCGTCAAGCGCATCGAGAGCGGCAAGTATGATGTGGTCATCCTGAACTTCGCAAACTGCGATATGGTCGGCCATACCGGCGTGTTCGATGCTGCCGTCAAGGCCGTCGAGGCTGTGGACACTGCTGTGGACCAGGTGGTCTCTGCCGTGCTGAACGCCGGCGGCTGCGCCTTCATCACTGCTGACCACGGCAACGCCGAGAAGATGATGAACCCGGACGGCACCCCCTTCACCGCCCACACCACCAACGTGGTGCCCTTCCTGGTGGTTGGCTGCGGCGATGTGAAGCTGCGCGAGGGCGGCTGCCTGGCCGACATCGCACCCACCATGCTGCCCTACATCGGCCTGCCTGTCCCGGCAGAGATGACTGGCAAGAGCATCATCGTGGAGTAAATCAAATCCTTTTAAAAAGCGGAGTGGCTGCGGTCGCTCCGCTTTTCTTTTTGCCCCGCCCGTGATACAATAAATAGGAATATGCATTGAGGGAGACTGAGCGGATGGAATCAACGCGCAAACAAATCGTACTGGGCATTCTGGCCCATGTGGACTCCGGCAAGACCACCCTGTCGGAAGCCATGCTCTACCGCGCCGGTGTGACCCGCCGCCTGGGCCGGGTGGATCACAAGGACGCCTTTCTGGACACCGACGCGCTGGAAAAAGCGCGTGGCATCACCATCTTTTCCAAACAGGCCCTGCTCACGGCGGGTGATACCGACATCACCCTGCTGGACACACCGGGCCATGTGGATTTTTCCACCGAGACGGAGCGCACCCTGCAGGTGCTGGATTACGCGGTGCTGGTGGTCAGCGGCACCGATGGCGTGCAGAGCCATACCGAGACGCTCTGGCGGCTGCTGCGGCGCTACCATGTGCCCACTTTTGTGTTCGTGAACAAGATGGACCTGCCCGGCATGGAGCGGCAGGAGCTTCTTGCCCAGCTGAACCGGCGCCTGGGCGAGGGCTTTGTGGACTTTGGCGCAGAACAGGCCGACCGGGACGAGGCGCTGGCCCTGTGCGACGAAAACCTGATGGACCGGATGCTGGACGCTGGGCAGCTCTCGGATGCCGACCTCATCCCCGCCATTGCCCGGCGGCATGTGTTCCCGTGCTGGTTCGGGGCGGCCCTCAAGCTGGAGGGTGTGGATGCCCTGCTGGACGGGCTGGACCGTTACACCCGCCCGGCTCCGGCGCTGGAAGCCTTTGGTGCCAAAGTGTTCAAGGTGTCGCAGGACGAGCAGGGCGCGCGCTTGACCTGGCTGCGGGTCACCGGCGGGGAACTGAAAGTGAAAGCCCAGCTTACCGGCGAAGCGGACGGCGAGCCCTGGGCCGAAAAAGCCAACCAGCTGCGGCTGTATTCCGGTGCCAAATACACACTGACAGAGGCCATCGGTCCCGGGCAGGTGTGTGCCGTGACCGGCCTGACCAAGGCCCGCCCCGGCGAGGGACTGGGCGCGGAGCGGGACAGTGACCTGCCGGTGCTGGAACCGGTGCTGAGCTATCAGGTGCTGCTGCCGGAGGGGGCCGACGTGCATGCGGCACTGGGCAAGCTGCACCGGCTGGAAGAAGAGGAGCCCCAGCTCCATGTGGTGTGGAACGAGACGCTGGGCGAGATCCATGTCCAGCTGATGGGCGAGATCCAGCTGGAGGTGCTGCGCAGCCTGCTGGCCGAGCGGTTCGGGCTGGAAGTGGAGTTCGGCCCCGGCGGCATCCTGTACAAGGAGACCATCACCGAACCCATGGAGGGCGTGGGCCACTACGAGCCGCTGCGCCATTACGCGGAAGTGCACCTGAAATTGGAACCTCTGCCCCGCGGCAGCGGCATGCAGTTTGCCGCCGACTGCCGGGAAGAGGTGCTGGACAAGAACTGGCAGCGGCTGGTGCTGACCCATCTGGAAGAAAAACAGCACCTTGGCGTGCTCACCGGGTCGCCCCTCACCGATGTGAAGATCACCCTCATTGCGGGCCGGGCCCACCTCAAGCACACCGAGGGCGGCGACTTCCGGCAGGCCACCTACCGCGCCGTGCGGCAGGGCCTGATGCTGGCCAAAAGCCAGCTGCTGGAGCCGTGGTATGCTTTTCGGCTGGAGGTGCCGGTGGAGAACCTGGGCCGCGCCATGAATGACATCCAGCGCATGGAAGGAACCTTTGACCCGCCCGAGAGCGGGGAAGAAACTGCCGTGCTCACCGGCTTTGCACCGGTGGCGACCATGCGCAGTTATCCCATGGAAGTGGTGGGGTACAGCCGGGGCCGGGGCCATCTGAGCCTGACGCTGGACGGCTACCGTCCCTGCCACAACGCGGCGGAGATCATCGAAGCGGTCGGTTACGAGCCGGAACACGATCTGGATAACCCGGCAGACTCGGTGTTCTGCGCCCACGGGGCCGGGTTTGTGGTGCCCTGGGATCAGGTGCGCAGTCATATGCACGTGGACAGCGGATGGGGCAAAAGCACCCGGCCGGCACAGGAAACCGCCGCACCCCAGCGCCGGGCCATGGCCTACCGTGCCACCCTGGAAGAGGATGCCGAACTGCTCAGGATTTTTGAACGCACCTATGGCCCCATCAAGCGGGATCCGCTGGCGGCATTCCGTCCGGTGCAGAAGCGGGAACGTCCGGATTTTGCCGCCGAGCAGTGGGAGATCGCTCCGGAATACCTGCTGGTGGACGGCTACAACATCATCTTTGCGTGGGACGAGCTGAACGCCCTCTCCAAGGAAAGCCTGGAGGCCGCCCGCCATAAGCTGATGGACATCCTGTGCAACTATCAGGGGTACCAGAAGTGCAACCTCATTCTGGTATTCGACGCCTACCGGGTGCCGGGCAGTCCCGGCAGTATTGAGCAGTACCACAACATCCATGTGGTTTATACAAAGGAAGCCGAAACGGCGGATATGTTCATCGAGCGGGTCACCCATGAGATCGGCAAAAACCGCCGGGTGCGGGTGGCCACCTCCGATGGCATGGAGCAGATCATCATTCTGGGCCATGGTGCCCTGCGCGTTTCGGCCCGGATGTTCCACGAGGAAGTGCTGAACGTGGAAAAGCAAATTCGCAGTCTGGTGCAGGGAGAAGCGTAAATAAGAGGAAAAAGAAACTGTGAAAACAAAATTGGATATGGAAACTTGGGAGCGTGCGGAACTATTCCGGGAATTTATCGGAATGCGGACTTCCATTTACGACATGACTGTGCGAATGGATGTGACCCAGCTGGCAGAGCATTGCAAAGTGACTGGAACATCGTTCTTTGTGAACTTCCTGTATCTGGCACTGCGGGAATTGAATGCTATTCCGGAATTTCGGATGCGTTTGCAAGATGGCGAGCCGTATCTGTATGACAAGGTGGATTGCAGCTTTACGGTGGCAAACGATTACGGCTATTTTGTTAATCGCAGTGCGGAATTTTGCGAGTATGCGCAGTTCTACCCGACGGTACGAGCAATCATTGAAAAGGCCAAAACAGAGAAAAACATCCATCCGCAAAACAGCGACCTTGCACGAACGGACCTGCTTTATTTTTCCTGCGTACCGTGGGTCGATTATCAGGCGATGACTCTGCCGGTCATTACAACGCCTTATGGCAGCGATGACCAGACCTATAATATCGTTCCCTGCATTGGCTGGGGAAAATATGTACCAGAAGCCGACCGTTATAAAATGTCGCTGCACATGAAAGTCAGCCATGCCTTTATTGACGGTAGGCCGCTGGCAGATGCGTTTAATCGCATCCAAGCGGCACTGGATCAGCTGGTATTTTGAGGATTTAACAATGGCAACCGAGATCACATCTGAATTTGTCTGGCAGAACATCCCACGCCGCGCCCGGGACAGCCACAAGGGCACCTTTGGCACCGTGCTGGCCGTGGCGGGCAGTGCGTTTTATCGCGGCGCGGCCTTGCTGGCGGCAGAAGGTGCTCTGCGTACCGGGGCAGGTATTGTCACGCTGGCCAGCGTGGAACCTGTGGTCAGTGCAGCCATGGCCCGCCTGCCGGAATGCTGTCTGTGCCCTTGCAGAGCGGGCGCGGAGGGCGGCATTGCACCGGAAAATGTACCGCTGCTCCAGCGGCAGAAAGCAACGGTGCTGCTGCTGGGTCCCGGTCTTGGCGGTTCAGCGCAGAGCACGGCCCGGGCGGCGGAGACACGCACGCTGGTGCAGCAGCTCCTGCCCGGTTTTGCGGGCAGTGCCGTGCTGGATGCAGACGGCCTGAATGCCGCGGCCCAGCTGCTGGCGGCCGGGCAGCCCATGCCCCACCCGGCAGGGGAACTGGTCGTGACCCCGCATCCGGGTGAGATGGCCCGGCTCACCGGTCTTTCGGCGGCGGAGATCAATGCGGACCGGGAGGGTACGGCTCTGCGCTATGCAAAGGCATGGAACGCTGTGGTGGTGCTCAAAGGCTCCCGCACCGTGGCAGCATCCCCGGATGGCCGGGTGTGCGTGAACCCCACCGGCAACCCCGGTCTTGCCCGGGGCGGCAGCGGGGATGTACTGGCGGGAATGACCGCCGCCCTGTTGGCCTGCCGCCTGCCCGCCTATGAGGCCGCGGCCTGTGCCGTGTATCTGCACGGTGCCGCCGCCGACCGTGCCGCCGCCCGGTACGGCGAATACGGAATGCTCCCCCATGACCTCCTGCCGGAACTGGGCAGGTTGTTTGCGGAGCATGAACGGTAACACAAAGCCCCTCGTCCATGGACGAGGGGCTTTGCTTTAATCCTGCCGTTCCAGTTCCAGCAAATACTGCTTCACATCCAGCCCAAAGGCATATCCGGTCAGGCTGCCGTTGGCCCCCACGACCCGGTGGCAGGGCTGGAGGATGGCGATGGGGTTGCAGTGGCAGGCTCCGCCCACCGCCCGGCTGGCCTTGGGCCTGCCGATGGCCGCTGCCAGCTGGCCGTAGGTGCGGGTCTCGCCGTAGGGAATCCTGTTCATTTCGGCCCACACGGCTTTTTGGAACGGGGTGCCCTTTGGCGCCAGCGGCAGGTCGAATTCCCGCCGTACCCCGGCAAAGTACTCGTTCAATTGTTCTTCAGCCTCCTGCAGCAGAGGGGTCTCGCAGACCTTGCGGGGCAGCGGCTCCAGATCCGGCACGCCGTCCGGGCAGAAGTGCACCCCGCACAGGGCATCGTTCTCTTCTTCCAGGCGCAGGGGGCCCAGAATGCTGTTGATGTACCAGACGTTCAAAATCCAACGCTTCCTTTCCGGTGGAAATGTGCTATACTGATAGTATCTTAGCATAAAAAGTTCCATCGGGAAAGGGGCGTTTTGTTTTATGGTACAGGCATTGGAAGACATCCTTGCAAAAAGTAAGAACATCGTCTTTTTTGGCGGTGCGGGTGTGTCCACCGAAAGCGGCATCCCGGATTTCCGCAGTGTGGACGGGCTGTATCACCAGAAATACGATTATCCGCCGGAGACCATCCTGAGCCATACCTTCTGGGAGCGCAACCCGGAGGAGTTCTATCGGTTCTACCGGGACAAGCTTATCGTGAAAGGGGCCAAGCCCAACGCGGCCCACCTGCGGCTGGCCAAGCTGGAACGGGAAGGCAAACTGAAAGCGGTCGTGACCCAGAACATCGACGGCCTGCATCAGGCGGCAGGCAGCAAAACCGTCTACGAGCTGCACGGCAGCACCCTGCGCAACTACTGCACCCGCTGCGGGGCGTTCTATGACGTGGACTTCATCGCAAACAGCACCGGCGTGCCCCGGTGTCCGGCCTGCGGCGGCATCGTCAAGCCGGACGTGGTGCTCTACGAAGAGGGCCTGGACGAAGAGGTGCTCTCCGGAGCCGTGAATGCCATCCGGCACGCGGACACCCTCATCATCGGCGGCACCAGTCTGGTGGTGTACCCGGCGGCGGGACTGATCCGGTACTTCCGGGGCGAGCATCTGGTGGTCATCAATATGCAGCCCACCGGCGCGGACGCCGAAGCCGATCTGTGCATCGCAAAGCCCATCGGGCAGGTGCTCAGTGAGGACATCAAACTGGACTGAAGCGCGCGGTTTCGCGCCGGTTCGCACCCGCTTTTTCGTATGCTGGTTGCATCACGAAAAAAGAATGGGGGAACCAAAATGATCCAGGTTTGTGACCCGCCGCGTCAGCGGCCGGTGCGGCGGTTTTCCGCCGAAGAGTTCTGTTTTTTGTCCCGGGGAGAGGCGGGCAGTCTCTACCGTCCCCGCAGTGAGGTCCTGCGGATGCTCACGGTGGGGGAAGTGTGCGGCGTCTGCGATGGGCAGGGCGTTCCGTCAGGGGCGGTGCTGCTTCAGCCGCTGAACGCGGACACGGCGCTGGCGGCTGCTCTGCGTGCCTGGGTGGGCTGGCGCAGCATTGCAGGCGGGCAGTTTCTCACTCCGCCGATCCTGCGACAGCCGGAAGCGGCGGAACCGCTGTTGGCAGCGGCTGCCGTCCGGGCGGAGCGGTTGGCCCGGGGCGGACGGGTGCTGGCGGTGCTGGAATGCACCGCGCAGGCCGATGCATTGCTGCCGCTGTACATCCGGCAGGGGTTTGCCCTGCAGGCGCTGCGTCCGCTGAGCGGTCTGGCCCCTTGCTTTGTGCTGGCCGCAGACGGCGTACCCAAGACTGCGGAACCGCTGTGGGTGCCGCTGGAAGACCGGGCACAGCTGGCATTTCTGCTGGCGCGGGGGTACACGGCTCGGGACAGCCGCCCCGAGCCGCAGGGGACGATGCTGGCAATGTACCCGGGCTGAATCCATGATGTGTAAAAAAGAGAGGAAATACGATGAAAGCAGTGATCCTGGAAAGCTATGTGATGGAGCCGGGCGACCTGGACTGGTCCGGCGTGAAAGCGCTGGTGCCGGACACCACAAGCTATGTGCGTACGACGTATGAGGAGATCGCACCCCGTATCGGGGATGCCGATCTGGTGCTGCTGAACAAGTGCCGCATCGACGAGAACGTTTTGGCACAGTGCCCGAACCTCAAATGGGTGGGCATCATCGCCACCGGCACCGACAATCTGGATCTGGAAGCCTGCCGCCGTCACGGGGTGGCTGTGGCCAACGTGCCGGGCTACTCCACCTACAGCGTGGCCCAGATGACTTTCAGCCTTCTGCTGGCCATCTGCCAGTGTGCCGAGCGGTACGACCGTGCTATGAAGGCGGGCCACTGGCAGCTGGACATCCCGGCGGAGTATGGTCTGCTGCCGCAGGTGGAGCTGCTGGACAAGTCCTTCGGCATTTACGGCTATGGCAGCATCGGACGGCAGACTGCCCGCATCGCAAAGGCGTTCGGCATGAAGGTGCTGGTGTGCACCCGCACGGTGCGCCCAGAGTACGCAGAGGACGGGGTGGAGTTCGTGGACTTCGACACCCTGCTTTCCCGCAGTGATGTGCTTAGCCTGCACTGCCCGGCAACGCCTGCCACCCGGGGTCTCATCGGTGCAGATGCGCTGGCCAAGGCCAAGCCCGGCATGATCCTGCTGAACACCGCCCGGGGTGCGCTGGTGGACGAGGAAGCCGTGGTCGATGCGCTGGAAAGCGGACATCTGGCCTTTTACGGGGCCGACGCCTTTGGCACCGAACCACTGCCGGCGGACAGCCGCCTGCGCCGCCTGCCGAACGCTGTGCTCACGCCGCACATCGCCTGGACCACCAGGGAAGCCTTGCAGCGTCTGATGGACATCACCACGAACAACCTGCGCACCTGGCTGGACGGCCATGGGGAGAATGTTGTAAATATGTAATCGACGAAGCAGTGGAAGCTTTCTCTTCGGACACGAATCGGGCCATTCCATCGCCCGCCCTATTGCCCTGCGGGCAACAGGGTCCCACCCCAGCGGACGGTCCTCAGAGAAACTCCCACGGCTTCGTGACTGCGCAATGATATAAATAAAGGGGACTGCCGTACCGGTTGGTACAGCAGTCCCCTTTGTTTTGTGATTCAGGTTAGTCCAGGATGCCGCTTTCCCGGATGGACTGGACGGCCTCAGCAATGCGCTCCGGCGGCAGGGTCAGTGCAAAGCGCACATAGCCCTCACCCAGCGGGCCGAAGCTGGAACCCGGGGTGCAGAGCACGCCGCTCTTTTCCACCAGGTCCAGGCAGAAGTCCATGCTCTTTTTGTACTTGGCCGGGATGGGTGCCCACACGAACATACTGCCGTGGCTGTCCGGCACATCCCAGCCGATGGCGCGCAGACCGCCGCACAGGGCGTCCCGGCGCTGCTGGTACAGGCCGCACTGCTTCTTGACCATGTCCAGCGGGCCGGTCAGTGCCGCAATGGCCGCTTTCTGCACCGGCAGGAACATTCCGAAATCGATCTGGCCGCGCAGTTTTTTGAACGCGGCCACCACGTCCCGGCGGCCCACCAGGAAGCTGATGCGGGCACCGGTCACGTTGAAGCTCTTGGACAGGCTGAAAAATTCCACGCCCACATCCATGGCACCCGGGGTGTTGAAGAAACTGTGGCCCACGGCCCCGTCAAAGATGATGTCGCTGTATGCGTTGTCGTGAATGATGAGGATGTCGTACTTCTTGGCAAAGGCCACCAGCTCGGCGTACAGCTCCGGCGTGCCCACACTGCCCACGGGGTTGGCGGGCAGGGAAACGATCATATACTTGGCCCTGCGGGCAACGTCCTCGGGGATGTCCTGGACGTAAGGCAGGAAGCCGTGCTCCTTGGTCAGTGGGTAATACCAGGGCTTTGCACCGCCCAGCAGACTGCCCGCGATGAACACCGGGTAGCAGGGAGTGGGCAGAAGCACGGTGTCGCCTTCGTCGCACAGCACCATGCCGATATGGCCCACGCCTTCCTGGCTTCCGGCGCAGCTGGCCACCTGGTCCGGCGTGATGTCCACGCCGAAGCGGCGCTGGTAGTAGCTGCACACAGCGTCCAGCATTTCGGGCGTATCCCGCAGGCTGTACTTCCAGTTCTGCGGGTCTGCGGCGGCATCCATCAGCGCCTTGCGGATGTGTTCCGCCGGAGCAAAGTCCGGCGTGCCGACGCTCAGATTGTAAATGGTGCGGCCCTGGGCTTCCAGCGCCACCTTGCGTTCGTTCAGCGCGGCGAAGATCTCATCGCCGAACAGATCCAGTCGTTTGGAAAACTGCATATTCCTGATACCCCTCTTGTGAAATTCCTCTTGATCTTGACATGAATCAATTTTAACAATAGGGCTATTCTAACACTTTTTTCCACCTCATGCAATGAAAAGGGCGGATGCGGGAGAAAGTTTCAACTTTGCAAGTTGGGAAAGAAATTGGGTTTAATCAATTGTCGTTTTGGTCCGGCCCACGCTGATGACGGCGGTGCTGATCTTTTTCCAGCTGTTGCAGCCGCACACGCCGTCCACGCTCAGGCTGGTGCGACGTTGGTAGCCCCGCAGGGCTTCCTCGGTGCGGGCACCGAATACGCCGTCGATGCGGCTGCCGGTCTGGTAGCCCAGGGTGGAAAGAGCATCCTGCAGGATCATCACATAGCAGCCCCGGCTGCCCCGCCGCAGGGTGGGGTAGCCTGCCGTGGTGCCGCTGCAGGCGGGGGTGCCGTAGCGGCGATCCATGTGCACCCAGGTGGGAGTCTGACTCAGCGGCTCCACATAGCCCCAGGCCCCGGTGTTCCGGGCCGCGTTGTAAATGGCGGTGCGCTCGGTCTGGGTCAGGCTCTG
>CAKSZS010000040.1 GCA_934525845.1 uncultured Faecalibacterium sp. | reverse complement strand
GGTGCGGTGGTGCTCTCTCTTTTGCGGCAGGGCCTGCTGCTGATCCCGCTGCTGTACCTGATGAATGCGCTTTGCGGGGTGCAGGGCATTGCGGCGGCGCACCTGATGGCAGATGTGGGCGCTGCGGCCATCTCTGCGGGCATTCTGCTGCACGGACTCCGGGCATCGGTAGAAAAAACGGCGGAAGTATGATATACTGTTTTTATCAATGAGCCGGAGGGATTACACATGGATGTTCTCCAGAATATGATGCTGTTTTCCGAGCTTGTCCAGTGCGGCGGAAACGTTTATACATGGTGCTATGATGCACAGGGGAAACTCTTGCGGAGCAACTGCCCGGACGAGGCATTTCTTGCCAGCGCATTTGAACTGTTTGGCTGCAAACAGCGGATGCTGGAGCATGGGAACCGGGACGATGTGCCTGTTACCTTGGGAACGGCTTTGGGCCTTTTGTGGGGAGCAGCCTTTGAAAAGGAAGAGGGAACGCTGAAGCGTGTCTGGGTCATCGGGCCGGTGTTTTATCAGGACGTGACCATGCGGGGCGTGGAGGAAGGGCTGAAATATTACAGCAAGCTGGAAATCAGTGTGGCATGGACGATCCAGCTTTACGAAGCGCTTGAAAAAGTCCCTACCCTGCAAAACACCATTATGAACCGCTATTTGCTGATGATGCACTATTGCCTGACCGGGCAGCGGCTGGAGTTGAGCAGTGTCAACAGCAGCACAGCGCAGGAAGAGCGGCTGAAAAGCGCCGCAATTCCCCACGACCGGCATAAGATCTGGATGGCAGAGCAGGGAATGCTGCAGATGGTCCGCACCGGAGACTTAAATTATAAGCAGGCGCTTTCCAACAGCATGAGCATGAGCGCGGGTGTACCGGTGCAGAGCAGCGATGTTCTGCGCCAGAGCAAGACCTCCATCATCGTGTTCACCTCTCTGGTGTGCCGTGCCGCCATTGAGGGCGGGCTCTCCCCGGATGAGGCATACTCGCTGGGGGACAGCTACATTCAGACCGCAGAAGCGGCAAAATCGCTGGATGAACTGAGCCCCCTTGCAATGATGATGTATGATGACTTCATCCGGCGTGTCCACAAGCACCGGACGAACCCAAACCTCAGTATGCAGATCCAGAAATGCGTGGATTACATTGAGATGAATCTGGACAAAAAGATCGTGGCGGAAGATCTTGCTGCTTTGGTGGGCTACACGGAATACTACCTCACCCATAAATTTAAGGAAGAGACGGGTCTGAGCGTAACGAACTATGTAAAGTTTGCAAAGATGGAACGTGCAAAGGTTCTGCTGAAAAGCACACCGCTCAGCGTCCGGGAAATTTCCGAGCAGCTTGGCTTTGCCACCCGCAATTATTTCAGTGCAGTCTTTCAACAAGTTACCGGAAAAACGCCCATGGAATTCCGGGAAACATAAAGTAGAACAGGCATCCTGCGTTACCGCTTGGCGGTATCGGGCAGGATGCCTGTTCTGCTATGACGAAGAAAAATGGGGGGAGAATGGCTCAGTTGAGGAACTTCTCGTTCAGGGTCACGCCAAAGTCGCGGGCAATGGCGCGCAGGTCGTCGTCGGTGATGGTCTGCCGGATGATGCCGCCGCCCATGGAGAGCACCTTGACGTAAATTTCTGCGCTCTTTTCAATGGTGTGGGCCAGACCGAAGGTGATGTCAAAGTCCGGGCCGGAGGCAAACAGCCCGTGCTGTGCCCAGATTGCTGCCTGATAGGTTTTCATCAACTCACTGGTAGCCATGGCAATATCTGCCCCGCCGGGCACCATCCAGGGGCAGACACCTACGCCCTCCGGGAACACCACCGGGCACTCGGTGGCGCTCTGCCACAACGCACGGGTGAAGTCCCGGTCGGTCAGGGGCAGAATGTAGGTCAGGGCGATCACGTTGGTGGCGTGGCAGTGGTAGATGACGCGGTTTGCGCCATTGGTGGCGGCCTTGCGGACGCTATGGTTCATAAAGTGGCTGGGGAACTCGGAGGTGGGCTTTGCGCCGTCCTCCAAGCCCCAGACGATGCGCCAACTGTCGCCCTTGTCGTTGATCTCCACAATGCCGATGCTATGGACGGGGTCCGGCTCCACGTTGCGGAAGAATTTGCCGGAGCCGGTGGTGATGAAATACTCCCCGGCCAGATTGTCCGCCTGCACGCCCATGTTCACCCACTCCCGGGGCTGCTCGTCAAAGAAGGGGCGGCACTGCGCCACTTCCTCTTCCTTCATGCGGTAGGTCAGGTTGCCGCCGTTGCGCTCGTGCCAGCCCTGCAGCCAGCCATCGTTGCACATCCGCATAAAGCCTTTGATAATTTCAATATCCAGAATACCCATCTTCAAAAACCTCTCTTTTTCAAATGCGCTTGCACAGCACGTTCTGCTCGTAATTCGTTACTTCCGCAAACCATGCACCGTCCACCGGCACACCGTTCCGGCGGCAGTATTCGTCCCAGACCTCGCCGAAAGGCAGGGTCTTCAGCTCCTCCTGCCGCACCATCAGCTCGGTGAACTGGTTGGTGTCCTGCAGCTCTATCAGCGCCGTGTGCGGGGTGCACAGGGCCGACAGCAGCGCCTTTTCCACGTTGCGGAAGCCCACCGTCCATGCGGAGATGCGGTTGATGGAGGCATCAAAGTAATCCAGTGCAATGTTCACCCGGCCGTCCAGACCGCCGCAGCGCACGATCTCCTTGCAGATTTCCTTGGTCTCATCGTCGAACAGCACCACATGGTCGGAGTCCCAGCGGATGGGGCGGGTGATGTGGAGGGCGATCTCCGGGAAGAAGGCCAGCAGGGCAGGGATCTTATCGCTGACCACCTCCGTGGGGTGGTAGTGGCCGTTATCCATCAGGGGAATGCACTTTTCCCGGTTGAAGGCGGCATAGCTCAGGGCAAACTCGGCGCTGCCCACGGTGTAAGCCTCTACGCCGATGCCGAACACCTTGCTCTCGATGCAGGGCTTTACCAGGTTGAAATCGTAAGGCTCGCTCAGGATCTCGTCGATGCTGGCTTTGTAGCGGTCCCGGGGGCCTTTGCGGTCGGCCGGGATGTCCTTGAAGCCGTCGCCCGTCCAGATGTTCATGGTGCAGGGCTGCCCCAGCTCCTCGGCCAGATACTGGCTGATGCGGATGCAAGCCTTGCCGTGCTCCACCCAGAATTTCCGGGTCTCCTCGTTGGGGCTGGCAAGGGTCAGCGGGTCGCATTTGGGGTGGGAGAAAAAGGTGGGGTTAAAGTCTACCCCCAGCCCTCTTGCCTTGCAAAAATCCACCCATTTTTTGAAGTGCTTCGGCTCCAGTCTGTCCCGGTCTACCCATGGATTTTCTTCGTCAAAAATGGCGTAGGAGGCATGGAGGTTGATCTTTTTGGTGCCGGGGCAGAGGGAAAGCACCTTGTCCAGGTCGGCCATCAGTTCCTCCGGGGTGCGGGCACGGCCGGGGTAGTTGCCGGTGGTCTGGATGCCGCCGGTCAGGGGCTTGGTGGGGTCGGTGTCAAAGCCCCGGACATCATCGCCCTGCCAACAGTGCAGGGAGATGGGTACGGTTTTCAGCCGGGAAATGGCGGCCTCGGTGTCCACGCCAATGGCGGCGTAGCGGGCTTTTGCTTCTGCGTAACTCATACGGTTCCTCCTTCAGGAATGTTCATCTGGATCTTCAAATTGCCGATGGCGGTGGCCTCAATGGGCAGCGCCACCACCTGTT
The DNA here is from genome assembly GCA_934525845.1 of uncultured Faecalibacterium sp. Classification (GTDB taxonomy): domain Bacteria; phylum Bacillota; class Clostridia; order Oscillospirales; family Ruminococcaceae; genus Faecalibacterium. The sequence goes on along the minus strand of CAKSZS010000040.1, from coordinate 14,426 downwards.
TTCCGGTATAGTGGGCGGTCAGCTCGTTCAGGGTGGCGTTCTTTGCGCCGCCGCCTGCGATGTAGAGCTTATCCCAGTGCTGCCCGGTGAGGACTTCCAGCTCCCGGAAGGCTTCCCCATAGCAGTATGCCAGCGAATGATAGATGCTGTTGATTAGGTCCGCATCCGTGGCAGGGGCTTCGCCGGTCTCGGCGAGAGCTGTGCGAATCTCCGCGCGCATATCCTGCGGGGCAGAGAAGCGGGCTGCGTTCACATCAAAAATGCGGGTGTAGGTGCTGGTCTTGGCCAGCTCCACCATCTCGGCAAAGGAGATGCCCAGCTGCTTTTGCACGCACTGGATGATCCACAGCCCCATGATGTTTTTCAGGTAACGGATGTACCCCACGCCGCCCTCGTTGGTAAAGTTTGCTTTGCAGCTCTCCGGGCTGGTGTTGGGCTTTGCCAGCTTGACCCCCAGCAGGCTCCATGTACCGGAAGAAAGAAACGGCGCATCGCCCTGCTCCATGGGGATACCCTCTACGGCACTGGCGGTGTCGTGGGTAGCGCACAGCACCACCTTGGTCTGTCCGCCTACTTCGGTGGCAATGTCCGCTTTCAGTGCTCCCAGTACCGTGCCGGGTGCGGTGAGCTTGGGGAACATCGTTTCCGGTAGGCCCAGTGCCTGCAAAATCTCCGGGTCGTATTCCCCGGTCTGGGCATTCACAAGGCCGGTGGAGGTGGCATTGGTGTACTCCCGCGCCTTCACGCCACAGAGCCGCCACAGCAGGTACTCCGGGATCATCAGAAAGTCCTCGGCTTCGGCCAGCCGACCGGCTTTTTTGTCGGCATACAGCTGATAAATGCTGTTGAAGGGCTGGAACTGGATGCCGGTGCGCTGGTAGAGCTGCGCAAAGGGCAGGATGCTGTGGACTTCGGGCAGTACTGCCTGCGTCCGGTCGTCCCGGTAGGCGTAGACAGGGTAGAGGGGCTGACCGTCTTTCAGCAGCACATAGTCCACCGCCCATGTGTCGATAGAAAGGCTCTCGATGACCGGGTACTTTGCAAAGGCTTCCCGGATGCCCTGCTTCACATGGACGAACAGGCTGTCGATGTCCCATACCAGATGGCCGTCCACCCGCTGGACGCTATTGGGAAAACGGTATACTTCCTCGGTGCGGAGAACGCTGTTCTCGATCCATCCCACAATGTGCCGTCCGCTGGACGCACCAATGTCGATGGCAAGATAGATTTTCTGCATAATGCGCCTCCTGTGTGGCTTTGACTGCTACCAGTATACCGGCAGAACGAGGGCGATTCCATGGGCAAAGGTGACACATTCTTTGTGAAAAGTCTACTCTTGCACTGCAAAGGCTGGGGCGCTATACTGGACCCAGAAAGAGAGGAGCCGGAACATGCTGACTTATAACATGGATGTGACCCCGGAAAGCCTGTGGAAGCGCACCACCCCCAGCGAGGCAGAGCTGACCCAGCCCTATTACTGCACCGAAGCTGGGGTGTTTTACGCCCAGCAGCATTTTTCCACTGCCCGCACAGATAAGGAGAGTTATATCCTGTTTTACACCCTCCGGGGTGCAGGGCTCATTGAGCAGGGGGAAAGCCATGTGGTGCTCGGCACCGGGCAGGCGCTGCTGCTGAACTGCCGCACCCCCCAAAGCTACTGCACCGCACCGGGGCAAAGCTGCTGGCACCATTACTGGGTGCATCTGGACGGCGCAGGGGTCGCCGCCATGGAGCCGCTGCTGCTTCCGGGCAAAAAACTGACCCCGGTGCAGCCCACCGGGGTCAAAATGCAGGAATGTTTTGAAACGCTTTTGGCACAGATAGAGCGCAGCACCGTGGACAGCATGGTGACCGCCGGGCTGGCGCTCCATGAGATGCTGGCCTTGTGTGCCCAGAGCATCCTTGCACAGGCCGAGGCCACCAGCGCACGGCAGGTGATTTTGCAGGCGGCGGAGACCCTGCGCAAAAATTACCAGAAGGAACTTTGCCTTGCCGACCTGCTGGCAGAGGCGCACATGAGCAAAAGCTACTTTCTGCGCCTGTTCCGGCGATATATGGGCACAACGCCGTATAACTATCTGGTCAACTTCCGCATCACCCAGGCAAAGGAGCTGCTTGTCCTCACCGATCACAGCGTCAGCGAAATCGCGCGGGAGGCAGGCTTTGGGGATGCCAGCAATTTTTCCACCCGGTTTGCAAAAGCCACCGGACAAAGCCCCCTGCAATACCGCAAAAGCGCACTGAAGCCGGTGGAGGGGGCAAGGTGAAGGGGCTGTTGCACCGGCTTTCTTCCTTGTGCAACAGCCCCGTTTTTTTCGTAGGAAGGGTTCCGCAGCGATGGAACATAAGGAAGGCACGCTATCCGGAGTGCGGCATTGGTCTGGCAGGCTGGCGTCAGCTCAGGTGCCGCCAGAGGGTGGAGCGGCTGATGCCCAGCTTTTTGGCGGCAAGGGTCTGATTGCCGCCGCAGTCGGAGAGGGTCTGGTTGATGGCAGCGGAGATGATCTGTTCCAGCGTTTTTCCGGAGAAGGGATTCTCCGCTGAGGGGGCGGCCTCCGCATGATGGAGCGTCCGCTCCTTCAGGAGCACTTCGGTCACGGAGTCATTCAGGATATAGGAAGAGGACGCCAGTGCCGCCAGCTCGCTCAGCACCGCCTTGAACTCGGTGAAGTTGTCCGGCCAGCTGTAATGGATCAGCTGATCCATGGCATTGGGCGCCAGGCCGATGATCTGCTTGCCCAGGGAGGCGTTCAGGCTGTTCAGATAGAGGTTGGCCAGCGACGGGATCTCGTCGGCACGGGAGCGCAGCGGGATGACCGACAGCCCGACGCAGCCCATCTCGGCGGAAAAGCTCTGGATGGCGGGAGGCGGGACGTTCTGTGGGGAAACGATGCAGGAGAAGATCAGGAACACCCGTGTTTTCAGCGAGATCTGGTTGGAGTAATAGAGCAGTTCCTGCAGATTGCGGTAGGCCAGTTTGCCGATATCCTGAAAATAAAGGGTGATGTGGTTTTCCAGCAGGGGAGAGGAAGGGGAGTTGAACAGGAACTCCCAGCCCTTTTCGTTCAGGGTGGTGCAGTTGATGACCACAAAGGGATTCTGATTGTAGGGGCTGTTCAGGTACAGCGCCTTGGCAATCTGCTGCTTGCCGGTGCCCGGCTCGCCCAGGATCAGCACCGGCTGAGCCGTGGCCGCCAGCGCCGAGAGCCGCTTTTCCAGCGGGCGGATGGCACCGCTGATGCTCAGAAAGCTGTCCTGGAACAGGTGCTGCACCTCGTTGTGCTCATACAGGTAAATGCCCGCGTTGATGGACTTGCGGGAGAGGATGGTCTGGGTATAGCAGAACACATAGAACGGCTCATTGGCAAAGGTCATGGCCTGCGCGGTGACCCGCAGGTAGGTCAGCTCATCGGTGTACAGGAACTGCCGCACTGCCCCGGAACCAAGATCGCCGATGCGCTGGACGAAATAATCCCGGATCTTTTCCGGGACGGAGTCCTCGGTGGTATAGCACAGTTCCTTCTGGCGGTTGAACACCAGAACGTTCCCCCGGGACTGCCGCACGGCGTTCTGCAGAAACGCGATCTTCCGGCGCATCCGGCGGTATTCTTTGGCGATATCCACCGCGTGCTCAAAGGCGGCGTGCAGGCTTTCTGCGCCGCTGGTGATGAGAAAGGCGCTGTATCCCAGCTCCCGGGCGACGCTGTGGGTGACATTGTCGCAGATGACCATGCTGTAGCCGCCCAGCTTCAGCCGCTCCAGCGCCGAGCGCACCTCGGCCTCACTGTGAACGGTGACGATGTCCGTGTTGAAGCGCAGCAGGTCACACAGCGTATGGGCCGGCCCCGTGATGCTGGGAAAGCCCACGATGGCATACAGACTGTTGTAGTTCTCGGCCATTTTGATGGCGCGCAGGATGTCGTAAACCGAAAAGGTGATCTCGACCACCGGCAGGGTCGTTTCTTTCTTCAGCAGTTCTGCGGTGCCGCCGCGGGAGATTACAACGTCGTAATTCTCTTTGGAAAGGCGCTGCGCGATCTTGACGCCCTCCTCCAGGTCGCCGGTGTACGCTTCAAAGCGCACCGCGGGAAACTCTTCCCGCGCCACGCGCTCCATGGCGGCACGGATGCTCTCAAAGGGCGCGATCCCTAAAATGCGAATCTCTTCCAAGCAGATCCCTCCTCACGATGGGAAAAAACAGCAGATTTGCCCAATGCGTTCCAAAACGGAACGAAATGGGGGCTTTCCGAATAAAATTGTAACATAATGCAACGCTGCACGCCAGACGGAAAAGCGGAAATGTTCTAAAATGAAACGATTTTGGCGAACAAAATTTGACAAAAAATAAAAATCGTTTCATAATGACACAAACGGAAATTGAGAACCGCCCGGCTTTTGGCTATAATAGGGCCACCGAAGCAAAGAAAAGGCAAGCAAAAGAGAGCGGTGAATCAGCAATGTTTACACTTTTGATATTGGCAGATGACTTTACGGGAGCGCTGGACACCGGAGTGCAGATCTCGAAGACCGGTGCCAGAACGGTGGTGCTGACCGATCCCCATGCAGACCTTGAACGCTTTGCCGATGAAACGGAAGTCCTGGTGATCGATGCGGAAACGCGCCACATCCCCCCGCAGCAGGCAAAGGCGTGCGTGGCCTCCATCGCCCGGCGGGCATTCGCCATGAAGGTGCCCTGCATTTATAAAAAGACAGACTCCGCGCTCCGGGGCAACATCGGAGCCGAGCTGGAAGCGGTGGCGGAGGAAAGCCCGGACGGGCAGCTGTTCTTCGTACCGGCCTTCCCCCAGATGAACCGGACCACGGAGCATGGGCAGCAGCTCATTGAAGGAATGCCGGTAGCCCAGAGCGTGTTCGGGCAGGATCCCTTCGAGCCGGTGCGGAACTCCGATGTGGCAGCCATCATTGCAGAGCAGAGCGGGCTGCCCACCGTTACGGCGGAGCCGGGAGAACCCATCCGGCTGCAAGGCCCGGGCATCCAGATCTGCGATGCGAAGTCGGTGGAAGACATCCGCAGGACCGGCGAAGTGCTCCGGCAGAACGGAAAGCTGAAGGCGCTGGCCGGATGCGCAGGCTTCGCGGCCATCCTGCCCGGTCTGCTGGGTCTGGAACGGACCGGGGCAGCCCGGCAGCCCCGGTTGGACAAGCGGCTGCTGGTGATCTGCGGAAGCGTGAATCCCATCACCCTCTCCCAGCTGGACGAAGCCGAACAGAACGGCTTCCTCCGCCTGCGGCTGACTCCGGAAGAGAAGCTGGAGGATCACTACTGGGAGACCCCGGCGGGCAGAGAAAAGCTGAAAGCCATGGCCGAGGCGGTGAGCCGGAGTGACTGCATCATCATCGATACCAACGATGCCGACGGGAACCGCTCCACACGGCGGTACGCCGAACAGCGGCAGATGAAGGTGGAAGAGATGCGGCAGCGCATCGCGGACTCCATCGGCCGGACGGCAAAATACCTGATCGAAGCGGATGGGCCGGGAGCGGGCGGCACCTGCCGCACCCTGATGATCACGGGCGGCGATGTACTGATCCAGACCATGGGCGAACTTGGCGTGGCGGAGCTTCATCCCATCTGTGAGATGGATCCGGGCGTTGTCCTTTCCAGCTTTACCTGCAGGGGACAAAAACGATATGTACTTTCCAAGTCCGGAGGGTTTGGCCCCAGCGACCAGCTCCTGCGGATCCTGAACAAACTGAATCGAACCATCGAGGAATGAACCAAAGCAAGGAGGACAAGACAATGCTGAAGCAGTACACATTGAGAATGCCGGGTGCGGTGTTCGGAGGCGAGAACAGCCTGGACAATCTGACCAACCTGGTCAAGGACACCGCAAAGGTGGCCGTGTTCACCGATAAGGGCATCGAGGCCACCGGTCTGGCAGATCTGGTCACGGCGAAGATCGGGCAGGCCGGCAAAGAATATGTCGTGTTCGACGAGCTGCCCGCAGAACCTTCCTACCAGCAGGCACAGGCCGCCATCGACGCCTTCAAGGCATCGGGTGCGGACTTCATCGTGGCTGTGGGCGGCGGTTCCGTGATGGATATCGCAAAGCTGGCTTCGCTGCTCAAAACCGATGAATACGGCGTCAAGGAGCTGCTGGATACCCCGCTGCGGGCACACAAGTGTGTTCCGACCCTGATGATCCCCACCACCGCCGGCACCGGCGCCGAGGCCACCCCCAACGCCATCGTGGCGGTGCCGGAAAAGGAAGTCAAGATCGGCATCGTCAATCCGGAAATGATCGCGGATTACGTCATCCTCGACCCGATCATGATCAAGAAGCTGCCCCGCAAGATCGCGGCTTCCACCGGTGTGGACGCCCTGTGCCACGCCATTGAGTGCTGGACCAGCAACAAGGCGAACGCCTTCAGCGATATGTATGCCATGTGGGCACTGGATCTGATCCTGAACAACATCGAAAAAGCCTGCGATGATCCCGAAGCCGTGCAGGCCAAGATCAATATGCAGACCGCAAGCTTCTACGCCGGCGTGGCCATCACAGCCTCCGGCACCACCGCCGTCCACGCCCTGAGCTACCCCATGGGCGGCAAGTACCATGTGGCCCATGGCGTTGCAAACGCCATCCTGCTGGTGCCCGTCATGCGCTTCAATGAGAGCGTCTGCCGCGAAAAGTTCGCCGAAGCGTATGACCGCTGCGTCCACGGCGAAAAGACCTGCACCACCGTGGAAGAGAAGAGCGCATACATCATCCGCTGGCTGGAAGAGATCGTCAAGCACCTGGACATCCCCGCCAGCTACAAGGGCTTCGGTGTGAAGCCCGAAGATCTGGACGGCCTGGTGGAGGCCGGAATGCAGCAGCAGCGTCTGCTGGTGAACAATATGCGCCCTGTGACGGCAGAGGACGCACGGAACATTTACCTGGAAGTTATTTGAACCGCGTGAGAATAAAAATCAGAGCAGAAAAGGAGAAAACGATTATGAAGAACGTTCCTATGAAAGGCATCATCACCCCCATCCTGACCCCCATGAACCCCGATGAGACCGTCAATCTGGAAGTCCTCCGCCAGCAGATCGAGCGCCTGATCGAGGGCGGCGTCCACGGCATCTTCCCCATCGGCACCAACGGCGAGGCCTATGCGCTGTCCTTCGACGAGAAGCTGGCCATCATTGAGACCTGCGTGGATCAGGTCAAGGGCCGCGTCCCCGTTTACGCAGGCACCGGCTGCATCACCACCCGCGAGACCATCGAGCTGAGCAAGCGCGCTGCCGATCTGGGCGCCGACATCCTGTCCATCATCACCCCCAGCTTCGCCGTGGCTTCTCAGAAAGAGATGTACGACCACTACGTTGAGGTGGCAAAGCACGTGGATGTTCCCATCGTGCTGTACAACATCCCCGCCCGCACCGGCAACAAGCTGCTGCCTGAGACCGTCGCCAAGCTGGCAAAGGACGTTGACGTCATCATGGGCGCCAAGGACTCCAGCGGCGACTGGGACAACCTGCAGGCTTATATCCGCCTGACCCAGGATCTGGACAAGGGCTTCAAGGTCCTGTCCGGCAACGATTCCCTGATCCTGAAGTCCCTGCAGGCCGGCGGTGCCGGCGGCATTGCAGGCTGCTCCAACGTCTACCCCCACGTCCTGTCCTCCATCTACAACCTGTTCGTGGAAGGCAAGATCGAGGAAGCACAGGCTGCACAGGACTCCATTGCAAGCTTCCGTGCTGTGTTCAAGTACGGCAACCCCAACACCGTGGTCAAGAAGGCTGCTGCCCTGCTGGGCAACCCGGTGGGCGAATGCCGCCGTCCCTTCTCTTACCTGAGCGAAGAGGGCACCGAGGCCCTGCGCAAGGTGCTGGAAGAGAACAAGGCAAAGGGCATGGCCTGATTTCAGAAACAGGAGGGAATGAGAATGGAGCGTCCTATCGTTGGTATTTCTATGGGCGACCCCTTCGGCAACGGACCGGAGATCACCGTGAAGGCACTGAACGATCCGGAGGTCTACAAGACCTGCCGACCGCTGGTGGTGGGGGATCGCTCCTGCATGGAATATGCACTGGCCGTGTCCAGAAAGGTCAACGGCATCGACCTGAAGCTGAATCTGGTGGAAAGCCCCGCACAGGGCCGCTACGAGTACGGCACCATCGACCTGATCGACCTGGGCATCGTACCCAAAGACAAGATCCCCGATACCCTGGCGGAGGATCCGCCCAAAGCCTTTGATGTAGGCCCCTGCGCACTGGGCGGTGAGGCTGCGTTCCAGTACGTTGTCAAGGTCATCGACCTGGCCATGAAGAAAGAGATCCAGGCCACCGTGACCAACGCCCTGAGCAAGGAAGCCATCAACATGGCAGGCCACCACTATTCCGGCCACACCGAGATCTACGCCGAATACACCGGCACCAAGAAGTACGCCATGATGCTGGCCCACCACGATTTCCGGGTGGTCCACGTTTCCACCCATGTGTCGCTGCGGGAAGCCTGCGACCGGGTGAAGAAAGCCCGCGTGCTGGAGGTCATTGAGATCGCCGATCAGGTCTGCAGGGACATGGGCATCGAACACCCGAAAGTAGCGGTGGCAGGCCTGAACCCCCATTGCGGCGAGAACGGGCTGTTCGGCCGTGAGGAGATCGAAGAGATCAAACCCGCCATCGACGCCGCCAAGGCCGAGGGCATCGACGCCATCGGCCCCTGCCCCCCGGACAGCGTGTTCAGCCAGGCCATCGGCGGCTGGTACGATATCGTGGTGGTCATGTACCACGATCAGGGCCACATTCCCATCAAGACCGTCGGCTTCGTGTATGACCGCGAGAAGCAGTCCTGGAAGGCCGTGGAAGGCGTGAACATCACGCTGGGCCTCCCCATCGTCCGCGTCAGTGTGGACCATGGCACAGGCTATGCGCTGGCAGGCACCGGCACCAGCAACGAGCTGAGCCTGGTGAACTCCATCGCATACGCCGCAAGCTTCGGAAAAAACAGGACCTGAAGGAGAAGCACTATGAAATTTGTTATGACGCAGTCGATCTGCCCGGAAGGCATTGAAAAGCTGAAGGCTGACACCAACGGCCAGGTCGAGATCATTGCAGAAGATAATCCGGACCCCAACAATTACCTGGACGACATGAAGGACGCAGATGCCCTGATCGTCCGCATCGCAAAGTGCGATGCCCACGCCATTGAGAACAGCCCCAACCTGAAGGTCATCGGCCGCACCGGTGTGGGCTACGACTCGGTGGACGTGAAGAAAGCCACCGAGCTGGGCATCCCCGTGGTCATCACCCCGGGTGCCAACAATCGCAGCGTGGCAGAACACGCCGTGGCTATGATGTTCGCCCTCTCCAAGAACCTCTACGAGGGACAGGTGGAGACCAAGAAGGGCAACTGGGAGATCCGCGGTGCCCACAAGGCCTTTGAGCTGGAAGGCAAGACCGTGGGCGTCATCGGCCTGGGTGCCATCGGCCGCGAGACCGCAAAGATCTGCCAGGGCGTGGGCATGAAGGTGGCTGGCTACGACCCCTTCATGAGCCAGGAAAAGATCGAGGCGCTGGGCGCAGAATATTACGCCGACTATAAGGAGCTGCTGAAGGCGGCGGACATCGTCACCGTCCATGTGCCCCTTACCGAGCAGACCCGGGATATGATCGGTGCAGCCGAGCTGGCCACGATGAAAAAGACCGCGCTGGTCATCAACTGCAGCCGCGGCGGCATCGTGAACGAAGCCGACCTGTGCGCAGCACTCCGGGCAGGCACCATTGCCGGAGCAGGCACCGATGTGTTCTGCAATGAGCCGCCCAAGCCGGACGACCCGCTGCTGAACACCCCCAACCTGATCGTCAGCCCCCACTCCGCCGCACAGACCCGCGAAGCCGTCATCAAGATGGCCAATATGTGCGTGGACGGCTGCCTGGCCGTGATCCGCGGCGAAAAGTGGCCCTTCGTGGCAGACAAAAAGGTCTACGATCATCCCAAGTGGGCTGATAAGTAAAGCGGGCTGACACAAGATCAAAACAGAAAGAAGGGAAAGCATGAGCGATTACAATCCTCGCACGCGCTATGAACATTATTACGTTCGGCAGGCCCGATTGGAAGGCCGGGATGAATTGCAGCATCGTTACCCGGATGACTTTTATGTAAAACCTTTCCGAATTGCCGGAAATGTTTACTACATTGGCAATAAGGCGGTCTGCTCTCATCTGATCGACACGGGTGCAGGTCTGATCGTAATCGACACAAGCTACCCCGAGCTGGATCATCTACTGATCAATTCGATCTGGGAAGCCGGATTCAATCCCAAAGATATCAAAATCGTGCTCCATACCCATCTGCACTACGACCATTTTGGCGCGACCAATACACTGACAAAAATCTACGGCGCAAAGGCCTATGTAGGTAAGGATGAATGGGAGAGCGTACAGCGGAAGCCGGAACTTGCAGTAATTCCGCAGGACAAATATCTGAGCTATCGGATGATCCATCCGGATGTTCTGCTGGAAGACGGCGACGAGATCTGCTTGGGCAACACCGTGATCCATTGTGTGGAAACGGTGGGCCATACCGAAGGAACTATGTCGTTCTTCTTCGATGTTGAGGACGGCGGAAAGGTTTGGCGTGCAGGAACCTTTGGCGGAGCAGGCTTCATTACCATGTATAAAGAGTTCTTTATCCGGTACGGCTTGCCGGATCTGCAGCCCGCATTCCTTCACTCTCTGGAGCTGATGAAGCAGCAGAACGTACAGCTGGTTCTGGGAAACCATCCCGGTCCCAATCATATCTTGCAAAAGATGGAAAAGCTTCTGAACAACCCGCAAGGGGGAAATCCGTTCATTGACCCGACGGGTCAAGACTGGCAGAACTACCTGGCCTGGGTGGAAGCGGAGTTCAAACAGTTTATGGCAGACGGGCGCTGAGTCGTTTGTACAAAAAATAGGGAGAACAGCTTATGAAATACGAAAAATACAATAAGGGGAAGAACGATCTGTTCAGCGGCATCGTTCTGGGCGGTTTTGCCATCGCCTACCTGATCGGTGCAGCGATGATCAAGATTCCCAAGATGCTTTCTGCATCGCTCCTCAACGCCTCGTCCGTGCCCAAGCTGTGGGGCGTGCTGTTGCTGATCCTCGGCATTGTGCTGATCGTTCGCGGCCTGCGTGTGATGAAGGCGGAAAAGGCAGCAGGCAATGCTCCAGAAAAGAAGAGCGCTTCGGAAGCTGCCAAGGGCTTCTGGGCTGACAACCGCGCCGTCGTGGAGATGTTCGTAGTGCTGCTCATCTACATTGCTCTGATCCAGCCGGTGGGCTTCCTGATCTCCACTTTCCTGTTCCTGTTTGCAGAGTTCAATATCCTGACCTACAAAGAGGACCGGAAGCTGGGCTTTTCCGTGGTCTTCGCACTGGTGTGCGCCGTGGGCATTTACGCCATGTTCAAGTACGGCTTCAAGATGCCGCTTCCGCAGGGCATCCTGAAAGGAATCTTTTAAGGAGGGAAGGTACAGATTATGTTGATGGAAGGTTTCTCCATGGTTCTGAGCGACCCGTTAAGCGTCGTTTTGGTGGCCGTGGGCACTCTGATCGGCACCATCTTCGGTGCCATCCCCGGTCTGACGGCTACCATGGCCGTTACGATCTGCCTGCCCATGACCTTTGCAATGAGTGACAGCCGCGCCATTGCTCTGCTGATGGCTCTGTACATCGGAGGCATTTCCGGCGGTCTGGTCTCCTCGATCTTGCTGAACATTCCCGGCACGCCCGCTTCGATGGTCACCGCCTTTGACGGCGCGCCCATGGCCCGTAAGGGCGAGGGTGCCAAGGCACTGGGTACCGGTATCTTTTTCTCGTTCTTGGGCACTATCTTCGGTCTGATCGCTCTGATCATCATCGCCCCCTATCTGGCGGCTGTGGCCATCAAGTTTGGTGCATTTGAGTACTGCGCTTTGTCCATCTTCTCCCTGTCGCTGGTCATCTCGCTGGCCGGTAAGGATATGGTCAAGGGTCTGGCAGCTGCTCTGCTGGGTGTCATGTTCTCCACCTTCGGTATCTCCACTTTCGACAGCATCGTCCGCTACGATTTCGGCAGCGTGAACATGCAATCCGGCTTCCAGCAGCTGGTGGTTCTGATCGGTCTGTACGCTATCCCCGAAGTGGTGGGTGTCGCCCAGAAGGTCGTGAAACCCAAGGTCATCATGAAGCAGAACACCACCGTGGATAAGATCCATGGTCTGGGCTTCACTTGGCAGGAGTTCAAGAGCCAGATTGTCAACTTCTTCATTGCAGCTGGTATCGGCACCGGCATCGGCATCCTGCCCGGCATCGGCGGCGGTACAGCCGGTATTATGTCCTACACCACTATCAAGAACCGCTCCAAGACCCCTGAAAAGTTCGGCACCGGCATTATGGACGGCGTCGTGGCTTCTGAAACTGCAAACAACGCTGCTGTTGGCGGCGCAATGATCCCCCTGCTGACCCTTGGCATCCCCGGCGACGGCATCACCGCCATCCTACTGGGTAGCCTTATCATCCACGGCATCGCCCCTGGTCCGCTGATCTTCGAGAAGAGTGGTGCATTGATGTACGCAATCTACCTGATCATCGGCCTGTCCTCCCTGTTCATGATGATCTTCATGCTATTCGGCATCAAGGGATTTGTCAAGATCCTTTCCGCTCCGCAGGGCCTGCTGATGCCCATCATCCTGTGCATGTGCTGCGTGGGTGCCTTCGGTTGCTCCAACCGTATGTTCGACGTCTGGTGCCTGCTGATTTTCGGTTTGATTGCTGTTGTGATCCGCGCTATGGAGCTGCCCATCATGCCTGTGGCCATCGGCTTCATCCTGGGCCCCATCTTTGAAAAGAACCTCCGCCGTGCAGAGTCCTTCATGACCAGCGGCCCTGCTGAGCTGCTGAGCCACCCCATTGCTCTGGGCATCCTCGTCATCACCATTGTGATGATTGTCTTCAGCCTGCGCTCCAACAAGCGCGCTGCCGAGCGTGAAGCCGCTGCCGCTGCTACCGAGGAGCAGGAGTAAGAAATGTAAGTAATCAGACGCTTATTGTGCGGCGTCTGTCGGAAACACAAGAAGAAAGGAAACCTACCATGAAAAAGATCTCGCGTCGTTCGTTCCTGTCCGCTATGGGTGTTGTGGGCGCTGCTGCTGCCCTGACCGCCTGCGGTGGTTCTTCCAGCTCCACCGCTGCTTCTTCCACTGCCGCTTCCACCGGCAGCAGCACGGCAGCCGCTGGCAGTGCTGAAAAGCCTGCCGATTACCCCAATACTTCCGTGACCCTGGTCGTCGGTTTCAACCCCGGCGGTGACTCCGACCTGAACAACCGTCTGTTGGCTCAGTATGTGGAGCCTGAACTGGGCCAGTCCATTGCCGTGACCAACATGGCCGGTTCCAACAGCTCAGTTGCACTGACCCAGTACCAGAGCAATCCCACTGATGGCTATACCATCCTGGGTACCAACACTTCCGCACTGGTCAACAACTACGCTTCCGGCACCTGCCAGTACAGCTACGAAGACTTTGAGGTCATTGCAGTCTTTGGCCGTGGCGCAGGCGAAATGCTATTTGCCAACAAGGCTTCCGGCATCACCTCTATGGAAGACCTGCTGGAAAAGTCTCAGGCCAACCCCAATACCATCAAAATGGGCATGTCCTCCGGCGGCAATACCCACGTCTATGCTCTGCTGCTGCAGGAAGCCGGTTTCCAGTGCAACATCGTGGACGGCGGCGACGGTTCCGACCGTATCGCAGCTCTGGTCGGCGGCCACGTGGATGTCTGCTTCGTGCCGTACCTGACCGCAAAAGAGTACATCGAGAATGGCGATGTGATCCCCCTCTGCACCATCGGTGACCGTTGCTCCGCCCTGCCTGATACCCCCTCCATCAATGAGGGCGGCTATGTGAAGAACAATTTCAATGGCTGCTATGCATGGCTGGCACCCAAGGGCACCGATGCGGGCATCGTTTCTTATCTGGCATCTCTGTGCGAGGATGTTTGCAACAATAACGAGAAGTATGCAGAAGATCAGAGAGCCATCAACTTCAACGATCCGTTCGTTGTGACCGGTCAGGATGCTCTGGATTTCCTGGCTGAACTGCAGCAGACTGCAATTGACAACGTTGCCGTTCTGGGCTGAGTTCCGGATCCTGCGTTTCTCCTTCTTTGATCATACCAGCATTCTGAAATGGAAGAGCCGCCCCGCAGAGAATTCTGCGGGGCGGCTCTTCTGTGTTCGGCAGGAAAAAAAATCCTGTGGTCAGCTTTTCTTTCGAGTGGCAATGTCCTGGAAACTGAAGTAATCCGGCTGGTGGCGGGACTGGGTGTACTCGAACAGCATCCCGTCCGAGTTGAAGGTCTGGTTTACCACCACTGCCACGCAATCGTAGCCGTCCATATCCAGCAGCTTTTCGTCACGGGCAGTTGCGTGTTCCACCGTGATGCGCCGTTT
>CAKSZS010000039.1 GCA_934525845.1 uncultured Faecalibacterium sp. | reverse complement strand
AACCTCCTCGTGTAGTTCTATTATCCTACACGGGGAGGCTTTTTGTCTATTGTCTACTTTTTACGGACCTGTTCAGTGGGCACCGCACACACTTCTGCAGGGAGGTTTCTCTTTATCCAAGTTCTAAAATCGGTTCACGTTCAAGCATCCGGCCTGCCAAAAACAAACCGGAACTGCGTTCCCTCTTCCACCGCAAAGCAGGCGTCTGCGTGGGGCTTTGCACCCCAGCTGTTGTCGCCGCCCACGCCGCGCTGGAACGCCGCACAGCGCACCACGGTTTTGTTGTCATCCCGGGGCAGCTCGTAGAAGTGGCGGGCGTTTTCCAGCTCATGGGGCGTGTAGGGCAGGGCCGAGAAGGTCATGCCGGTCTCACTGCCGAACGCAATGCCCGGAACGCTGCCGGTCACGTCTGCACGATACACGCCGGTGCGGCTGCCGCACTCCTGCGGGCAGACCGGGCTGTAGCGGGCAAAATCCGCCCGGATGCTGTAAGACCAGGCACCCAGCTTGCCGCCGGCGGTACGGTCGGCCACCGTCTCGTTGGGGCCAAGGCCGAGGTAGGAAACGTCCGTCAGTTCCCGGCGCAGGGGCAGCAGCAGGCCGAATTCCGGCAGCTCTGTTTTTTCGCTCTGCCAGGTCATGGTGACCTCACAGCGGCCCGTGCCGTCAACTGCAAAATCGATGGGCAGCTTCCGGCCGTCCGGCAGGGTGTAGACTGCATGAACCGTGACAACTGCGCCGGACTGTTCGGCAATCAGCGTATCGCACCGGGCATACAGACCCGCCGTTTTCCAGAAGGCAAATGCAAAGGGTTCGGCACAGCCGTCATCGTTGTTGGTGGGCGCACGCCAGAAGTTGGGGCGGACGGTATCGTCCAGCAGCTGCACGCCATCGTACCGGATGGACACCAGGCCCTTGCCCCGGCCAAAGATGTACTCGAAGCCTTCGCCCTTCACACCGATGTTGCAGTCCATTTCCACCAGCTCCGGGGCGGGAACGGTCAGCCGGGCCTCCGTGTGCTTGTGCCACACCTGCCCGAAGGCTGCTTCGTATCCGGCGGGCACACCGGGTTTGGCATCCCGCTGAACGGCGGTGACCGTCATGCAGGCCAGTCCCGTCTCCGGCAGGGCAAACGGGAACGGAACCTTCACGGTCTCACCGGGCTTGCCGTTGATCCGCAGCGCGGCTCTGCGTTCCGGCTTGCCGTTGACAGAGGTGGCAAACACGAAATCATAAGCACTCAAATCCGTAAAAAGCGTGCGGTTCTCAATGATTGCTTCCGTGTCGGTCAGGGTGATCTTTACCGGGGCATAGGCGGCTTTCACCGCGTCCATCTTCGGGGTGTTGCGGCGGTCGGGCAGGACCAGACCGTCAATGCAGAATTCCCGGTCGGTGGGGCGGTCGCCGAAGTCACCGCCGTAGGCAAAGCTGGGCTTGCCGTCCGGGCCGGTCACTTCGATGCCATGGTCGATGTACTCCCAGATAAAACCGCCCTGATACAGCGGCTCTTCGTAGGCATACTCCGTGTAGTTGGTGATGCCGCCGCAGCTGTTGCCCATGGCGTGGCTGTATTCGCACATGATAAAGGGCTTTTCCGGGTGCGCCGCCAGGAACTTTTGGATGTCGGCCACCGGGGTGTACATCTGGCTCTCCATGTCGGAGGTGTCGGGATATTCCCGGTTCCAGAAGATGCCCTCGTAGTGCACCAGACGGCTGGGATCGGTTTTGCGGAAATACTCGCTCATCTCCCAGAGCGTTTTACCGCCGTGGCTCTCGTTGCCGCAGGACCAGATCAGGATCGCCGGGTGATTCTTATCCCGTTCCAGCATGGCTTCCGCGCGGGCCAGCACATTGTCCCGCCACTCGGGGCGTGCCCCGGGCAGGGTCCACGCGTCGGAGCCGTCTGCCCCCAGCTTCTGCCAGGTGCCGTGGGTCTCCAGATTGGTTTCCCCGATGACATACAGGCCGTACTCATCACACAATTGCAGGAAATACGGGTCGTTGGGGTAATGGCTGGTGCGCACCGCGTTGACGTTGTGGGCCTTGAGGTTCTGCACGTCCCAGAGCATTTCTTCGTGGGAGACGGTGCGCCCGGTCTTGCAGCTCCACTCATGGCGGTTGACGCCTTTGAACACGATGCGCCTGCCGTTGAGCAGCATCTGCTTGTTCTTCAGCTCAAACTTGCGCAGGCCGACTTTCAGGCCGGTGTGCTCCACCAAGCCGCCCTCCTGCAGCAGGGCAATTTCGGCGTCGTAAAGATTCGGCGCTTCGGCGCTCCACAGGGCGGGATGCTCCACGGTAAAAGCGAAGGAAACATCCTGCACGTCCGGCTCCACATCGGGGTCGGCTTCGCCTTTGCCGAATACCACACCGCTTTCGTACTCGGCTGGTTCCCCCACCTCGGCAGCCTGTTCCTGTCCGTTGAACACCACAGACACCCGGCCCGCACCGCTGACCTTGCAGTCAAAGGTGACCTTTACGCTGGAAAAGTCCGGGGCAAAGTCCTGCTTGACAAAAGCGTCTTCCAGGTGGATCTCCGGCTTGGTGAACAGCTCCACCGAGCGGAACAGGCCGCTCATCCGCCAGAAGTCCTGATCTTCCAGCCAGCTGCCGGACGAGAAACGGCAGACCTGCACGGTCAGTTCGTTTTCGCCGGGCTGGACGGCTTCGGTCATGTCAAATTCCGCCGGGGTAAAGGTATCCTCGCTGTAGCCGATGAAGGTGCCGTTGCACCAGACGGCGGCAGCGCTGTCGGCGCCGTTCAGGCGGAGATAGCAGTTGTCCCAGCTTTCCGGCAGGGTAAAGGTGCGGCGGTACTCGCCGATGGGGTTGTAGTCCTGCGGGATCTGGCCCGGGTGCAGCTTTTCGTGGCCGTCCCAGGGGTACTGCGTGTTGACGTAATGGGGTGCCCCGTAGGGCTGGCCGGGCTTGTGCAGGCTTTGGAGCTGGATAAGGCCGGGTACGGTCAGGGTGTCCCAGTCGGTAAAGGGGGCGGTCAAGTTTTCCGCATAGCGGAAGTTCCACTCGCCGTCCAGCGAGACGGTCAGGGGCTTGTCCGGGCTGGTCTGGTCGGCAAACCAGGCGTGGGCAGGCAGACGGTTCTGCTGAAAAATTTCCGGGTCCGCCAGCAAAGCGGGGGTCATGGGTTTAAGCAAAGGCATAGCAGTTACCTCTCAAACAGTTGTGGGTGATGTTGGCCCTATTATAGCACACTGGAACAGAAAAACAGCCGTACAAAAACGACTGTTTTTCTGGAAAATTGCAGTTATTCTTTCACCGCACCGGCGGCGATGCCAGCCAGAATGTACCGCTGGAAGAACACATAGATGAGGATGGTGGGCAGCATGATGACGATGATGCCGGCCGCCAGGGTCTGCCACGAACCCTGCTGGGCATTGGCGTAATCCATCCGGAAGGTGGTCAGGGTGCGCAGCTTGTTCTTGGGCATATACAAGTACGGGATGTACATATCGTTGATGATGGTGATGGCCTTGATGATGACCACCGTTGCGGTCGCCGGGGCCAGCAGCGGGAAGATGATGCGGCTGAACACGCCGAAGTAGCTGCAGCCGTCCAGCAGGGCGCTTTCGTCCAGAGAGGGCGGGATGGTGGAGATGAACTGCCGGTAAATGTACAGCTGCATCAGGTCGGAGGCCACATAGATCACGATGGGTGCGCCCAGGGTGTTGTACAGACCCAGGCCGTTGATGATCTTGAAGCGGGCGATCTCCGTGACGAAGGTGGGCACCAGCGTTTCGTCATCCACGATCAGGGTCCGTATCATCCGCTTGTTCCTCCTCTGTCCAGGGCAGCCGGATGGTGGTCTGGGTGTACCGCCCCGGCTCGCTCTCAATTTCCATCTTCGCTTTTCCGCCAAAGTTCAGGCGGATGCGGGCCAGCACATTTTCCAGTCCGATGCTGGTGTTGTCGTCGGCGGCCCGGGTGCGCCCATGCAGGATCTGCGTGATCTGTTCCTGCGTCATGCCGCAGCCGTTATCCCGCTTTATTATAGCGAATTCGACCCGCCGCCACAAGATATCCCGCGCCAAAAGCAAGAAAGCCGGAAATCTAAGCCGGACTAAAAAGAGACCCCGGCCTTCCCTGTCTTGCAGGGGGCCGGGGTCTCTTGGGGGAGGATGCGCATCCCGCCGCTTCCGGAGAAGCTGCCGAGGACCGCGTGAGGGCCACCGTTCCAGAACGGTTTGAGCAGAGGTGTTGTCCTCCTGTGAAATCCGGGTGCAGCTTATTTCAGGCTGGAGTGCACATTGGCCTGATAGGCTTCCTCATAGAACTGTGCCTGACAATCCACAGCATCGGCACCGGGCATCCGGCGGACATAGCTGCCGTCCGGCTGCTGCACGCGGGCGTTGCAGTTATCGGCCAGCATCGTATCAAAGATGTGCTGCAGCCGCGCTTTCAGCGCCGGAGCCGTGACCGGCGCTGCGATCTCCACGCGGCGGAGGGTGGAGCGGGTCATCCAGTCGGCCGAGCCGATGTAATACCGGGCACGCGCTCCCCGCCCGAAGATGTAAATGCGGGAGTGTTCCAAATAGCGGCCCACAATGCTGATGATGTGGATATTCTCGGTCTCATCCGGAACACCGGCCCGCAGGCAGCAGATGCCGCGCACCACCATATCGATGTGGACACCGGCCTGACTTGCCTCAATGAGCTTGTTAATGAGCACTTTATCGGTCAGGCTGTTGATCTTAATGCCGATGTAGCCGCCCTCGCCGCGGGCAGCAGCTTCGATCTCACCGTCGATCTGATTCAGCAGGCGGTTCTGCAGGCAGTGGGGTGCCACCAGCAGATTCTTGACCGAATCCACTGTTTCGCCCTGATCCAGTGCACGGAACACTTCGGTGGCTTCCAGACCGATCTCCCTGGACGCGGTCAGGAAGGAAAGGTCGGTGTACAGGCGGCTGGTCTTTTCGTTGTAGTTGCCGGTGCCGATCTGGGTGATAAAGGAAATGCCCTTCTTCGTTTTGCGGGTGATCAGGCAGAGCTTGGAGTGGACCTTCAGCCCTTCGATGCCATACACCACATGACAGCCGGCACGCTCCAGCAGACGGGACCACTCGATGTTGTTTTCCTCGTCAAAGCGCGCTTTCAGCTCCACCAGAACATCCACCTGCTTGCCGTTTTCGGCGGCTTCCACCAGTGCATCCACCACCTTGCTGTGGTTGGCCAAACGGTACAGGGTCATCTTGATGGAGACCACATCCGGGTCACAGGCAGCCTCATGCAGCAGTTGCAGGAAGGGACGGATACTCTCATACGGATAGTGGAGCAGCTTGTCCTCCTGCATGATCTGCGGGATGATGGGTTTGCGCTCGTCCAGTGTGGGGCTGGGCTGCGGGTGGCGGGGCGCAAAAAACAGGTCGGTGTGACTGCGCAGCTGATCCTCGATCTGGAACAGGAAGGAGTGGTCCAGCGGAGAATCGTATTCAAACACCCGCTTGGGGTCCAGTTTCAGATTTTTGCACAGGGATTGGATGATCTCTTCGTCGATCTCCCGGCTCAGTTCCAGACGAACGGGAGCCAGCTTTTTGCGCTTCTTCACCACTTCGGCCATGTGGTCCCGGTAGTTCAGGTCCTCGTCATAGATCAGGTCGGCGTCAATATCCGCATTGCGGGTGATGCGGGCCAGCGTTTTGCTGGTGACCTTATAGCCCTTGTAGAGCAGGGGCAGGAAGTGCAGGATCAGCTCCTCCGACAGGATAAAGCAGCCGGTACGGCCCGGCACCGGCACCAGCCGGGGGAAGATCTCGCTGCCGCAGGGCACGATGCCGATCTTCTTTTTCTCCGCCTTGGTGCTCAGCACCGCAACGGCATAAATGCCCTTGTTTTTCAGGAACGGAAATGCCTGCTTTTTGCTGACGATGAAGCTGGACAGCAGCGGCAGATAATCCTGTCGGAACAGCTTTTCCAGCTCCGCGCGGCTTTCTTCTTCCATGTGGGCAAAGTCCAGCAACCGAATCCCCTGCTCTGCCAGCTGCTCCAGCAGGCCGTTGTAAGCGGCATCGCGGCGAGCTGTCAGCTTATGGGTAGAAGCCAACACGGCCTCAATCTGCTCGCCGCTGGTCATGTTCGTCTTGTTTTCCCGTGCGTTCTTGTCCAGAAGCATCTGATCTTGCAGGCTTCCGATGCGCACCATGAAAAATTCATCCAGATTGCTCTGGAAAATCGACAAAAAGCTCAGCCGCTCGCACAGCGGCAGACGGGTGTCCTCTGCTTCCTCCAGAACCCGTTCGTTGAACCGCAGCCACGAAAGCTCACGGTTGGCATAGCAATGATAGGTATTTTCCATCGTTCTCTTTCCTTTTCCCCTGACAAAAAATTCAAATGCCTGCATATGCAAACGCTTTTATTGTACTGCGCAAACGTAAAATCAAAAATCGGGGATTTGTCAGAAAGATGTAAAATCGCTTCCGCACACAAATTTTACTGCAATTTGATTGCAGCCGCCTTGAAATGATCGTACAATCATAACTGCTTTCTTTTCACAAGAGAATCGAGGAACAAACACCATGACGTATAAAGACATCAAGCACAACGAAGAAGTCAACGAGCTGCTGAAAAAGGGCAACCAGAATCTGGGCCTGCTGGGCTATACCGACCACTCACAAGCCCACTGTGTCCGGGTGGCAGAGACTGCCGCCCACATCCTGAAAAAATTCGGCTATCCGGAGCACGACATTGAACTTGCCCGGATCGCAGGCTATCTGCACGACATCGGCAACGCCGTCAACCGCAGCCGCCACGCCGAATACGGCGGACTGCTGGCCAACGAAATTCTGAAGCAATATGACCTGAGCATCCCGGACCGCATCACCATCGTGTCGGCCATTTCCAACCACGACGAATCCACCGGCGGGGCCGTGGACCCCATCTCGGCGGCACTCATCATCGGCGACAAGACCGACGTGCGCCGCAGCCGTGTGCGGGAAAAGCCCAAGGCATCCTTCGACATCCACGACCGGGTCAACTACGCCGTGACCGACCAATCTTTGAAGATCAACACCGAGAAAAAGGTCATCTCGCTGAACCTGCAGATCGACACTGACATCTGCAGTATGTACGAATATTTTGAGATCTTCCTGCAGCGGATGCTGATGTGCCGCGGGGCTGCCGATCTGCTGGGGGCAGCGTTCAAATTGACGGCCAATGGTGCAAAGGTGCTTTGATGGGCATGATCTGGGACTTTTCCAACAAACTTCTGTAAAAGCGGCTGCATCTCGTACAAGATCCAGAAAAGATTTTCGGATTCTCCTTGACAACTCCCCTGTTTTCTGCTTTACTACATTCGATAAAAGGGAGTAAAGGGCAGTTTTCCGATTTTTGATTCGGGGAAGCTGCTGCATGGTAGCGTCATCACGGCAGAAATGCCCGATGCCATGTGTTCGCTTGAGACTTTTGTCACAGACAAGGTACTGTGGCAGAAGTCTTTTTTCTTGCCGCCGTACCGGAACACAAGGAGGCTAGAAAAATATGAACTTTCTGAACACATTCGCAAGTCTGTTTTCCAACTTCGGGAACCTGACTTGGCAGATGGTGGTGATGTGGGGCATCGGTGCCCTGCTCATCTACCTTGCCATCGCCAAAAAGATGGAGCCGAGCCTGCTGCTGCCCATGGGCTTTGGTGCCATTCTGGTCAACCTGCCCCTGTCGGGTGCCATCACGCAGGGAGACACCGTTGGCCCCATTTCCGCTCTGTTTGAAGCCGGAATGTCCAACGAGCTGTTTCCCCTGCTGCTTTTCATCGGCATCGGTGCCATGATCGACTTTGGCCCGCTGCTGGAAAAGCCGTGGCTCATGCTCTTTGGTGCGGCGGCGCAGTTCGGCATCTTCTTCACGCTGTTTCTGGCAGGCTTCTTCTTTGACCTGAAAGATGCCGCTTCCATTGCCGTCATCGGTGCGGCAGACGGTCCCACTGCCATCTTTGTGGCAAACACGCTCAACTCCCAGTATCTCGGTGCCATCATGGTGGCCGCGTACAGCTACATGGCTCTGGTGCCCATTGTGCAGCCGCCGGTCATCAAGCTGCTGACCACGCAAAAAGAACGCCGCATCCGGATGCCCTATGAGAAGGGCAATGTCAGCCAGCTGACCAAGATTCTGTTTCCCATTGTGGTCACCATCATCGCCGGCATGGTGGCTCCGGCCAGTGTGGCTCTGGTTGGCTTCCTGATGTTCGGCAATCTGCTGCGGGAGTGCGGTGTGCTGAACGCCCTGAGCGAAACGGCACAGAATGTGTTGGCAAACCTCATCACCATTGTACTGGGTCTGACGGTAGCCGGGCAGATGACCGCTGACAAGTTCGTCCGACCCGACACCCTGCTCATCCTTGCGCTGGGTCTGGTGGCCTTCGTCTTTGACACCGCAGGCGGCGTGCTGTTTGCAAAGCTGCTGAACCTGTTCCTGCCCGAAGGCAAAAAGCTGAACCCGATGATCGGCGCGGCCGGCATCTCCGCTTTCCCCATGAGCGGCCGTGTCGTCAACAAGATGGGGCTGGAAGAAGACAACCAGAATTTCCTGCTGATGTATTCCATCAGCGTCAACGTTTCGGGGCAGATCGCGTCCGTCATTGCAGGCGGCCTGATCCTGACCCTGATGGCTTAATGGAGGTGCCCTTATGCTTCATCTTTCTTCGTGGATGACCACGCTTCCCATCATGCTCATCGGGATGGTGGGCATTATCCTCGTCATCGGCGTCATTGTTCTGGCCGTGATGCTGCTCAACCGGCTTACCCGCCGGAAATAATCTGTTTCACGTTCCCTGCTGCCGGGAATCGACTGTTACGGTCGATTTCCGGCAGCATTTTTGTTACCGTGCATTCAGCATCGCAAGAAACCGCTCCGCCGGTTTTGCACTTATCGAAGCAGTTTTTATTTTTCCAGCATCGAGCTTTTGATAGCGTCCAAAATGATCTGATCCGCCGGAAGCCACAGAACCGAATCAAAATCGTCTTTTGTCAGCCATCGCGCGGCTTCCGCTTCTTTCAGCACAAGATCACCGGAAACCACCTCACACCAGAAGCAGTCCATGGAAAGATGAAACGTCGGATAATCGTACTCGATCGTACCGATCCGATCTCCCACGGCGATTTCTGTGTCCAGCTCTTCTTCGATTTCCCGCTTCAATGCCTGCTGCGGGGTTTCACCCGGCTCGATTTTTCCGCCCGGAAACTCCCACTGGCCTTTGTAGTCGCCATAACCGCGGGCGGTGGCGTAGACTTTGCGTTTTGCCTGCATGGAATCGCAGATCACAGCGGCCACAACACGAATGATTTTCATGATATTCTCCTTTTGGATTCATTACAGCGGCCGACCGCCAGAAGTCCCACCGACACGATAGAACATCCGGTCGATCTGTGCCGCCGTCATGCCGGTATCAGCCAAGAACTCCCGTATCAGCAGTGCGCCTTTCTGCTCCTGATATTTGCCATTGGTGTTCCCGTACTTTTTGCGGCAGAGCGGGCAGGCAATATCATGGGTGATGGCCACCGCTTCCAGAACAAACTGCGTATCTGTGTCCAGCCCCTCCATCTTGCTGGCACAAGACCGTTTAGTCACTTAAAGTCCCCACTGGGGACTTCATTGTCCCGCAAATTTCAATTTATCTTAAAACAAAATCTCCTCCGGCTGGATCGTATCCTTCTCTGTGATGGGGCGGATCACCTTACAGGGCACACCGGCGGCAATGACCCCCGCCGGGATGTCGTGGGTCACCACGCTTCCTGCCCCGATGACCGAACCGGCCCCGATGGTCACGCCGCCGCAGACGGTGGCATTTGCACCGATCCAGACGTTTTCTTCCAGCGTGATGGGCGCAGAAGTGCCAACGCCCTGGCTGCGCTGTTCCGGGTCGACCGCATGGCCGGAACAGGCCAGACAGACACCGGGCGCAATAAACGCGCCCTCGCCGATGTTCACCGGCGAGGTATCCAGAATGACGCAGTTATAGTTGATGACCGCCAGCCCGTGGGTGTGGATGTTGAAGCCGTAGTCACAGTGGAAATCCGGCTCGATGCCGGTCATGGGCGAGCAGGTGCCCAGCAGCTGCTGCAGAATCGCGCGGCGCTTTTCCGTTTCGTTTGGGGCGGTGCGGTTGTACTCCCAGCACAGCTGCTTGGCGCGTGCCTGTGCTTCGGTGGGGGTGTTTTCGTAACCGCTGGCGTAGGCCGCCGGGCGTTTCATAATTTCAATCGGGTTCATTGTTTCCCTCCTTACTCCATCTTCCGGATCACCGCACCCAGCCAGCTGCACAGGGTGTCACCGGCCCGATTTGCGATCTCAGCACGCGGGCGTGGCTGTGCTTGACCGTCCGGATGCCGATGGCCATGTTGGTGATTTATACTCTCTGGGTTCAGTATATCGGATTTTTCAGGCCGATGCAAGACATCCTCCTTCTGTTTGACACAGCAAACCGCCTGTGGTATTCTTTTCTCAGAATGTGGAGCATCCCTTTTGCGTGAGGTGAGAAAATGAGAGTTCTGGAATACGGAAAGGCAAATCCAAAAACGCTGTTATTCCTGCCCTGCACGGCAGAGCCGGAGTGGGCATTCACGGCTTCTGTGACCCTTCTGGCGCAGGATTATCATGTGCTGCAAATCGTTTATGACGGCCACGGCGAAACAGGTGAAGATTTTATTTCCGTGGAGCACACGTTGGAGGAGATCATCGGCTGGCTGCACGACCACGGCATTTCTTCACTGGATGCAGCCTACGGCTGTTCTCTGGGCGGTGCCTGCCTAACCCGCTTTCTTGCCATGGGAGAAGTCAAAGTGGAGCAGGCCATCATAGATGGCGGCATCACGCCGTATCAGATGCCGGCACTGCTCTGCCGCCTTGCGTGTCTGCGTGACTTTTTGGGGTTCAAGCTCCTTGCGGGGAGTCGGAAGCTGTTGGAAGCCGCCTATCCGCCGGAGAAGTACACCCTGCCGGGTCATGACCCCGTAAAAGAATACGATGCCATGGAACAATCCCTGAAAAGCTATTCCAGCCGCACCATCCGCAATATCTTCTGGTCTGCGAACAATTTCAGCCTGCCCGAGAAGCCTGCGCAGGCCCCCTGCCGTCTGGTCTACTGGTACGGCGAAGCGGAGAAAAACGCCCGGCGCGAGAACATCCGCTTTATCGAACAGTATTTTTCTCAGGTTCGCACGGTCTGCGTTCCCGGCATGGAGCACGCAGAGCTTGTGCTCATCCACCCACAGGAGTTTTACCGCCGGGTGACGGAATATCTGGCATCCGCTCCGTGCAGTGAAATCCAGAACCCGGCACCGTGATTTGCCAAAATGCCAAAGTAAAAAAGCAGATACTTCACACCGGCGTGTGTTGTATCTGCTTCTTTTTCTATCGTGATTTTGGGACCTTGTCCGTACATTCCACATAGGCAAGGGCGATTCTTGCCGGCAGCAACTTATGGTACTGTACCTGCCAGCCATTGCGGCGCAGGAAGTCAAGATACTCTTCTTCTGACCACTGGTGTGCAAAGGAGATGCCTGCCAGCTGCAGAATGCCCGACCACACCCGGCTGACAGCACCCTTTTTGTGCCCCACAAAGTTTGGTGCGATCAGGATGCCGCCCGGACGCAGCACCCGCCGGATCTCCCGCAGGACTGCTTCCGGGTCCGGCATCACGTGCAGTGCATTGGCAATGAGCACGGCGTCAAAGGAATTGTCTGCATAAGGCAGTGCCGCGGCATCCGCCACCTCAAAGGTCAGGTTGTCCGGAAAGGTTCCTTTTTCGCTTCCCGGATCATTCCTTCCGCGTAGTCGGTTGCCACCATGCGCTTTGCTGCATCGGCCACGTGTTTTGCCAACAGTCCCGGCCCGGTGGCGATCTCCAGCACTTCCTGTCCTTCGATCACCTGCGGGATGCGTCTGTACATGAATTCATAGAGCTTCCGGTCGGCCCGCATCGCCTTCTCGTAGATGGGTGCATAGAAACTCCAGACCCTTTGATCCATAGCGCCCTCCTTCTCCCGCAGACTTCTCTCTTACAATTCAATATTAGCTTACACTAACCTTTCTGTCAAGTACTGTCCTTTTGTCTGCCAACCATTCTTTCACATCAACCACTAAGATGCCCCTGTTCTCGCACAAATCAATTGCCCGTGTTGCAAACAGCGACGCCCATTTCTGTCAATTTCTCAGAGCTATCCGTCTTCTGCTTATTGATAATATTTTTCACGAAAGTCATCTGCTATCTTCTGGAAACGATCCGGCTCATTTTTCAACAGTTCGTATGTTTTATAAAAAAGTCTGCTTGCTCCAGACAAACCACTCTTTCCCTCCGTCACAACATAGTGAATGCAGCCAATCTGCATTTTCAGGCCATTGAGATTTCTGAATTTTTCATCGACAACAAGACCAAGACGGTTCTCCCTGCAACGCAGGAGCATGATGGAGACTCTTTTTGTTTTAACGCTTGTCCGCGTAATTGCAGATTTGAATGGCCGCGCCGTGTTCCATGCGCCGGAAACCGTGTTTTTCGTAGAACGGAACATTGGCTTCGTCCTCCGGCATTCCCTCGATGTAGAGGAAGTTTTTATATTTTTCCTTGATGCGCTCCACCAGCTGCCCGGCAATGCCTTGTCCCTGATAATCCGGATGGACAAGGACATAATGGATCTGCGCCAGCATCTCGCTGTCATCCAGTGCGCGGATCAGTCCCACGAGCCGGTCGCCGTCCCACGCTGTCAGCACAGTGGAAGAGTGCATCAGTGCCTTATACAGCCGCTGCGGATACTGGCCGGACACCCAGCCCACAGACAGGAACAGCTGCTGCACCGCAGGGTCTCCTTTGCCGCCAGCACACAGATGATGCGGGATTTCCACTTGCCGCCAAACACGCTCAGCCCATATTCCAGCGGACAGCGAATGTCCTTTTCCAGCTTTTTCTGATACATCGATGCTCCCTCCTGCTCTCATTTTAGCAGATTGCACGGCTTTGCGGAAGGTACTATGCAATTTATGAGCAGCAAAACACCCGCAAAACGGGGAGAAGTTTTGCGGGTATTCCTGCTTTACAGCTCTTTCTTGTTGTCTGCGCCGGGCGTGGTGACAATGACCTTCTCCGGGGTGATGATGAGTGCACCCTTAGCGGTTGCGCCGCCGTGGAACATCTGCTCCACCATGGCCTTGAAGGTCTTGACGACCTCGCCCTCGGTGACATACTCTGCCGCACCCTTGATCTGATAACCTTCCAGACTCTTGGCATCGTAGACCGAAATCGCGATCTTGCCGCCGCTTGCAGCAAGGTTCTTCAGCGTGGTGTCGAGGAACACATCGCCCACCACCAGCCTGTCGTCCGGGGTCACGTCCTTGAACGCAACGGGCACCACATTGGGTTCACCGTTTGCGCAGGTGGCCAGATCCCACATGCTTTCCTTCAGCAGCTTCTTCACAGAATCATTCATGATGACAGCCTCCTGAATTTGTTTTGACCGGGTGGTCTTTTCGGGTGTCATTATACGGAAGCTGCACAAAAACAGCAAGATATGGGTCAATTTATGAGTCACTCATAAATTCAGAAGCTGCTTTACCGTTCAATACAGATGGAACTTGTGGCTGATCTGATGTGCAATTTCGTCCGGCAGCGGACGGAAGCCGATGCAGGTCAGGGTCATGCCCTCGCCGTTTTCATCAAATTCTTCCGGTTCCAGTTCGGTGTGGCAGGCATCCCGGATCAGGAAAAAGTCCCGGTTCTCCACAAGGCCCAGTTCTTCGGCGATAGTCTTTGCCTTCAGCAGTTGATTGCGGTTCTTTGCCCCGCAAATGGTCTTGGTGAACGAGCCATCGAACCATTCTTCATAGGTCGCTTTATCCAGTGTGATGACCGCCCGATAGCCGGTGACTTCACCGTCTTTCTCGATGGGTTCCACGCCCTGCCCCATGCCGATGGGGTCGGTGAGGAACGCCAGCGAAGCATGGCAGCACTGCGCCGCCAGCTTGCCCGGCGACATCTGCAGGTCTTTTCGTGCAATGATGAGTTGACGCATTGTTTCTCCTTGTTACAGCTCAGACCGCAGTTCTTCCAGCAGGGCCGTGCAGCCTTCCAGCACATCCTGCCAGGTGGCTTCAAAATCCCCGGTATACCACGGGTCGGCCACATCACCGGGGCGACTGGTATGGTCCATCAGCAGCGACACTTTGTGCTCCGGGTCGCCGCCCACAAAGCGCGCCATATTGCGCAGGTTGTTGTGATCCATGGCGATCAGATAATCGTAGGTTTCGTAATCCCGCCGGGTCATCTGCCGGGCGGTTTTACCCCCGCAGGAGATGCCGTGCTCGGCCAGTTTCCGCCGGGCGGGCGGATAGACCGGGTTGCCGATCTCCTCGGTGCTGGTGGCGGCGGATGCGATTTCAAACTGGTCGGAAAGTCCGGCTTTGTCCACAAGGTCTTTCATTACAAACTCGGCCATCGGGCTGCGGCAAATGTTGCCGTGGCAGATGAAAAGCACTTTTTTCATATCAAAACATTTCCTTATCGCGTATCATTTCAGATTTGGAACGCTCCGGGCGGAGCGTGTGGTTCGGGTACTCTTTCTTTCCTCATTTTCCCAGATATTTTTCCAGAAGCACCAGCTGAACGCCCTCAATGCCATTGAATACCGTCGGGACGATCCCAATTTCCGTATATCCATGCTTTTTGTACATGGCCCGTGCTGCCGCATTCCGGGCGTTGGTATCAATGCGCAGCTCCGTGCAGCCGTTTTCACGCGCATAGGTCCAGAATCTTCATGGTTGCATACTCCGTTTTCCCGATGCCAAATCTTTTCCCTATTTTACCACGCTTTTCGGCATTGAAAAAGAGAATTCTGTGACTGAATCACGCAAAGTATTTTTCCGGCTCACTTGCAATAAATTTCAATGGCTCTCTGTGCAAATTCTGCGGCACCCGCACCGCCGGCAGCATTGATGTTTTCCGTAAATGCTCCGCCTGCCCCATACATCTGCCCCAGCTGATTCAGGATCACCTTGGAACAGTTGTAGTAGTGCTCTGTGATAAACTCCTGCAGCTTCTTCACCTGTGCCTGCACTTCAGAGTCCGCCGGGTCTTTGCTCTGCATCCCGCCGAATGCCGCCACGATGTCCATCAGTTGACTGCTCATGTCCTTGACCTCTTTCTCGGTCTTATGGGCAGTTTTTTCCTCAAACTCTTTGTATTCCGGCGTTTCGCCCCATTCCTTTTTGGCCTGCTCGGTATACTTCTTGATCTTCTGCGTATCAAATGCGGTAAAGTCCATAACCATTCCTCCTGTGGATCGAATTTTCTGCGCAAGGCCGATCAGATCTTCAAGATGCTGCTTTTTCAATGTCAGAAGTGTGATCTGCTGTTCCAGTGCTTTCTGCCGGTCAAAAGCAGGATTCTCCACGATTTTCTGGATGTCCTTCAGCGGAAATTCCAGTTCCCGGAACAATAAGATCTGCTGCAAACGTTCCAGCGCGGCATCGTCATACAGCCGATAGCCTGCTTCGGTGCGGCCCGCCGGGCGCAGCAGGCCGATTTTGTCGTAATACTGCAGAGTCCGGACGCTCACTCCGGTTCGCTTGCTCACTTCGTTCACTGTCATCACTTTGTTGTCCTCCCTTGTGACAGCCACAGTATACGCTATGACGCTGCGTCAGGGTCAAGCGGTTTTCTGAACTTTTTTCATCCTTCCCGCTGCTCCACGATTTCTTCGAAGTATTTTTTGCTGAATTCCTGCTGCCGGGAGTGGACTGTTACGGTCGATTCCCGGCAGTATTTTTGTTACCGCCCTGTCAGCATGGAAAGAAACCGCTCGGCCTGTTTTGTCAGGGTCGCATTCTTTTTCCAGACGAGCAGATAGTGGGTCTCCAGCAGCGGGTCCAGCGGGAGAAAGCGGACACTGGGGTCCAATTCCGGGGCCAGCAGGTCGCGGGTGACCAGCAGATTTCCCAGCCCGCTCTGAACCAGCAGAAGCGGGTTCCCGTAGATCACATTATAAGAAGCCGCAATGTTCAGGCGCTCGGGCCGGGTATGTGCCCACTCTGCGATCGACTGCTGCAGCCCTGCGCGGCGGTGCATGATGAGTGGAAGATTCTGAACGTCTTCCCGATGGACGCAGGATGCCTCTGCCATCGGTGAATCCACCCGTACCAGCAGCCCCCAATGGGAATGTTCCGGCAGGCGGAGCGCTTCATAACGGGAAGCATCCACGGGTGCCAGCAGGGTCGTAAAATCCAGCGTGCCATGCATCAGCCGTTCGGTCACGTCGGTGGCGTCGTTGCTGTAAAACTGGAAGCTGACGCCGGGATGCCCTTCTCTTAATTTTGCGGCGGCGTTCAGAAGGCTGGGGTGAAGGTTCCCACCGATCGAGATTTCTCCGCTGAGCTGTCCGGCATCGGCAGAGAGTTCACGTTCCGTCTTATCCATCAGCTCTACGATCTCCTCCGCCCGCTTGCGCAGCAGCACCCCTTCCTCGGTCAGGGTGATCTTTCGCTTTCCACGGATCAGAAGCGTTTTCCCCAGCTCCTGTTCCAGCTCCATCAGCTGTTTGGAGAGGGACGGCTGGGCAATGTGCAGGCTCCCGGCGGCGCGGGTGATATTTTCTTCCCGTGCCACCGCCAGAAAATAGCGCAGAACGCGGACATCCATAAAGACTCCTCCTCGTTTCATTTTCCCTAGCATAGCAGATTTTATCATGCCTGTAAACTATGATTCATCATAGTTTCGGAGTATTTGATATTGTACATCTGCCGTTGTATACTGGGAACCGCAAAAGGAGGGAACATCAAACCAAGATGAAACGACACGAAACAGACCTGCTTCATGGGCCTTTATGGAATAAAATTCCGCTGTTTGCCCTGCCGGTGGCGGCAACGGCGATTTTGGAACAGCTGTTCAACGCCTCGGATGTGGCGGTTGTGGGCAACTTTACCGGTTCCAACAGCACCGTTGCTGTGGCGGCAGTGGGCGCGAGCAGCCCCATCACCGGCCTGATCTTGAATCTCTTTATCGGCATTGCGCTGGGCGCGAATGTCGTCATTGCCACGGTTATTTCCAACGCAGTCAGCTCTTTGCTCCTGCTCTATCGCCTGATCCATACGGATATGGCGATTCGTGTCAGCGCCCGCGCCCTGCAGTTTGACCGTGCCAGCTTCCGCAAGATCGTCCAGATCGGTCTGCCGGCCGGCATCCAGAGTGCCGTGTTTGCGTTCGCCAATATCATCGTGCAGGCGGCTATCAACAGCCTTGGCACGGTGGTAATTGCGGCCTCCAGCGCGGCGTTCAACATTGAAGTCATCGCCTATTATACCTTCAACTCGTTCAGTCAGGCCTGCACCACCTTCGTGGGACAAAACTACGGTGCACGCCAGCTCGACCGCTGCCGCAGGACCTTTGCCCTCTGCCTGCTGGAAGATGTACTGGTCACCGTGACCGTTATGGGGGTTGTGCTCTGCTTCGGGCACTCTTTGCTGGCGCTGTTCAACCGCGACCCGGAGGTCATTGCGCTGGGCTATACCCGCCTGTCCATCATCTTCTTCGGCTACCTGTTCAGCCTGCTGTATGAATTGATGTCGGGTTATCTGCGTGGCTTTGGCATCTCGCTGGCTCCAGCCGTGCTGACAACGCTGGGCGTCTGCGGCATCCGTATCTTCTGGGTGCAGGCGGTGTTCCCCCGCCATGCAGACTTCCAGACCCTGATGCTGGTCTACCCGCTCAGCCTGTTCGTTACCGCTGTTCTGATCCTGGCAGCGCTCATCGTCTGCCGCCCCACCACCCGGATGAAAAAACAAGAGAAAAAGGAGATCTCCGCATGAATCCTGATGTTATCGCCCTGAACAATGGCGTCACCCGGACGCAAAAATCCCGTATCCAGGTCCGATCCGCCCGGATACGGGATTCTTCGTTCTGCTGTTGTTATGCCCAGTTCTTCCGGCCGTAGCGGGTGGTCATCTGGCAGATCTCTTTCTGGAGCTTCTTGGTGAGCTGGGTCTTTTTCAGCCGCCAGCGCCAGTTTTCGCCCACGGTGGAGGGCTTGTTGATGCGGGCGGAGTTATCCAGCCCCAGCCAGTCCTGCATGGGGATGATGCAGGTGGCCGCTGCACTGCGGAAGATCAGTGCGATCATACTCTTATAAAGCTGCTCTTCCGGGGTGGTGTAGTCATACAGGTAATCCCGCACCATGGCACGCTCAGTGCCGGTGATGGTCTGATACCAGGACACCAACGTTTCGTTGTCGTGAGTGCCGGTGTAGGCCACGCTGTTCACCGGGTAATTGTGGGGCAGGTAGTCGCTGGCACTGCCGGTGTCGCGGGAGTCAAAGGCGAATTCCAGCACCTTCATGCCGGGGAAGCCGCTGTCCCGCACCAGCTGGCGGACCGTATCGCTCATGTAACCCAGGTCCTCTGCGATGATGTTCCGCTTGCCCAGTGCCTGCTCCACCGCACGGAACAACTCGATGCCGGGGCCTTTTTCCCAGTGGCCCGTGGCCGCGGTCTCGCTGCCGTAGGGGATGGAAAAATACTCATCAAAGCCCCGGAAGTGGTCGATGCGCACCACATCGTACAGCTCGAAGCAGTACCACAGGCGGGTGATCCACCACTGGTAGCCGGCGGCACGGTGGGCTTCCCAGCGGTAGAGCGGATTGCCCCAGAGCTGTCCCGTCGGGGAGAAGCCGTCCGGCGGAACTCCCGCCACGGCAGTGGGGATGTTTTTCTCATCCAGCTGGAACAGACCGGGGTTTGCCCATGCATCGGCAGAATCCAGCGCCACATAGATGGGGATATCGCCGATGATCTGAATGCCCTTGCTGTTGGCGTAGGCCTTCAGCTTGCGCCACTGCTCGTCAAACTTGAACTGAAGATACTTGTAGTACTCCACCTCAAAGTACAGCTCCCGGCGGTAGTAGTCCATAGCGGGCTGCCAGCGCAGACGGATATCCTCTGCCCACTCGATCCACGGCTTGCCCTCAAAGCGGCCCTTCACCGCCATGAACAGGGCAAAATCGTCCAGCCACCACTTGTTTTTCTCGCAGAACGCGGTGAACGCTTCGTTGTGGCCGATGTCGCTGCGGGAATAGGCCAGCCGCAGCAAACGGCCCCGGGCTTCGTACAGCTTTTTGTAATCAACGTCATCTGCCTTTTTCCCGAAGTCCGCCTGCTTGCATTCGGCAGTGGTCAGCACGCCCTCTTCCACCAGTGCGTCCAGACTGATGAAATAGGGGTTGCCCGCAAAGGCGGAAAAGCTCTGGTAGGGGCTGTCGCCGTAGCTGGTCACACCCAGCGGCAGGATCTGCCAGTAGGTCTGCCCGGCTTCCTTGAGCCAGTCCACAAAGTCGTATGCTTCCTGCGAAAAGCAGCCGATGCCGTAAGGGGACGGCAGACTGCTGATGGGCAGCAAAATGCCTGCACTTCTCTGCATCTTCTTTTACCTTCCTTTATAACTCGATCATAACACCGGCATGGTCAGATACCTGCGGCTCCTGCAGGCCGCCAAACACCACCCGGCTGCTCTTGACTGCCACTGCCTTGGAGCACCAGATCTGGTCGATGCGCTTTTT
>CAKSZS010000038.1 GCA_934525845.1 uncultured Faecalibacterium sp. | reverse complement strand
TTTTTCCAACACGAAAATAGGTTCCGTTACAAGTTTTTCGATATTGTTCAATTTTCAAGGTCCTGTGCGCCTCAGCCTTGCGGCTGACGACTTGATTATTTTACCACAGAAGTGATTTTTTGTCAAGCTCTTTTTTTCAGAAGCTTCTGAACTTTCTGAACTTGGATGCCTCAAAGTTTCTCAGAACAAACTGGAACTTTTCAGCGTCTATTGGTTCTTTTCAAAAGCTTCCTGCCGAGGCTTCAGAAGTCATTCTTTTGTCTCAGCGCTTGGCGCTCAAGTATAATACCACACCCCCGTCCCATTGTCAACACTTTTTTCCATCTTTTTTGGCTTTTTTCGATTTTCTTTTTTCACAGCCTTTTTCCTCCTTCTCTCAGCAACTGCAGACGGTCAGGCAAAGTTTCGCCGCGTCTGCAAAAGCAGGCGCGGTCGGCAAAGTGCCCCCAGCGCTTTTACGGAGTGTCCTTCGCTTTATAATGTATTTATATAGCCTGCAAAGCAGCGGGATCAGGTATAGATATTCCCGGATATTACACCACGGAATCCCCTTTCCGGTGTCAAGTAGTTTGTGTCCAGATTTTATCCTGAAAAATGTCGCTCAATTTTGGCTAAAATTCCGAAACGCAAAATGTAGTGGTATTTTGCTTGACTTGCCACTAGATAGTGATAGAATAGAGCTACATTCCGTTCGATTGGATATCGTGTGCGCAAACGGGTATCTCTTATTCCAAGAGATGCCCGTTCACACTGTCAGTATGGAGGAGAGCTATGAAGATCATCAAACGCAACGGCGCAGAGGTCCCCTTTGATATTACCAAGATCATCACCGCAGTCACCAAGGCCAGCGACTCGGTGGGCGGCCAGAGCCGCCTGACCAAGGACCAGATCACCCAGATCGCTGCGGTCGTCGCCGACCAGTGCCAGGCGCTGAACCGTGCCGTCAGTGTAGAAGAAGTGCAGGACATGGTGGAGAACCAGCTCATGGACATCCAGGCCCATGACATTGCGCGGCACTACATCACCTACCGCTACATCCAGAGCTTGAAGCGGCAGACCAACACCACCGATGAGCGCATCCTGAGCCTGATCGAGTGCCAGAACGAAGAGGTCAAGCAGGAGAACGCCAACAAGAATCCCACCGTGAACAGCGTCCAGCGCGACTACATGGCCGGCGAGATCTCCAAAGACCTGACCGCCCGCCTGCTGCTGGATCCGGAGATCGTGAAGGCCCATCAGGAAGGACTGATCCACTTCCACGATTCCGACTACTTCGCCCAGCATATGCACAACTGTGACCTCATCAATCTGGACGATATGCTCCAGAACGGCACGGTCATTTCCGGCACCTACATCGAGAAGCCCCACAGCTTCTCCACCGCCTGCAACATCGCCACCCAGATCATCGCACAGGTGGCGTCCAACCAGTACGGTGGCCAGAGCATCAGTCTGACCCACCTGGCTCCCTTCGTGGACGTCTCCCGCAAGAAGATCGCCGCCGAAGTGGAAGTGGAGATGGAGGGGCTGGAAGTCTCCGCCGAGCGCAAGAAGGAGATCGTGGAGCGCCGCCTGCGCAACGAGATCAACCGCGGTGTGCAGACCATTCAGTATCAGGTGGTCACCCTGATGACCACCAACGGGCAGGCTCCCTTCATCACCGTGTTCATGTACCTGGGCGAGGCCCGCAACCCCCAGGAGAAAGCCGATCTGGCCATCATCATTGAGGAAACCATCCGGCAGCGCTATCAGGGCGTGAAGAACGAGGCTGGTGTGTGGATCACGCCTGCCTTCCCCAAGCTGATCTATGTGCTGGAAGAGGACAATATCCACCCCGGCGACCCCTATTATTATCTGACCGAGCTGGCCGCCAAGTGCACCGCCAAGCGCATGGTGCCCGACTACATCTCCGAAAAGAAGATGCTGGAACTCAAGGTGGACAAGAACGGCGAGGGCCACTGCTACACCTGCATGGGCTGCCGCAGCTTCCTGACCCCCTATGTGGACCCCGAGACCGGCAAGCCCAAATACTACGGCCGTTTCAATCAGGGCGTGGTCACCATCAATCTGGTGGACGTTGCCCTGAGTTCTGAGGGCAACTTTGAGAAGTTCTGGAAGATCTTTGACGAGCGTCTGGATCTGTGCCATCGCGCCCTGCAGGCCCGTCATAAGCGGCTGCTGGGCACCCCCAGCGACGCAGCCCCCATCCTGTGGCAGTACGGCGCACTGGCCCGCCTGAAGAAGGGTGAAAAGATCGACAAGCTGCTGTTCGGCGGCTACTCCACCATCAGCTTGGGCTATGCCGGCCTGTATGAATGCGTGAAGTACATGACCGGCAAGAGCCACACCGACGCCGGTGCCAAGCCCTTTGCCCTGAGCGTCATGCAGCATATGAACGACAAATGCAACGAGTGGAAGAAAGCCGAGAACATCGACTACTCCCTGTACGGCACCCCGCTGGAATCCACCACTTACAAATTCGCCAAATGCCTGCAGAAGCGCTTTGGCATCGTGCCGGGCATTACCGACAAGAACTACATCACCAACAGCTATCACGTCCACGTTTCGGAGCAGATCGACGCCTTCACCAAGCTGAAGTTTGAGTCTGACTTCCAGAAGCTGTCCCCGGGCGGTGCCATCAGCTATGTGGAAGTGCCCAATATGCAGGACAATCTGGAAGCTGTCATGAGCGTGCTGCAGTTCATCTACGACAACATCATGTACGCTGAACTGAACACCAAGTCCGACTACTGCCAGGTCTGCGGCTACGACGGCGAGATCAAGATCGTGGAGGATGACGGCAAGCTGGTGTGGGAGTGCCCCAAGTGCGGCAACCGCGACCAGAACAAGCTGAACGTTGCCCGCCGCACCTGCGGCTACATCGGCACCCAGTTCTGGAATCAGGGCCGCACCCAGGAGATCAAGGACCGCGTGCTGCATCTGTAATTTTCTATAAGCAAAAACAGCCTTGCCCTCTCAGTCTCGCTTCGCTCGACAGCTCTCCTAAAGGGAGAGCCTCTGGCGAAACCGGCAACTTTGCATGGACTGCCAAAGGCTCCCACTTTGGGGGAGCTGGCAAAACCGCAAGGTTTTGATTGAGAGGGCGAGCACGCTAAAAAGTAATATCGACTTATGAACTACGCAACCATCAAATATTACGACATCGCCAACGGGCCGGGCGTGCGCACCAGCATCTTTGTATCCGGCTGCCGCCACCACTGCCCCGGCTGCTTCAACGCCGTGGCCTGGGATTTTGCCTACGGCCAGCCCTTCGACAAGGCCACCCGCAATGAGGTATTCGCTTCCTGTCAGCCCGCCTACATCGCAGGCATCTCCCTGCTGGGCGGCGAACCCATGGAACCGGAGAACCAGCGGGAGCTGCTGCCCTTTGTGCGCAACTTCAAGGCCCTGTACCCGGACAAAACCGTCTGGTGCTACTCCGGCTACACCTGGGAACAGCTGACCGGCCAGGTACCCAGCACCGCCCGGTGCGAGGTGACCGACGAGCTGCTGGCCCTGCTGGACGTGCTGGTGGACGGCGAATTCGTCCAGGCCGAGCACGACATCTCCCTGCGGTTCCGCGGGAGCCGCAACCAGCGTCTGCTGGATGTGCCCAAGACCCTTGCCGCCGGGCAGCCCGTCTGGTGGCAGGACGAAAAGGTCTTTGCCACCCACACCATGGACGGCAACTAAACAAACACAAAGGCGCCCCGGTTTTCCACAGTGCTCTGCAGGAGCGGTGGAAAACCGGGGCGCCTTTTGCGATTTTGATTCTGAAAAATGGGGAAAACTCAGTTTACGGAGACCGGTTCTTCCGGCTTGTTCTCCACACGGGCACTGGTGCGGCCCTCCGGGCGGATCTCGCCGGCAGCCGTCAGAGCCATCCGGGTCAGGGTGGGGCCTACCAGCTCATACACCAGCACCGAGAACAGCACCACGTTCCGGACCATGTGTCCGTCGGAAAGCTGGGCAGCCTCTGCGGCCATGCCCAGGGCTACGCCAGCCTGGGGCAGCAGGGTGATGCCCAGATACTTCTGGATGCTGGGGCTGCACTTGGTGGCACGGCAGCTGGCATAGGCACCGCTGATCTTGCCCAGGGAGCGGCTGGCGATGTACACCACGCCCACCAGCAGCACAAGCGGGTTGGACAGGATGGTCAGGTCCAGCTCTGCGCCGGACAGCACAAAGAACAGGATGTTGATGGGCGAGACCCAGCGGTCCAGACGATCCATCAGCTCTTCCGAGGTGGGGCAGATGTTGCAGAAGACCGTGCCGGTCATCATGCAGACCAGCAGCAGAGAAAAGCCACACTTCACGCCGCCCACGTTGAACTCGATCATGGAGACGCCGACGGTCAGCAGCACGAAGGCCACGGACAGGCTCATGCGCTTGGAACGGGAATGGAAGTACACTTCCAGCAGGTTCAGCAGGTAGCCGGCCACAGCACCCAGCGCCAGAGAGAGCACGATCTCCATCAGCGGCTCCACGATGACGCTCAAAGGATCCATGTGCCCCTGCTCCAGGGCATTTGCCACGCCATAGGAGCCGGAGAACAGCACCAGACCCACGGCATCGTCAATGGCGACCACCATCAGCAGCAGGTGGGTCAGGGGGCCGTCCGCCTTGTACTGCTTGACGACCATCAGGGTCGCGGCCGGTGCCGTAGCAGCCGCGATGGCACCCAGCGTAATGGCCGAGGCCAGCGAAATGACATCGGGGAAGAGCAGGTGCAGCACGACCAGTGCCACGTCCACCAGGGCGGTGGTAATGACTGCCTGTGCAATGCCGACCGTGATGGCCTGCTTGCCCATGCTCTTCAGGGCACTGAGCCGGAACTCATTGCCGATGACGAAGGCGATGAAGCCCAGCGCCACCTTGGTGATGACGCCGTAGCTTTCCACCTGTTCCAGCGTACCGAACCCGAAGCCAAGCCCGCTCAGGCCCAGACGCCCCAGAAAGAACGGTCCCAGCAGCAGGCCCGCCACCAGATAGGACGTGACCGCCGGCAGATTGACCGCCTTGGCCAGGCGGGACATCAGCAGGCCTGCGATCAGGGCAAGCGACAGGCAGATCAACATTTGTTCCATGATGTGATTGTGTGGGAAGCCGCCGGCTCGCCGGGCAGCTTCCGTTTCCTCCTTATCCAAAAAATACCAGAAAATATGCGAAGCCCTGCACGAAAGAGAAACACGGGAAAAGGGACGCGCAGCGGCTTCTGCTCAACAGATGCCCGACCAGTATACTCTCTGCCCCGCCAAAATGCAACATCTGTCCTGGACAAAACGGCATAATTTTTCTTAAAGAGACACAAAAAGCGGGCACAGCCGCTGCTGTGCCCGCCCGGGAGATGCCTTAATTGAATTTGACGACCTTCTGTGCCAAACGGTAACCGCCCAGAATGATCTTGTCGCTGCCGGGGAAGTTCATGTTGGTGATGCCGCCCAGGCTCAGCACAATGGAACGGTAGACGCTGGGGCTGACCCGGTCTTTCAGGTACTGCCACAGTTCCTTCTTTTTGGCGTGAGCCTCCGCGCTGCCGTCCAGCAGCAGGAAGATGTCGCTCACCGACATCATCATGGCCAGATAGTGCAGCATATACGCGCGCAGACGCTTCTCGTGCTTCAACGCGTCCAGATCCTGGCAGTCGATCATGTGCCTGGTCACCCGCAGCTGCTGGTCCACCCGCTTGACCATGACGCTCTCGTTCACGCTCTGATCCGCACGGCCGATGAAGTAGCGGTACAGATCCAGATCCATGTAGTACATACTCTTGACATAGGGCAGCGGCTGATACACGAAGATGTTGTCCACATAGAAGGTGTGCTTGGGCAGCACCATGCCGCACTGGCGCAGCACCTCGGTACGGTACATGACCGAGTGCATCAGCAGGTTCTGGTCCGGGCGGAAGTGCCCAACGTGCATCCAGCTGAACAGCCGGTTCTGCGGGAAAACGTTGGTGTAGCGCACCGTGTGGCTGGTGCCGTCCTCCACGTGCTCATACACATAGTTGCAGATCATCAGATCCGGGGCGGTGTGGTGCTCTACCAGTACGGCCAGCTTTGCCAGCACCTTTTTCAGGCAGTCGGTGTCCAGCCAGTCATCGCTGTCTACCACTTTATAGTACAGGCCGGTGGCGTTGCGGATGCCCTGATTGACGCCCTCGCCGTGGCCGCCGTTCTCCTGATGGATGGCCTTGACGATGGTGGGATACTTGGCCGCATACTCATCGCAGATGGCCGGGGTCTCGTCCTTGACGGAACCGTCATCCACCAGAATGATCTCGGCCTGCTCGCCTGCAGACAGCAGGGTCTCGATGCAGTGGCGCATATAAGCCGCCGAGTTGTAGCACGGCACGGCAAAGGTGATCAGCTTTTGCATAGTTCAAAATACTCCTTCAGATTCGATTCGCAGTCGGCACACACAACGCCGCCGCATGGAAAGATGTGCTCTTATTATAGCATTTTCAATCCTGAAAAGCTATCCTTGCCCGGAAATATCGTTGATTTTTCGCACTTTTCCGGGCAGGAGGGCGCTTTTCTCCGCGCAAACTGCGTCATTTTGTGCTATACTGGTATGGTTGAGCCTTGCGCACAGACGGCGCCTTTACTGATTATAACGGAGGAACCCATGGAAAACCCGCACAGCATCCTGAAAAAAATTTTTGGCTACGACAGCTTCCGCCCCGGGCAGGAAGAGATCGTCAACCGCCTGCTGGCCGGGCAGGATGTGCTGGCCGTGATGCCCACCGGCGCGGGCAAATCCATCTGCTATCAGGTACCGGCGCTTCTGCTGCCGGGCATTACGCTGGTGGTGTCGCCGCTGGTCAGCCTGATGAAGGATCAGGTGGGGGCGCTGGTGCAGGCCGGCGTGGCGGCTGCATTCCTGAACAACAGCCTGACCGACAACCAGAAAGCCCTGATGCTGCGCCGCGCCCGGGAGGGCTGGTACAAGATCATCTACGTTGCCCCGGAACGGTTGGAGATGCCGGGCTTCCAGCGCTTTGTGCAGGAGCGGGAGATCAGCATGGTGACGGTGGACGAAGCCCACTGCATCAGTCAGTGGGGCCAGGATTTCCGCCCCAGCTATCTGCGCATCCGGGAATTCGTGGACAGCCTGCCCCATCGCCCGGTGGTGGGCGCGTTCACGGCCACCGCCACCGCCCATGTGCGGGACGACATCCGGGATCACCTTGCCCTGCAGAAGCCTTACGAGGTCACCGCCAGCTTTGACCGTCCCAACCTGTATTTCGAGACTCAGCGCGCTCTGCCCAGTGAAAAGCCCCTGCGCCTGCTGGATCTGGTGCTGAAGGAGGGCGATCACGCCGGCATCGTCTACTGCAGCACCACCAAGCAGGTGGACGAGACCGCCCGCCTGCTGCAGAGCCGGGGCATCCGCGCTGCGGCCTACCACGCCAAGCTGGACGCCGACACCCGCCGGAAGAACCAGGACGATTTTCTGTACGACCGCATCCAGATCATGGTGGCCACCAACGCTTTCGGCATGGGCATCGACAAACCCAACGTGCGGTTCGTCATCCACTACAATATGCCCAAGGATCTGGAAAGCTACTATCAGGAAGCCGGCCGGGCCGGACGGGACGGTCAGCCCGCCCGCTGCACCCTGCTGTACTCCGGCTCGGATGTGCGCACCATCCGCTTTTTCATCGACAAGGAACGGGAAGCCGACAACGGCCTGCCCGTCGAGGTGAAGCTGGACGCCGCCCGCAAGGCCGAGGAACGTCTGAAGTACATGACCTTCTATTCCACCACCCACGACTGCCTGCGGGGCTTTCTGCTCCACTACTTCGGAGAGGCGGCCCCAAAGAAATGCGGGAACTGCTCCTGCTGCCTTGCCGCCGAACAGGAAGTCCAGCAACAGCTGGACGCTTCGCAGCGCCGGGCCGCCGAAAGCGCCCGCCGGCTGGAAAAGCCCCGCCGCACCAAGGCGTCGGCGCAG
Organism: uncultured Faecalibacterium sp.; assembly: GCA_934525845.1. Taxonomy (GTDB): domain Bacteria; phylum Bacillota; class Clostridia; order Oscillospirales; family Ruminococcaceae; genus Faecalibacterium. The sequence continues at coordinate 11,930 of CAKSZS010000038.1, read as the reverse complement.
GGGCCTGCCCTCAGCGAGTTTGACGAGAAGCTGCTGAACGCCTTGTACGCCCTGCGCAAACGACTGGCCGGAAAGCAGAACATCCCCGCCTTTATGGTGTTCAACGACTCCACCCTGCGGGAAATGGCCGTGAAAAAGCCCCTGAGCCTGGATGAACTGCTGAACATCAGCGGCGTGGGCGAAAAGAAAGCCGCCCGCTACGGCTCCGCCTTCCTGCGCGTCATCGAGGATGCGGTGGAAAGCAGAGACTAAATCAGAAAGCAAGCTCGCCCTCAAAAAATACGCCCCCTGTCCCATGCCGGAGACCCGACAGGACAGGGGGCGCATTGCATTCCAACGATTATTTCAGCACAACTTCGCCGTTTTCGTCGGCATCCACCACAAGGGTACTGCCGGAGGCCAGCGTACCATCGATGAGCCGTTCAGCGGCGGGGTCCTCCACCGCCTTGCGGATGACCCGGCGCAGGTCACGGGCACCAAACTTGCCGCCCTCGCTCTTCTTGACCAGGGCCTTGAGCGCGGCCGGGGTGTAGCTGTAAGCGATGCCCTTGGCTTCCATGCCGGCCTTGTACTCGTCCAGCATCAGGGCCGCGATGCCCTGCAGGGTCTCCCCGCTCAGGGGCTTGAAGGTGATGACCTCATCCACGCGGCCCAGGAACTCCGGACGCAGGAACTTGGCCAGCGCCTTGCGGGATTTTTCCTCGTTGCGGTCCTCCTCGCTCTTGTTGAAGCCCAGGCTGCTGGTGGTCTGGTCGCTGCTGCCCGCATTGGAGGTCATGCAGATGACCGTATTGGAAAAGTCCACCGTGCGGCCCTGGGCATCGTTGATCTTGCCCTCGTCCAAAATCTGCAGCAGGATGTTCATCACATCGGGGTGGGCCTTTTCGATCTCGTCGAACAGCACCACGCTGTAGGGGCGGCGGCGCACCTTTTCGGTAAGCTGCCCGGCCTCTTCGTAGCCCACATAGCCCGGAGGCGAACCGATCATGCGGGACACCGCGTACTTCTCCATATACTCGCTCATGTCCAGACGGATCAGCGGGTCTGGGCCGTCAAACAGCTGGTTGGCCAGTTGCTTGACCAGTTCGGTCTTGCCCACGCCGGTGGGGCCGACAAAGATGAAGCTGGCGGGACGGCGGCGGCCGGACAGGTCGGCGCGGCTGCGCTTGATGGACTGTGCCACCAGATGCACGGCTTCATCCTGGCCGACGATCTTCTTTTTCAGGTCGCTTTCCAGGCTGGCCAGCTTGGCGAATTCGGTTTCCCGGATCTTCACCGCCGGGATGCCGGTCCACAGCTCGATGACCTTGGCCACATCGTCCATGCTCACCTGGATCTCACTGGCGGCTGCCTGCTTGGCGGGCAGCTCGGCTTCCAGCTTGGCGATGCGGGTCTTGCGCTCGGCCACCCGCTCGTAGTCGATGGCTTCGTTGACGTCCGCGGTCTCCATATCGGCTTCTTCCTGCTTCAGGGCATCCAGCTCCTTCTGCATTCTCAGATACTCGGAGATGACCGGGTGAGCCAGATTGCAGCAGGCACAGGCCTCGTCCAGCAGGTCGATGGCCTTGTCCGGCAGGTAGCGGTCGGTGATATAGCGTTCGCTCAGGGTGACGGTGGCGCTCAGCACCTCGGCGGGCACCTGCACATGATGATGCTCCTCGTAGTAGTGCTTGATGCCGTTCATCACGGCCAGGGTGTCGGCCACGCTGGGTTCTTCCACCCGCACCGGCTGGAAGCGGCGCTCCAGTGCCTGATCCTTCTCGATGTACTTGCGGTACTCGGTGAAGGTCGTAGCGCCGATGACCTGGATCTCGCCGCGGGACAACGCGGGCTTCAGGATGTTGCCCGCGTTCATGGCACCTTCGCTCTCCCCGGCGGAGGTGATGGTGTGGATCTCGTCAATGAACAGGATGACATTTCCAGCAGCCTTGACTTCGCTCAACAGGCCCTTGACCCGCTGCTCGAACTGGCCGCGGAACTGGGTACCCGCCACCAGACTGGTCAGATCCAGCAGATAGATCTCCTTATCCTGCAGGCCGATGGGCACATCGCCCTTGGCAATGCGCTCGGCAATACCCTCGGCAATGGCGGTCTTGCCCACACCGGCTTCGCCGATGAGGCAGGGGTTGTTCTTCTGGCGGCGGCTCAGGATCTGGATGGTGCGGTAGATCTCGCGGTCGCGGCCGATGATGTCATCCAGCTTTCCTTCCCGGGCCTTGCGGGTCAGGTTTTCGCAGTAATTGTTCAGGAATTTGCGGCGGGGCGGCTTTTTCCCGTCCTTTTTGTCGGCATTGCGGTCGCTTTTCTGCTTTTCACTTCCGGTAAAGCCCACCGGGAAGGTCGCACTGCTGCCGGGGATCAGATCTTCGTCCCCCGAATCCGGGTCGGCATCCTCATTTTCCTGCCCCATCATCATTGCGAACGGATTTCCGCCGTTTTCCAGCTCTTCCATCGCACTTTCCATGCGGTCTTCCATGTTATCGAGATCCTGATCCGACATTCCGAACTGCTTCATCAGATCCTCCACCGGCTTGATGTGCAGTTCCCGGGCGCAGTGCAGGCAATAGCCTTCCTGCTTCATCTGGCCGCCCTCCATCCGCTGGACGAAGATGACGGCCGGACGCTTTTGGCATCGAGTACAGACCATAGTTCCTCCTTGCTCCAAGCCCTTCCTGTCTCCTTACAGGAACGGGTTGAACTGATTAAACAATTTATAGTAAAGACTCCCGCTCAGAACGGTGTCATTCAGCACAGACAGACTGCCGCCGGTGATGACGATGACGCCCCACACCACGCACAGCACCAGATAGATGTCCAGCATGGCGGTGCCTGCGCCCACCAGCCAGCCAAGGCCCCGGTTCACAGTGCCGATGACCGGCAGCTTGTTCACCAGACCCATAACGGTCACAATGAGACTGACCAGCATCCGGAGCAGTGCATACAGCAGAAAGAACAGCACCAGCGTGATGACCGGGGTCAGCAGCGGCTGCAGCACCTTTTCCACAATGCTGTCCGCCAGCACCACAGCGTTGTCGGCCAGCACGGCGTCAATGGAACGCTCGCAGGCAGCTACGATGGACGCGCGGAAGCCTGCCGGCAGAAAGCCCGCGTATTTTTCCGCGATGGCGGTCAGATCCACCACACCGCCCGCCGACAGGCTGGCAGCGATCTGGGTGCGGAAGCCGCCTGCCAGCAGATTTTCGAACACCCAGCCCGCACAGGCGGCGGACAGCTGGTGTGCGCCCAGCAGGCTGAGTCCGTTGCCCACCAGCTGCACGATGGAGGACAGAAAGCCCTTGTGCGCATACCGGAGCATCAGAATGATCCAGACTGCCGTACATAGGATATCAAAAAGAAATGACGGATTCTTGAACATACCTTGTTTTCCCTGTTACTTTCTCCCCAAGAGTGCTAATCATCGCACGGTTTCTCTTTTACTGCGCGCCGGAAGCCGCCGCGTCCGGGGCTGACAGCGCCTGCACCGTGTTGCCGCTGAACACCAGCAGCCGTTTGCCGCTGGCCAGCAGCGCCTGCGGGCGGGCATCCAGCGGCAGGCTCCACTGGTATCCATCCCGGCTGCTGAAGCACTCCACCGTGCTGTCTGTCAGCAGATAGAAGGTGCTGCCGTCCCGCACGATGCGGTTGGCTGTCGACACCCCGCTGCTGTACTGCACGCCCAGATTTTTGTCCAGCACCACGGCGGTGCACAGCTGGCCGTTTTCCAGCAGCAGCGCCGCGCCGTTTGGATCGGCGGATACACTCACCAGCGTACTGCCGCTCAGATCATAGGAAGCCTTTTCCCCGCCGCCTGCGTTGTACAGCACCGCGCGGGTCTCGTAAATGCACAGCAGCGTGTCATTGGACAGCCAGCCCAGCCACTGGGGAATGCTGGCCTCGGTGCCCACATTCACCGGGTCGCCCTGTCGGATGCCCAGCACATACAGGTTGGTGGTCAGCTGCCCGCCGTTGGCGGTCACGGCTGCCACCGCGATGCGGCGGCTGTCCGGCGAGAACTCCATGCGCAGAGGGGTGCCCTCGGCACTGGTCAGGTTCCAGCTCAGCGTCTGTTCCATGGCCGCATTGTAGACGGTCAGCCGCGCCACACTGTCCGGATCATCGGTAACCACCGCCACCTGCCCGGCATCCGCCACCGCACACAGCGAGATGGCATTGTCCATGGTCTTGGTGTACAGATTCTGGGTGCGGCTCTCCACCTGCAGTTCATTGCCCGAGCGGTTGTACAGCACAAAACGGTTTTTTCCCACGGCCAGCGCCGGGCGGGCATACCCGCTCTGCACACTGTTCAGCCGGGTGCCGCCCAGACTGTATACCACGCAGCTGTCTTCGCCCAGCTCCACAAAACTGCCGGACAGCGGCTCCATGACCGTCAGTTCGCTGATGCCGGTCTGCTGGGGCCAGCCCGCATTGGGGGTCATGGCGATGTGCACACTGTCCACAAGATCCTTGACCCGGGCGATGGAGGTGCCCACCATGCCGGTGGCGATCAGGATAAAGATGGTCAGCGCCGCCACGATGAGCGCGCCCTGCCGCAGCCGCCGGCTTCGCACCCGCTGCCGCGCAGCCTCCAGGTATTCGACCCGGCCTTCCGAAAGCGGCTCGCCGCTGACCGGCCGGCCGCCGCGATGAATTTTTCTCATGAATGGTTTTCCTCCGTAACAGCCTTTTCCTCTCTGCACAAAGCGGCCTGAGAGGGTGCATCATACGCCACACATTTTAAAAACAGCCCCTTGGCCGGCAGCGTCGGCCCCGCCCGGCTGCGGTCCCGGCTTTCCAGAATGGCCGGGATGTCCGCCGGATCCAACCGACCCGCCCCGGCTTCGCACAGGGTGCCTGCCAGGATGCGCACCATGTTATACAGGTAGCCGTCGGCGGTCACCTCAATGGCGATCTCGTCCCCCTGCCGGGTGACGTGGCAGTCGGTGATGGTGCGCACGGTGTCTCCGTGAGCCGCCGCCGAGCTGCCCGCCGCGCACAGGGCGAGAAAATCGTGGGTGCCCACGAATTGCTGCGCCGCCGCCTGCATCCGTGCTTCGTCCAGATGTTTCGGCATACGGGTATAATACGCCGCATCGAATGGCGAATCAATGGGGTGATTGTGGATGCGGTAAAGATAGGTCTTGGTGTGGGCGGCATACCGGGCGTGGAATTCCTCCGGCACCACCCGCGCCGCCAGCACCCGGATGTCCGGGGGCAGGTGCTGGTTCAGCGCCAACGGCAGCTTTTCCGGTGGGATGCGGGTGTCGGCGTGGAAATTGAGCATAAAGCCCAGCGCGTGCACGCCCGCGTCGGTGCGGCTGCAGCCCTTGATGTCGGGCCGAGTACCAAGCACCGCTTCCAGGGCATCCTGAAACGCCGCGGCGACACTGCGCCCGTTGGGCTGCACCTGGAACCCACAGTAATTCGTGCCGTCGTAGGCGAGAGTAAGTAAAAAGTTCATCTGTTTCGTCTTTTCAAATCGGAAAAACGAGAAAAAAGCGTGAAGCGCAGCGCTAGCTTTTTTCCGTTTTGACAACAACTTTGGGATTATCAAGGGCGAGCAGCCCTTGATTCGTGGGTCCAGCGCGTCGAAATCGCTGGCGCTTTTCTGGTTCTCTTTTGTGCGTCAAAAGAGAACATATTCCGTTCCTTTAAAAGTTCGGGAACACCAGCCGGGACGCCAGAATCACCGCAAAGCAGGCGATGCAGACAGCCAGGTCGATGTAGTCCTGCTTTTCACAGCGCAGGACCTTCAGCCGGGTGCGGCCCTCACCGCCGCGGTAGCAGCGGCACTCCATGGCCATGGCCAGCTCGTCGGCGCGGCGGAACGCAGAAATGAACAGCGGGATCAGCACCGGCACCAGCGCCTTGACCCGGTCGGTCATCTTGCCGGTGTCCAGCTGGGCACCGCGGGCCTTCTGGGCGTTCATGATCTTGTCGGTCTCCTCGATCAGGGTCGGGATGAACCGCAGGGCGATGCTCATCATCATGGCCAGCTCGTGCACCGGGAAGTGCAGTTTGCCCAGCGGCTTCAGCAGCTGCTCGATGGCATCCGTCAGCACGATGGGGCTGGTGGTGTAGGTGAGCAGGCTGGTGCCCGCGATCAGCGCCATGACGCGCACCGCCATCAGAATGGCATAGCGCAGACCCTCGGCATAGATTTTCAAAAACCCGATGTGCACCAGCGGGTCGCCCTCGCCGGACACAAAGAACAAATTCAGCACCGCTGTGAACACGATGATGGGGAAGATGGGCTTCAGGCTCTTGAGGATCATCTTGCCGGGAATTTTGGCCACCTTGTACATGACGGCCAGGAACAGGATGGACAGGGTCAGGCCCAGCGGATTGGACGCTGCAAACAGCAGCACGATGTAAACGATGGTCAACACCAGCTTCAGGCGCGGGTCGAACCGGTGCACCAGGCTGTTGCCGGGAAAGTGCTGGCCGATGGTGATATCTCTCAGCATTCTGCAGCACCTTCTTTCTTGTCATTGTCCCGGGGCAGCACAAGGCTCTCCCCGGCATCGCGGCGGCGCTTGGCCTCCAGGATCATCTTGACGGCATACGGAATGGTGTACACGTCTGCCGGGACGTCCACCCCCATCTCCCGCAGTTTGAGGAAAATTTTGGTCACCTGCGGCACGCTCAGGCCCAGCTCCAGCAGTTCCGGGGCGCGGGCGAACACCTTTTCCACCGTGTCGTACATGGCGATTTTCTTGTTGCTCATCACCAGCACCCGGTTGGCGTACTTGGCAATGTCCTCCATGCTGTGGGACACCAGCAGCACGGTGGTGCCGGTCTTTTTGTGGTACTCCTTCACCTCGGACAGGATGTCATCCCGGCCCTCCGGATCCAGACCGGCGGCAGGCTCGTCCAGCACCAGGATGCGGGGTTTCATGGCCATGACACCGGCCACAGCCACGCGGCGCTTCTGACCGCCGGACAGCTCAAAGGGGCTGCGTTCCAGCAGCGCCGGGTCCAGGCCCACAAAGTCAGCCGCTTCGTGCACGCGGCGGTCGATCTCCGCTTCGTCCAGGCCCATGTTCCTGGGGCCGAACGCAATGTCCTTGTAGCAGGTCTCCTCAAACAGCTGGTATTCCGGGTACTGGAACACCAGTCCGGTGAGAAAACGGAATTCCCGGATCTTTTCCGGCTCGGCCCACAGGTCGCGGCCGTCGATATAAATTTTGCCGCTGGTGGGCTGGTTCAGGCCGTTCATGTGGGTGATGAGGGTGCTCTTGCCGGAGCCGGTGGCCCCGATGATGCCCACAAAGTCGCCCTCTTCCACGGTAAAGCTCACGTCATCCAGCGCGGTCACCGCGTTGGGCATCCCGGGGTTGTAGACGTAGCTCAGGTGTTCCACCTTAATAATATCTGCCATTTCGTCCCCTCCCCCTTAGTTCAGCAGCTCATACAGAGCCTGTGCGCATTCGCCGGTGTCGATGATGCCCTCCGGCATCGGGATGCCGGCCTTCACCAGCTCGTCCCGCAGTTCTGCGGCCTGCGGCACGTCCAGATGCAGACTGCGCACCTTTTCGGTCTGGCTGAACACCTCTTTCGGGGTGCCCTCCATCACCACATGGCCCTTGCTCATGACGATCACGCGGTCAGCCTGAGCGGCTTCCTCCATATAGTGGGTGATGGACACCACGGTGATGCCCATGTTCTTGTTCAGGTGGTGGATGGTCTGCATGACCTGTTCCCGGCCCCGGGGGTCCAGCATGGCGGTGGCCTCGTCCAGGATCAGGCAGTCCGGCCGCATGGCGACTACGCCCGCAATGGCAACGCGCTGCTTCTGGCCGCCGGACAGGTTGTGGGGCGCACGCTCCCGGTACTCGTAGATGCCGGCCATCTTCATGGAGTCATCCACCCGGCGGCGCATCTCTTCGGGCGGCACGCCCAGGTTTTCCAGTGCAAAGGCCACGTCTTCTTCCACCACCGTGGCGACGATCTGGTTGTCCGGGTTCTGGAATACCATGCCCACGGTCTGGCGGATGTCGTACAGCTTGTTGTCATCGGCGGTGTCCATGCCCTCCACATACACCTTGCCGCTCTCGGGCAGCAGGATGGCGTTGAAGTGCTTGGCCAGCGTGGATTTTCCGCAGCCGTTGGCCCCCAGCACGGCCACAAATTCGCCGCGCTGCACGCCCACGGACACCCCGTCCAGCGCGTAGACCGGCTGTTCGATGTCGTAGCGGAACTTCAAATTTTCAGCAGTTAAAATCGTTTCTTCCATGGTTGCTCTCTTTCTGGTGGTGCGCCCCTCTGAAAGGGGCTGTACCCCATTCTTGGATCTTTTTTGTTTTTTCAGGATGGCTGCCTAGGGCGGCCCCTCCCGTGAAAATGCGTTTGGAGCGGCCCGCAGGCCGCGACAAACGCAAAATTAAAAATCTATTTTCCGCTGAATATGGCCAGAGCAAAGCGGAGGCCATTTCAATCGTTTCGGCTTATTTATTCTTCCCAGATGGCCGTGGCACCGCAGGGCACCACGCCGCCGGTGGCGGACACCGGCAGGCCGATCTCGTCACAGCTGGTCCTGCCGCTAAAGCGGGGCACCAGGGTGGTCTTGAGCATATACTCCATGACTGCCGGAGACAGGCCGGTGGTATAGCTGTTCACCGCAAAGAACAGCGGCGTGTCGCTCAGCACCTCTTCACACTGGCTGATGAGGTCATAGATGCAGTCTTCCAGCTTCCAGATCTCTCCGCCGGGGCCGCGGCCATAGCTGGGCGGGTCCATGATGATGCCGTCGTACACGTTGCCGCGGCGCTTCTCGCGGGCCACGAACTTGGCGCAGTCGTCCACCAGCCAGCGGATGGGCCGGTCGGCCAGGCCGCTGGCTGCCGCGTTGTCCTTGCCCCAGGCCACGATGCCCTTGGAAGCGTCCACATGGCAGACGGTGGCACCCGCTGCCGCGCAGGCCAGGGTAGCCCCGCCGGTGTAACCGAACAGGTTCAGCACCTTCACCGGACGGCCCGCCGCACGAATTTTCTGCTGGTACCAGGCCCAGTTGACGGCCTGTTCCGGGAACACGCCGGTGTGCTTGAAGCCGGTGGGGCTGACGATGAGGGTCAGCTTGTCCTCACCCTCGCCGCAGGAAATTTTCCATTTCTCCGGCAGGCGGCGCTTGTATTCCCACTCGCCGCCGCCCTGATTGGAGCGGTGGTAAACGGCATCGGCCTTGGCCCACAGCGGGCTTTGCTTGGGGGTCTTCCACACCACCTGCGGGTCGGGACGGATCAGGATCGTCTCTCCCCAGCGTTCCAGGCGGTTGCCGCCGGTGGCATCCAGCAGCTCGTAATCTTTCCAGGTATCTGCAGGGCGCATAGCGTCCTCCTTTCCATTTCTAAAGGGTTCAGAACAGGCTTTGCTGTCCGTTGTCTTCGGGGGTGCCGCTTTCCGGCGCTTTCATGCCCAGGTGCTCATACGCCAGCCGGGTCGCACAGCGGCCGCGCGGCGTGCGGGTCAGAAAGCCCATCTGCATCAGGTACGGCTCGCACAGGTCTTCCAGCGTGACGGCTTCCTCGCCGAGAGCCGCCGCCAGCGTTTCCAGACCCACCGGACCTCCGTTGTACATTTCAATGATCGCGCGGAGCAGACTGCGGTCCAGCTCATCCAGACCCAGGGCGTCCACGTCCATCCGCTTCAGGCCCAGCAGGGCCACGTCCCGGTCAATGATGCCGTCGCCCAGCACCGTGGCAAAGTCTCGGATGCGCTTGAGGAAGCGGTTCGCCACACGGGGCGTGCCGCGGCTGCACTTGGCCAGCTCATAGGCACCTTCCGGCGTGATGGGCTGATCCAGAATGCCTGCCGACCGCTGGATGATGTGGGAAAGCTCGTCCGGGCTGTAAAGCTCCAGCTTGAGCAGCACGCCGAAACGGTCCCGCAGAGGGCCGGTGATCTGTCCGGCACGGGTGGTGGCGCCCACCAGCGTAAAGCGCGGCAGGTTGATGCGGATGCTCTGGGCGCTGGGGCCTTTGCCGATCATGATGTCCAGCGCGTAGTCTTCCAGCGCCGGATACAGCACCTCTTCCACCTGCCGGGACAGGCGGTGGATCTCATCGATGAACAGCACATCGCCCTCCTGCAGATTGGTGAGCAGGGCGGCAAGGTCACCGGGCTTCTCGATGGCCGGGCCGCTGGTGATACGGATCTGCACCCCCATCTCGTTGGCGATGATGCCGGCCAGGGTGGTCTTGCCCAGGCCCGGCGGGCCGTAGAGCAGGATGTGGTCCACCGGCTCCCCGCGCCGCTTGGCGGCTTCCAGATAAATTTTCAGGTTCTGTTTGACTTTTTCCTGTCCGATGTAGTCCTCCAGATGCTGCGGGCGGAGGTTGTTTTCCTCGTTGTCCGCCGGGGTCATGCTGGGCTGCATCATTTTTGCGCCGTACAGCGCGGTTTCGTCCTGCATTGCTTACCTCCTGCCTGCTGCCATGCCGCGCAGGGCCAGCTTGATGATCTCTTCCACGGGAAGGGCCGCATCGATCTTGGAAATGGCCAGGGCCGCCTCGCTCTGGCTGTAGCCCAGCGAGACCAGCGCGGCAATGGCCTGGGCACTGCTTTGGGAGGCCGGGGCCTCGGATGCCGCACCGGCCACATCTTCCAGCGAGATGCCGTCCACAAAGCCCTTGGCCACCTTGTCCTTCAGTTCCAGCACGATGCGCTGGGCCAGCTTGGGGCCGACGCCGGAGGCCGCCTTGAACGCCTTGTGGTCCCCCGCCGAGATGGCCAGCGCCACCCGCTGGGGTTCCATGACGCTGAGGATGGCCAGGCCGACCTTGGCACCCACACCGGACACCGAGGTAAGCAGCTCAAAGCAGCTCTGCTGTTCCTCGGTGGCAAAGCCGTACAGGCTCACGTCGTTCTCGGTCACGCTCATGACCGTATATAAGGTCGCTTCCTTGCTCACGCCGGGCAGCGCCCCCGCCACGCTGGCCGGGCACTGGGTGTAGTAACCCACTCCGCCGCAGCTGAGCACCACGGCGTTCATGGTTTTTTTGACGATTTTTCCAGTTAAGCAGTAGATCATAAAAAAACACCTCAAATCGGCCCGGCCACGCGGCGGGTGTAGCGGTTGAGCTGGTTGCCGTTGGTGTGGCAGAAGGTGATGGCCATGGCCAGCGCGTCGGCGGTATCGTCGGGCTTGGGCACGGCGGGCAGACTCAGCAGCATCCGGGTCATCTCCTGCACCTGCTTTTTGACCGCCTTGCCGTAACCGGTCACCGCCTGCTTGACCTGCATGGGGGTGTACTCGTAGATGGGCAGACCCGCCTGCGCCGCCGCCAGCAGAATGACCCCGCGGGCCTCGGCCACGCCGATGACGGTGGTCTGGTTGTGCTGGTAGAACAGCTTTTCGATGGCCAGCACCTCGGGCTTGGTCCGCTCGATGACCTCTTTCACGCCGGCATACACCTCGTCCAGCCGGCGCTCAAAGGGCACGCCCGCATCGGTGCAAACCGCCCCGAAATCCACCGGCGCAAACCGGTTGCCCACATAATCCACCACTCCCCAGCCCACGATGGCGTAGCCGGGGTCGATGCCCAAAACTCTCATCCTCTGTTCCCTTTCCGACAGTTCACCTATTATAATCGTCTTATTATACCACAACAAAACAGTGTGAGCAACCGAAACCCCGCTTTCGTCCGGCACCCGATCCGCATGACATCGTAAAAAATGCGGTGCGCGCCGCCGTACTTTCAAAAAAGTTTTACAATTTTTGAAAAAAGGCTTGCTTTTTGCAGAAAGGTATGATAATATAAATAAGCTGATTTTGGCAAAACAGAATATGGACGGTTAGCTCAGCTGGTAGAGCATCTGCTTGACGTGCAGGAGGTCACAGGTTCGAGTCCTGTACCGTCCACCATACAGTTCGTACTCGAACCCAATTCTCTATGAGAAAGGGTTCGGGTACGTTTTTTGTTTGCAGGAGGTTC
>CAKSZS010000037.1 GCA_934525845.1 uncultured Faecalibacterium sp. | reverse complement strand
GATGATAAATTCAAACTTGTTTTTCTTCATGGGCAAAATCTCCTTTCAAAAATTTATTGGTAGTTCAGCCGTTATCCCTGCATGGATTTCCTGCCCCCTTCCGGCGGCGTTTTCCGGCTCTCCCTTGCGGGGTCATGGCCGGGTATCCCATGCAGACGGTCATTCGGTTCTCAAGGTTCGATGAAGGCTTGTAGAAAGCATATCACAATCAAACAAGTGTTTTTAGGACGTATCAGGTCCGGTTTTGAGGGAGAAAACCGGACTTGGGAGGTCCGGTTCTGCGAACGGCTCTGGAAAGAGCATACCATAAAGTCACTCAAATTTTTAGGAAGCATTACTTCCGCTTTTTACCTTCAAAACCGGAAGTAATAGTTCCGGTTTGATGCAATATTGAATGAATCAACGCGAATTTTACTAAAACAAATTTTTTCTGAGAAAATTTGCTTGTTCAGTGGCTGCTAAGATACGCAGTCGGCGCACTTTTGTGCTGAATATCGGGTTTGGGCGAAGCCCAACAAGTATTTTTGAAGTCGGATTTGAAAAATCTGATTCAAAAATTGCGAGTTGGTACCAACTCGCCCTGCTTGCTGCGGTTGCAAACTCAAAAACTTTCTGAAGAAAAAAATAACCGTCCGCTTCAAGTTGAACTTGAAAACGGACGGTCTTGACTACAAAATGATTTTCAAATTTGGGAAGCACGTTGAAAGGCTTCATAGTTGTAGCAAGCAATGCAGACGTATATACATCTGCTTGTTTTGCGTTGCAAAACACTTGTTGGGAACACCCAAACCCTTGAACTGCACCGGAACGGTGCAGGCTGCGCGATGAAATCACTGAATAGCAACGTCGCTATACAGGATAAGAAGTATCTTGTCAATAACGCAGTTGTCGTTATTCATCTACGCCAAAATCTTTTACCTTCAGCGTTTTACAGTTTTCGGTGACGGTGCGGACAATGGGCATGGGCAGGCCGTCCGGTGCGTCGGCAGTGACATCCAGCGTTACCGAAACTTTGCAGCCGTCCGTATTGAGCAGGTGGGTGATGACCTCTTCCACCAGCCGCTGCACATCACGGTTGATGCGGGTGGTGTCCAACTCAGCAGTCATGTAGAACCGGGTGTTTTTGGGCGGAACAGGAACGGCGGCAGGCTGCGCTGTCGGCGGCTGATGCAAGGTTACAGTGGGGTCAATGGGAGCGTCCGGGGGAAGGTTAAAAAGGGTGGGCTGCTCGCCGCCCTGAGCAGTATGAGCAGGCTGTGCAACCACTGTGGGAGCACTTTTTTCTGCCAAAAGCTGCTTGCGGGCAGGGTCCAGCTTGACCAATAGATCGGATGTGTTGATGCAGTCCACAAACTGGTTATACCGCAGTTCAACATAGCGGTCGCCAGTGTAACCGGCTGCAAGGGCAAAATATTCCTGCGAGTTCAGGCCGGTACGGATGGCGTCCTCCAGCACACTGTACTTGGCAAGGCGGGGCAGATAGCAGTAGGTGCACAGATACTCCCACAGCTTCTTGATCTGGATGCAGTCGGTGTCTTTCCACAGCACATTATTCAGTTCCATCAGCAACAGAGCAGGTGCCCATTTGGTGATAAGGGTCTCGCTTTGCTGCATTTTGCGGGAAGCCTTTGCCACAATGCTGTCCGTGCCGCCGGAAATGCGGCTGGCGTCCCACTGGATGGTTTTCATATCCACAAAACAATCGATCTCCGGGGTCAGCAGCCAGCAATAGGTCTCCTTGATGCGGGCCTCTACGGTATCGTTGCAGCGGTGAAGGTTTGCGTCCACCTCTTTGTTCTGGGCGGCATCAAGGTTCAGCGTTTCCTTGTCATCCTGAATGGAGCGCCACGCACGGAAGTCCCGGACGGCCTGTCGGAGAGAGAGCATCGCCTCCTGATCCGGTGCCACGAAAGCCAGCATATTGCGGTAGGTGCGGGGCTTTGAGCCGTGGTTGTTCAGGATGTTTTCAGCAGCAGTAATGGCAGCGCTCGCTCCTGCGTTGGCACGGTGGGTGTCCTCGGTGCGAAGGATGACCAGCCGGGCCGCCTGTTCGTCCGGGACATCCAGCGAGGAAGCGGGGCAGACGTGCAGACCTGCAAACGGTTCCTCCCGGCGCAGTTTCTTCAGCCGGGATTCGATTTCCTCGATTACATCGGCTTCGGCCACCTGCGTTGCACGGTCCTGCGCAGTTTTGCGCAGAGTGGGGCGGGTGTCGAACCAGTAGCGGTCGCCGTTGGTGTTGGTGTAAAGGTAGGCCAGCGAGCCTCGCAAGGTATTCAGGGCGTCGTTGAAGTCAGCAATGTTTTCACCGGGCTGGACAACACCCAGCCGGATGCGGGAGGCCTCGATGCCCCGCACTGCCTGCGAGCGCACAGTGGGAGCACTGCCTAGCATGATGGTACGCGCTACACGGCGGGATGCCATGATGCGCCCATACCGCTGGTTGCTCTGGTCCTTCTGGTAGGGGACAGAGTTCTTGCCGTCGATCTCGGTGTTGACGATGGAGTTCCAGCCTTCCGGCAGATAGCGGATCAGCTCATCCCGGACGTTGGGAACATCCAGCGAGAGAGAACCCGGCATAATCATGGCACTGGCATCGCTGCCCATCCACAGCTCATGGATGACCGCAGCCATCAGCCGCAGCACGCCGCGGGTGCGCTGGAACCGCTCCAGTGTGGACCAGTCATCGTACAGGCGGTCGAAGATCTCCGGGTGGATGGGGTAGCAGGAAACCATCCGGTCGCGGTACTCCACCTCTTTGACCTCCGGCGGAAAATCGCCGGGGTTGGTCTGGTACAGCTGGCTGAACTGGGTGCAGACCCGGTCGCGGGCCTCCGGGTCCTTGCAGTCAAGGAAGAGGCGGCGGCGCACGACTTCAAAGCCTTCGTTGGCGGCAACAGGTTTCCAGATGGATTCCATCCGCCCGAAGGTGTGCTCGATGGTCTCCAGTGCGGTCTTTCCCGCTTCGCCGCCGATCTCAATATCAGATTCCGGGATGGAAGCCACCACAAGGCTGTTCTGGCTGGCGCGGGCGGCTTCGGTGATCTCCTGAATAAAGGAGATGAAGTTGTCGAAAGAACCAGCGGGCAGACCTTTAACGCCGTAGATGCGCTTTGCGTATGCCACCAGCTCGTCCATCAGCACCAGACAGGGGCCGCAGGCATCGAACAGATTTTTCAGTGCTTCGCTGCCGGGAGAAACGCCCTTTTTGTCGGCTTCCTTCACAAAATCGTACAGTTCCGGCCGACCGGCGGATTCTGCCAGCTGTGCCGCCATCTCGCCCCACAGGGTATTGATGGTGATACCGGGGAAGTTGATGGGCCGTTTGGTGCGTGTGGGGTCCAGTGCGGTGCCCACAAGCACCGCCACATTTGCCTTGGGCAGGGCAGATACCCCTGCCTGCGCCAGCACCGGCTTGATGTTGGGGATGCGGTCTGCCGATACCTTGCCCCGCATCATGTGGTAAAGCGCCAGCATACTGTGGGTCTTGCCGCCGCCAAAGGCGGTTTTCAGCTGGATGACCGGTTCACCATCCTTTCCGCTGACCCGCTTGAGTGCCTGCACCAGTAGACCGGTCATGCCCTCGGTGACGTAGGTGCGAGCAAAAAACTCCACAGGATCACGGTATTCAAAGGCACCCTCGCCCCGTGCTACCTGCGCCAGATCGGCGGCAAACTCTGCGTTTTTGTAGCGTCCCTGCGCTACATCCGGGTGCGGCTCCATCACGTCCCGCCAGCTGGGCAGACCGGACAGCGTTTTGCTCATAATGCCGGTGTGGGCGGCCTTGGGCTTCGTCGGGGCAGCAACCTCCACTACGTTGGTGGAGCCTTCGGCACTGCCGTAGCGAAGCTGGCGCAGGATCTTGCGGATCTCCTCGGCGGCTTCGTCGTCAAAGGCTTCGCACAGGCGCGCCATGGTGTCCAGCGCACGCCATGTGTCATCCTCCGAAAAATCGGCCCCGCCGATGTGCGCCAGCTTGTTGCGCACCCCCATCAGCTCTTTTGCCCAAGTGCGGTAGTCGATGGACAGCTTCCGCTTGAACAGGTCGTTCCACTTGCGGTCAAACAGACGCAGGCAGTTTGCCATATCCAGCGAATCCATCAGGGTGGCGTAATCGCCGTTGTCATCCGGCAGGTCCCGCAGCTGATCGGAAAGGGTCATCAGCACCTCCTGCCACCAGTTATCCTGATATTCCCGGCGCATTTCCTGACAGATATAGCCTGCCAGCAGCGGGTGCAGCACCCGGAACGCCTGCTGTACTTTGGTGTAATTCTCGCTCATTGTTTCGTTCCTCCCGGTATTGCATCAAAAGAAAGAGGTCTGTTCCGGCGTTGCCTGCTGCAGCTCTGCGGCACGGGACTGGATCTCCCGCCATGCCGCCACAAGGGCGTTGTAGGCGTAGCCCTCCTGCGTCCAGCCCTTGCGTTCGGCAAGGGTATACAGCCGGTAGGCAAGGTCTTTGGCGCGCTCGGCGTTGGAACCCAGCATGGGTGCCACGATCTGGGCACACGCCTCCACGCCGCCAGTCTCCATGGCACGGGTAAGCTGCTGGCAGAGCAGCCAGATGCTCTCCTCCCGCGTATCCACCTTTTCCGGCAGCTCCTCGCGGGTCAGCAGGCGGACGATGCCCTTTTCGGCGCTCAGCACACCCTTTGCCGCCAGTGCCGCCACCGAGGTGTTCTTGGCGCGTGCCAGCGTATCTGCATCGCCAAATTTAAGGTTGTTGAAGGCGTTCTGGGTGTACAGGTCTACGCAGAAACGGCTGTTGGCGTCCAGTTCGCCGTCCTGCTCGTTAAAGTACACATCCAGTTCCTGATTGATGATCTGCAGCGCACTGCGCACGGTCATGGCGCTGCCGTCTGCTTCCAGCACCCGGCCATAGCGGGAGTACACCCCCATGCCGGGGCCAATGGCGGACTGCGCCAGGTCCACAGGCGCAATGTTGCTGCGCTGGAGCTTTTGCAGCGCCGGGCGCAGCTCTCGTTTCAGCTCTGCAATAAAGCCCCGGCGGGTGGTCTGGGGTGCCTCTGCCGGGCGCTTGCGGCACACCAGCACAATGGAGGAGGCAAGGGCGTTGGTGCCGGAACTAACAGGTCGATTAGCAAGTTCTGTACGCATGGGCCATGTGCCGGTGATGGAAAAGCCTGCCCGGATGATGGCACTGAGCATGGTCTCCCAGCCGGTGGAGGCAGTTTTGGAGTCCTTGTCTGTATCGTTCTGCTTGTAGGCGTAGTAGATTGTGACCGGGATATCCTCGCGGGCGTACTGGTAAATTTGCTGGCAGGTGTGAAGCATTCCGTCTTCAAAGAAATCCCGTGCTTTTTCGGTGCTGCCCTCAAAGCGGTAGGGTGTCGCCACCAGTTCTTCGGCTTTGGGCACCAGCATAGTGCGAAATAATTTTGGATAAATATTTTGCAAAGATTGCCGTAACCAAATATAGAAAAAGTCGGATAGGTCAGCGTAGCCGATGTTGTCATAATAGGGAGGATCAGTGGAAACCATGATGTTCCGCAGACCACAATCGCTTTGTGCATCAAATTGTTTTGCAACACCAGGAATATTAGAATTGAATCTTTCAAGAACTTTAACAATACTTCCTAAACTTGTAGTGTAATCGCCAGCTGCCCCAGCAAAGACGTTGTTTTCAGCGTAATCCCAAAGCATGGGAATAGCTTGCCGACCAAATAAATTTCGAACTTGGGTTTTGCTAACTTCCCACCGACAAAGTGCATTGCAAATATCAGTTAATCGGCTGACACCAAATGACAAATATACTCCAACAGCTTCACCGTATGCTCTTGCGCCGGAGCCGCCTGCACTCAGGGCAATGTGGTCGTTGACAACGCCTGCGGCAACGGCATCCGCCTCCGCTTTTGTCTGCGCTTCTGAAACTAGCGAGCTGAAGGTGGTAAGGGCAGTCAACTGACGGTTGGTAAAAAGGTCACTGTAATCTGTCATGCCAAAGGCAGGAGGGCTGAACCAGCGCGGATTTTCCGGCATGGCACCACTGGGGTAACTTTCCGGTGCAGGAACATCAGCCGCGATGGTCTGCTCAACATCAGGAGAAAGATAAATGCGCCCATGTTTGCCTTCGCCTACAATAGCCATTAACTGGCTGCCCATTTCGTGCGCTTTTCCATGCTGTTTGACATAAGCATCCGTTGTGATTTCACCGCAACAAGGGCATTTGAAAACGGCACTGCGACCTACTTTGAACGATTCATATTCTTTAGGGCATTTGCCGTACTGTACCTCAAAGTGGACGTTGTTTCCCTCTGTGATGGGCTTGACCCATGCTTCGTTACCTTTCTTTTTGGAAAGCACAAAGGTGCTTGCCAGCGGCATCTCACAGCCACAGGCGGGGTTGGGACATTTGACGGTGCGTGCCCAGATCCATGCAATGACGGTGGCTTCGCCGCCGCCAAGCTCATGGGGCACTTTTACCTTGGGGTACAGGTGGCCGATGCGGCGGAACGCCTCCCGCTTCATCCACTCGCCGTAATACTGCACATCGGCGGCAAGCCCCTGCGCACCCTGCCAGCCAGTTGCGCCATCCAGCCGGGTGCGGCTGTCCGGGTTGACCGGTACCTGCCCGGCAAACCGGGGCGGGATCTCGATCATGGCCTTGTTGATCATCACCGCCACGGGGTTCAGGTCGTGGGCGTGTGCCTCCAGCCCCAGCCGCTGGGCTTCCAGCGGGATAGCACCGCCGCCAGCAAAGGGGTCCAGCAGGGCAGGAGGGTTATTGTTGGTGGAGCGCAGGATCTCTGCCTTAGCAGCCGCCAGCACCTCCGGGTCGTTGGAGTTTTCCCACTTGACCAGCTTTTCCAGAATGCCAAACAGCCGCTGCCGCTCGGCGTTCTGGGCTTCCTCGGTGGGGTACAGCTCCGGGTGGGCAGAGGGGTCGTCCACAAGGCTGGACCAGATCACAGCTCTTGCCGCCGCCAGCGGACGCCGTGCCCACCACAGATGCAACGTGGACGGATGCCCATGCCGGATGGATTTTTCCCGCGCTGCCTCCGCATTGATCGCTTCCAGCGGAAGGGCGACTTCGATCAGCTTTTTAGACATTAGTTATCTCCAATTCTTCGTTAAGTCATTTCAGGCAGACCCACGGTTGAAAGAAGTTCGTTTCGGTCTTGCATGGACAACCAAATTAAAAAACCTTTATCTACAATATGAAGAGTTAAATTCGATTCGTCGTAGTCAAGAATAATTGGCTGTATCGACTTAGAAAGCTGTAAAGAAGAAACTGCTTTTAATGCCTGCGTGATATTCCCAGGATTAAGATTTTTGCCTTGTGGATGTACACTCGTGATTTTTAATCGAATACTTCTGTAAGTGAGACCTTTAGAAAGTTCTTCAACGCTTGAAGTTAGAATGGGGTATAATAACCATTTGTGCATGGCAAGGGTGGTTTCCTGAAAACCATTTGCATAATTTGTAATGAAGGTATTATATCTTCCGGACTGCTCCTGAATAATTCCAGCAACGAGACTTCTAGTATTCAGTCCATCACCAATAAGCCGCCGTTCACCTGTAACAGTTTTACGAATTCCAGACTCATTACAGGCGCGGTGACAAGTTTCTTGGACGATATAAACATTTCCGGAACTTGCTTCGATGGCTTCACTTATAAAAGACTCCCTGAATCGGATGTTCAAAAAGTCTTCTCCCTTTTGAATCACTTTTCGAAGGTCTTCTTCATTCCATAAATCGGCATTAACGGGAACAATTCGTCCAGTTAAATCCCCGTTATAAATAACGAGTTTGTTTTCATCCAACCAAACACCAACGATTATAAAACACAGCTTGGAACTCTCATGGAAGGCTTTTAATTCAATGGCAAAATCTTTTTGTACTTCGCTTTTAAGATAATGAAAATCTTCGAGTACAATATATTGATGGAAGTTGGCTTCGTTCAAAGCACCAATAATATCATTTACATCTGACAGGTCCAGTTCCAACTGACGATGCGTGACATTTTTGGTTGCTCCACCACCGGCTTCACCACCAAGAGTTGCATCTAGAATCTTAACGGACGCACTAACCTTGGCTTTGCCTTCATAGGTTACATTGGTGGATTCAGTTAACTCATATCCGGCACGCTTTAAGATGTTGGCATTCAAATCTGATAATGACCATCGATTGCTGCACTGCACCAAAATATAGTCGTTCTCATTTAGGCAGTGCTTTCGCAAGCAGGTTTTACCCTGTTTTGAACTTCCAAAGATAGTGATGTGTTTGTCTCTGTTTAGGTTGCAACGAAGACGTTCATCAACGTCATGTCGTTCAACATAGTTTAGCGGAATGTTTCTAGAAAGACCATAAACTTCATCTACGGTGTATTCCATATAAGTAAATCCTTTCATTATGTTTTGTAAACGACTTCGGCGTTCTGCACAAGGTCGCGAATATCAAAATTCACACTGGTGGCGGTAAAGTCCGGCGGGTTACGGAAAGGGCGTTTCAGGTAGACCGTGTGGGTGTGGGCACCGTCCACCTCCACAATAGCAAGCAGAAACTCCTCCGGCTTGTTCAGTCCTGTCAGGATCTCGTTTTTGGAGACGGTGACGGTCTGGGCACCCTTGGCGCGTCCCTTTACCTCGATAAACCGCAGGCAGGCTTCGCCGCTGCGCAGCCGGGGCGGAATGGTGGATTCCACATCGTAGCCCACCTTCTGTGCGCTCACATCCCGTGGGAGGTAGCCGAACGCCTGCTCCAACTGCATCACCGCATTCATGGCGGCAAGCTCAATGGCACGCTTGTCACCTTGGCAGAACAATGCAGGCTGCGGAGTTCCCATCAGCTGCCGGAACAGCCCACCGGGCAGCACCAGCGCACCGCCCACCACCACCGGCGGGGCGGGGGAGATGAGCTTTTCCGTTTCCAGCTCTGCAAGCCGCTTCTGCATCCGGGAGGCAAGCTCTTCTGCCCGGCGGGCCGCCATCTGGGAGTTGAGCCGGGCGTTGGGTCTACCGGCGGCTTCCTTCTGCTTCAGGTCTGCCGCCCGGTAGTCCCAGTATTGAATTTCTGCGGTCAGGCGTTCTTTCACGGCTTTGGCGGTCTTATCCAGCAACTTCTGCTTCCGTGCTTTCACCTCGGCAAAATGCTGGGGCAATAGCTGCGCGATGGCATAGCCCCGGGCGCGGTTCTCCACATCGTGTTTCAGCCAATCCTGTGCTTGAATGTAGGGCAGGGCGGCGGTGCGCTCTGCCACGGTGGGGGCACGGTAATCCAGATAGGGCGCGTAACCGGCGCTGCCGGCGGTGCCATCCTCCTTCAGCTCCACAAAGTGGACGTGCTGGGAAATAATCCGCTTGGTGCCGCCCGGCAGCAGAACGCCATCCTGAATGGCATCCTCGATGTAAAACAGCAGCCGGGGTTCGGTGCTGTCGTCGCTGTCATCCACAAAAATCGTGCCCTGCTTGAGCACCTCGGCGTTGCGCTCCCGCACCAGATCAATGACGGCTTCCAGCAGCGGATGTCCGGGACAAAGCAATTCGGCTGGGATCATGCCCTGCACATTGCAGCGCTCTTTTTCAAAGCACACCCGCTCGTATCGCTGTAACACCGGCTCTCCAAAGCCGATCTGCATATCGCGGCTGCGCACCGCCGCAGGCACAAAGGTGATCTCGTAACGTCCGGTCTCTCGTGGGCGGATCTTGCCGCCCACTGAGCGGAAGGCTTCCAGAAAGAATGCCTCGATAAAGTGCGGCTGCAGCTTGTGTGCCTCCATCCGCTCCATCTCTTCCCGGATGGCAGAGACCTTTTGAATGTCCATGGTGTCGTCGGTCAGTGCGCGCTCATCCAGCAGCTCCCGGAGCTTTTGCTGGTCCAGTGAGTTGTCCACCATCTGCTGCAAACGGGCACGGACGGCAGGGTCGTTGCCGTAGCGGACCGCCTCGATCAGCAGCTCCCGCAGGGGCTTGTTGTCAAAGGTCATCTTGCCCAGAATATCAAACACTTTGCCGCCCAGTGCGCCCCGTTCTTCTTCCAGTTTCTGGAATAGCCGCTGAAACACCATGCCCTCACGGGTCTGCGCCGAAACCAGATTCCACAGGTGGCACACCTCGGTCTGCCCGATGCGGTGGATGCGGCCAAAACGTTGCTCCAAACGGTTCGGATTCCACGGCAGATCGTAGTTTATCATCAGGTGGGCGCGTTGCAGGTTGATGCCTTCCCCGGCAGCATCGGTGGCAATGAGGATGCGCACCTCCGGGTCCTGCTTGAACAGTTCCTCCACCTTGCGGCGCTCGTCCCGCACCATACCACCGTGGATGGTCACCACAGCGTCGTCGTGCCCGAACAGGGTGCGGATCTTATCGGTCAGATAGCGCAGGGTGTCCCGGTGCTCCGTAAAGATGATGAGTTTTTCCCGCTGCCCATCGGCGGCAAACATTTTGCTGTCGTCCTGCAGCAGCTTGGATAGCTCATCCCACTTGCGGTCCACACCGCTGACCCGCACGGCATTGGCCATCTGTTCCAGACGTTTCAGGGTGCAGATCTCTGCCTCCATCTCCCGGATGGTGCTGGCGGCGGAAGCCCGATCCGTGACGTTTTCCTCGGTTTGTTCCAGCTCGTCCGCGCTGAAATCGTCCTCATCAAAATCATCTGCGATGGTAAACTGTGTGCCGGTATCTGGCTTGCCCAGTTTTTCCTCTGCTAGAATGTGCTCCAGACGTTCCCGCCTGCGGTGCAGGGATTGGTAGATGGCTTCCGGCGAGGAGGCAAGCCGCCGCTGCAGGATGGTCAGCGCAAAGCCGACGGTTGCTTTGCGGTCGTTGTTCAGGTTTTCTGCCCGGTTGAACTCCTCCTGCACATAACTGGTGACCTCGGAATAAAGCTGCCCCTCAGCAGGGGAGAGGTCGTAGTTGACGGTATAGGCGCGCCGCTCCGGGAACAGCGGTGTTCCGTCGAATTTGAGCAGCTCCTCTTTCACGAGCCGCCGCATTACGTCCGAAACGTCGATGCTCTGGTTGGAAGAACGGGCCGCACCTTCAAAACGGTCCGGGTCTACCAGCGATAAAAATAGCTGGAAGTCCTCATTTTTGCCGTTGTGCGGGGTAGCAGTCAGCAGCAGAAAGTTGCGGGTGATTTCGGAGAGCAGCCGTCCCAGATTGAACCGTTTCGTGTATTTGATCTCACCGCCCCAGACAGTGGCAGACATTTTGTGCGCTTCATCGCAGACGATCAGGTCCCAATCGGTGATACGGAGCTTTTCCTGCAAGGTTTCGCTGCGCGACAGCTTATCCAGCCTTGCAATGCAGAAATTCATCTCGGTAAAGATGTTGCCGCTGACGGCAGATTCAATGCGGTCGTTGGTCAATACCTCAAACCGCAGATGAAATTTGCGGAAAAGTTCGTCCTGCCACTGTTCCGCCAGATTGCCAGGCGTCACGATCAGACAACGCTTCAAATCGCCGCGGGCGATCAGCTCCTTGATGAACAGACCGGTCATGATGGTTTTACCGGCACCGGGGTTGTCCGCAAGGATATACCGCAGCGGCAAGCGTGGCAGCATCTCCTGATAAACTGCCGTGATCTGGTGGGGCAGGGGCTGAATAGCTGAAGTGTGGACCGCCAGATAAGGATCAAACAGGTGCGCCAGATGGATGCGGTACGCCTCGGATACGAGGCGCATCTTATCGGCATCTGCGCCGAAACTCCACGGCAGACTGTCACCCAGCACATCCACGGTCGCCTCATCTCCACGATAGAGGATCTGACTGCCAAGCTGCCCTCGGCTGTTCTTGAATGTAACTTCCAGTGCTGCATTGCCATACCACTGCACCGCAATAACTGTCACAGTTTCCCTTGCCGCAATGCCGTTCAGCTGGCAGCCGACCGTGATCTCCTCCAAATGTGCCATGGAAGCTCCTTTCCGAATTGCCCACTGAGAACCTGTACTTTTTCAAATTGGTTAGAATACATAGAGCATTTTGTGGAAGATGAATGGGATTTGCCTGAACTCCTGCCAGAAATTGTTGCGTTTGCCGGGGTTTCGCGGTATACTGTTATTATATGTAAAAAGCCCTGAGAATCCGAAAAAGTACGCTTTTCCAAATTCTCAGGGTCTTTTATTAAGTGGTATTTTCGAATTTCAAAGCCTTGCTGTAAAAGGTTCCAACGGGGAGATCACAGGCTTGTGCGGCTTGCTTTAAGCTCAACCGTTTGGCACGCCATGCCTTGTGGACTTCATAAAAGTTATCCGGCAAAGGGCGAGGCGGCCTGCCGAATTTCACGCCGCGGGCTTTTGCCGCTGCAATGCCTTCTGCCTGCCGCTGCCGGATGTTGGTGCGCTCGTTTTCGGCAACAAAGGAAAGCACCTGCAGAACGATGTCGCTCAGAAAAGTGCCCATCAGGTCTTTGCCACGGCGGGTGTCCAGCAACGGCATATCCAGCACCACGATGTCGATGCCCTTTGTCTGGGTGAGCAGCCGCCACTGTTCTAAAATTTCCGCATAGTTGCGTCCAAGACGGTCGATGCTTTTGATATAGAGCAGATCGTCTTTTTTCAGCTTGCGCACCAGCCGCTTGTACTGTGGGCGGTTGAAGTCCTTGCCGGATTGCTTATCCATGAAGATGTTTTTTTTCGGAATATTCAGTTCGCACAGTGCAATCAACTGCCGATCCTCGTTCTGGTCACGGGTGCTGACACGAATATAACCATAGATATTAGCCAAATGTTACTCCTTTGGTTTGCGGCATTTCTGCCATGTGATTGGTGAATCATCAATCTAACACCTCCTAGGGGCAAAATAAAAGCCTGCACAATGGCAGGCGAAATGTATGAAAAAAGCCAAGAACTGTTGCTAGGCAGCTCTTGGCTTTTAGTAGGACATTATGACTGAAGAGCAACGACAGAGTTTGCAATTCGCTTTTTATGGCCAATGGCAGTGGTATAAAATCGTTCTTCGATACCATAGAGAAGAAGTTTCAAACTTTCCTCAGAGGTGATCATAAAATGTCCATCTTCAGTTGATAGGTCTGGACAGTACTCATGAACATAAGGAAAGATTTGTGCCTTATCTTCTGCACTCATATTGGAAAGAGTGTTCATAGCCAATGCAATCCGTTTTCGGTTAGCGGTCTTTACATGACTTGCATTAAACCCATCGCCGAGAACAAGAAAATCATTCTGCAAGAAGTTAGAGACCTCTTGATTTGTTGCTTCACGATATAAGTCGGAAATTCCCTTAAAGATGCCGGTAATGGGTTCGAGTTTTTGAAAGTACAAAATGTCATTCTGAGGGTCATAAATAGCATCAGGGAAATCGTTGATTACTAATTCAGGAGCAGAGGGGTCAAAAGCAAACCGCTCACCGAAGCATGTAATACGTTTTTTACGAGCGAGCTTTGCTTTCCCGATGTTTTGAAAATATAATATTCCGTCAAAATCTACAAAAAGAAAATCAATATTAGGATATTCCTGAATCGCAAGAGATTCAAATTCAACGGAAGGGTATGTTTCTTTTGTTATGTCAATGGCAAAAGGGCTTGAAGAAAAGTTGGTTAAAGCAAACCATTCATCGGTATCAAGAATAGTTCCAGCATTGTATGGATGTGTGTCGGAAACTAATTCCGGCAAGGGCTTAAAAACAATAGAATCAGTTGAGAGCATCTTTCGGTAGCAATTTGTAGAACCTTTTAGCTTTACACAGACATAATTCATTGAGATTTCCTCTTTATAGACAGGTAGGTGGTGTCGTTAAGCCGTATTGAAGTGGAAAAGTTGGCGCTTTCATCATTTCTAATTACTTTTCCGTAAGCAACTATAAAGATATTTGTGCCATGTTCAGTTGTCGCATGATAAAAATGATAACCAAATAACAAATAAATAGGATTGAAGTACTGGGTTTGTGATAGGCAAACAAAAACAAATAAAATCAAATAAATAAAAGTAAGAGAGAGTAAATCGGAAATAGAAAGCGCCACAAAAAAATAGCCAAGATAAGTGGGGAGAAACTCGCCGTCAGCAAGGTGAACATCATGAAGTTTTCCGAGAGAATCCGTTCCCAAGGAAGACGCTATCTGTAATGAAAACCATGATAGTAAGATGGGAATCGTTAAGCAAACGGTAGCGGCTAGAACACGATAACAAATACATGGATCATCGGCATTTATTATATAAATGACAACTAACCAAAACGTTGAAACAAATGCAAGGAGTGCACGATAAAGCAAATTCATGAGATCCCTCCATTTTTTCAAGCAAAATGATATGTTAGATCATCTTAAAATATTTCAGTGCATCCCGAATGGCCGCTTCCTTTTCCGGTGGGCAATGGGGCTGCTTTGCGTTTTCAGACTTTGCCTTGTGGTGGTTCTCCCGTACCTCCAGACCGCACTTCTGCTTGACCTGCGAGATATACAGGGAAGATACCTTCAGCCCGGTCTGTTCCAACACACGAGCTTTGATTTCGGGATAGGTCGCCCCTTTCTGCAATCCGGAGGTGTCCATGCCCTCTAAAGAGAACTCTACACGGACTTTTTTGGAGTCAATCTCGCCCTTGGAAAGTGCAATTACGCACTCGCAATGCTTCGTCCTCGGGAACAGGTCTACCGGCTGCACCTTTTCTGCATGATACCCGTGCTGTTCCAGCCAGGCGGCATCCCGGGCGGCGGTGGAGGGGTTGCAGCTGACGTAGACCACCCGGCGGGGGGCCATGCGGACGACCGCCGAGAGGGTGGCTTCGTCGCAGCCCTTGCGGGGCGGGTCCAGCATCACCACGTCCGGGTGCAGGCCCTCGGCGGCCAGCCGGGTCGCCGCCTGCCCGGCATCGGCGCAGAAGAAGCGGCTCTTGGCCGCTACGTCTGCCCCCATGCGGGCCGCGTTGGCTTTGGCGCTGTCGATGGCTTCCGGCACGATCTCCACGCCCACCAGCTCCCGGCAGTGCTCCGCCATGGACAGGCCGATGGTGCCCATGCCGCAGTAGAGATCCAGCAGCAGATCGGTGGGCTGCAGCTGGGCAAAACCGGCCGCAATGCCGTACAGGCGCTCGGCGGCCAGCGTGTTCACCTGGTAGAACGACAGCGGCCCTAACCGCACCGGCACCCCGGCCAGCGTATCCTCAATGTACCCGGGGCCGGTCAGGGTGCGGGTCTCTGCGCCCAGAATGACGTTGGTGCTCTTGCTGTTGACGTTGAGCAGGATGGTGGCAATGGCCGGGAACTGCGCCTGCAGCCGGGCACAAAGCTCCTCGGCGCAGGGGAGTTTGGCCCGGGTGCAGACCAGGCAGACCATGATCTGCCCGCTGTGCACGCCCCGGCGCAGGAAGATGTGCCGCACCAGCCCCGTGCCGGTCTCCTCGTTGTAGGGCCGGATGCCCTTTTCGGCAAAGAAGGCGCACAGGGCGCTGCCGATGTCGTTGAGCACGCCGGGCTGCAGGCGGCAGTCCGGGCAGGGCACGATGCGGTGGGTGCGGCCGGCGTAAAAGCCGATGCAGGGCGTTCCGTTTTTGTCCAGCCCCACCGGGAACTGCACCTTATTGCGGTAGCGGTCCACCTCCGGCGAGGGCACGATGTCCAGCACCGGCACGTCCAGCCCGCCGATGCGGGCAAAGGCATCGGCCACATTCTCCTGTTTGGCCCGCAGTTCTGCGGTATAATCCAGGTGCCGCAGGCTGCAGCCGCCGCAGGGGCCGGCCACGGCGCAGTCCACCGGGATGCGGTCCGGGGAAGGGGTGAGCAGCGTGTCCAGAATGCCGAAGGCATAGCGCCTGCAGTCCTTGACGATGCGCACCTGCGCTTCATCGCCGGGCGCGGTGCCGGGCACGAACACGGCCTCGCCGTCGGCGCTGTGGGCCACGCCGCTGCCGTCACTGGACAGGCGCTCGATGCGTAAGGTCAGGATCTGGTTTTTCTGTAAGGGCATGAAGGGTCTCCTTTGCTTGGCTTATCACGGCTGGGGGGCGGCGGGGGCATCTGCCTGCGAGGCCAGGTACTTGCTGGGCGGCACACCCATGGCGCGCTTGAACACCCGGGAAAAATAGAACTGGTCGAAGAAGCCCACCGACACGGCCACCTCCGCGATGGACAGGCTGCCGGCGCGCAGAAGCTTGCAGGCTTCGTTGATGCGGTACTCGGTGAGGTAATCGATGGGGCTTTTGCCCACGTTGAGCATGAACACCCGGTACAGGTGGCTGCGGGAGACGCCCACGCTCTTGGCCACGTCATCGATGGAGATGTCGTGGGAGTAGTTGAACTGGATGTACTTGATGGCGTTGAGCACATACTGGCTGGAGGAGGAAGTGGTGTGGGGCTTGCTGGCGCTGGTCTCTTTCATCAGGGCGGCGATGAACAGATACAGGTAACCCACCATGGCGGCTTCGTCCTGGGGCTGCAGCCCGCGGGAAGAATAGATGTTCGCCAGCGCGGCGCGCATCCCTTCGGGGTCGGCGGTGCGGTGCACGGGGGCATCGTCCGTAAAGGGCAGCTGCGCCGCCAGCTTGTGGGCGCAGGCGCCGTTGAAGCCCACCCAGCTGTACTCCCACGGTTCCTGCCCGTCGGCGGTGTAGCGGATGAGCTGGCTGGGGCGGGCGAAGAACAGGTCGCCGGCACACACCTGCCAGGTGCGGCCGTTCACCTCGAACTCGCCTTTGCCCGAGAGCACCAGGTGGATGAGGTAATGGTCGCGGATGCCCGGCCCCCAGGTCTGCGCCGGGGCGCACCGCTCGATGCCGCAGTTGAAAATGGACAATTCGATGTTGTTGGTATAATTCTGCTTGAAGGACTGCTTGTATACGTCTGGCATGACTGCTTTTCCTCCATCCTGTCACATTGATGCTTCCAGTATACCACAAACCGGGGAGCAAATTCAACAAAAGTACATCTTATTCTTTGAGCTGGATGCCAAAAATCCGGCTTTTTCGACAGAGAAATTGAAAAAACGGCGCGGGTGCATTACAATAAGCATAACAAACCTACAAATACCGTTTTCAGGGAGGGATCGGCATGGCGACCAGTGCGCAGCTCATTCAGCAGATCACGGCAGGGCAGTGGGATCCGGTGCTGCAGCGCCTGTATGGCACGGCGGCGCTGGCACGGCAGCGGCAGCGGTACTGCGCGGCGCTGGAACAGTTCGAGCTTTACTTCGGCCCGGGGCGGCAGGTGCGGATGTACTCCGCGCCGGGCCGCGCGGAGCTGGGCGGCAACCACACCGACCACCAGCACGGCTACGGGCTGGCCGCGGCGGTGACGCTGGATCTGATCGCGGTGGCGTCGCCCAACCCGGACGGCTATGTGCGGGTGAAGAGCCGGGGGTTCAACAAGCTGGACGTGATCGACCTGACCCAGGCCGGCCCGCAGGAAGGGGAGAGCACCCACTCCGCCAGCCTGATCCGGGGCATCGCGGAAGGGTTCCGCGCGGCGGGCAGGGAGATCGGCGGGTTCGACGCTTACACCGCCAGCGATGTCCTGCGGGGGTCGGGGCTGTCCAGCTCCGCCGCCTTTGAGATGGGCATGGCCGTGATCTGGAACGGCGAGTATGCCTGCGGGCTGGAACCGCCTGCGCTGGCAAAGATCTGCCAGTATGCGGAAAATACCTACTTCGGCAAGCCCAGCGGCCTGCTGGATCAGCTGACCAGCGCGGTGGGCGGGGTCATCTTTGCGGACTTTGCCGACCCGCTGCAGCCGCAGATTGAGAAGATCCACGCGGAGGGGCTGCTCCCGGCGGGCATGGCGCTGTGCGTCACCGACACCCGGGGCAGCCACAGCGAGCTGACCGGCGAGTTCGCCGCCATCCGGCAGGAGATGGAGCAGGTGGCGGCCTGCCTGGGGCAGAAGGTGCTGGGCCAGGTGCCGGAAGCCGACTTCTGGGCGGCGCTGCCCCGCCTGCGCAGGCTCTGCGGCGACCGCGCCGTCCTGCGCGCCATCCACTACTTTGAAGAAAACGTCCGGGCACTGGCCCAGCGGGACGCCCTGCGGGCCGGCTGCTTTGCGGACTTTGCCGCGCTGGTGCTGGAAAGCGGCCGCGCCAGCTTTGCGCTGTGCCAGAACGTCTACTGCTCCACGGACGTGCGGCACCAGGGGCTTTCGGTGGCGCTGGCCCTGAGCCAGAGCCTTCTGCGGGGCAGCACGGGGGCCTGGCGGATGCAGGGCGGCGGCTTTGCGGGCACCATTCAGGCC
Source organism: uncultured Faecalibacterium sp. (assembly GCA_934525845.1). Lineage (GTDB taxonomy): Bacteria > Bacillota > Clostridia > Oscillospirales > Ruminococcaceae > Faecalibacterium. Next base: position 2,210 of record CAKSZS010000037.1, on the reverse strand, counting down.
TATGTGCCCCAGCCCCTGCTGGAGCGCTACCGCACCGCCATCGAGCGAGTGTTCGGCGCAGGCAGCTGCTACGTCCTGCGCCTGCGGGAAGAGGGGGCTGGCCGGATCCTCTGACCGGCCTGCCTGTGCCCGGAAACAAAGAAAGTCTCTGCATCCCGGTGGGGAATGCAGAGACTTTTTTTCAGGGGAACGAACCTCAGAACATGGAGCGATAGCCGGAGGAACCCTGCGATTCCGGTTCCTGTGCGCCGGCCAGCGCCTGCAGCGTCTCCGAAGTGGAGGTGTCCATCTGGAAGCCGAACAGCCCTTTGAGACCGTTGTAGACCTCCAGCCCGAAGGAGATGCCGGTTTTGACCACCGACACCAGCAGCATGGGCACGAAGCTGAAGGAGAAGGAGATCAATCCTCCGCCCAGCGTGAAATCGTTCAGATGCAGGCTGCCGAAAAACTCGTTCAGCGCGTCCCGGAACGCTCCGCCGCCGGAAACGATGCGCTGTTCCTCTTCGGTCAGCAGCGCGCATTGCGAGGGAAGCCGAAGCTCTTTCATAGGGAAAATCACTCCTTTCCAGCGTTACAGCCGGGGCGGGGCTGCTCAGGCGATCAGCAGGCCGTTCTCAGCGGACTGCGTGTCCGTGGTGTTGGAAGAAGAGCCGCTGATGGCGCCCACCAGGTTCTGGATGCCCTGTGCCAGGGTCGCGATCTGCACATAGATGTACAGTCCGCCCAGTGCGCTCAGACCGATGGAACCGGCCTTGCTCCAGCCGTTCAGCTTGTTCCAGCTGTGGGCGATGGTGCCGCCCAGGGTCAGGCCGTCCGACAGGCCGGTGATCAGGGTGCGGGTCACCTGCTGGACATAGCCCTGTCCCAGCAGATACATCCCGTTGATGATGATGTTCGTGGTGTAGTAAGCGACCTGCTGTGCAAGGACTTCGGGGCGGACGGTCACCGTGTGGTCGCCTACCGCGAAAGAAAATTCGCCGCCGTCGATGTAGATCATCTCGTCCTCAGACAGGACGGCGTAGGCGGCGGGCAGCATCATCGGACTCTGGTATGTATGTTCCATGGTGGAAAGACTCCTTTCGCTCGTAGAACCGCACAAAGGCGGAGCTTGTATTACCTGAATTGTAGCATATCTGTATAAAAATAACAAGAGAGATGCCGCAGAAAATCCGGATGCGATTGTGAAGAAAAAATGAAAGGATTTTGAAAAAACAGCGAACAGTCGGAAAAATAAAACCCGGACGCCCCTCGGAAGCGGTGAAAAAATGTTCCCCGCCCAAAATGTGAAAATGACACAGAAAGAGCGGATGCCCCGCTCTGCAGCCGGCACGCGGCAGTCTGAGAGACGAAAAAGCCCCCGCAGCCGGAGCCGCAGGGGCAGAAGGGGAGAACGCTCAGTAAGTTTCCGGCACGCGCTCGTACAGGGCGGTCAGATCCGCGATGTGTCCGGCCAGGCCGGCGGGCAGGGGAGCGGCCAGCCGCCACTGCCAGTTGGCTCCCTGGGTGCTGGGGGTGTTGATGCGGGCCTCTGCGCCCAGATGCAGCCAGTCGGCCAGCGGAATGATCGCCATGTCCGACACACTGGCAAGGCAGGCGCAGATCATGGCCTCGGTCAGATCCTCCGGCTTGCAGCGCAGGTAGCGGCAGGCATAGGCCACATCTTCCGGGCTGGCATTGGTGCGCCAGCCTTCGGTGGTCACGTTGTCGTGGGTGCCGGTGTACACCACGCTGTTGCGGGGATAGGTATGAGGCAGGTAATTGCCGGACTCCCGGCTGTCAAAGGCAAACTGCATGATCTTCATGCCGGGGTAGCCGCTCTCTGCCAGCATGGCCTTGACCTCCGGGGTCAGGTAGCCCAGATCCTCGGCGATGATGCCGCCTTCGCCCAAAGCTTCGTGCATGGCGTGGATAAAATCACGGTCCGGGCCCTTTTCCCAGTGGCCGCCCGCTGCGGTCTTGTTCCCGGCGGGGATGGCATAGTAGCTCTCAAAGCCCCGGAAGTGGTCGATGCGCACCACATCGTAAATGGAGGTGGCGTGCTTCATGCGCTGCTTCCACCAGGCAAAGCCGGTGGTCTTGTGGGCGTCCCAGGCGTACAGGGGGTTGCCCCACAGCTGGCCGTCCGCCGCAAAGGCATCCGGCGGGCACCCGGCCACCTGGGTCAGATGCATGGCCCCGTCGGTCTGGAACAGTTCCGGGTGGGTCCACAG
>CAKSZS010000036.1 GCA_934525845.1 uncultured Faecalibacterium sp. | reverse complement strand
TTAAGCTCACTTGTGCCGAAGATAGTTCGCTGGAAACGGCGCGTGAAAATAGGTAGTCGCCGACTTGAACAGAAAGCTCTGAGATGAAAGTCTCAGGGCTTTTTTGTTGCGTTTCGGGACAGAAAATAGTATCATAAAGGCGGAACCTTATACTTTCTACAGATTTTCCTGTTACACTGGATGTACAAAGAAAGGAGAATCTGTATGGATAAACTGACGAAAAAAGGGCTGGACGGCACCCAGCTCAAGACCATCGCACTGGTGCTGATGGTGCTGGACCACATTCATTATTTCTTTGAATTCACCGGCTGCATCCCGACGGTGTTCAGTATGCTGGGGCGGCTCAGTGCGCCGCTGTTTTTGTTCTGCACGGTGGAGGGGTTTGCCCACACCCATGATCGCAAGCGGTATTTTATCCGCATCTGGGCCATTGGTACTGCCATGGCGGCCCTGGAATTTTTTATGATCTACGCCAAGGCCTTCCGGCGTGGAGACGGCTTCTACCCGCAGAACGCTATTTTTCAGGATCTGATGCTGCTGTGCATCGTTTGGCAGGGCATCGACTGGCTGCGGGAGAAGAAGCTGGCAAAGGGCATTGCTGCTATTGCCGCCGTTTTGTGCTGGCCGTATGTGGTAGTGGTATTTCTTCTGCTTTTCCCTCAGGTGCAGGAGATGCCCATTGCCTCGTCTGTGGTAGCCTTTGTCATCACCAGCCCTCTGCCCATGTGGACGACTATTACGGATGGTGGATGGAGCTTTCTGCTGGGCGGTGTGCTGCTGTACGCATTGCGTGGACGGCGCAAAGTGCAGCTGACGGTATGGGCACTGGTGATCTTCCTGTGTGATTTTGGCCTGCCCTTTGGGATGCTCTGCAGGCAGGAGGGCTTTGTGTGGACCCGGATGTTCACCGACTGCTACGAGTGGTTCGGGGTGCTGGCGGTGCTGCTGATGCTGCTGTACAACGGGCAGCGCGGCAGCGGACACAAGCGGCTGTTCTACTGGTTCTACCCCGCCCATGTGTATCTGCTGTATGGGGCATCCTGTCTTGTTTATAACGTGTTGAGGTGATCTTGTGGCAAACATTCTGGCAGTGGATGACAATCTGGAGCTCTGCAAGCTGATCCGCACCGCCTTGGAACGGGACGGACACCGGGTGGAAACGCGGCAGGCGGGCGGGGCGCTGACTGAGGCGCTCTGCCGCTGGGCAGACTGCATCCTGCTGGATGTGATGATGCCCGGAGAAGATGGCTTTGCGGTGTGCCGTCGCATCCGCAGCCTGACCGAAGCACCCATCCTGTTTCTGAGCGCCCGCACCGACGAGGCGGCTGTGCTGGAAGGCTTGGGCATCGGGGCAGACGACTTTTTGTCCAAGCCCTTCCGGGTGGCAGAGCTGCGGGCGCGGGTAGCGGCACATCTGCGGCGGCAGAGCCGCACTCCGGCACACCGGATGGTGCGCAGCAGTGTAGCCTTTGACCTGACCGCCCGGAGCGCGGCAGTGGAGGGGGCGGTGCTGCCCTTGACCCGCTCGGAGTATGCCATCTGCGAGTATCTGGCGCTGCACGCCGGGCAGACCTTTACCAAGGAGCAAATTTACGAGGCCGTTTTTGGCATTGACGGCACGGCGGATGACACCGCCGTGACCCAGCACATCAAAAATATCCGGGCAAAGCTGCGGGCGGCGGGCGTGCCGGAGCCGGAAAAGCTGCTCAATACCGTATGGGGCGTGGGATACCGATGGAAAAGCGAAGACTGACCTCTCTGCGCAGCGTGCTGCTGCAATATCTGGTGCGCACGGCGCTGGCCTGCCTGCTGGTCGCGGTGGGGTGGCTGCTGGCGCTGCTGCTGTGGATCCAGAATGGCGGGCCGTTCCTGCCCGCGAATCAAGCGGCACAGGCCTGTCAGAAGGCCGCACAGGATGTTTTGCCGGGCATGACCGCCGCCACCTTTGACGAGACCCAGCTGGACTCCTTGTGCCGGTACGCCCTGTTTGCCGCGCCCGACAGCAGCGAGGTGCTGGCCACCAACATGGATGCCGGGCACTTGCAGCGGGCAATGGAGAACCGGCAGGGGAAAACCCGCTGGCATTTTGGCTACACGCAGTATTATATGACGTCAAAATTGCAGGACGGAACGGTCTGTCTGCTGCAATTTGACTATGCCGTGCCCTACGCCGACCCTGCGCTGCGGGGCGTGCTGCCGGATATGCAGACCGTGCACTGCATTCTGGGCATTCTGCTGCTGATAGGGGCAGTGGTGTGGAGCACCCACAGGACCGGGCGCTTCCTGACCCGGGAGACCGAAAAGCTGACTGCAGCGGCGCAGGCGGTGGCACGGAAGGAGCTGGACAGCGCGGTATTTTCCGGCGCGAAGGTGCGGGAGTACGAGAGCGCTTTGCAGGCATTGCAGACCATGGGCGATGCACTGACCGGCAGCTTGCAGCGGCAGTGGCAGATGGAACAGCAGCAGCGGGAGCAGATTTTGCAGCTTTCCCATAAGCTGAAAACGCCGTTGACCATCGTGGAGGGCAACGCGGAGCTGCTGGCAGAGGATGCCCTGACGCCGGAACAGCGGGAGCAGGTGCAGGCCATTCTGGGCGGCGTGGAGCAGACCCGCACCTATCTGGGCAAGATTCGCGCCGAGGTGCAGACCCCGCTGAAATACAAACGCAAATGACGGTACAGCCCCATCCGGAAACATCGGATGGGGCTGCTTTGGTCGATGGATTGCGAAGAACGGGAAAATCTGGTATAGTGGAAACAGAAGCTGAAAAAGAAAGGTGGCTCCCTTATGAAATGTCCGTATTGCGGTGGTGAGATGCAGCAGGGGGTACTTTCCGGGGATGGGCGCAGGAAAGTGCGCTGGAAGGCGGGCGACAAAAAGGCGTTCTGGTCGGATGCATTGGCCGACGTCGGTACGCTGACGGCGGCAAATGCACCCTGACCAGCTTTACGATGGAAGCATTTTTCTGCAAAGCCTGCAAGAAAATGGTGATCGACACGGACGTGAAATGACGCGTCGTGCACGAAAATGCTGTTCGGATTCGTATCCAGAATGAGGTGAGGAAGATGAAACTGCTTTTCAAACAGCGTGCGTTTACCTGGTTCGACAGTTACGACATCTACGACGAAAACGAAACAACCGTGTATGTGGTCAAAGGACAGCTGTCCTGGGGGCACTGCCTGAAGATCTACGATGCGGAAGAGGAGCACGAGCTGGGCACCGTCAAGCAGGAAGTGCTGACCTGGCGGCCCAAGTTCGAACTGTACGAGGGCGAAGACTGCATCGGCCACCTGGAAAAGGAGTGGAGCTGGTTCAAGCCCAAGTACAACATCGACTTCAACGGCTGGCATGTGGAGGGCGACTTTGCCGAGTGGGACTACACCATCACCGGCCCGGACGGAGGCACGGTGGCCACCGTATCCAAGGAGCTGTTCCATTGGACGGACACCTACATTCTGGACATTGCCGACCCGAAGGATGCGCTTTATGTGCTGATGTTCGTGTTGGCCATCGACGCGGAAAAGTGCTCGCGGAACTGACCCGGATCAACGAAAAAAAGAGGAACGACAGCTGTCGTTCCTCTTTTTGTATAGCAGATTCTTTACTGGTTGTCGGCCACCATCATCTTGCTGGCCTTGTAGATGTCGCCGCAGCCCAGGGTGATCACCAGGTCGCCGGGCTGTGCGTTCTGCTTGACCCAGTCGGCGGCTTCCTCCAGGCTGTTCACCAGCACAGAGCCGGGGATCTGTGCCGCCAGCTTGGCGCTGGTGATGGACGGATCGTTGGGTTCGCGGCTGCCCATGATGGGGGTCAGCACGGTGATGTCGGGGATCTTGAGCACGTCCACGAAGTCGTTGAACAGCATCTTGGTACGGCTGTATGTAAACGGCTGATGCACCGCGATCAGGCGCTTGTAGCCCATCTCCTTGGCGGTGGTCAGGGTCGCACGCAGCTCGGTGGGGTGATGTGCGTAGTCATCGATGACCAGTGCCCCGTTGCACTCGCCGTAGACCTCAAAGCGGCGGCCGGCACCCTTGAAGTTCAGGGCAGCTTCGGCGCACTGTTCCACGGTCAGACCGGCAAAGCGGCAGACGGCGCACATGGCCAGGGCGTTGTAGATGTTGTGACGGCCCGGCACGGACAGGCGGATGTGACCGGTGACCTTGCTCCACTCCTTCAGGTCGAACTCAAAGAAGCCGGGCTTGTACTCCTGCACGTTGATGGCCTGATAGTCGCCGTCGTTGTCGATGCCGAAGGTGCGCACGCGGCGGTCCAGCGTATACATGACGTCCATGGTGTTCTTGTCATCGGCGTTGGCGAAGATCATGAACTGGGTCATCAGGGCAAAGCGCTTGAAAGCGAACTTCAGTTCGCCCATGCTGCCGTAGTAGTCCAGATGGTCGTTGTCGATGTTCAGCACCACGGACAGGTACGGGGTCAGCTTGAGGAAGGTCTCGGCGAACTCGCAGGCCTCGATGACGATGTCATCGCCCTTGCCGGCCTTGCCGTAGCCGTTGATGAGGGGCAGCTTGCCGCCGATGACAGCGGAAGGATCCTTGCCGGCCAGCTCCAGTGCTGTGGTGATCATGGAAGTAGTCGTGGTCTTGCCGTGGGTGCCGGACACGCAGATGCTCTCTTTGTACAGACGGCTCACATAGCCCAGCAGGACGCTGCGCTCGATGGTGGGGATGCCGTAGGAGGCAGCGGCATTCAGCTCCACATTGTCCTTGGCGATGGCGGCGGAATACACCACCATGTCGGTGCCGATCACATTGTCAGCGCTGTGGCCCAGCGTGACCTTGACGCCCATCTCCCGCTCATAGCGGATGATGCTGCCGTCCAGCACGTCGCTGCCGGAGATCTCGTAGCCTTTGGCGGCGAGGATCTGGATCAGCGGATACATTCCGCTGCCGCCGCATCCGATGAAGTGGATCTTTTTGACATTGTCCAGCAGGTGCTGGTTGTAGTCGGTGTACATGAACATAGTAAGGCAACCTCCAAATAATCAACGGCCGCAGTGCAGACCGATTCCATTCGATTGGGATACATCTTATTATATAATTTTTGGCGGATAAAATAAACAGGGAAAACCGAATTTTCGGAAAGGAACATAAATCTTTTGATGATTTTGTGATATCTGTACAAGAAAAAACAGTCGGGCTGTGCAGAGCGCCCGGCGCTTCATAAAAGATTTACATTTCAGGAGCATGAAAAACTTCACAACTTTGAACTTTTTGTGCTACAATAAACAGGAACAAATTCAGCAGAACGCAAAAAAGGAGAACGAATGTGAAGATCAAGATCACGGCAGACAGCACCTGTGACCTGTCTGCAGAACTTTTGCAGAAGTGGGATATTTCCCTGATGCCCATGCACATCCTGATGGGCGACGAAAGCTATCTGGACGGCGTGACCGTCCACCCGGCGGATGTGTTTGCCCATGTGAGCGCCGGCGGCACGATGCCCAAATCGGCGGCCGCAAACCCGGTGGAGTACATCGACTTTTTTACCCCGTTTGCCCAGGAATACGACGCAGTGATCCACATCTCGGTCAGCGCCAAGCTGTCGTCCTGCTACCAGAACGCGGGCCTTGCCGCCGGAGAGTTCGAGAACGTCTATGTGGTGGACAGCGAGAACATCTGCACCGGGCAGGGTTATCTGGTGCTGCGCGCTGCCAAGTGGGCCGCAGACGGCCTGCCGCCCCGCAGCATCCAGATGCGCCTGCAGAGCCTTGCCAGGCGGGTGGAGCTGAGCTTTGTGCTGGACCGGCTGGACTACATGGCCAAAAGCGGCCGCTGCTCCGGCGTGCTGGCCTTCGGGGCCAATCTGCTGGGCATCAAGCCCGCGCTGGAAGTGGTGCGTGGTGAACTGAAGGTGGTCAAAAAGTACCGCGGCAGTCTGCCCATCTGCGTGGGCAAGTACATTACCGACCGCCTGGCGGACCGGGACGACATCGAGGACGGCATGGTGTTTCTTTCCTCCTGCCAGCCCAAGCCCGGCTGCATGGAGGCTGTGAAAGCCGGTTTGCAGAAGTACGGGCACTTCCAGGAATGCTATGAAACGGACATCGGCACCACCATCGGCGGCTACTCCGGCCCCGGCACCATCGGCATCGTGTTTGCCCGGAAAGAGAAGTGAACCCTCTCAGGCTCACTTTGTTCGCCAGCTCTCCCGAAAGGGAGAGCTTTTTTAGCGGAAAGATGCAAAAAGCTCCCCCTTTCGGGAGAGCTGGCAATGCCGCAAGGCATTGACTGAGAGGGTTATTTTCGCTTCAGGATCTCATCCAGAATGGCGTCGGCCACATCGGCCTTGCTCATCAGGGGCAGCTCCCGGGTGCCGTCTGGTGTGATGAAGGTGACCACATTGGTGTCCACGCCGAAGCCTGCTCCGGCGACTTTGAGGTTGTTGGCCACCACCATGTCCAGATTCTTCTTGGCCAGCTTGGCGGAAGAGTTTTCCACCAGGTCGCGGGTCTCCATGGAAAAACCGCAGAGGAACTGATGGGACTTCTGCGGGCCGATGGTGCCCAGAATGTCCGGGGTGCGCTCCACCGGAATGGACAGGTCGCCGTCCTTTTTCTTGATCTTATCATCGGCCACGGTGACGGGGCGGTAGTCGGCCACCGCCGCCGCCATGATGAGCACATCCATGTCCGCAAAGCGGCTGGTGACGGCTTCGTACATCTGCTGGGCGGTGGTCACCGGCACGTCGGTGGTGAACTTCACCGGCGGCAGAGCGGTCTCGCCGTGGATGAGGGTCACGTCCGCCCCGCGCATGGCGGCGGCACGGGCCAGGGCATAGCCCATCTTGCCGGTGGAATGGTTGGTCAGGTAGCGCACCGGGTCCAGCGGTTCCTGGGTGGGGCCGGCGGTGACGGCCACCCGCACCCCGGCCAGGTCCTTGGGCCGGGCGATGGTGTGCAGGATGTACTCGATGAGCACATCTTCCTTCGGCAGGCGGCCGCTGCCCACATCCTTGCAGGCCAGCACGCCGCTCTCGGACGGAATGACCGTGAAGCCGTAGCGTTCCAGCGTGGCCAGATTGTCCTGCGTGATGGGATTTTCCAGCATCCCGGTGTTCATGGCGGGGGAGACCAGCTTGGGGCACTTGGCCGCCAGCACCACCGTGGTGAGCATATCGTCCGCGATGCCGTGGGCCATCTTGGCGATGACGTTGGCGGTGGCCGGTGCCACCAGAATGACGTCCGCCTTTTTGGCCAGCGAAATATGGGTGACCTCGAACTTGAAATCCCGGTCAAAGGTGTCCACCATGCACTTGTGGCCGGTGAGGGTCTCAAAGGTGATGGGAGTGATGAACTGGGTAGCATTTTTGGTCATGATGACCTCCACGTCGGCCCCCAGTTTGCGCAGTGCGCTGGCCACATTGGCCATTTTATACGCGGCAATGCCGCCGCTGACGCCCAAAAGGACGCATTTGCCCTTCAGATCCATGGGTATACCTCCTGGAAAAACAGACTGTTTTCACATTTCTTCCCTTAGTATAATGCAAAAGTTCCGCCAGCACAACAAAATCTTTGTGCGGGCTTGTATCCTAGGCCAAAATGCGGTAAAATACTGATTGACAAAGAATAAACGGACCCTAAGAGACAGGTCGGCGGGGAAACTGCATCTGACCGGGCTGCGTGCCGGAAGTTTCTCCGAGGACCGTCCGCTGGGGTGGGACCCTGTTGCCCGCAGGGCAATAGGGCGGGCGATGGAATGGCCCGATTCGCGTCCGAGGAGAAAGCTCCCGGCACACAGCCCCAAAACCCTTGCAGTACAAGAGGAAAACTGAACTATGATCTTAGCCATTGATATAGGCAACACCACCGTCGCCCTGGGGGGCATTCGGGACGGACGTGTATGCTTTGTGGCGCGCATGGACACGGTGCGCACCCGTACGGCTGCAGAATATCGTGCCGAAATGGACAAAATTTTTGCGCATCGCCGCCATCCGGAACGGCCCATGCGGTTTGAGGGCGCTGTGCTCACCAGCGTGGTGCCCCAGATCACCGGGGCCTTGGCGGAGTGCGCCCGTCATTACACCGGCAAAAAGCCGGTCATCGTCTCGCCGGAGATCCGCACAGGGCTGACCATGGCCGTGGACGAACCCCACGCGGTGGGCAAAGACCGGCTCGTGGATGCCGCTTACGCGGCGGCAAACTTCCCGCTGCCGGTGGTCACCGTGGACCTGGGCACCGCAACGACCTTCAATGTTATCGACAAAGACCGGGTGTTCCGGGGCGGCGTCATCTGCCCGGGCCTTTCCACCGGCCTGCGTGCCTTGGGAGAACGCTGCGCCCAGCTGCCGCAGGTGCATCTGGGGTCGCCCAAAAGCGCCATCGGCACCAACACCGAAAAATGTATGCTGTCCGGCTCTGTGATGGGCACCGCCGTCCTCATTGACGGCATGGTGCAGCGCATCGAAGAGGAACTGGGACAGCCGGCCACCCTGGTGGTCACCGGCGGCCTGGCCAAGTATGTGACGCCCCTGTGCCGTCATCCGCTGACCTACGACCCCGAACTGCTGATGAAGGGGCTGGCACTGCTGTACCAGCTCAATGCACCGAAGGACAGCCGGCGTCCGTCCGGCGGCGGGAAACGGCATGGTCAGCCGGGGCACCCGCACACAAAGCGCCCATACCCGAAAAAACGCGCCCGGCGGGAGCCGGAAGCGCAGGCAGGATAAGGAATCGAGATGGGAGAGAACAAGATGAAATTAGGCATTCTGGGCACGGGCATGATCGTGCAGGAATTTCTGCCGTGGCTGGCCCAGCACGGGCCGTTTACGGTGCAGGTGCTGTGCAGCACCCCGCGCAGTGCTGAAAAGGCGGCGGCGCTGTGTGCAGAGTACGGCATCCCGCAGTACACCACCAACTATCTGGAAATGCTGCAGGCGGTGGATGTGGTGTACATCGCAGTGCCCAATATGCAGCACACCCGGTTTGCCCGGGTGGCGCTGGAAGCGGGAAAGCACGTCATCGTGGAAAAGCCCATGGCCCCCACGGCGGCGCAGACCGAAGAGCTGGTGGAGCTGGCCCGGCACAAAAAGGTCTTTCTGTTTGAGGCGGTCACCACGCAGTATCTGGAAAACTACGCCAAGATCCGGGAGTTGCTGCCCCGGGTGGGCACCGTCAAGCTGGTGCAGTGCAACTTCAGCCAGTATTCCAGCCGGTATGATGCTTTCTGCGAGGGCCGCGTGGCCCCGTCCTTTGACCCGGCCTGCGCAGGCGGCGCGCTGATGGATCTGGGCGTGTACAACGTCAGCTACATCGTGGGCCTGTTCGGCGAGCCGAATCAGGTGCATTACATTGCCAACATCGAGCGCGGCATCGACACCAGCGGCATCCTGACCATGGAGTACAGCGGCTTCAAGGCCGTGAGCATGGCAGCGAAGGACTGCGGTGCGCCCGCCCGCTATGTCATCCAGGGCAACAAGGGCTATATCCTGCAGAAATCCACCGCGAACTTCTGCGGCGGCGTGACCTTCCACCCGAACCAGGGCAAGGAAGAGCACTTCAATCTGAACGGCGGCCGGCCCCGCCAGGCGGCAGAGTTTGAAGCCTTTGCCCGCGCCATCGAGAGCGGAGACCAGGAGCTGTGCGCCCGGATGCAGGACACCAGCATTGCGGTGAGCCGGGTGCTCACCGTGGGCCGCCGCAGTGCCGGGGTGAAGTTCCCCGGCGAACGTTAGGCTTTTCCCGTTTGAAGCAGCCCTGACAGACGTGCTTTAAAAAACGAGATCAAATGACATAACCCGCACAGAGCGGGCAGATTTGCGCCGTATCCGACGACTGAGGGCGGAACGGCAGCAGGAGGAAAATTGAATATGAAAAACATGAATACCCGTACGCTGACCCGTGTGGCCCTGTTGGTGGCCATCGAACTGGTCATGAAGGCCATTGGTCTGGGCAGCGTGCCCGTTGGTCCGCTGTACATGAGCTTTCTGACCCTTCCCATCGCGGTGGGTGCCATCACCATGGGCCCCGCTGTGGGCGCGCTGCTGGGCGGCGTGTTCGGCCTGGTCAGCTTCTACGATGCCGTCACCGGTGCATCGGCCATGACCGGCGCCCTGTTCCAGGTCAGCCCGCTGAACACCTTTGTGCTGTGCGTGGTCATGCGCGTGCTCATGGGCTGGTGCTGCGGCCTGATCTTCTCCGCGCTGAAGAAACTGGATAAGTCCCGCACCTGGAGCTACATCGTCAGCGCCATGAGCGCCCCCTTCCTGAACACTCTGTTCTTCATGGGCTGGATCGTGGCTGCATTCTACGGCTGTGACTATGTGCAGAATCTGGTCTCCGTCAAGGGCGCTGCCAACCCCTTCATGTTCGTGGTGCTGCTGATCGGTGTGCAGGGCGTGGCCGAGTTCCTGGTGTCCGGCATCCTGGGCGGCATCGTGGCCCGTGCCGTGGCAAAGTTCCTGAAGTAAAAACGGTTTGTGCGGCAGTCAGGGCAGCGCATCCGTGAAAATAAAGTGCAAGGCTCCTCCGGTTTTCCGGGGGAGCCTTTTTCACACCCTTCCCGTTCCCCGCATAGGATGGCGCACAACAAAGCGAGGGGGCGCGGAGGGCATGGAAGAGAGAAAGCGGTTTGCGGTGGTGGGCAGCGATGCCCGGCAGGCGGCGGCAGGCCGGGCGCTGGCCCGGGCAGGCTATGCCGTGGGCGGGGCCGAGCAGGTGGCGCTGGCGGATTACATCCTGCTGCCGCTCCCGCTGGATGCCGCACGCACTCCATTGGCAGAGCTTCTGCGGGCCGCAAAGCCGGGGGCACTGGCTTTGGGCGGGCGGGTCTCCGCCGAAGCTGCGGCCATCGCCGAACAGGCCGGGGTGGAGCTGGTGGACTACTTTGCCCGGCCGGAACTGACCATCTACAATGCCATCCCCACGGCAGAGGGCTGCATCGGCATCCTTCTGCGGGAACGCACCCGCACCCTGTGGGGGGCCAATCTGCTGGTTCTGGGGTTCGGGCCGGTGGGGCAGGCGCTGGCGGTGCGTCTGGCGGCGCTGGGCAGCACGGTGACCGTGGCGGCACGGCGCCCGGCCCAGCGGGCCATGGCGGAAAGCCTTGGCCTGCGGGCAGTCCCTCTGACAGGGCTGGCAGGCCGGATGCCGGCTTTTGATACGGTGGTGAACACCATTCCGGCCCCGGTGCTGACGGCCCCAGCGCTGGCACAGCTGCAGCCGAAAAGCCTGATCGTGGATCTGGCCTCCCAGCCCGGCGGAACGGATTTTGCAGCGGCGCGGCGGCTGGGACATCGGGCGTTCCATACGCTGAGCCTGCCCGCTGTCTGTGCGCCGGAGACCGCCGGGGAGGCCGTGGCCCGGACGGTGCTGACCATTTTGCAGGAGCGGGAGGGGAGAACATGAACACACAGAGCAGAGGGACCCTTGCATTTGCGGTGTGCGGCAGCTTCTGCACGCTGGAAGCGGCTCTCGAGCAGGCCCGGGTGCTGACGGCACAGGGCTGGGAGCTGCTGCCCGTCCGGAGCTTTGCCGCCCAGCAGGACAGCCGGTTTGGGGCGGCAGAACAGTGGCGGGAACAGCTGGAGACTCTCACCGGGCACCCGGTGCTGGATACCCTGCAGGCCGTGGAGCCGCTGGGGCCGAAGCGGCTGGCCCAGGCACTGGTGGTGGCTCCCTGCACCGGGGCGACCCTGGCGCGGCTGGCGGCGGGGCTTTCCGACACCCCGGTGACCCTGGCAGCCAAAAGCCTGCTGCGGGTGGGGTGCCCGGTCATTCTTGCAGTGTCCACCAACGACGGGCTGGGGGCGTCCGGGGAGAACATTGCCCGGCTTTACCAGCGCAAGCACTACTATTTTGTGCCCTACGGGCAGGATGACCCGGCCGGGAAACCGCAAAGCCTGAAAGCCGACCTGACGCGTCTGCCTGCCGCCGTGGAAGCCGCGCTGCAGGGCGAACAGATCCAGCCGGTGCTGCTGGGGCAAAGACCGGCGGGAATGGCTTTTCAGCCGGCGGGAAATGTGGTATACTGATTCCGATGCCTTGGCGGTGCGGCGCAGCAGGCAGCACAAAACAAAGGGAGAAATACCCCCATGAAAAAAATCACAGCGGCGCTGTGCGCCGTACTGCTGCTCGTCTGTGCGGTGCTGGTGCCGGAGGCGGCAGCAGCCGGGCCGGTGCTGACGGCCACCCGGGCATACTGCATCCTGGATGCAGATACCGGGCTTGTGCTGGCACAGCAGAATATGAACGAGGAACTGCACCCGGCGTCCATCACCAAGGTGATGACGCTGGGGCTTGCCTGCGAAAAAGCACAGGGAAACTGGGACGGCGTCCAGCTGACCGTTTCCCACGAGGATGTGTATTCGCTGGCGGGCACGGATTCCAGCCACATCGCCCTGCTGGAAGGGGAGAAGGTGCCCCTGACCGATGCCCTGTATGCGACCCAGATGGCCAGCGCCAACGACGGCGCGAACCTGCTGGCAGAATACTTCGGCGGCGGGACAATTGCGGACGGTGTAGCGGCCATGAATGCGCAGGTGCAGGAACTGGGGCTGCAGCACACCCATTTTGCCAACCCGCATGGCATCAGCGGAGAGGATCACTACACCAGCTGCTACGACATGGCGCAGATCCTGCGCTGGGCGCTGCAGCAGCCTGGCTTTGAGACGGTGTTCACCCGCAACGAGACCTACACGATGCAGGCCACCAATCTGCAGCCGGTGGTCCGCTACTTCCATCAGCAGGACAAGATGCGCATCGGATCCAGCCGGTATCATGTCAGCAGCATTGTCGGCTCCAAGCTGGGGTATACCAATACTGCCCGCTACAGCTATGCCTGTCTGGCCGAGCAGAACGGTGTCCGGCTCATCTGCGTGACCATGCAGAGCGAACAGAGCACCGACAAGTACACCGATGTCCCGGCCCTGCTGGACTACGCCTTTGCAGCCTTTATGGCCTACACTGACCTGCCCAGCCAGGGCGTGACGGCAGAGCTGCCCGTTGCGGGCGGCGGCGAAGTGCTGGGCACCGTGACCGTGACCGACCCGGGGGTCCGGCTGCTGCTGGCAGACGGCCTGACTGCAGAGAACGTCAAAATCTCGCTGGAACTGCCGGAGCAGTATCTGCTGGGCACAGAGCCGGAGGTGTACGCGGTGTACACCATTCAGGGCGGCGGAAAGCAGGAGAATGCCAGTGTACGGGTGAAGGCACGGCTCACCGGGATGAACGAGGTGCTGACGCAGAACATCGGCAGGGAACTGACGGCATCCGGTGATGTGGCACCGAAACGCACGGCGTGGCTTCTGATCGGCATCTCGCTGGGCAGTACCGCCGCTGCTGCGGTGGTCACGGTGCTGGTGATGCGGCTCATCGGCCGCATTCAGCGGCAGCGCCGCCGTGCGGCCCGGCAGAAGATGCGCCGGAACCCGGATGCCCTGCAGACGCCCCGGACGAAAAAGCCGGAGAGCCGCGGCGGGCGGCACAGCAAATAAGCGCAAAAGCCTGCGTCAACGGGCTTTTCCAAAATAAAGAACAAGCTTCATAAAAGAGAGGTACAAAATATGGGCAAGTTTACTTTTACGCAGACCGAGATCCCCGGCGTGGTGGTCATTGAGCCGCAGGTGTTCGGCGATGACCGCGGCTATTTCATGGAGACCTACCAGAAGGATCAGTTCGCCGAGGCCGGCATCGACAAGGAGTTCGTACAGGACAACCAGAGCCGTTCCACCCGGGGCGTGCTGCGCGGCCTGCACTTCCAGAAAAACCACACCCAGGGCAAGCTGGTGCGCGTGACCAAGGGCGAAGTGTACGACGTGGCCGTGGACTGCCGCCCCCACAGCGCTACCTTCGGCAAGTGGGTGGGCGTGACCCTGAGCGAGGACAACAAGAAGATGTTCTATATCCCGGAGGGCTTTGCCCACGGTTTCCTGGTGCTGAGCGATGTGGCAGAGTTCTGCTACAAGTGCACCGACGTCTACGACCCCACCAGCGAGGGCGGCATCCCCTACGATGACCCCACCGTCAACGTGCAGTGGCCGGACTGTGGCTGTGAGCACAAGACCAGCGCCAAGGACAAGCTGCACGAGCCGTTTGCAGCCCAGAAGTTCGAATTCTTTGAAAAGTGGTGATCGCCCGTGGCAAAATTCAAAGCGATGTGGAACGGCTTCTGGCGCTACCGCTATCTGCTGTGGAACCTGGTCAGCCGTGACTTCAAGCTCAAATACCGCCGCAGTGTTCTGGGCGTGGTGTGGAGCGTGCTCAACCCGCTGCTGATGTGCCTGGTGTACTGGGCGGTGTTCAGCAGCCTGATGGATATGCGGGGCAGCGGCATCGACAACTTTGCGGTCTTTCTGATGTGCGGCCAGCTGTTGTTCAACTTCTTCAACGAGGCCACCTCCACCAGCATGAGCAGCGTGCTCAGTGCGGCCCCGCTGCTGAAAAAAGTGTATATCCCCAAGTATATCTTCCCGCTGGAAAAATGCTGCTTTGCCATGGTGAACTGCGTGTTCAGCTTTGTGGCCCTGCTGCTGGTGATGATCTTCACCGGGGCACCCTTCCACCTCACCCTCATCGAGGCGGTGTACCCGCTGGTGACCCTGTTCTTCTTCAGCCTGGGCGTGGGTCTGTTTCTGGCAGCGGCCACCGTGTTCTTCCGGGACATTATGCACATCTGGAGCGTGTTCATCACGGCGCTGCTGTATTTCTCCGCCATCTTCTACGATCCTACCCAGATGACCTTCTCCATCGGCGGGTTCAATATGCAGCAGATCATCAAGCTGAACCCCATGTACTGGTATATCACGGGCTTCCGCCGCACGGTGATGTGGGGCATCCCGCTGGACTTCAATATGTTTGCGGTCTGCGGCATCTGCGCGGTGCTGTCCATGCTGGTGGGCGTGGGCGTGTTCCGCAAAACGCAGGACCACTTCGTGCTGCATATTTAAGGAGGAAGAACAATGGAACCAATCATCAAAGTGGACAATGTTTCCATGTGCTTCAACCTCTCCAAGGAAAAGCATGAGAGCCTGAAGGAATATTTTCTGGCCATGGTGCAGGGCCGGCTGCAGTACGACGAGTTCTACGCCCTCAAGGACGTGAGCCTGGACATCATGCCCGGTGACTTTTACGGCCTTGTGGGCCTGAACGGTTCGGGCAAGTCCACCCTGCTCAAGACCATTGCGGGCGTGTACAAGCCCAGCAAGGGCAAGGTGACCGTCAACGGCACCATCGCGCCCCTCATCGAGCTGGGCGCGGGTTTTGATATGGACCTGACCGCCCGGGAGAACATCTACCTCAACGGCACGGTGCTGGGCTTCTCGCCCAAGTATCTGGACGAAAAATTTGACGAGATCGTGGAGTTCAGCGAGCTGCAGAATTTCCTCGATGTGCCGCTGAAGAACTACTCCTCCGGCATGGTGGCCCGCATCGGCTTTGCCATTGCCACCATCACCAAGCCCGATATCCTCATCGCGGACGAAGTGCTGTCGGTGGGCGATTTCCTGTTCCAGCAGAAATGCGAAAAGCGCATGAAGGAGCTGATGGCGGGCGGCACCACGGTCATTCTGGTGTCCCACTCCATCGAGCAGATCGAGCGCATGTGCAGCAAGGTGGCCTGGCTGAGCCATGGACACCTGAAAATGAACGGCAACACCGAGACAGTCTGTGCGGCCTACAAGGCCACTCAGCGCGGCGAGGCATGATATGAACCTGCGATTGAAACGTGCCAAAGAGCTGGCGGGCTATGCCGTCCAGCTGACGAAGGACGAGGGCCTGCCCACCATGCTCCGGCGGGGGGCGGGCTTTGTGAAGCGCCGTTGCTTCGGCAAGCGGGCACGCTATCTGCCTGCGAAAAAGGTGCTGGAAGCGCAGCGCGCCGCCATGGCCGGTAAGACCGCCGGGACCTGCGGCCTGCCCACCATCAGCATCCTGACCCCGCTGTACAATACGCCGGAAAACTACCTGCGGGAATTTCTGGATTCCTTCGTGAACCAGACGGCTCCCAACGGGCAGCTCTGTCTGGCGGATGCTTCCGATGCTCAGCACCCCGAGGTGCAGCGCATCGTGGAGGAATATCAGAAGAAAAATCAACGCATCGTATACCAAAAGGTCGAAAACAAGGGCATCGCGGCGAACACCAACGCCGCCGCCCAGCTGGCGGACGGGGAATATCTGGCACTGGCCGACCACGACGACATCCTGGCGCCCCATGCCCTGTACACCATGGGAAAAGCCATCCTGCAGCTGCGGGAACGCGGGGAGCCGGACGGCTTTGTCTACAGCGACGAGGCGCTGTTCCGCAAAAGCATTCAGCGCCCGCTGGCGGCGCACTTCAAGCCGGATTATGCCCCGGACTACCTGCTCTGCTGCAACTACATCTGCCATCTGGCGGTCTTCCAACACACCTTGTGGGACGCCGTGGGCGGGGAACGCCCGGAATGCGACGGCAGCCAGGACCACGACCTGTTCCTGCGCCTGCTGGAACAGACCGGCGGCGCGGCTCATGTGCCCCAGGTGCTGTACTACTGGCGGGTGCACGCGGGTTCCACCTCCGGCGGCACCGACGCCAAGCCCTATGTAGCGGAAGCCGCGAAAAAAGCGCTGGCAGACCACCTGGCCCGCACCGGCCGCACCGGTACGGTGGAGGACGGTTTGTTCCCCAGCACCTACCGGGTGAAGTGGGACATTACGGGGAACCCCAGGGTGAGCATCCTCATCCCCAATAAAGACCACACCGACGATCTGGAAAAGTGCCTGCACAGCCTCTGGGTGAAGACCACCTGGGAAAACTTTGAGGTGATCGTCATCGAGAACAATTCGGAGGACCCGGCGACGTTTGCCTACTATCAGCAGGCAGAGGCTCGTTACGAGGGCCTGCGGGTGGTCACTTACCCGAAAAAGGGGTTCAACTTCTCCGGCATCAACAATTTTGGCCGAAAATATGCCAGTGGGGAATATCTTCTGCTGCTGAACAACGACGTGGAAGTGCGCGACGGCGACTGGCTCACCGAACTGCTGCGGCAGTGCGCCCACCCCGGCGGGGCGGCGGTCTGCGGTGCCATGCTCTACTATCCGGATGACACCTTGCAGCACGCGGGTGTCATCACCGGTCTGGGCGGCTATGCGGGCCACAGCCACAAATACAAGCAGAAGGGCGGCAGCGGCTATCTGTTCCGTGCCGCCACCGTGCAGGACTTTTCCGCCGTCACGGGGGCCTGCCTGCTGGTGAAAACCAGCGTGTGGGACGAAGTGGGCGGCCTGGACGAAGCCTTTGCGGTAGCCTTCAACGATGTGGACTTCTGCCTGCGGGTGCGGGATGCCGGGTATCGCATTGCATGGACGCCCTACGCAGAACTGACCCACTACGAGAGCAAGAGCCGCGGCGGCGACGAGAAGGACCCGGTGAAGGCCCGGCGTTTTGCGGCCGAGCAGAAGCGCCTGTACGACGTCCATGGCCGGGAGAACATTCTGGATGACCCCTATTACAGCCCCAACCTCACCCGTGACCGGGAGGACTTTTCCGAGAGCAATGACCTGCGCGGGCTGAAAGCGGGGACCGTGACGGTGCGGTATCGAGGAGCCTAAAGGCTTCCCCCGGTCGGGGGAAGCTGTCACCGCAGGTGATTGATGAGGGTGCTTTAGATTGCACGAAAGCTACGCCTTTGTCCGCTTCACTTCATTCAAGCCCCCTCCCCGAGGGGGCTGTCGCTGTAAAGCGACTGGGGGAGTTGTGTATGTGGAAGCCAAGGAGGAACAGCAAATGAACATCAAAGGACATTTTGAGACGATCACCCGGCACAAGCTGCTGGTGATGAAATACTGCTTTGCCTGCGGCCTGTACGAGCAGGGTCTGGCCCACGACCTGAGCAAATACAGCCCCACCGAGTTCATCCCGGGCTGCATCTACTACCAGGGCGACCACAGCCCCAACGAAGCCGAACGCGCCGCCAAGGGCTACACCTCGGCATGGCTGCACCACAAGGGACGCAACAAGCACCACCTGGAATACTGGATCGACTACAGCACCACCAAAGCGGGCCTGACCGGCATGAAGATGCCCCTGCGCTACGTCTGCGAGATGGTGTGCGACCGGGTGGCCGCCAGCAAGATTTATCTGGGCGACAAGTACACCGATGCTGCCGCCTGGGATTACTACGAGCGCAGCAAAGACCACTACCTGCTGCACCCGGACACCCGCGCCCTGCTGGAAAAGCTGCTGAAGATGGTGCGGGACATCGGGCCGGACCGTACTTTCCAGTACATGAAGTTCCTGCTGGGCTGTCAGAAAGATTACTGAACGGAATAACAGAACGAAAAATGCCGCAGACAAACCTGTCTGCGGCATTTTGGCGTTGTATAGGGAAACGATCAATCGTCGTCGCTGTCCAGCTTGAGCACGGCGGTAAAGGCCTCGCTGGGAAGGGAGACGCTGCCCAGCTGGCGCATCTTCTTTTTGCCTTCCTTCTGCTTTTCCAGCAGCTTCTTCTTGCGGGAGATGTCGCCGCCGTAGCACTTGGCCAGCACGTCCTTGCGCATGGCCTTGACCGTTTCGCGGGCGATGATCTTGCCGCCGATGGCAGCCTGCACCGGGATCTCGAACAGGTTGCGGGGGATGTTGTCCCGCAGCTTCTCGCAGATGCGGCGGCCCTTGGCGTAGGCGTTGTCCCGGAAGACGATCATGGACAACGCGTCCACGGGGTCGCCGTTCAGCAGGAAGTCCAGCTTGACCAGGTCGCTCTCGCGGTACTCCTTGAACTCGTAGTCGTAGCTGGCGTACCCGCGGCTGCGGCTCTTGATGGCGTCAAAGAAGTCGTACACGATCTCGCCCAGCGGCAGCGCATAGTGCAGGTCCACGCGCACGTCATCCAGATACTTCATGTCGATGAGCACGCCGCGCTTGTTCTGGCACAGGTCCATCAGACCGCCCACATAGTCATTGGGGGTGTACAGATGCACGTCCACGAACGGCTCTTCCTGCTTGACGATGTTGGAGGGGTCCGGGTAGCTGGAGGGGTTGTCGATCATCTCCACGGTGCCGTCGGTCAGGGTCAGGCGGTAGCGCACGCTGGGCGTGGTGGTGATGATGTCCAGATCGAACTCGCGTTCCAGACGCTCGGTGATGATCTCCATGTGCAGCAGGCCCAGGAAGCCGCAGCGGAAGCCGAAGCCCAGTGCGGCACTGGTCTCCAGCTCAAAGGTCAGGGAGGCATCGTTCAGCTGCAGCTTTTCCAGCGCGTCCTTCAGGTCGGGGTACTTGGCGCCGTCGGCGGGGTAGATGCCGCAGAACACCATGGGCTTGACCTGGCGGTAGCCGGGCAGAGCCTCCGGGGTGGGGTTGCTGGCCAGAGTGACCGTGTCGCCCACGCGGGTGTCCTGCACGGTCTTGATGCTGGCGGTCAGGTAGCCGACCTCGCCGGCCTGCAGCTGGGCGCAGGGGGTCAGGTTGGTGGCGCCCATGTGGCCCACTTCCACCAGCGTGAACTCGGCCCCGGTGGCCATCAGGCGGATGGTGTCGCCGGGCTTGACGGTGCCCTCGAACACGCGGATATACACGATGACGCCCTTGTAGCTGTCATAGATGCTGTCAAAGATCAGCGCCTTGAGCGGGGCGTCCGGGTCGCCGGTGGGAGCGGGGATGTCGGTCACCACCCGCTCCAGCACCTGGTCCACGTTCAGGCCGGTCTTGGCGGACACGCGGGGCGCATCCAGGCAGGGCAATCCGATGACGTCTTCCACTTCCTGCGCCACCTCGTCCGGGTGGGCGCTGGGCAGGTCGATCTTGTTCAGGATGGGCACCAGTTCCAGATCATGCTCCAGGGCCATATAGGTATTGGCCAGGGTCTGGGCCTCTACGCCCTGGGTGGCGTCCACCACCAGAATGGCACCCTCGCAGGCGGCCAGACTGCGGCTGACCTCGTAGGCGAAGTCCACATGGCCCGGGGTGTCGATGAGGTTGAACTCGTAGGTCCTGCCGTCCTTGGCGGTGTAGTTCATGGTCACGGCACGGGCCTTGATGGTGATGCCGCGCTCGCGCTCGATGTCCATGTTATCGAGGATCTGGTCCTCCATGGTGCGCTCGTCCACGCTCTTGGTCAGTTCCAGGATGCGGTCCGACAGGGTGGACTTGCCGTGGTCGATGTGCGCAATGATGCAGAAGTTGCGGATGTTGTCTCTTGCCATGTAGTTCCTCCGAGAGAGTTAAGCTTCCAGAATCCAGTTTTCCACGGCCACGGTCTCGCCGTGGTCCCGGTAAACGCGGGGGACGCGGCGGGACACGCCGCAGAGTACTTCATAGGGGATGGTGTCGGTCTTGCGGGCGATGGTCTCGGCGGTGTCGCTCACCGTGCCGCCCCACAGGATGGCTTCATCGTCCTCCTGCACGTTGGGCACGTTGGTCACATCCACCATCATCTGGTCCATGCATACCCGGCCCAGCACCGGGCAGGCCACGCCGTGAATCTCCACGATGCCCTGTCCGCAGCTCAGCTGGCGGGGATAGCCGTCGGCGTAGCCGGTGCACAGGGTGGCTACCTTGGTGGGCTGCTGGGCGGTGAAGCGGCGGCCATAGCTGACGCACTGGCCGGGCTGGACTTCCTTGACCATGCTGACCACGGTCTTCAGGGTCATGACCGGCTGGAACTGCCCGAAGCGCACCTCGTCGCTGGGGTCGTAGCCGTACAGAATGATGCCGGGGCGGGCCATGCAGCGCTCCCGGGGCAGGCCCTCGGGCCAGTCCGGATGCAGCATGACGCCGGCGGAGTTGTCGCAGTGGATGATCTCCGGCTCATGCCCGGCGGTTTTCAGCGCATGGAACGCCTGCACGAACAGCGCGTGCTGCTCGGCGGTGTAGGCGATGTTGTCCTCGCTGGTGTCATCCGCCACCGCAAAATGCTGGAACATCCCGGTCATTTGCAGGCCGGGCAGAGTGCAGACGGCAAGGGCGTCAGCGATGGCGGCATCAAAGTCGGTGCGCAGGGCAAAACCGATGCGGCCCATGCCGGTGTCCATGGCCAGGTGGATCTTTACCTGACCGCCGGCGGTTTCTGCGGCGCGGCTCAAAGCGCGGGCCTGGCCCAGCGAGTAGCAGGCCACTGTGATGTCGTTCTGGATCAGGGCGGCGGCATAGCTGGGCTGCACATGGCCCAGCACCAGAATGGGCAGGGTCTGCCCGCCCTTGCGCAGCTGCACGGCCTCGGTCAGGCAGCTGACCGCCAGCCAGGCGGCCCCTTCCTCGGCGAACACACGGGCACACTGCACGGCACCGTGGCCGTAGCTGTCGGCCTTGACTACCGCACACAGCGGCAGGGAACCGGCGCGGGCTTTCACGGCCCGGAAATTGTGGCGGAGAGCGTCCAGGTCGATCTCGGCCCAGACGTGTTTTTCAAAAGGCTGCGTCTGCATCATGATTCTTCCTTCTTTGTTGTGGGAGTAAAACTGCCGCGTCCAGTGTGGACGGGGCGCCAGCCGTCAATGCCGCTTTCCTGCAAAGCGTGCAGGGTCTTCTGGCGGAAGGCGTGGTCGGTGCGGCAGCGCTCCCGGACGAATTCCTTGGTCTGCTCCCGCACGGTCACGCCGTCAGCGGGGCAGCGGCTCTTGACGATGGGCAGACCCTCTTCCCGCACCGCGCACTGCACTTCGTATTCGGTGGCCAGCAGCATGGGGCGGATGAGGGTCAGATCCCGCTGGGAAAGGTAGGTGACCGGCGAGAAGCAGCCGATGCGGCCTTCCCGCCAGAGGTTCATGTAAAAGGTCTCCACGGCATCGTCCAGGTGATGCCCCAGTGCCACCTTGTTGCAGCCCAGTTCCTGGGCGGCGGTGTGCAGGGCACCCCGGCGGAGCTTGGCGCAGAGGGAGCAGGGGTTCTTTTCCTGACGGTACTCGAACACAATGGGGCCGATCTCGGTGCGGCGGATCTCATAAGGAACGCCGTATTTTGCAAACAGGGTCTGCAATGCGGCATAGTCCATGGGCTGGTGGTCGAACTGCGGGTCCAGCGTGACGGCCACCACTTCGTAGTCGAACCCGATGTACTGCCGGAGCATCGCCAGACCGATGGTCAGGGCTACGCTGTCCTTGCCGCCCGACACGCCCACCATGACCCGGTCGCCGGGGGCGATCATCTCATAATCCTGCACGGCTTTGCGCATCAGGCCGCAGAGCCGCTGCATGGCGCGCGGTTCACTCATGACAGGGTCACGCTTTCCACCAGATTTACGATGTCGTTGATGGAGGCCAGCTTGGTCAGCGCCGAGACGTATACCACATCACCGTCCGGATATTCAATGGTGGCCAGCACAGCGTAGTAGGTCTGGATATCACAGCGCACCGCGCTGACAGCGGCCCCGTCCACCGTGATGTTGGCCTTGCGGGGTTTGATGACGCCGTAGGCCTGCTTCAGGTCCTTCTCAGACTGGCCGATGAAATCTTCGTAACTGTCGGAGGTGCCGCGCTGGAGCAGAACGGCCTGGTAATCCTCGTCCTTGGCGGAATCGGAAGTGGCCAGTTCCAGTACAGTGCCCAGGGTGTCGTCTTCGGCCATGTCGCAGATGTTCCAGATGCTGCTGTCGTAGTAGACCGAAACGCCGTTGGTGCCGGTGTAATGGGTATCGGGGCTGGCAGGGGTCTGCCGGTTGACCAGCAGGGTCAGCACGATGTAAGCGACGATGCCCAGGCAGATGAAGATGGCCATGGCGGCCAGCAGTTTGGAGGTGCGGCGCTGGGCAGCCGTGTTGTGATCGATGTCGTTTGGCATGAAAAATTCTCCTTGTGTCAGTGGTGCAGCGCACGCTGCCCATATCCTTTATAGTATAGCACAACCGGACACAAAATTGTAGCAGGCAGCAGGGGAAAATCTCTGCCGGACGGCAAAAAAGTTTTTTAAAAATCGAAAATTCAAAAACGAGAGTTTTCAAGAGAAAAAGAGAGCTTTCAAGAGATTCAAAAATTTCCACCGAAAAAATCAAAAAAGAGTGTTGACAGGCACCTTTTTCTGATGTATACTGACACTCGCGCCACAGACGGCGCCTGAAACGTACAAAAAGCTTATCAGGAGGAAATAGATATGAGCACTACTCTCGTGAAGCCCGCTGAAGTCGAGCGCAAGTGGTACCTGCTCGACGCTGCCGGCAAGAGCCTGGGCCACGTCGCTGCTGAGGCCGCTGTTCTGCTGCGCGGCAAGCAGAAGGTCGATTACACCCCCAACGTGGACTGCGGCGATTTCGTTGTTGTCATCAACTGCGACCAGGCTGTTCTGACCGGCAAGAAGGCCGAGCAGAAGTTCCACATCACCCACAGCAAGTACATCGGCGGCCTGAAGAAGGTCCAGTACAGCAAGCTGATGGCTGAGCACAGCGATCTGGCCATGACCTACGCTGTCAAGGGCATGATCCCTTCCAACACCATCGGTGCTAAGGCTCTGACCCGCCTGCACTGCTACCAGGGTGCCGAGCACGCTCACGCAGCTCAGAAGCCCGAGAAGATCGAGTTCTAAGAAGGAGGCAATCGAATATGTACGAAACCAAACCTTATTTCTACGGCACTGGTCGTCGTAAGGATTCCGTTGCCCGCGTTCGCGTTTACACCGGCACCGGTAAGATCACCATCAACGATCGTGATATCGACAACTACTTCGGTCTGGAGACCCTGAAGCTGATCGTCCGTTCTCCGCTGGTCCTGCTGGGCCTGGAGGGCAAGTATGACGTCGTCGTCCGCGTTTCCGGCGGCGGTGTTTCCGGTCAGGCTGGCGCTATCCGCCACGGCCTGAGCCGCGCCCTGCTGCAGCAGAGCGACGAGAACCGTCCTGCTCTGAAGAAGGCTGGCTTCCTGACCCGCGATCCTCGTATGAAGGAACGTAAGAAGTACGGTCT
>CAKSZS010000035.1 GCA_934525845.1 uncultured Faecalibacterium sp. | reverse complement strand
GGCAACATCGTGTGCGCCCAGCCCTTCGGCTGCCTGCCCAACCACATCGTGGGCAAGGGCATGGTGAACAAGATCCGTGCCTTGTATCCCAGCGCCAACATCACCCCCATCGACTACGACCCCAGCGCCACAAAGGTCAACCAGGAGAACCGCATCAAGCTGATGCTGGCCGTGGCCAAGGAGCGCCTGAACGCCCCCGTGGAAGCCAAGCCCCTCACCGCGGAAGAAATCGCCGGTGGTGCACCGAAGGTCGGTGCGACCGTATAACCATAAGATAAACAAACCGCCCGCCCGGAAATGCATCCGGGAGGGCGGTTTTTATGCCTTAGAACAGTTCAAAAGGGGAAACCATCACTTCTGCTTCTTCAGGTAGATGTGGTGGGGCAGACCTGCGATGTACAGCGGGGTCAGCTCGGCCTGGATCAGCGGACGTGCATAGTTCAGGAACTCTTCGGTCATCTGGGTGTGGTTTTCGTTCATCCAGCTGAGCGGGACCTTCTTCTCCAGGTTTGCGACTTCGCTGATGGGGTGCAGCTCGGTGGTGCACTGATAGGGGCTGTTGGAGATGCGCTTCAGGGCCACCATCTGGCCGGTCACGCCCTCAAAGGCAGCCTTGGCAGCGGCACCGCCCACCTGATAGGCCTCGGTGATGTCGGTGCGGCTGGTCAGGTGACCAGCACAGCGCTGCAGGGTGGACAGCTCGATGCAGCGGGTCTTGGTGTCCAGATTGCGGGCCACCACATTGGCCAGATAACGGGCGGTACCGGTCAGAGCCTTGTGGCCGAATGCGTCCACCGCGTGCACATCGTCGGCCAGCTCGCAGACGTAGCGGCCGTCCTCCAGCTTGACGCCTTCGGACACGGCGATGACGATGCTGGGCTTCTTCTCCTGCATCACGCGCACCTTCTCGATGAAGTGCTCCACGTTGAAGGGAACTTCAGGCAGGCAGATCATATCCACGCCCTCGCAGTCATCGCTCTTGGCCAGAGCAGCGGCGGCGGTCAGCCAGCCGGCGTTGCGGCCCATGATCTCCACCACGGTGACATACTTGGTGCCATACACGGTGGCGTCACGGATGATCTCCTTCATGACCACGCCGATGTACTTTGCCGCAGAGCCGTAACCGGGGGTATGGTCGGTGACCATCAGGTCATTGTCGATGGTCTTGGGCACGCCCATGAAGCGGATGTCGCTCTGGATGCGGCCGCCGTACTCCGCCAGCTTGCCGATGGTGTCCATGGAGTCGTTGCCGCCGATGTAGAAGAAGTAGCCGATGTCCAGCTTCTCCAGGATGGCGAACAGCTTCTTGTACACGGCCTCGTCGTCGTGCCAGTCGGGCAGCTTGTAGCGGCAGCTGCCCAGGAAGCTGGACGGGGTGCGCTTGAGCAGCTCAATGTCCAGATCGTCCGTCAGAACGGTGGACAGGTCCACCACGCGCTCCTCCAGCAGACCGGCAACGCCGTTGCACATACCGTACACGACCTCTGCGCCGCGGCTCTTGCAGCTCTCGAACACACCGGCCAGACTTGCATTGATGACGGAAGTAGGACCGCCAGACTGACCAACGATTGCATTTTTACCCATGATGATTTCTCCTTTTTTGTTTTTTCTGTTTCGGCTTTTATAAAACGTGCAGGATGCACGAAAACAGACGCGGGAAAAGGGATTACAGACGGATGTGGCGCGGGGTGCCGTTGACGTACACGGGGGTCACCTCATCCAGGATCAGCGGACGGGCATACTCCTCAAAGGCGGCAGTTACCTGCATCCCGTCTTCTGCGATCCACTCCAGCGGCACCTTCTTTTCCAGATTGGCCACCTGCTGCACATCCACAGACTTGGCGACACACTGGTACGGGTAGCTGGAGATGCGCTCCAGCGCGATCATGCGGCCGGTCTCGCCCGCAAAGGCAGCGGCCGCTGCCGCACCGCCCACGGCATAAGCCTCGTTCACGTC
The DNA here is from genome assembly GCA_934525845.1 of uncultured Faecalibacterium sp. Classification (GTDB taxonomy): domain Bacteria; phylum Bacillota; class Clostridia; order Oscillospirales; family Ruminococcaceae; genus Faecalibacterium. Next base: position 22,659 of record CAKSZS010000035.1, on the reverse strand, counting down.
GGTGCGGCTGGCCAGATGGCTGGCACAGCGCTGCAGGGTCGAGAACTCGATGGCGCGGCTCTTGCAGTTCAGCTTCTCGTGGATCAGCTCGGACAGATACCGGCTGGTGCCGCTGAGCACGGCCTTGTGGCCGAAAGCATCCAGCTGCCCGGCGGTGGACACCAGATCGCACAGATAGGTGCCATCGGCGGTCTTGACGCCCTCGCTGGCCGCGATGATGACGTTGGGCTTGACCCGCTGCAGCTCGTCCACCCGGGCCAGGAATTTGTCCGGGTCAAAGGGCACTTCCGGCAGCAGGATCAGGTCCGGGCCTTCGCAGTCATCGCCGCCGGCCAGGCAGGCCGCACCGGCCAGCCAGCCAGCGTGGCGGCCCATGATCTCGGCCACGGTCACACTGCGGATGTCATACACGGAGGAATCCCGGATGACTTCCTTTAAAATGGTGGCGATGTACTTGGCCGCTGAGCCGTAGCCGGGGGTGTGATCGGTCAGGCACAGGTCGTTGTCGATGGTCTTGGGCACGCCGATGAACCGCACCGGACTGCCCACCCGGTCGCCGTAGCGGGACAGCTTGGCGATGGTGTCCATGGAGTCGTTGCCGCCGATGTAGAACACCGCGCAGATGTCGTACTTGTCAAACAGGGTGAACAGCTTGACAAACGGGGTGGAATCGGTATCCGGGTCCGGCAGTTTGAACCGGCAGCTGCCCAGATAGCTGGACGGGGTGCGCTTGAGCAGTTCAATGCTCATGCGGTCGTCCAGCAGAACGTTGAGCTCGATCAGCTCTTCTTTCAGCAGTCCCTCGATGCCGTACTTCATGCCGTACACTTTGTCGGCACCCAGACTGCAGGCGGCTTTGTATACGCCTGCCAGACTGGAGTTGATGACGGCTGTGGGACCGCCGCTCTGACCAATGATGACGTTTTTGGCCATGAGAACCTCCTTTTTATCAGTACCTTCCAATGCTGCATCAGCAGCAGACGGTTTTCCGCGCCGCCCCTGTTTCGGGTCTGACGGCCCTGCACTGCACACAGACCGGGACGGAAACAAAACCAAACTTGCAACTGATACAAAAATGATGCAGGTTGTGCATTCGCTTTTTGTAAAATGCGCAAAACTGCTATCCTTATTGTAACTGTTTTGCCTGTTGTATGCAAGACCCAATTGGTTGCACAGGCAAAAAAATTATGGTAGAATGGTCTCGCACGCAAAAAACAGGGCGGGGGAAGACCCCGTTCCTTGCGATAGAGGCAGAAAGCAGGAAACAAACCATGGGCATTTCACACGAATATCATGCGGCCCCGCGCCGGCGGCGCGGCGGGCTGAGCAGCAAACTGCGGCTGGCCGGGGCCATTGCGGCCATTCTCATTCTGGCCTATGCCATTACGGCCATTCTGGAAAGCGGAAAGGCAGGCGGCGATTCTCAGCCGGAAGTAAACGCGGACGGCATTGCCCAGAACATTCTGGCACCGCTGCCCATGCAGGGCGAGGCAGCTTCCGGCAGCGAGGACGCCGCTGCTTCGGACGGCAGTACGGGCACCGGCGATGCACAGGCGGTCACGCTGGAGACCTTCGGCCCGGCCAGGCAGAGCGCCGGTGCCTATACGATCAAAGCTTATGATGCCAGCGTGATCCGTCAGCCCAGCTGCGGGCAGGTGGATCTGAGCTACTTTTCGGATGCAGCCTTCCTGGGCGACAGCCTGACCGTGGGCTTCTCGGATTACCAGATCAATCTGGGCGGGGCGCTCATCTGCGGCTATACCGGCGTCGGCCCGGACGCCATCGTAAACCGGGCAGCGGTCAAGAGTCCCACCCGCGGGCAGGAAGTGGCGTTGGATGTGCTGGCGGCGGCCCAGCCCAAGAAGCTGTATATCCTGCTGGGCACCAACACCCTCACCACGCTGGGCGCATCCGACCGGTTCCTGGCCTATTACGGCCAGATGCTGGATATGCTGCGGGAAGCGCTGGGTGCAGACTGTACCATTTATGTGGAGTCCATCCCGCCGGTGCGCCCGGAAGCCGCCGCCAAAAAGCCGGGCCTGGCTTCCGACGTCCTGCGGGGCGTCAACGAGCAGCTGGCCCAGCTGGCGGCCAGCAAGGGCTGTGTGTATCTGGATCTGTGGGAAGCCCTGGCTGACGGCGAAGGCAACCTGAAGGAGATGCTGGCCGCACCGGACGGCATTCACCTGTCTGCCGGAAACGGCTATGGCGCATGGGTCACCTACCTGCGCAACCACGCCAAGTATTCGGCGTCCAACTCCTGGACCATGGGCAGCGTGTACAGTGCGGAGTGAGCACCACATAATATAAACGACCTCGCCCTTTTTGTCATTGCTGACGTGATGCCGCCTCTCCCAGGGGGGACAAGCTGTCGAACGCCTGCGATGACGGAGAGGGCGGGCACACGAAGAAGGAAGCTGCTGCACAGTGATCTTGTGCAGCAGCTTTTTGTTGACACCGCCGAACCGGTCCCGTAGAATAAAGCCAACGAGGAACCAAACAGGGAGGAACACGGAATGACCCACATTTTACTGTTGGAGGATGATGCAAGCCTGGTCACAGGGCTGACCTTTGCGTTCCGCAAGGAGGGCTTTGCCCTGACCACAGCCCGGACGCTGGCCGAAGCGAATGCCCTCTGGGGCAAGGATGCCTGCGACCTGCTGGTGCTGGACGTCTCCCTGCCGGACGGCACCGGCTTCGATTTCTGCCGCACGGTGCGCCGGACTTCCCGGGTGCCCATCCTGTTCCTGACAGCGTCCGATGAAGAAATGAACATCATCATGGGGCTGGAGCTGGGCGGGGACGATTACCTGACCAAGCCCTTCAAGCTGGGGGTGCTGATGGCACACGTCCACGCCCTGCTCCGCCGCGCCGGGGAACAGCGTCCGACGTCCAGCCTTTGCGCGGGAGACATCCGGGTGGAACTGCTGGAAGGACAGGCGTACAAAAACAATGTGCTGCTGGATCTGACGGCGGCAGAGTACAAACTGCTGTGTTATTTTCTGCGCAACCCGGGCCGGGTGCTGTCCAAGGAGCAGATCCTGGATGCCCTGTGGGACAGCGAGGGCAGCTATGTGGACAGCAGTGCCCTGACCGTCTACATCCGGCGTCTGCGCATGAAGATCGAGGAGGATCCCGGTGCGCCCCGGCATCTGCTGACGGTGCGGGGAATGGGCTATAAGTGGGACCCGGCGGGGTGAGACAGCATGAAATTTCTTGTAGAATCGCACGCCCGGGCGCTGTTCAGCTTTCTGGCGGCGGCGCTGGCGGGCAGTCTGCTGGCTGCGGAACTGCTGGCATGGCAGAATGGCCCGACGCTTTGCCTGCCGCTGCTGGCGGTATTCGGGGTCCTGGGCCTCTGCGTGCTGGGCGGGTGCGGAGCCTGGTTCCGCTGGCAGGAGCGAACGCTGGAGCAGGCGGTGGACACCCTGCAGGCCTGCCGGAACGGCGACCCGGATGCCCGCATCGCCTGCAGCCGGGAAGGGGAGCTGTACCGGCTGTTCCATGAGGTGAACAGCCTCGCCGCGATGCTGAACGCCCATGCCGAACAGCAGCAGCGGGAAAAGCAGTTCTTGAAAAACACCATCGCGGACATTTCCCACCAGCTGAAAACGCCGCTGGCCGCGCTGAACATCTACAACGGCCTGCTGCAGGAAGAAACAGGAAGCACCGAAGAAACCGCGCAGGTGCGGGAATTTGCCGCCCTCTCCGAGCAGGAGCTGGACCGTATGGAAACGCTGGTGCAGAATCTTTTGAAGATTACCCGGCTGGATGCAGGCGTCCTGCCCTTTGAAAAGGAAGACGTGGAGGTCTCCGCGTTGATGCAGGCGGTGCAGCGGCAGTTCGCCTGCCGGGCGGAACAGGAGCAGAAACAATTGACTTTGCAGGGCGAAACCGGCATCGTGCTGCACTGCGACCGGGTGTGGATGGAAGAAGCCCTGGGCAATCTGGTCAAGAACGCCCTGGACCACACCAAGGCCGGGGACGGCATCGCGCTGAAATGGGACAAGTTTGCGGATTTTACCCGCATCCGGGTGCAGGATACCGGCAGCGGCATCCACCCGGAGGACCTGCCCCACCTGTTCAAGCGCTTCTACCGCAGCCGGTTTGCCCAGAACAGCCCGGGCATCGGTCTGGGCCTGCCGCTGGCAAAATCCATTCTGGAAGCCCACGGCGGCACGCTGGAAGTGGAAAGCACCCTGGGCCATGGGGCCGTGTTTACTATCCTTCTGCGGAATCCTACAAAATTGTAGGAAAGCTGTCATGCTCCTGTAGGGAAGCAGTGGTATGCTTTGGACAGATTCAAAGAAAGAAGGTAATTCCATGAATTTGCTGCAAGCAGAATCCCTCTGCAAGACCTACGGCAGCGGCGACACCGCCGTGCACGCCTTGAAAAATGTGAGCTTCTCGGTGCCCAAGGGCGAGTTCGTCGCGGTGGTGGGCGAGTCCGGTTCCGGCAAGAGCACTCTGCTCAACCTGCTGGGCGGGCTGGACACCCCCACCTCCGGCAAAGTGTATCTGGACGGGCAGGACCTGTTCGCCATGAAGGAGCGGGAGCGCACCATCTTCCGCCGCCGGAACATCGGCTTTGTGTTCCAGGCGTTCAACCTTATCCCGGAATTGACCGTGGAACAGAACATCGAATTCCCGGTGCTGCTGGACTATCAGAAGCCGGACAAAGCCTATCTGGAAGAGCTGCTCACCGTGCTGAACCTGAAGCAGCGCCGGGACCACCTGCCCAGCCAGCTTTCCGGCGGACAGCAGCAGCGGGTGGCCATTGGCCGCGCCCTCCTCACCCGGCCCGCGCTGATTCTGGCGGACGAACCCACCGGCAACCTGGACAGCCAGAACAGCGCGGAGGTCATCGCCCTTCTGCGGGAAGCGTCCCGCACCTACGCCCAGACCATCGTGATGATCACCCACAACCGGAGCATTGCCCAGACGGCGGACCGGGTGCTACAGGTCTCGGACGGCGTGCTGACCGACTTCGGGAGGTGCGCGGAATGAAAAGCTATCTGAGCCTGATCCCGCTCTCGGCAAAGGTGCGCAAGCGGCAGAACCGCATGACGATCCTGTGCATCGTCATTGCAGTGCTGCTGGTCACGGTGATCTTCAGCCTGTCGGAGATGTTCCTGCGGATGGAGAGCGACAGCATGGAAGCCAGGCACGGCAGTTGGCAGCTGCAGCTGGAAGACCCGACGGAAGCCCAGCTGGACAGCCTGCAGGGCCGCGCCGGCCTGCTCCGCACCGGTGTGCTGAAAACCTTTAACTTTGACGGTGACGCGGCGGGCTATCTGGTGGAGAACAAAAAGGCCGTGCTGTACGGGGCCGAGGAAAGCACGCTGGCACAATTCTCCAACAGCATCCAGAAGGGACGCTTTCCGCAGAACGACACCGAAGCCATGCTGACGCCCAACGCCGCGGATTCCATTGGCGCGGCGGTGGGGGATACGGTCACCGTGCACACCCCGGCGGGAGACTACGCATTTACCGTTTGCGGCATCGGCACGGAGGATGCCAGCTATTATGCAGAACAGACCTACCTGGTGGGCGTCTATCTGACCAAAGAAACGTTTGACACTCTGATGCAGGCCAATGGAACGGCGGCTGGGATCTCGGTGTGCTGCCTGCAGTTTGACACCGCGGTTCACGCGGCCGAGGCCCGGAATGCGCTGGAAGACGAGGGCTGCTCCGTGCGGGAAAATTTGGCCGTGATGGGTTTGGCGGGCCAGAGCAGCAACGCCTCCATGCTGGATATCTACAGCCTGGCGGCGGTGTTGTTCGTGCTGGTGCTGCTGGCCGGGGTGCTGATGATCTCCGGCAGCATGAACAGCAGCATTGCCCAGCGCACGCGGTTCTTCGGGATGCTGCGCTGCACCGGTGCCAGCCGGGCGCAGGTGGTCCGCATCGTGCGGATGGAAGCCCTCAGCTGGTGCAAAACGGCGGTGCCGGTTGGCCTTGTACTGGGCACCGGCATCAGCTGGGCGGTGTGTGCAATCCTGCACTACGGCATCGGCGGCGAGTGGGCCACTATGCCGGTGGGAAAATTCAGCCCGGTGGGATTGATCTGCGGTGCTGCAGTGGGCCTGCTGACCGTACTGCTGGCGGCGCAGGCGCCTGCCCGGCGTGCGGCAAAGGTGTCGCCGGTGGCGGCAGTATCCGGCAACGCAGATGCAGCCAAGACCGCGTTTCATGCGGCAAAACTGCAGGGCCGCCGGGCAGAAACAGCGCTGGGCATCCATCATGCCGTGTCAGTCCGGAAAAACTGGTGCCTGATGACGGCGTCCTTTGCCCTGAGCATCCTGCTGTTCTTTGTGTTTTCGGTCCTGCTGGACTTTGCCACCCTGCTGATGCCCGGCATGACAGCCTATCAGCCGGACATTGCCCTCAACGGCTACGCCAATGGGGCCGTGCTGGACCGCAGTCTGGTGGACGAGATCGCCGCTCTGCCGGGGGTCACCCATGTGTACGGCGTCAGTTTTGCGGCCCTGGACGTGACCGCTGCAGACGGAACGACCTATGCCGCCGACCTGTGCGCTTACGACGAAGGAATGCTGAACGGCGCCAAGCGGGACCTGGCCAAGGGCACCATGGACGGCGTAGCCGGGGACAACGGCAAAGCACTGGTGCTCTTCACGCGGGAAAATCATTTTCAGGTGGGCGATCCCGTGACCATCCGGGGCCAGACGCTGACCATTTGCGGGGCACTGTCGCAGGGCATCGGCCAGGATGACCAGACCATTTTCTGCTCCCGGGAGACCTACGACCGGATCATGGGCGTGCAGCCCTACACCGGCATTTATGTGCAGGTAGCGAAAGATGTTCCGGACGAAACGCTGGCGGTTCTGCGCGGCTATGAGAATGCCGACATCATCGTGCAGAACATCCGGCAGAGCAACCAGGACAACATTGCGTCTTACTGGGCAGTGCGCATCGGTGCCTACTGCTTCCTGGTGGTGCTGGCGCTCATCACACTGGTGAACATCGTCAACAGCATCTCCATGAGCGTTTCCGCCCGCACAAAGCAGTACGGCGTGCTGCGGGCCATCGGGATGGACAGCCGGCAGCTGGCCTGTATGATCGCCGCCGAAGGTTTCACCTATGCGGTGTCCGGCCTGCTTGTCGGCTGTGCGCTGGGGCTGGTGCTGCACCACAGCATCTATCTCCGGCTCGTCACCCACTACTTCGGGCAGGCGTGGCAGTTCCCATTGCCGGAAATTCTGCTGGCGTCGGTCTTTGCGCTGGCGGCGGCCGGCATTGCCGTTTACGCGCCGGCCAAGCGCCTGTGCACCATGCCGGTGACCGAAGTTCTGAGCGAATTGTGACGCAAAAATAGCACTTTTCAGAAATTTTACCTCGATTTTCAGAAAAAATGATTGACACACCCGCCGGGTCGTGATAAAATTACACTCGATTTTGAGAGACAAAGCGTGTCGGAGTCTTTTCAAAGCAATTTACCTGGGACCGCCCATCGGGGCTAAGGCCATACGGACAGCCGGGTCCACTGCCGACCGGCGGCGCAAGCCGCCATTATTGATTGAGTTCGAAGCTCAAATTTTATAAGTTGGTTCCTTTACAACCATGAAATTGCGCAGTGCGTGCGCAGACTTGTGAAACGGTCAATAAGAGTAGTAAAAGTGTAATTGCTATATAGACTCTCGTCATCCCGTCTTTTGAATCATGCGAAAAAAGGGGAAAGTCTCCGGTACAGCAGCCGGGGGAGCATTGCCCCGCGCATTCAAATGATTTTTTCAAAGCGCAGGTCTGCACAAAAGTGCGGGTCTGCGCTTTTTTGTTGGCTTGACGGAGCCAAGGACGGAGGAAAAACATGAGTGAGAACCGTACACGGTTCCGGCTGGATCAGCGCCGTGCGCCCATCTACGAGGCGCTGGAGCGTTTCCGGCAGATGCGGGTGGTACCCTTTGATGTGCCCGGCCACAAGCGGGGCCGGGGCAACCCGGAGCTGACCGCCTTTTTGGGTCAGCAGTGCGTGGGCGTGGATGTGAACAGCATGAAGCCGCTGGACAACCTCTGCCACCCGGTATCGGTCATCCGGGAAGCAGAAGAACTGGCGGCAGACGCCTTTGGCGCGGCCCACGCCTTTCTGATGGTGGGCGGCACCACCAGCAGCGTGCAGAGCATGGTGCTCACCGCCTGCAAGCGGGGCGACGAGATCATTCTGCCCCGCAATGTGCACCGCAGTGTGCTGAACGCCCTGGTGCTCTGCGGCGCGGTGCCGGTTTACGTCAATCCCGAGGTGGACAAACGCCTGGGCATCTCGCTGGGCATGAAGCGGGAGCAGGTGGAAAAGGCCATCAAGGAGCACCCGAACGCCGTGGCCGTGCTGGTGAACAATCCCACCTACTACGGCATCTGCTCCGACCTGCGGGCCATCGTGAAAATGGCCCACGACGCCGGAATGCTCTGCCTGGCCGATGAGGCCCATGGCACCCACTTTTACTTCGGCGGCGGCCTGCCGGTGTCTGCCATGGCGGCAGGTGCGGATATGGCCTCTGTTTCCATGCACAAGAGCGGCGGCAGCCTGACCCAGTCCAGCCTGCTGCTCATCGGCCCCAACGTGCACCCGGGCTATGTGCGGCAGATCATCAACCTGACCCAGACCACCTCCGGCAGCTACCTGCTCATGTCCAGCCTGGATATCTCCCGCCGCAACCTGGCGCTGCGGGGCCGGCAGGTGTTCCACCAGGTGGCAGACATGGCCGAGTATGCCCGGGAGGAGATCAACGCCGTGGGCGGCTACTACGCCTTTGGCAAGGAGCTGTGCAACGGCAACTCGGTGTTCGACTTTGACACCACCAAGCTCAGCGTCCACACGCTGGACATCGGCCTGGCCGGCATTGAGGTGTACGACATCCTGCGGGATGAGTACGACATCCAGATCGAGTTCGGCGACATCGGCAACATTCTGGCCTACCTGTCCATCGGCGACCGCCCGCAGGAGGTGGAGCGTCTGGTGAGCGCCCTGGCTGAGATCAAGCGCCGCTTCCGCACCGACGGGACCGGCCTGCTGAGCCAGGAATACATCGACCCCGTGGTGGCCGCCAGCCCGCAGGAAGCGTTCTATGCCCCCAAAAAGAGTCTGCCGCTCATGGAGACCGAGGGCATGGTATGCAGCGAGTTCGTCATGTGCTACCCGCCGGGCATCCCCATCCTGGCCCCCGGCGAGCGCATCACGAAAGAGATTTTGAACTACATCGAGTATGCTAAGGCCAAGGGCTGCAGCATGACCGGCCCCGAAGACCCCGACATTTTACACCTGAACGTTCTGGCATAAAGGAGGAGCACTTATGGAATTCTGGTTTTCCGAGTTTCACACCCCGGACGTGAAACACAGCATCCGGGTGAACAAACAGCTCTACTCCAAGCAGAGCGATTATCAGCGCATCGATATCTTTGAGACTCCCGAGTTTGGCCGGGTGCTCACGCTGGACGGCAATGTGATGCTCACCGAGCGGGACGAGTTCATCTACGATGAGATGATCGTCCATGTGCCCATGGCCGTGCACAAGGAAGCAAAGGACATTCTGGTCATCGGTGCCGGCGACGGCGGCGTGGTGCGGGAGCTGACCCGCTATGACCGGGTAGAGCGCATCGACCTGGTGGAGATGGATCCCCAGGTGGTGGAAGCCTGCCGTGCCTACCTGCCCGGCAATGCCTGCCGCATGGACGACCGCCGGGTGCACATCTACTTTGAGAACGCCCTCAAGTTCATCCGCCGGTGTGAGGAGGAATACGACCTCATCATTGTGGATTCCTCCGACCCCTTCGGCCCCAGCGAGGGCCTGTTCACCCGCGAATTCTACGGCAGCTGCTTCAACGCCCTGAAAGCCGACGGCATCATGGTCAACCAGCAGGGCAGCCCCTTCTATGCGGAGGACGCCAGCGCCATGCAGCGAAGCCACAAGCGCATTGCCAGCACTTTCCCCATCAGCCGGGTGTACCAGGCCCACATTCCCACCTTTGCGGCGGGCTACTGGCTGTTCGGGTTTGCCAGCAAAAAGTATCATCCCATTGACGATCTGGACGCGGATGCCTGGAAGGCACTGAATCTGCGAACCCGTTATTACACCGCCCGGCTGCACGTCGGCGCATTCTACCTGCCGGCATTCCTGGAAGAAATGCTGCGGGAAGTGGAGGAACACTGATGCAACCCAACATTGAAAATTTCATCGGCTGTGACAGCAGCTACCGCGCCGCCAGCATCGTGCTGTACGGTGCCCCCTATGATTCCACCACCAGCTACCGTCCCGGTGCCCGGTTCGGCCCGGCGGCCATCCGGCACGAGAGCTATGGGCTGGAGACCTACAGCCCCTACCAGAACGCCGACCTGACCGACTTTGACATCTTCGACAGCGGCGACCTGGAGCTGTGCTTTGGTTCCAGCGAGAGCGCATTGGCCGACATCGAGGCCCGGGCCGCAGAAATCCTGAAAGACGGTAAATTCCCCCTGCTGCTGGGCGGCGAGCATCTGGTCACCCTGGGTGCCGTCCGTGCTGCCGTGAAGAAATACCCCGACCTGCACATCGTGCATTTTGACGCCCATGCCGACCTGCGGGACGACTATCTGGGCGCTAAACTCAGCCACGCCTGCGTCCTGCGCCGCTGCCACGAGCTGGTGGGCGATGGACACATCCACCAGTTCTGCATCCGGAGCGGCGACCGCGCCGAGTTCGAGTTTGCGGCCCAGCACACCGAGATGCACAAGTTCGATTTTACCGGCCTTGCCGAGCTGACCGCACAGCTGTGCGAGAGCAAGGTGCCCGTGTACCTGACCATCGACCTGGATTGTCTGGACCCCTCCTGCTTCCCCGGCACCGGAACGCCGGAAGCCGGCGGCGTGAGCTTTCTGCAGCTGCTGGACGCCATCCGCACCGTGACCAAGGCCAACATCGTGGCTGCAGACCTCAACGAGCTGGCTCCCACGCTGGACACCACCGGCGTGTCCACCGCCACCGCCTGCAAGGTGCTGCGCGAGACCCTGATCGCACTGGACAAGGACTGGCCGGGCTTTCAGGTCTAAGAAGAACCACATTTCATTGACATAAAGGAGAATCAACATGAGCAAAGTTCTGATCATCGGCTGCGGCGGCGTGGCCTCCGTTGCCATCCACAAGTGCTGCCAGGTGCCCGAAGTGTTCACCGAGATCTGCATCGCCAGCCGCACCAAGTCCAAGTGCGACAAACTGGCCGCAGAGCTGGCCCCCAAGACCACCACGAAGATCACCACTGCCCAGGTGGATGCGGACAAGACCGAAGAAGTCATCGCCCTCATCAAGGCTTACCAGCCGGATCTGGTGATGAACATCGCCCTGCCGTATCAGGACCTGACCATCATGGACGCCTGCCTGGCCTGCGGCGTCAACTATATGGACACCGCCAACTACGAGCCGGAGAACACCGACGACCCGGAATGGCGCGCCATCTACGAGAAGCGCTGCAAGGAAGCCGGCTTCTCCGCCTATTTCGATTACAGCTGGCAGTGGGCCTACGCCAAGAAGTTTGAGGAAGCCGGCCTGACCGCCCTGCTGGGCAGCGGCTTTGACCCGGGCGTGACCCAGGCTTACTGCGCCTACGCCAAGAAGCACGAGTTTGACACCATTGACACCATCGACATCCTGGACTGCAACGGCGGCGACCACGGCTACGCCTTTGCCACCAATTTCAACCCGGAGATCAACCTGCGCGAGGTGTCCGCCCCCGGCAGTTACTGGGAGAACGGCCACTGGGTGGAGATCCCGGCCATGAGCATCAAGCGGGAATACAACTTCGACCAGGTGGGTGACAAGGATATGTACCTGCTGCACCACGAGGAGATCGAATCGCTGGCCAAGAACATCCCGGAGGCCAAGCGCATCCGCTTCTTCATGACCTTCGGCCAGAGCTACCTTGACCATATGCGCTGCCTGGAGGATGTGGGGATGCTGTCCACCACGCCGGTCAGCTTCAACGGCCAGGAGATCGTGCCCATCCAGTTCCTGAAAGCCCTGCTGCCGGATCCCGCCAGCCTCGGCCCCCGCACCAAGGGCAAGACCAACATCGGCTGCATCTTTACTGGCAAGAAGGACGGCAAGGAGAAGACCTACTACATTTATAATGTATGCGACCATCAGGAGTGCTACCGGGAAGTCGGCAGCCAGGCCATCAGCTACACCACCGGCGTGCCCGCCATGTGCGGCGCCCTGATGCTGCTCACCGGCAAGTGGACCACCAAGGGCGTGCACACGGTGGAAGAGTTTGATCCGGACCCGTATCTGGACGCGCTGGACAAGTACGGCCTGCCCCGCTCCGAGAGCCATGATCCGGCTCTGGTGGACTGATGCTGGTGCGTGACAGCCGCCCGCCTTTTGCCGGGCTGACGAATCTTTCCGAAAAAGTGCTGCACAGCCTGCCCACCCCCTGCTACCTGCTGGACGAAGCGCAGCTCCGCCGCAATGGTGAGATCCTGCTGGGGGTGCAGCAGCGCACGGGCTGCAAAATTCTGCTGGCGCAGAAGGCTTTCTCCAACTTTGACCTGTATCCGGTCCTGGCGCCCTATCTGGCGGGCACCGAAGCCAGCGGCCTGTACGAGAGCCGCCTGGGCAAGGAGGAACTGCCGGACAAGGAGAACCATGTGTTCTGTGCCGCCTACCGGGCAGACGAGTTTGCCGAGCTGCTGCAGTACGCGGACCACATCGTGTTCAACTCGCCCCGGCAGCTGGCCAGATTCGGCGCGGCGGCAAAGGCGGCAGGGAAGAGCCTTGGACTGCGCATCAACCCGGAATGCTCCACCCAGGAAGGGCACGAGATCTACGATCCCTGCGCCCCGGGCAGCCGTCTGGGCACGACCCGCGCCCAGTGGAACGCCGCCGTACAGGAACACCCGGAACTGCCCGCTCTGCTGGACGGCCTGCACTTCCATACCCTGTGTGAGCAGGATTCGGACGCGCTGGCACAGACCCTGCACGCAGTGGAAGCCGGGTTCGGAGACCTGCTGCTCCAAATGAAGTGGCTGAACTTCGGCGGGGGACACCACATCACCCGCCCGGGATACGATCTGCAGACGCTGGAAAAATGTATCACTGCGACCCAGCAAAAATACGGCGTGCAGGTCTACCTGGAACCCGGCGAGGCCTGGGCGCTGAATGCGGGCTATCTGGTCACGACGGTGCTGGACACCCTGCAGAACGGGGAAACCAGTCTTGCCATTCTGGATATGTCCGCCGCCTGCCATACCCCGGACGTCATTGAGATGCCCTATCGTCCGCCCCTGCTGGATGCCGGGGAGCCGGGGGAGAAGCGGTGCACCATCCGGCTGGGCGGCCCCACCTGCCTGGCAGGGGATGTGATCGGGGATTACAGCTTTGATGCCCCCCTCGCGGAGGGTGACCGACTGCTTTTCGGCGACATGGCCATCTACTCCACCTGCAAGAACAATACGTTCAACGGAATGCCCCTGCCGGACATCTGGGTGCTGCACGAAGACGGCACGCCGGAACAGCTGGCACGGTTCGGCTATGCGGATTTCAAAATGCGGCTGGGGCGTTTCCCGACCCGGTAAGGAGACCAGGACCCCGGATGCCCTCTGCGCTTTTTACGCAGGGGGCATTTTTATCGACATTCATTTTCCGTATTCGCCGGGTACAGCAAACACAACGGGCGGCTCCGTTCCAAGAGCCGCCCGTTGTGTTCGTTTAGGAATAGGAGAACTTAAATTTCATACCACTTGATCTCGTTGGCATCCAGATGCAGAACAAAGCTGCTGCCATCGGTGGTATAAACGGTGGTGTCCTGCGGCTCGTAAGTGTTGTTCACCACACAATACTTGCCGTTCTTGACGTAGGCATGGACTTCCACATTATAATTGGAGCTGAACCAGGTATACAGCTCGTCCTCGCTGTGGGCACTCCACAGGATGGCACGGTAAAGGGTGCGGCTGTTGGCAAAGCTGTAAGGCACACCGCTGATGTACACGGCGCGGCCCTTACCGAAGTCGTGCGCTGCCATCTGCACTTCTTTGTTCCGCTGCACCAGCACCTCGGTGCCTTCCAGCGCATAGATGTTCTTTTTGCCTTCGCCAAAATCAATGGGCTGGTCGGCATCCTGCAGAATGAAATGGTCAGGATGTTCCTCCCAATTGTACTTGTCGTAGTTGAGGGTAAAGCCGTTTTCTTCCTCTACGCCCAGCACGCTGGCAAGCTGGAAGATGCGGCCCTGATATGGGTGACCGGAAGGCTCACCCACACCGATGAAGCCGCCGCCATTCCAGACAAACTTGCGGATTGCCGAGGAGATCTCCGGGTCTTCCCACCAGATGCCGCCGGTGTGAGCGGTGTCGGCATCGCCCACATTGATGATGACATCCACCGTTTCCAGCAGCTTCGGATCGTTCTTGATATCCTCAAAGCTGATAAACTTCACATCAAAGGGTGCACCGGACAGCATTTCGATGACGCCGGCATAGCTGTAATTCTGCTTGTAGTAGAGGGCATGGTGTACCATGTGGCAGCCCCACGCGCGCATTTTGCCCCAGCAGTTCAGCACAGCCACCCGCTTGACGCAATAGGGTGTGGTGCCCTTGATGTTCTCATACAGTTCGCGGAACTCGTTGCAGACGCTCTCCACATAGTCCACAAACTCCGGGAACTGCAAGGCCAGTTTCAGGTAGCCACCATAGCCGATGCGGTCGATGGGCTTGCGCAGGATGGCACGGCGGGCTGTGACCCAGTTTTCCTTTGCTTCCCGCACTGGGTCGCCGCCCTCATGGAAGGTGTCCGGAAAGAAATAGGGCAGGAAACGGCCCTCGGTGTACTTCACGCCCTCAATGTCCGAGATCAGGCGCAGGGTGGAGCCGTTGCCCACGCTGCCCACCACAGCATCCAGCCCGATGGTCTTGAACTCCGGCATGAAGGGTTCGGTGCCGATCCAGTGGTCGCCGAGGAACATCATGGCTTCGCAGCCGCACTCGTGGGTGATGTCTACCATTTCTTTGGCCAGCTTTGCAACCTCTCGCCGCTGGAATGCTTGAAAATCACGGTATTCCTTGCTGGGTACGCGATACTGGTTGTTGTAGTAGCCCTGATCGATGATGTACTCCGGGCGGAACTTGTAGCCCACTTCCTGCTCAAACTGATTCAGGATGTAAGGGCTGACCGAAGCAGAGTATCCATACCAGTCCACGAACTTCTCCCGCTTCAGCTCGTCGAAGATCAGGGTGAACTGGTGGAAGAAGGTGGTGTAGCGGATGACGTTAACATAGGGGTGCTCTGCAATGAACTTGCGCAGGCGCTCCATGGAATACTTGTGGGTCTTGGGCTGACGCACATCAAAGGTGATCTGATGTTCAAAGTTCGTCCAGCCGTTGGTGGTAGCGTTGTACATATGCACCGGATCCCAGATGAGGTAGGCCAGAAAACTGACGGTATACTCATGGAACGGTACGGCCTGCACGGTCACGCTGCCGTCCGCATAGCTCCACTGCTCCGGCGGCACGGGCTGACCGGTGGTTCGGTCCATGACCTCCCACCAGCGGGTGATGTCGTCGTTGGTGTTCACCTGCATCAACTCCGGGCTGATGCCCTTCATCAGCGGGATGGTGACCGTGTCGCCGGGGGCGGTGTAGAAACCGGTCATGATGTAGCACTGCTGCACCTCGTCCGGGTTCGCCTTGGCCCATGCGTTATCCTTGCGGGTGGTATAATAGGTGGAGTAGATCTTTGCATCGGCATCCTTCAGCTGCTGCGGAAAGTCGGTGCCGTCGCAGTCGCGGATGGCATCTGCACCCCACTTTTTCAGAATTTCCAGCGTTTCGGGCACCACGTCCAAGTCGGTGGGGATGGTCACGCGCCCGGACTTTCTTGTTTCATCCATAGGGATTCTCCTTTACCTCTCTCTTATCCTCAATCCTGATAGGTCGCATTGTAAATGGCCAGCACTGCCAGCAGCAGTGCCACGCCTACGAGCATAATGCCAAGACCAGCCAGTTGACCGGTCATTTTCCAGCCTGCGACCACCAGTGCGATGGACAGCACAAACAGCACGATCATCAGCACGATGCGCAGGGCAGGATGGTTTTTCCAGAATGCTTTCATCGTTTGTCACCTTACCCTTTCAGACCGCCCACGGTCATGCCCTGCGTCAGCTGCCGCTGCACGCAGATATACAAAATCAGGGTGGGCAGCATCACCAGCACCAGACCGGCATACATGGTGCCGTACTGCGCGGCGCTCTGCTGCGCCTGCATCAGGTTCAGCAGACCGACCGGCAGGGTGCGGGGTGCGCTGGTAGAACTCATGAGGGTCATGGAAATGATGTACTCGTTCCAGAAGGACAGGAAGTTGAACAGAATAATGGTGATGATGGACGGCTTCGCCATGGGGAAAATAATGCGAACCATGGCAGAGAAATAACTGGCACCGTCGATGTAGGCAGCTTCCTCAAAGTCGTGCGGCAGAGTGGCGAAATAGCCCGACAGCAGATAGATCGTAAACGGCAGGGCCGTTGCCGCATAGACCACGGCCAGAATGAACAGGTTGTTCAGCAAAAAGCCGCTGCCCATGTGGCTCTTCAGCCACACATCGCCGTCCCGCAGCATCAGGAAGATGGGCACGACGATATAGTTGACGTTGATGAACAGACCTGCCATGAACAGCGTGTTCAGCAGCTTACGGCCCTTGAACCGGAAGCGGGACAGGCAGTAAGCAGCAGGCAGCGCAATGACCAGAAGCAGCACCAGTGCCAGTGCGGTGACGATGACCGAGTTGAGCATATATTCGCCCATCTTGGCACCGTTCCATGCGTTGACAAAGTTCTGCCAGTAGAACCCGGCAGGCAGTGCCCACGGGTTGCCGTAGAACTCGGCGTTCTGCTTGATGGAGGCCATGAACACCCATGCCACCGGCACGATGATAGTCACGGCCAGCAGGATCAGCACAAAATAGATAAAGAACTTATAGAGACCTTCCGCCGAGCGGGAAGATTTTTCTTCGGTTTTCTGCATATTCTTCCCTCCTTAAAATTCCAGCGGGTCACGGCTGGTGGCCTTGTTGACACAGGCGGACAGCGCAAACGAGAACAGGAAGATGACCACACCGATGGCCATGCTGTAACCATACAGACCGGCATCTTTCTGGCTGTACATATAGTTCAGCGCAACATCCGAAGCACCATTCGGCCCACCGCTGGTCATCGCCTTGACGAACAGGAACGCCATGTTGATGGTGGAAATGATAAAGAAGGTCAGGGTGGTGCGGATGTTCGTCCAGATGAGCGGGATGGTGATCTGGAAGAACTGGGTCAGGCGGCCCGCACCGTCCAGATTGGCACTCTCGTACAGGCTGGCCGGCACCGAGGACATGGAGGCCATATACATGACCATGTAATAGCCCACGGCCTGCCATACCATGGCGAGGATGATGGACGGAATGACCAGTTTTTCACCTTTCCAGAGGATGGGATCGGTCATATCCCGGAACAGGCCGATGATGCTGTTCAGCATTCCGTTCTCCGGCTTATAGATGGCCGAAAAAATACCGGAGATGACGACCACGGACAGGATGTTCGGGATGTAGAAGATGACCCGGAAGAAATTCTGCCCTTTGATCTTTTCCCGTGTCAGAATGGCTGCAAACACCAGCGCAAATGCAAAGGTAACGATGGTGACCACCACCACAAGCAAAATCATGTTCTGCATTGAGCGGATGAACTGGGTATCCTTGAGCAGATGCTGGAAGTTTTTCAGGCCTACAAAGGTCTCATTGGGCGAGTAGGCACCCCGCTCATACAGGCTCATGCGGAACACATTCAGGGTGGGCAGGATCATAAAGATAAAGAACAGGATGGTGGCCGGTGCCACACAGAGAAACACGAACCGTTTGCGGCTCTTGTCAGATTTCATAGACAAACTGCTCCTTTCTATCGGAACCCGAAAACCACAAAAAGCGGAGGCGGTCAAAACCGCCCCCGCTGGGCAGGGCTCAATTACTCAATGATGTTGGCGCGCATCTGGTCGCTGGCGGACTTGATGCCGTCGATCCACTGCTGCTCGGTCATGCTGCCGGAGACCAGCGAGTTGACGGGATCGAAGAACACGGTGCGGACTTCCACGCCGGGAATGGCGGTGAAGGAAGCAAAGTTGCCCATGGCGGCCTTTGCACCGTTGTCGTAGATGGAGTAGAACATCTTGTTGTCGCCGTCCAGATCATCGGCGATGCCCAGCACGGGCTGGATGGCACCGCTCTCGGCGAACAGCTTGCAGGCTTCGTCACTGTACAAGTAGGCCACGAACTGCTTGGCAGCATCCAGATGCTCCGCGCCGGCCGGGATCCATGCCTGCTCGAACCAGGTGTAGCTGTACTGGTCGCCGCCAGCCTTGACAGCGGGCAGAGCGGTCATGCCCCACTCAAAGCCATCGGCGCGGGGTGCTTCGCCCATCTCGCCCACGATCCAAGTGCCGTTGGGCATGAACAAAGCCTTGTTGTCCAGCACCAGCTGCTGGTTCTGGGTAAAGTCCTGATCGTTGGCCTGTGCGGGCGTGATGGGGTTGGTGTAGGAAGCCAGCTTGGTCACGATGTCAAAGCAGGTCTGTGCTTCGGGGGTATCCCAGATGCCCTCCTCGTAGTGGGTAGCCTTGTTGAAGAAGTCGGGGCCGCCGGCGGCATACATCAGCGCATAGAAGAACGCATCAAAGTAGCCGGTGGTGGGGTAGGTGAACAGGTAGGTGCCCTCGGAAGCCGCCTTGTCACCCAGTTCCCACATCTCATCCCAAGTGGTGGGCACATCCCAGCCCTTTTCCTTCAGGAAACCGGCGTTGTAGAACAGGCCGCAGGGGCTGTAGAACATGGGAGCCAGATAGGTCTTGCCGTCGCCGTAGGGGTTGGTCAGGGAGGTGTCGGTAAAGCCGCCGGCGATCTTCTCGCTCACCTTCTTGCTCTCGCCGGGCACGGTCATGCTCAGCACATCGGTGATGTCGGCGATCAGGTTGCCCTTGATGAACTGCTCGGTCAGGGCAGCCTCACGGCCGGTGGCCAGATGGACCACGTCGGGGTAGTCGCCGCCCTGCATGGAGGGGCCGATGACGTCCTCCAGCTTCTTGTCGGTGGTCAGGTCCACCTTGATGCCGGTCTGGGCGGTAAAGGCCTCGGTGACCTTTTTCCACATCTCAGCGCCGTAGCCGGTCTCGATGGCAGCAACCTTGATGGTGACGTCCGCAGCCACTGCGGAAGAAGCAGCGGCAGAAGATGCCGTGCTGGACGCGGTGGAGCTGGCAGCACCACCACAGGCAGCCAGGCTCAGTGCAGCGGCACCCACGCCAGCCGCTTTCAGAAAATTGCGACGAGAAATGCGTTTCATAGTGTATCCTCCATCATAAAATTCCGTTCAAAACACAGCCGGGGCAAACAGGCTTCGTCCGAGAGGGCTGTGGTTTTTTCTGGTTCCAATATAGAGGTTTTTACGGTTTGCAACAAGGTCTTTGTTGTTTCGTTTTTTAGAAATCTTGCTTTTTGGAAAATTCTTTCAGCAAAAGCAATAAAATTTGCGCTGTGGTTTTGGTACATTCTCCCCATCTGTAACCGGTTTGACATATTTTTGCGCTCTATCAAAGGCAAAAGTATTGAACCCGTCCAAAAATCAGGGCTTGCATTTTTTCTTCATTGCCTCTATAATGAGAAAAAACGCACGAAACAGCGCATCGTTTTTAGGCTTATATTTTTAGTATCTTGCTTTTATTTTTATAGTTTTTGCGTTTTACCTCAAAAGGAGCCATTTATGAGTACCGAGCGATTTGATATCCGCCATGCTCCCGCTCCACGGGAATCCTTCCGGCTGCTGTACATCAGCAAGAGCAAATTTGGCGGCGATTGGAACAGCACTGCCCACACCCATTCCTGCACCGAGCTGTTCTACTGCCTGAGCGGAGAAGGTCAGTTTTATTTGAGCGGTCAGCTTTATCCGGTCAAGCCGGATGATATGGTCATCGTCAACCCACAGGTAGAGCATACCGAGCTGAGCCTGAATGCTTCACCGCTGGAATACGTTGTGCTGGGCGTGGCCGGCATCGAGATCTTATTTGGAAAAGCGGATTCCTCCTACGCCATCTTCAACTGCCGGGAGAACCGGGAGCGGATGGTGACGCTGCTCCACATGCTGCTGGCCGAAGCAGACCGCAGTCTGGACGGCTGCGAAACGGTCTGTCAGGATCTGCTGGAAGTGCTGCTTATCTGGCTGGTGCGGTGTACCACGCTCTCCTTGCAGGTGGAAGAAACGCCCCGCTCCGACAGCCGGGAGTGTGTGGAGATCAAGCGGTATCTGGACAGCAACTACCGGGAAGATATCTCGCTGGATACCCTTGCCGAGATCGCCCACATCAACAAATACTATCTGGCCCATACCTTCCAAAAAGAGTATGGCATCTCTCCGATCACCTACCTGAACCGCCGCCGCATTGAGGAAAGCAAGTATATGCTGGGCAATACCGGTTACAGTCTGGCGCAGATCAGCGAGTTGATGGGCTTTTCCTCTCCCAGCTATTTTTCCCAATGCTTCCGCAAAGCGGAAGGTCTGACCCCCAACGAATACCGCCGTCAGGTGCGGCAGGGACAACGTCCTGCCCCGTCAAAACGGCATGAAGTATAACGAAAACGAGGAATTTATGATGAAATCCGTTACCCTTTCTCTGCTCCAGTCTGCTGCAAATGCCTTTGATTTTGGCGGGCCTGTGCTCTGCGATGCCCACCACTATGGTGAGGGGCATATCAACGACACCTTTGTGGTCTGGCGGGAAGATCATTCCAAACGCTTTATTTTGCAGCGCATCAACACAGACACCTTTACCGACCCGGTAGGGCTCATGGAGAATGTCTGCGGCGTGACCCGGCATCTGCGGGCAAAAATTCTTGCCGAGGGCGGCGACCCAATGCGGGAAACGCTGAACGTCATCCCCACCCTGACCGGCGGCAGCTGCTATCTGGATGCAGACGGCGGCGCATGGCGTGCCTATGACTTTGTAGAAGATACCATCTGTTTGCAGCAGGTCGGCAGCGAAGCCGACTTCCGCACCGTGGCCGAGACGCTGGGCAAATTCCAGAACCAACTGGCGGATTACCCGGCCTCCACCCTCCACGAAACCATCGCCCGCTTCCACGACACGCCCAACCGCTATGCCAATTTTGAAAAAGCCCTCGCCGCCGATGCACTGGGCCGCGCAAAGAACATTGCACCGGAAATCGAGTTCATCCATGCACGGGAAAAAGACTGCCATGTTCTGCTGGATCAGCTGGCAGCTGGCGAAATCCCTCTGCGCGTCACCCACAACGACACCAAGATCAACAATGTTCTGATTGACGCCGCTACCGGAAAAGGCATCTGCGTCATTGATCTGGACACGGTGATGCCCGGCCTGTCGGCCTACGATTTCGGTGATTCCATCCGTACCGGTGCCAACGACTGCGCCGAGGACGAACCCGACCAGAGCAAAGTCCATTTTGACCTGCATCTGTACGAAGTGTTCGCCAAAGGGTATCTCTCCACTGCCGGGGCATCCATGAGCATGGCAGAAAAAAAGAGCCTTGCATGGGGCGCAAGGCTCATGACGCTGGAATGCGGCATCCGTTTTCTGACCGACTATCTGGAGGGCGACCACTATTTCCACATTGCCCGCCCGGATCACAATCTTGACCGTGCCCGCACCCAGTTCACACTGGTGCGGCAGATGGAAGACGTGTTTGAGCAGATGCTGGAAATCGTCTGCCCGGACGACCACTGATCCTGCAGTTCTTCCGGCTTTTTCCGATATTGTGCCGGACTGACGCCATACGCTTTCTTGAATACCCGGCTGAAATAGAGTGGGTTCTCGCAACCCACGATCTCTGCAATTTCTCCGATAGTATAATCGGTGTTCTCCAATAGGCTCTGCGCATTGACCATCCGAAGGGACAGGATGTACTGCGCAGGGCTTATTTTCATGTACTGCTTGAAGTTGCGGATGAACCAGTTTGTACTGATGAACTAGAAGTGTGCTTTGCCAGATGCTGCATACGGTGCTATGATCAGCATGGGTACCTACTATGCAACCTACATTCTCGGCAACCAGAATCTGCTCGGTGTGTTCTCTTGGGCAGTCAATATTCCTCTGATCATCGCTCTGGTATTCACCCCGACGCTGGTTGCAAAATGGAGCGGAATGTACAAACTGAATGTCATGAGCTATACTCTGGCAACCGTTGCCCGTGCGCTGGTCGCTGTGGCAGGTTATATGGGCAGCGGTAATGTTCCCCTGATGCTGCTCTTTACCGCAATCGCTGCTCTGGGTCAGGGTCCTTGGCAGGGCGACATGAACGCCGTGATCGCAGCTTGCTCCGAGTACACTTGGATGACGAAGCACAAGCGTGTGGACGGAACGATGTATTCCTGCACTTCTCTGGGCGTAAAACTTGGCGGCGGCCTTGGCACTGCCATCACCGGCTGGCTGCTGGCAGCAAGCCACTTTGACAGCAGTCTGGCCGTTCAGCCGGATTCCTGCATCTCGATGCTGAAGATCATGTATCTTGTGATTCCCTTCGCTCTGGATGCCATCATCACCTTCATCCTGTCTCGTCTGAAAGTTGAAGAAGCAAACGAACAGCTTCGTGCAGCAATGAATAATTGAGAACAGTTCCTGTTCTC
>CAKSZS010000034.1 GCA_934525845.1 uncultured Faecalibacterium sp. | reverse complement strand
GTGCCTGTTTGGTATGCTACCCCCAGAGTATTCAGAGTTTTTGTTTTTACTCTGTCTACTCTAGGGGTAGCATACCAACACCGCTATCAACAGGTGGTTTTTGAAAACCAAGCGGTGAAGCTGTTACAGCCCATGGAACGTCTTAATATAATTTGAATTATCATAATTGAAATTATATTAACCGCCTACGCAGAACTGCCCACTCCCCTGAGAACTCCTCAGACGAGTGGGCATTCTTCTTTCTATATATCAGATTCACCTTTGTGGTCACTCAAACCGCCACCAAGTCATGGATCAAAAATCATCATTTTTCATTTGTCCCAGAGTAAGTGCACGGTTTCTGCACTGTTTTTGCACGGTTTCAAGGGATGCAATGGGCACTCTGACTTGCAAAATACGGCAAAGGGTGCAGAAATTACACAGTGAAAAACCACGATGCTCTGCACAAAAACAACGTAAACTCGAAAGTTTCAAAATCAGAGTACCCAGCCTGAGGGGCTCTTTTAATCAGAGGGCCAGGGATTCGAGTTCCCTCGAGCGCACCAAAAGGACGATAAATCGTTGAAAGAAACGGTTTGTCGTCTTTTTTGTTTTATGCGGACTTTTTGGGCTTGTACCTATGATTTTTTCAAAAAATTCAGAGGTACAGAAAATGAAGAAGATTCAGAAAAGTACAGCCCGGTTTGAGAATCGAAAGCAGGATTTTTAGGATGATAAGAAGTATTCAGGCACAGCAGAAGCCACGTTGAACGGCTGCCGGTACGACATGGAACAGCGCCCCGCAGGCAAGGATCCCGGCGGGGCGCTGTGGTTTTTATAGATCTATCGGGTGATTCCGGCAGTCTTTTGGGGCTGCACGCCCAGCTTGCGGGACAACGCGTCCTCGATCACGGCCACACAGGCTTCCCAGCCCAGACGGCTGGGGTTCAGGGTCAGATCGTAGTTGACGGGGTTGGTCCAGTAATTGCCGCCGGTGTGGTACTTGTAATATTCGGCGCGGTAACGGTCAGTCTTGCTGATCAGCTCATCGGCCTCATCTGCCGTCACGCCCATCCGCTTCATGATGCGGTCACGGCAGTACGGGCGGGGTGCCTCTACATAAATACTAAGCACATTGGGGTAATCCTTCAGCACATGGTCGGCTGCCTTGCCGATGATCACGCAGCTCTCGCTCTCGGCCAGTTCCCGGATGATCTTTGCCTCATACTGATATACATAGTCGTCCGAGGTGAAGCGTTCAGTCTGAGGGTGCGGCAGCAGACGCTGCGGAAGTTTGTGCAGCAGCGCCCCAAAGTAACCGCGCCGCAGCTGCTCGTCGCTTTTGGCAAAATCCTTTTCCGGCTCTCCGGCCATCTGGCTGGCCAGCGTCAGAATGCGGTTCTCATAGCAGTGGATGCCCAGATCCTCGGCCAGGCGGATGCCCATCTGTTTACCGCCGGAGCCAAAGCCGCGGGCAATGGTAATGACATAGTTCTGCATAACAGCGCTCCTTTCACAGCGAAGAGATGGCCCGGGGCTTTACCTCCGGCGGAATCGGCAGATAGCTGCGTCCGGCCAGCTCTTTTTCCCAGGCGGCACGGGCCTGGGCCAGTGTCTGGGGCTGCTGCAGCAGGCGGATAGCCGTCTGGCCCAGCACCTTGCCGCAGTAGCACATATATTTGTGGGCCACGGTACTCTTGCCCTGCGCCACGATCTGCCAAGTATGGCCGCCGCTGGAGGGTGCCCAGGTGGCCGTATGGATCTGCGCCGTGGGGCACTGCCAGCTTACATCGCCCACATCGGTGGAACCGCCCTCGACAGGCGGCACAAGCTTCGGCTCGTAGGGCAGGGGCTGGCCGTGGAAATCCTCGGCCAGGCGCTGCTCCACGGCTGCGCGGTTTTCCGGCCGCTCAAGCCGATCCAGTGCCTTTTGCAGCAGCTCGCTTTTGGGAGAGGTACTGCTGGCTGTGATGCTGCGCAGGAAAGCCAGCTCCTCATCCGTTACTTCCGGGGCCGGGATCTCGGCAAAGGACTGGGCCAGCTGCTGCTCCAGCGGCAGGTTTGGGATCAGTTCTGCACAGGTCTTGATAAGCTCCCAGTGCACCTTGGTCTCGGTGGCCATGGCCATGCCCTGGGCGATCAGGTTCACCCGGCGGTACAGCTCCTGCGCCTGCTCGGTGCGCGGGGCGCGGATGAGGTACAGCACCGAGGCATGGGGCTGCACCACGTTGGGTGAGATGCCGCCGCCATCAATGATGGCATAATGGATGCGCGCTGCATCGATCATGTGCTCCCGCAAAAAATTGGTGCCCACATTCATCAGCTCCATGGCATCCAGTGCGCTGCGGCCCTTTTCCGGGCAGCCGGCAGCGTGGGCAGCAATCCCCTCGAAGGTATACAACACCTGAATGTTGGCCAGCGTGGTGCTCTGCATCACGTTGGTCACTTCGGCGGGGTGCCAGCTCAAGGCACAGTCCAGCTCCCCGAATACGCCGCTGCGGGCCATAAAGGCCTTGCCGCTGCCGCCCTCCTCGCCGGGGCATCCATAGTAGATCACGGTACCGGAGGCCCCGGTGCGCTGCAGATACTGCTTGACGGCCAGGGCCGCAGCCAGCGAGCCGACACCCAGCAAGTTGTGCCCGCAGCCGTGGCCGTTGCCGCCTGCTTCCAGCGGGCAGGGCTGGGCCACACCGGCCTTCTGGCTCAGGCCGCTCAAGGCATCAAATTCACCCAGCAGGCCGATGACCGGTCTGCCGCTGCCATACCGGGCGGAAAAGGCGGTGGGGATATCCGCCACGCCGCGGGTAACGGCAAAGCCTTCTTTTTCCAGGAAATCAGCCAGCAGACCAGCGGAAACGAACTCTGTAAAAGCTGTTTCCGGATGCTCCCACACACCGTCCGCCAAAGCACCCAGCGCAGCGGCCTTTTCCTCAATGATCTTCAGATCTTCGTATTCCATAGCAGCTTACTCCTCTACGCCGAAATACGGCAGAATGCAGGCAAATGCGCAGCGATAGCCTTTTACAAGGCTGTCGATGAGCACATACTCTTCCCGGGTGTGGGCACCGGCACCGTCCACTGCGCCTACGCACACCGCCGGGATGCCCAGCGAAAGCGGGATGTTGCAGTCGGTGCTGCCGGCCATCACCGCGGGGGTCACACCGCTGTAAGCAGCGACAGCACCGCCAACGCGACGGCTCAGTGCTTCCAGCTTTTCGGGATCCACATCGCCGCTGCAGGGCCGCTGCCCCAGCAGTTCCACCTGCACCGTGATGCCCTTGGTGCGGTAGGCTTCCACAACAGCATTGAAATGGCGGCGCATGAAGTCCAGATCCGCAGCACTGTCGCTGCGGTATTCGTACAGCATCTCCGCCTGCTGGGCAATGGTGTTCACGCTGGTGCCGCCCTTGATGGTGCCCACATTATAGGTCGTGCGGGTCTTGCTCACCGGCGGTTTCAGTTCATACAGGGTGTCGATCATGCTGGAAAGGTAGGCGATGGCATTGCGGTTGCCAAAGCAGCCAAAGCTGTGCCCGCCCTCGGTGCGCACCTCCACACGGTAACGTTCACTGCCCACAGCATCGCGGGTCAACCCGGCAAAATAACCGTCAAAGGAGCAGAACTCCACAATGCGCCCGGCATAGCTCTCACAGATCTTCCGGCTGCCCTTCAGGTTGCCAAGACCTTCTTCGCCGGCATTGGCCACGAACAAAAAGCCTTTGCCGTCCACCGGCTGCAGCCCCTGTTCCAGCACATACTTTGCCGTCAGCAGCAGAGCCGCCAGATTGGCGGTATCGTCGCCAATGCCGGGACAGCACATCCGGCCATCCTGCACCTTCAGCGGCAGAGGCGTCGTATCCGGAAATACCACATCCAGATGTGCCATAAACACCGTCACGGGATTGGTTTCGGTCACGCCGATGGGGCAGACCACGTTAAGCGCCTCGTCGATGAACGCCTGCGGTGCGCCATTTTTGTGGAACCAGCCGCACACGAACTGTGCCCGTTTTTCCTCATGGTTGCTGGGGGCCGGGATCTGCCCAAGCTCGGCCAGCAGGTCATAGCCGTACTGCCGATGTGCTTCAATATAGTCCAGGATCTCCTGTTTCATAACTGCATTTCCTTTCTGCATCCTCAGACCTTCATGGCCTCGGGCCTGTCGTACTTCAGGCAGGCTGCCCGATGGCCCGGTGCCACTTCCCGGATCTGCGGTGCGATCTGTCCGCAGGCCTCGGTCGCGTAGGGACAACGGGTGTGGAACACGCATCCCCTGGGCGGATCGATGGGAGAAGGGATCTCACCCTGCAGGTGGATGCGGTGAGCAGCGGCATGAGGGTTCGTGTCCGGCACAGCACTCAGCAATGCTTCCGTGTAGGGATGCATGGGGTGTGCGAACAGTTCATCCGTGGGGGCTTCCTCCACCAGATGACCCAGGTACATCACGCCGATGCGGTCCGAGATGTAACGCACCACGCTCATGTCGTGGGCGATGAACACATAGCTCA
This sequence comes from uncultured Faecalibacterium sp., assembly GCA_934525845.1. Taxonomy (GTDB): domain Bacteria; phylum Bacillota; class Clostridia; order Oscillospirales; family Ruminococcaceae; genus Faecalibacterium. Next base: position 21,128 of record CAKSZS010000034.1, on the reverse strand, counting down.
GATCGTTTTCGTCCCGCAGCTGCCGGAGCAGGTTGATGACCTGCGCCTGAATGGACACATCCAGTGCAGACACCGGCTCATCACACACGATCAGCTCCGGCTGCAGGATCAGGGCACGGGCAATGCCCACGCGCTGACGCTGGCCACCGGAAAATTCGTGCGGATAACGATAGAAATGCTCCGGCCGCAGGCCCACCTTGTGCAGCGTTTCCAGCGCGATACGCATACGCTTGTCGCGGTCCTTTTCACCGTGGATCTCCAGCACTTCCATCAGGATCTCGCCCACACGCTTGCGGGGATTCAAGCTGGTATACGGGTCCTGAAAGATCATCTGCACCTTGCTGCGGAAAGGCCGCAGCGCCTTCATGCTGGTGTGGGTCACGTCCTCGCCCAGAAGTTCCAGCCTGCCGTCCGTAGGTTCCAGCAGACGGATGAGGGTGCGGCCAAAGGTGGATTTGCCGCAGCCGCTTTCGCCCACCAGACCATAGATCTCGCCTTTATGCACTTCCATGCTGATGCCGTCCACGGCCTTGACCTGATTTACCACCCGGCCCAGCGTGTCCCGTACCGGGAAATAGGTGCGCACGTTCTCGGCGCGGATGACGACTTTTTCTGTATCACTCATGGCTCATTCCTCCCCGGCGCACATCCAGCAGCGCACCCAATGTCCCGGCGTCACTTCCTGCAGCTCCGGCATAGCGGAACGGCAGTGCGCCGCTGCCTTGGGACAGCGCTCTGCAAAGCGGCAGCAGCCCTGCGGCACCTGGTTCAGCAGCGGCACCATGCCTTCCACGGAGTACAGGGGCTTTGTGCGGTCCCCATCCAGCTGCGGGATGGAGTGGATCAGACCCCATGTGTAGGGATGGCGCGGATCATCAAAAATGGTATATTTGTCGGCCTGTTCCACGATCTGGCCCAGATACATCACGGCCACCCGGTCACAGGTTTCCGCCACCACGCCGAGGTCATGGGTGATGAGTATCACGCTCATGCCCAGCTTCTGATTCAGCTCCTTGATAAGGTCCATGATCTGTGCCTGCACCGTCACATCCAGTGCGGTGGTCGGCTCGTCGGCGATCAGCAGTTCCGGCTTGCAGGCCAGTGCAATGGCGATCATCACGCGCTGCCGCATACCGCCGGACAGCTCGTGCGGGTACTGCTGCACCCGGCGTTCCGGCGCCGGAATATTGACCAGCTTGAGCAGTTCCACGGCTTTTTCCATGGCTTGTCTGCGGCTGAGGCCCTGATGGATCATCAGCGGCTCACAGATCTGGTCGCCCACCGTGAACACCGGATTCAGGCTGGAAAGGGCGTCCTGAAAGATCATGGAGATGCGGCTGCCCCGCATCTTGCGCATTTCCCTGGGCGAAAGTGCCAGCAGATCGGTGCCGTCCAGATAGATATGGCCCTCGTACTTTGCCGTGTATTTCTCATCGTACAGGCGCAGGATGCTCTGGCTGGTCACGCTTTTGCCGCAGCCGGATTCGCCCACCAGACCAAGGATCTCGCCTTTGCCCACCGTAAAGCTCACGCCGTCCACGGCTTTCAGGATGCCGCGCTCGGTGCGGAAGCTGGTGGAGAGGGAGTCCACGCGCAGGGTGTCTTTTTGTTCCGTCATCGTTTTTCCCTCCTTAATGTGCCAGCGGGTCCAGCAGATCCCGCACGCCGTCACCGAACAGGTTAAAGCCCAGCACCGAGACGGCGGTGAACAGGCCCGGATACAAAATCAGCCACCAAGCGGTATAAATGTAGGTGCGGCCCTGGCTTAAGACGCTGCCCCAGCTTGGCTCCGGCACCGGCACGCCTGCACCCAGAAAGCTCAGTGCGGCTTCCGTGATGATGGCGCTTGCAAACACGAAGGTCATCTGCACGATCACCGGAGAAAGGGTGTTGGGCATGATGTGCCGCCACAAAATGTGGCTGGGCGCTGCGCCAAGGCAGGTCATCGCTTCCACATAGGTCTGCTCCCGGGCAGAAAGCGCCGCCGAGCGCACCATACGGGCCATGCTGGGGGTGCTGACCACCGACAGGCTGATGATCACGTTTCGGATGCTGGGGCCAAGCACCGCCATCAGGCAGATGGCCAGCAGTGTGGAGGGAATGGCCTTCAGGCCGTCGCAGATGCGCATGAGTACGGCATCCAGTACCTTGTTATAGCAGGAGTACAGTCCGATCAGCAGGCCCGCTGCACCGGCCAGCACACTGACCGAAAACCCCACGAACAGCGAGATGCGGGTGCCGTAGATAACGCGGGCAAACACATCGCGGCCCAGATCATCGGTGCCGAACCAGTGCTCCGCACTGGGGGCCTGCAGCCGCTGGGATACGACATTCGTATAGGGGTCCGTGCCGGAAAGGCCGGTGAGCAGCGGTGCAGCCAGTGCAATGACCACCATCAGCAGCACCAGCACAAGACCCGCCACCGAGGCTTTGTTCTTGAGAAACGCATGGATGCGCAGCTCCCGCTGTTCCTTTTCCAGCCGCCTGCGCAGGGCGCCAAGATCTTCGGTCCCCACAGGATAGGTTTTTGTTGCTTCCATTCTCTGTCTCCTCCATTCAGCTCACGCGGATGCGCGGATCAATCAGGCCATACAGCAGGTCGGTGATCAGGTTGATGAGCACGTTGATCACCGCCACCAGCAGCACCACCGCCTGGATCACCTCGTAGTCACGCCGGCCAATGGAGTTGACGATCAGCTGGCCCAGACCCGGTACGCCGAACACCGTTTCCACAACGGCTGCGCCGGACAGCGCACCGATAAAGCTCTGCCCGATGACCGTGACAACATTGACCATGGCATTGCGGAAGGCGTGCTTGCCCACAAGGGCAGCTTCACTCACGCCTTTGGCCTTGGCCATTTTGATATAGTCGCTGTTCAGCACCTCCAGCATACTGGAGCGGGTCATGCGCATCATCAGGGCCGTGTACATAAAGCCCAGTGCCACCGCCGGCATGGTAATGGAGCGCAGGTGGGCCAGCGCCCCGCCGGCCCACGGCACATAGCCGGAGACAGGCAGCCACCGCAGATTGACCGCAAACAGCATCATCAGCCCCAGGCCCAGCAGAAAACTTGGCACCGACACGCCGGCCAGCGCCAGCACGGACACGATGCTGTCCACCAGCGTGCCGCGCTTGCGTGCTGCCAGCATACCAAGCGGCAGCGCGATCAGCAGGCTGATGACCATGGCATACAGAGCCAGATTGATGGTGGGCAGAAAATGGTCGCGGATCATGTTTGTCACCGTGTCACCGGTGGTGCTGGTGCCAAGGTTGCCGTGGAACACGCTGCCCATCCAGCGGAAATATTGAATGTAAAGCGGGTCATTCAGGCCCATCTGTTCTTCCAGTGCAGCAATGTCCTCCATGGTTGCATCACTGCCCAGCATGGCAGCCGCCGGTCCACCGGGGGCCAGATGCACCAGAGTGAACACCACCACCGAGACAATGAACAGAATGGGCAGCACCGACAAAAGCCGTTTCAGGATATACTTTTTCATGACCATTCTCCTTTTGGATGCTATTTCTTTCCAGCGCCCCAGCGCCGGACGGGATCCGGCGGCAAAAAGGATGCCGTACCGCGAACCCTTCCGGTTCCGGCCGGCATCCTTTGGGCAGTGCGCAAAGGTTTAAGCTTCTGCGTAGGCGTTCCACAGATAGATGCCGTTGCCCATATACAGGCCATGCACCTTGGACGAGCAGGCATATGCAACATGGTAGTGTCCCGCGCTGATGCAGGGCAGATAGTCCCAGCTGTACTCCTGCAGATCCTTCCAGATGGAAAGGGCATCGTCCCGGGTGGTAGCGGCATTGAATTCTTCCAACAGCTCTGCCGTTTTTGCATCGTCCGTCCAGCCGGGATAGCTGGGGCCGTAATACGCCTTCAGACTGGGCAGCGGCACGGAAGCAAAGCTGGTAATGTAAATATCGAACACGCTGGGATCCTTGCGGTATTCCATAAAGGTGGCCCAGTCGACGGTGGTAAGCTCGGCGTTCATTCCAATGCTCTTGAGTTCTTCCTGCAGCACCAGACCAATGTTGTTGTAGTTGTTCAGGGTAGGCGCCAGAATGGTAAAGGTCTCGCCGTTGTAGCCTGCGCTTTCCAGATAGGCCTTTGCCTTGTCCGCATCGCAGAGGTTATAGTTTTCCTTGCCGGCATCCGTTACCCAATAGGCGTTCAGGTCATCCATGTAGCAGCTGCCCAGATCGTAATCCGTGCCAAAGGCCGAGGCCATCAGGTCCGCACAGTTGGCCACTGCATTCACGGCGCGGCGGATATCGTTGTTGCTGGCAATGCTGATGGGGTCCTTGTTGAACACCATGCACAGGGTACCGGCCTGCTCGCTCATCAGGGTCAGATTCGGATCGGCTTCCACCATGGGGGTGTTCTCACTGCCAACGCCCCAGATCACATCGTAATCACCAGACTGCAGGCCCGCCACGCGGGTGGCAGTCTCGGCCACCTTATCGATGTAAAGGGTCTTGGTGTAGGCGTGCTTGTAGCCGCCCCAGCCATCCATTTTTTCTTCGGTGGTGCCTTCCAGATAATAGGGGCAGTAGTCCTCAAACTTTTCCAGCTTGATGTACTGGTCCTGCTTCCATTCCACAAACTTGTACGGGCCGGTGCCGATGTACTGGTTCAGGTAACCGTTGGCATCCTCATCCGTACAACAGGCTGCGGTGGTGATGATGGCAGGCTGTGCTGCACCGGCCATCATGTCCGGCAGGGTCAGAGCCGGGGCAGAACAGGTAATGGCCACGGTCAGATCGTCCACAGCCTCAAAGCGGCCTTCGCCCACCATGGCGGCGGCATTGCTGTATGCATCGATCCAGCGGTTCAGGCTGGCCACCACATCTTCGGCGCTCAGGGTGCTGCCATCGTGGAACTTGACCCCCTCGCGCAGATGGAAGGTGAAGGTGCAGGCATCCTCGCTCATCTCGTAGCTGGAGCACAGCTCCGGGATGACCTCAGAATTGGCATTCAGAGTGACCAGCTTTTCCCACACGGTGCCGGCAAACACCTGCCGGGCGATCAGGGTCGTGGTCTTGTGCACATCGTAGCTGGAAGCTTCCTGCGAGACGGCCATGTGAATGGTATCCTTGATCTTGCTCAAATCCACATCGGCGGCTGCTTCACTGGAAGCTGCCGCACTGCCGGAAGCTGCCGTGGAAGCGGAACCGCCGCCGCATCCGCTCATAACGCTCATCATACCGGCTGCCAGACCGGCCATGCCTGCGGCCTGCAGGAACGAACGACGCGTGATCTTTCTCATATTCAATTACTCCCCTCATGTTTTTGGTTCTTTCACCAGCCAAAGCAACAAAAAAGGACACAGCAATGACTTTTTCAACGCCATTGTTGTGTCCTTAAAATGCTCTGTGAACTCCGCAGCGGCCTTTCCCCTGCCGACGGGCGGATCTGCTTTGGTTTATTGCAGTCTAGCACAGAGCGTGCCGGAATGTAAATAGGCAAACCTCCCGAAGATTGCGGCTTGGCTTTATCTTTTTTCATTCAAAGCGGACAAAAGTTAACTTTCTTCTGCATACGGGCTTCAAATCACCCGAAAACTTTCTATTTCTTTACCAAAAGCGGCCTGCCCGCATCCGCTCTTTTTATGAATTCTGGCTCTTGCAGAAACCGGCCCAAAACGGTAAAATAAAATTCGCAAAGGCAGCGTGGCCCCAAAGGGCTGCGCTGCCTTTTTGTTTTTATGAATGCGATAAGGGAAGTAAGTCAAATATGCAGGAAAAGCAAAAAACGACCGCGCAGGTCCTTGTGGATTGTCTGGAAACGGAGGGTGTGGATGTGATATTCGGCATCCCTGGCGAGGAGACACTGGATCTGATGTTTGCCATCCGGGACAGCCATATCCGGTTCATCCCGGTGCGTCACGAGCAGGGGGCCGCCTTCATGGCGGATGTCTATGGCCGACTGACCGGCCGGGCAGGCGTGTGCCTGTCGACCCTTGGCCCCGGCGCCACCAACCTTGTCACCGGCGTAGCGGACGCCTATCTGGATGGCGCACCTCTGGTGGCCATCACCGGGCAGGTGGGCACCGACCGGATGCAGCTGACCAGTCATCAGTACCTTGACCTGACCGCGATGTTCGAGCCGATCACCAAGCGTTCGAAACAGATCATCCGCCCCGACACGGTGGGCGAGATCGTGCGGCTGGCCTTCAAGCACGCTGAAAAAGGCAAGCCCGGTGCCACCCACATCGACCTGCCCCAGAACATTGCCAAAATGCCCGCCGATGCCGTGCCGCTGAAGCGCCAGCAGCTGCATGACCTCTACGCCGACCCCGCCCACATTTCCGCTGCCGGGCAGCTCATCAGCGAAGCAAAGGACCCGGTGATCCTTGCCGGTGTCGGGGCCGTGCGCGGCCATGCCGCCGCTGCCGTCACGGAGCTGGCCGACCGGCTGCACATCCCTGTGGTCAACACCATGATGGCCAAGGGCATCATCCCCATGGATGATAAGTACAGCCTGTGGACCATCGGCATCCCTCAGAAAGATTATGTGAATCAGCTGTTCGACCGGGCCGACCTTGTCATTGCCATCGGCTACGACATCGTGGAATGTGCCCCCGCCAAATGGGGTGCCAGGCCGGACATGGCCATCCTGCACATCGACAGCGCACCGGCAGACGTCAACAAGCGGTATCAGCCCGCTGTGGAAGTGGTGGGTGACATCTCGGAAAGCATTTACGAGATCCTGCGCTGCACCCGCCGCGACAGCGAGCCGGAGTTTGCACTCAGACTGCGCGAGACGATGGTGGCCGAGCACGCCGCCATGGCGGATGATGACAGCTGCCCCATGAAGCCCGCCCGCATCCTTTCGGATGTGCGCAAGGTCATGGGCCGGGATGATATCCTTGTCAGCGACGTGGGTGCGCACAAAATGTGGGTCGCACGCCACTACGACTGCTATGAGCCAAACACCTGCCTGATCTCCAACGGTTTTGCCAGCATGGGCTTTTCCATCCCCGGTGCCTTTGCGGCCAAGCTGCTGAACCCGGACAAAAAGGTGCTTGCCGTCTGCGGCGACGGCGGTTTCATGATGAACAGCCAGGAGCTGGAGACCGCTGTGCGCGAAAAGGTGCCGTTCGTCACCCTGATCTGGGAGGACTCCAGTTACGGCCTCATTAAGTGGAAGGAGCAGGAACAGTTCGGCGGGGAACACTGCTATGTGGACTTCTCAAATCCGGATTTCAAACTGCTGGCCGAGGCCATGCACTGCAAGGGCTACCGGGTGGAAAAGGCCGCCGACCTCATCCCAACGCTGGAAGAAGCGTTCCGGCAGACGGTGCCCAGTGTCATTGTGGTTCCGGTGGATTACAGCGAGAACATGAAGCTCTCGGCGCATCTGAAGGAGGTTTACACCAAATAGAGTGTTCTTTGCCCCCTGTAATTTTTTTAAAGATCATGCTATCGCACACAGCGCCCGCTCGCCGGAGAAGCTTCTCCAACGAGCGGGCGCTGCGTTCTATGCGTTCGATTCCCCTTGCGGGCACGCGGGCTGCGGCTGGGTCTGCCGTCGGGAGGATCGCTCGCTGCTTATCCCGGCGGGAAGCGTGCGATCCCGGGACGCGTTAAGATACAGGAATCTTTCCCGGGGAAAGCCGCGCGGCTCAGAGACGGGACAGGCCCAGCTTGCCGAGACCGTTCAGGACGCCGGTCAGGACCGGAGAGAAGTTGATGGCCTGGATGAGGGCGGAGGGGTTCAGGGCGTTCAGAACCGTCTCGAAGACGCCCAGAGCGGCAAATCCGAGGTTGAGCTGCTGCTGGGTATCGTAGTCCACGTCGAACAGGCGGATGAAGGCGCGCTCCAGCGGAGCCGTCAGATCCGAAATATTGTTGAAGAGGTTGTACTTGCCGTCGTCCACCGGGTCGGCACCGATGCCGCCGTTCAGATCCTGCAGTTCGGCTTCGGGGATGACGCTGTACTGGTTCGGCATCCGGAGGGTCTTTTCCATTTCGTATTTCATGATCGTTACCTCACTTTCATTGCGGTTGGCTGAAAAATCAAACGTAAAATTGCGCAGAGGCTACCATTTCGCCGGTACTGCTGTTGTAGATCTGCACGATGTAGCGGCCGGACGGATCGGACAGGCCGATGCCGGGCGAAAAGTCGTGCGCACCATCCTCATAGGTCCGCAGAGGGTAGCGCGGCGTGGTGCTGCCGTCCGGGCAGATGTAATCCACATTCAGGGTGATCTGTCCGCCGGATGTGGTGAACCGGATCATGCTCTTGGATGCCGAGGTGATCGAGACAGATACCACCGGTGCAGGCTCCGGAGCCGGTGCGGGTTCCGGCTGAGGGGCAGGCGTTGCAGAAGCCGTTGAGGAAGCCGCCGGTCTGGAAGCCGTTGATGCAGAGGAGGCGGTGCTGCCGGTGCGGGAAGCAGAAGACGCAGGAGCCGGTGTACTGGAGACTGCCGGGGCTGTGGACGCAGGGGCTTCCGGTTCCGGCTGGGAAGAAACTTCCGGTGTGGTGCCGGATGCGGGATCGGACGCCGGAACGGCTGCAGGCGCTTGGGCAGGCTCTTCCGCTGCCGACGCGGCGGACTCCGGCAGTTCGGCAGCAGCGCTTTCGTATTCCGAAGGGGCGATGCTGACGGCAGAAACCGCAGACACAGAGGATGCGGCGGACTTCTGCCGTGCGGTCCATGCCGAGAAGAGTCCGGCCAGAACCAGCAGAAAGACCAGGATGCCGAACACATACCAGAGGGTGCGGGGAGAAAATGAACTCGGACTGGAAACGGTGGAGGACGCGGAGACGATGCGCGGATGAAAAGATGTTTGCGGTGTGGGAGCCGGCTGCTGCTTTGGCGGCGTCTGCGGGCGGGCAGAACTCTGCCGGGGAGGCTGCCGGGGTGTTCCGGATGGTCTCTGCAGTTGCGGAGAAGCGCTTTGGGGCCGTGCAGCGGATGCACGAAAGGCAGTCCGGGCGGCAGCCGATGCGGAAGTCTGCGAAGCAGCTGCGGCCGAAAAGCTGCGCTTTTGAGAAAATTCTTTTTGCGGAGAAGACGGCGTGGTTTGAAACGCGTCAGACGGCTGTGCCTGCAGGAGCGGCCGCGCCGGGGTGCGCTCCTCGGTCTGGAGCGCAGGGCGGGTGCCGGAGGAGACACAGTCGGCGCTCCGGTCTTCCTGCTGCAGATAACGATTTGCCATGATTCCCTCCTGACACATGAGATCGCAGAACGATTTTGTTCTGACAGCAAAAGAATACCGGAATGGATTCCGGGTTTGAGAGGGGGGAAACGCCCCGGCGGCTCAAAAACAAAAAAGCTCCCCGCAGGGAGCACGGAAACCGTACACCTGCGGGGAGCCTGCCTGGGAGGAGCAGAGCAAAACGGCGGAAAATTACTTGTGGTTGAAGTCGGAGATGCGCTCCACGATGCGGATCAGATCCTCCAGCGTGGTCTTTTCCTTCGGCAGGAAGCTGTTGCCGCTCTTGGCGGTGATAAAGCCGAAGTAGGCGCTGGCACCCACGTTGGACTTGTACACCGACTCGATCTCGCCGGCATCGTCGAACTTCGGCTGGGTGCCAAGGGTCTCATTGTAGGGCACGCCGCAGGACAGCAGGGCGATGTAGCCCATCTCGTCGCGGTCAATGGTGGTCTCGGGCAGGAAAGCGGTGCGTTTTGCGCCCTCCGAACTGGTGACACCGGCGTTGTACAGGGTGCCCTGTGCAATGGCGCTGTTGGGATCCTTCAGCTCCATCATGCCGGCCTCGACCACGGCAGCGATCACGCCGTAATCCGGGTCGCTCTCGGGAACGTCGGACATCGCCACCGGTGCAGACGGGGCAGTCAGGTTCCACAGCTTGCCCAGCATCTTGGCGCAGTCGCGCTTGGTGACCAGGCTGTTCAGGTCGATGGAAGCATTCTCGTCGATGTAGCCCTTGGAAGCGGCGCGCAGCAGCTCGGCATCGTTGGTGGTGCCGGCGATCTCGGCGTCCTTCAGCACTTTATAGGGCATACTGGTGTCCTGGCTGCCGCTGCGGTCGGTGGCCACGAACTTGATGTACTTGCCGGCCAGGAAGGACGGCACGGTGTAGCTGCGGCGCAGGCGGAAGAAGTGGTAATCACCGTCCGCGGCGTCGGAGACCAGCCACTTGCAGGTCAGGTCGGTGTCCTCGCCGCCCAGCAGGTTGGAGCTGCCCTCGATGCGCTCGCCCGGAACGGGAACGCCCAGGATCTTGGTCTCCACGGGACGGGGATAGGTCTTGCCGTTGATGGTAACGTTCTCCATAACGGGATCTTCCCAGTTCAGGGCGCGGATGTCGGTGCCGACGTTGGAGATCTCCACGTTGCGGAACACCAGGCCGGTGATGGGCACTTCATCGAAGGCTTCCATGAAGATGCCGTACTCGCCGCCGCTGCTGGTCAGGTTCTCGATGGTGATGTTCTTGAACTGGGGCAGGTAATCGCCGTCACGGCCCACATCGTACAGCATGGTGGCGTGCACGACCGCGTTGCCCACGGACTTGACCTTGGAGTTGCGCAGGTAGATGTTCTCCACCGCGCCGCCGCGCTCGGCGTTGGTCTTGAAGCGCAGGGCGTAATTCAGGGTGGGGCTGTCGAAGGTGTTGTTGTCGGCAAACAGGTTCTTGATGCCGCCGCTCATCTCACTGCCGCAGGCAATGCCGCCGTGGCCGTCTGCGAAGGTGTTGTTGCGGATGATCAGGTTCTGGGTCGGATGACCGGCAGCGCCCAGCTCACGGCCATCGCGGTTGCGGCCTGCCTTGACGGCGATGCAGTCGTCACCGGTGTTGAAGAAGCAGTTCTCGATCAGGACGTAGTTGCAGTTCTCGGGGTCACAGCCGTCGTTGTTGTAGCCGTGGGTGTCGATGGTGACGCCGCGGGCGGTAAAGTTGGTGCACAGCACCGGGTTCAGCTCCCACATGGGAGAGTTGGCAATGGTAACGCCCTCTACCAGCACGTTGGTGCACTCGATGGGCTGGTAGAAGTTGGGGCGCAGGTAGTGGCCTTCACCGAAGATGCGCTCCTCGGCGGGGGTGCCGTTGTCGGTCATCTTGCGCAGAAGCTTGACATCGTTGTTGCCGGGCTTGGTGATGCTGCCATCGGGGTTGACGGTACGGGACCAGTTCCACCAGTTGTTCTTGTCGGCCTGGCCGTCCAGGGTGCCCTTGCCGGTCAGAGCAATGTTCTCCTGCTGGTAAGCGTAAATCAGGGGGCTCCAGTTGTACAGCTTGGAGCCTTCGTAGTGGGCAAAGACCAGGGGGTAGTTTGCCGGGGTGATGTCCTTGGTGAACCGCAGGACCGTGTCCTCATTCTGCAGGTGCAGGTTCACGTTGCTCTTGAGGGTGATGGCACCTACGTCGTAGACACCAGAGGGGATGATGACGGTGCCGCCGCCCCGGGCACTGGTCTCGTCAATGGCACGCTGGATGGCTGCGGTGTCCAGCTTTCCGTCGTTGGGGACAGCACCGTAGTCCAGAACGCTTACAGAATAATTGGGGAACACCGGGTCGGAAATGTGGGTGAGGATCTCCTCAGCCATATCCCAGGTCAGGTTGTTGGAGTTGGTAGCAGCAGGGGTAAAGCCTTTCAGGCAGTTTTCCTCCGCAGCAGCTGCGTGGGGGAGACCGGAGAGCATCAGTGCAGCAGAGGTTGCACCGGCAGAGGCAAGGAACTGGCGGCGAGTGAGCTTTTTCATGCGAAATCCTCCTTGGCTTACAGGCAGTTTTGGGGGCGGCGCATTCGTGTCCGGCGCCGGCCCGAATTTGGTTTCAGTATAGTGAACTTTTCCCGGAGATGCAAGAAATCTAAAAAATATCCTGATTTTTTCAAGAAAGTGACGAGGGAGGATGGGCAAAGTGCTGAAAAGCAGCAAAGAAGTTTAGCCAAAACGGCAAGAGCGGCAGACGGGCGGCGCGGGCGAAGAAACCTTGCGCCGCCTGCCCGCCTGCCTTATAATAAAGGAAACACCACTGCATCACAGGGAGGGCGGACGCATGAGTGAATTTTCGCATCTGAAGAACAAGCTGCTGGCCGAACAGGTGGAAGACCAGCTGTACCATTACATTCTGGATACCCCGCTGGAACCGGGCGCCAAACTGCCCAACGAGTTTGAGCTGGGCGAACGGTTCGGCGTGGGCCGCAGCACCGTCCGCGAGGCGGTAAAGCTGCTGTCCAGCAAGGGCATCGTGGAGGTGCGGCGCGGCTCCGGCACCTATGTGGTCACCACGGCCAAGGGGCTGTCCGACCCGCTGAACCTGCGCAGTGTGCAGGATAAGAACGCGCTGGCACTGGATCTGGTCAATGTGCGTCTGCTGTTGGAGCCGGGCATCGCGGAGATGGCGGCTCAGAATGCCACGGATGAGGACATTGAGCGCATCAACCGTCTGTGCGACCGGGTGGAGAGCAAAATCTATGACGGCGACCTGTACATTGAGGATGACATCGCGTTCCACACCTGCATTGCCGAGAGCAGCAAGAATATGGTGGTGGAGCAGCTGATCCCCATCATCGACACGGCGGTGATGATGTTCGTCAACGTGACCCACAAAAAACTGCGGGAAGAGACCGTGGAGACCCACCGGATGATCGCGGACGCCATCGCGAAGCACGACCCCATCGGAGCCAGGTCTGCCATGGTGATGCACCTGAATTTCAACCGCACCTATATCAAAAAGCTGTACGACGGCGAGAGCGTGGAAGACTGACCCGCTGCGGCCGCAGTCCCCGCCGGGCGTTTTGCCCGGCGGGGACTTTTTTGAACGAAAGTTGTCTGATGACTTTGTACGACGAAGAAGCAGAAAACGTTGGAAAGCGGATGCATTTGTGCCATGTATCCAAGATTTTTGAGCGAAATACACGACAAACTGGCATGAATTTTAGCAGAAAGTGGGTTTTGCCCGGGACAACTTGCAAAAGTCAATTTGTTAAATTACAATGAACCTGTAAGATGTCCGACGGAAAAAAGGACGACGAGCAAAGCGAGAGAAGAGAGTATGGAGGTAGATTTTATGGAACTCCGTTCGCAGGAAGTCCGCAAGCTGGCCCCGGAAAACGATCCCCTGAAGATCGGCATGGGCTGGAAGGTCGAGGATCTGGCAAAGCCCCAGATCCTGGTGGAGAGCACCTTCGGTGACAGCCACCCCGGCAGCGCCCATCTGGACCAGTTCGTCCGGGAGGCTGTGCAGGCGGTCAACACCCACGGCGGCAAGGCCGCACGGTACTTTGCCACCGATATGTGCGATGGCATCGCGCAGGGACATGACGGCATCAATTATTCCCTGCCCCACCGGGAAGCAATGGTCAATCTGGTGGAAGCACAGGCCAACGCCAGTGTGTACGACGGCGGCGTGTTCATCGCCAGCTGCGACAAGTCCGTTCCGGCCATGCTGATGAGCATCGGCCGCCTGAAGGACATGAGCGCCATCGTGGTCACCGGCGGCGTCATGGAAGCACACACCCTGCCCAAGAAGTATGTGGTGAACGATCCGGCCTGCGCCATCAACGACCTGCTGACCCTGGAGCAGATCGGCAAATTCGACGCCTGGGAGAAGACCGGCGTCATCTCCAATGACCAGCTGGATTACTACAAGCACAACGCCTGCCCCAGCTGCGGTGCCTGCTCTTTCATGGGCACCGCCTCCACCATGCAGATCATGGCGGAAGCGCTGGGCCTGATGCTGCCGGGCACCGCCCTGATGCCCGCCACCGCTCCGGAACTGAAGCAGGCCGCCTACGATTCCGGCGTGCAGCTGATGAAGCTGGTGGCAGAGGGCATCAAGGCGAAAGACATCGTGACCATGAAGAGCTTTGAGAACGCCATCATGGTGCACGCCGCCATTTCCGGCTCCACCAACGCCACCATGCATCTGCCCGCCATCGCCCACGAGTTCGGCTTTGAGATCGATGCGGACACCTTCGACCGGATGCATCGCGGCGCCCACTACCTGCTGAACATCCGTCCCTCCGGCGACTGGCCTGCCCAGTACTTCTACTATGCAGGCGGCGTGCCCCGCGTGATGGAAGAGATCAAGTCCATGCTGCACCTGGACGTGATGACCGTCACCGGCAAGACCCTGGGTGAAAATCTGGAAGACCTGAAGAAGAACGGCTTCTATGAGCACTGCGACGAGATCCTGCAGGAGAAGACCAAGGGTCTGGGCATCCAGGTCACCCGCGAGGACATCATCCACAGCTTCGACAACGCCAAGGGCACCGACGGCAGCATCGCCATCCTGAAGGGCAATCTGGCCCCGGAAGGCTGCGTCATCAAGCACACGGCCTGCCCCAAGAATATGTTCCATGCCACCCTGCGGGCCAAGCCCTACGACAGTGAGGAAGAATGCATCGCCGCGGTCCTGCACAAGGAAGTGAAGCCCGGCGACGCCATCTTCATCCGGTACGAAGGCCCTCGCGGCAGCGGAATGCCGGAGATGTTCTACACCGGCGAGGCCATCTGTGCCGACCCGGCACTGGCTTCCAGCGTGGCCCTCATCACGGATGGCCGTTTCTCCGGCGCAAGCCGCGGCCCGGTCATCGGCCACGTCAGCCCGGAAGCAGCAGTGGGCGGCCCCATTGCTCTGGTGGAAGAGAACGACCTGATCCGCATCGATGTGCCGAACCGTCAGCTGGCCATCGTGGGCGTCAACGGCGAGGAGAAGACCCCCGAAGAGATGGAGCAGATCCTGGCCGAGCGCCGCGCCAAGTGGCAGCCCAAGGCTCCCAAGTACACCAAAGGCCTGCTGAAGCTCTACTCACAGCACGCCGTCAGCCCCATGAAGGGCGCTTATATGGAGTAACGCTCCCCTCCAATTTCATCTGACAAAAGAAACTGTACAGCGTCATTTCGCTGGACGGCCTGGGGAAGGTTACGCCAAAACCAAAAACGGATATTGCTTTTTCGAATACAAATTTCGGGCATTTTCAGGAACCAGACGTCCGTCTGCGGAGACGGGCGCTGCAATAAAATCCAAAACGGAGGAAAACACTTATGACAGCAGTTGCAACCCCTGACGCCGCACGGCTGGTCTTTGCTGCGGTGGCGGGCCTGATCCTTTTGCTGGTGCTCATCATCAAGTTCAAGGTTCATGCCATGATCTCCATCCTGGTGGGCGCAGTGGCCATCGGCCTGATGGCCGGGATGCCCCTGACCGACATCGTGGGTTCGGTGAACGAAGGCATCGGCAACACCTTAAAGGGCATCGCCCTTCTGGTGGGCCTCGGCTCCATGTTCGGCGCGATCCTGGAAGAATCCGGCGGCGCACAGACGCTGGCCGTGACCATGGTGCGCAAGTTCGGCGATGAAAAAGCCGCCTGGGCACTGGGCATCACCGGCCTGGTCATCGCGATGCCCGTCTTCTTTGACGCCGGTCTGATCATCCTGATCCCGCTGGCATTCTCGCTGGCCAAGCGCACCAACCGTTCGGTCCTGTACTACGTCATTCCCCTGCTGGCCGGCCTGGCCGTCGGCCACGCCTTCATTCCTCCCACGCCCGGCCCCGTTCTGGTGGCCACCATGCTGGGCGTGGACCTGGGCTGGGTCATCCTGGTGGGCATCTTCTGCGGCATCTTCGCCATGATCGTGGCCGGCCCCATCTGGGGTTCCATCTGCGGCAAAAAGTACAGGATCGCCGTGCCCGAGCACGTGGCGCAGCAGCCGGACATTGACGAGAGCAAGCTGCCCAAGTTCGGCACCATCGTGGGCATCATCATGATCCCGCTGGTGCTCATCATCGCAAACTCTGTGGCAAAGGTCGTGCCGGCCCTGGCTGGCATCCAGCCGGTTCTGGCCTTCCTGGGCGAGCCGTTCGTCGCTCTGACCCTGGCCGTCATCGCTGCCATGTATCTGCTGGGCACCCGCCACGGCTACACCAACGCACAGCTGGAAAAGATCATGACCAAGAGCCTGGAGCCGACCGGCATGATCCTGCTGGTCACCGCCTGCGGCGGCGTCCTGCGCTATATGCTGCAGAATTCCGGCCTGGGCGAAGTCATCGGCAATGCAGTGGCAAATGCCAACCTGCCGCTGGTGCTGGTTGCCTTCATCGTGGCAGCGCTGGTGCGCATCTCGGTGGGTTCTGCCACGGTGGCCATGACCATGGCCGCCGGCATCATCTCGGCCATGCCCGGCATCAGCGAGCTGAGCCCGCTGTACCTGGCCTGCGTCACCGCTGCTGTGGCCGGCGGCTCCACCGTCTGCTCCCACTTCAACGACTCCGGCTTCTGGCTGGTGAAGAGCCTGGTGGGCATGGACGAAAAGACCACCCTGAAGACCTGGACCATCATGGAAACCCTGGTGGGCGGCGTTGGCTTCCTCGTCGCACTGGTCATCTCCTTCTTCGCGTGACCGTCTTTCCGGCGGGGAACTGCCCGCCGGAAGAGGTTCTCCTTACAAAACATTGCACAGGCCCAAGGCTGTTCCGGTTTTCGCTTTGCCCGGAACGGCCTTGGGCCGTTTTGCGTCAGAACAGCTCCGGCCCGCAGGCCAGCCGGATGAAGGCATCCATCTCCCGGGTGCAGCACTTGTCCCGGTGGTAGAACATCTGCCGGTACATGGTCAGCCGGAAGTCCGATACTTCCAGAATGCGGAGCCGCCCCTGTGCGGCCGGCTCGGCCACTGCGAACCGGGGCAGCAGGGAGATGCCGGAGCCGCTTTCCAGCATTTTGATGATGAAAGAGGTGTCGCTGATCTCCAGGCTGGGGGTCAGCTCCACCTGCCGTGCAGCCAGAAAGCGGTCGAAGGTGCGGCGGTAGTTGGCGTTGCGCTCGGTGAGGAAGAACGGCTTGTCCAGCAGCTCTTCCACCCGGTAGGGGCCGGGGTGGCCCAGATCGATGCCCGGGGAGCAGACGAACACCACCTCTTCCGGTACCTCGTTGCATTTGTGCCAGCTGTTGGAATAGCGCGGCTCGTCCAGAATGCAGATCAGATCCACTTCGCCGTGCTCCATCTTGTCGATCAGTTCTTCCGGGGAGCCGGTGGTGACCTGCAGGGCAACGCTGGGGTGCTGCTGGCGGAACTGGTGCAGCAGGCCGGGCAGCCGGAAAAAGCAGAGGGATTCCAGGGTGCCGATGTGCAGGGTGCCGTCCAGTTCGCCGCCCTCGGCCAGCGCCTGCTGGGCATGGTGCAGGGTGTCCAGCGCCGAGTTGGCGTACTCCAGAAAGCGCGCCCCCTGGGTGGTCAGGATGACCCGCTTGCCCATGCGGTCGAACAGGCGCACCCCCAGTTCCTCTTCCAGTGCCTTGATCTGCACGGTGACGGCGGACTGGGAGTAGCCCAGACTTTCGGCGGTTTTGGAAAAACTCTGCAGCTGGGCTGCACGGATGAGGGTATTCAGCTGCCGGATCTCCATGGCAAAGCTCCTTAACTATGAAAAAATTTAAACCATCAATTGAGAATTATGAATTTGAATCAATTGTATGTCTATGTTAAACTAAATGCGTCAACACGTCAAGCAAAAAATTGGCGTTTTCGGAAGTTCCCCGGCAAAGCAGGCTCCGGAAAGGATAGGCCGGCAGGCGCTGTGTACCGTCGGGGAAAACCAAAAGGAGGATTTTTAACATGGACAAGAAAAAACATCAGATCGGTTTGCTGCCAAAGCTGCTGATCGCCATCGTGCTGGGCATCCTCATCGGCCAGTTCCTGCCGGTGTGGTTCTGCCGCATCATCGTCACTGCATCCAGCATCTTCAGCTCGTTCCTGAAGTTCATCATCCCGCTGATGATCGTGGCCTATGTCACCATGGGCATTGCGGATCTGAAGAGCGGCGCGGGCAAGCTGCTGCTCATCACCGTGGCGCTGGCCTACGGTTCCACGCTGATCGCCGGTTCGGCATCCTATCTGGTCTCTTCCAGCCTGTTCCCCAGCTTTATGAGCGAGGGTGCACTGGAGCAGATCGCCGCCACCGCCGACAATTCCCTGTCCAGCTATATCTCCATTTCCATTCCGGCTCTGCTGGATACCCTGTCCGCTGTGGTGCTGGCCTTTGTGCTGGGCCTGTGCCTGTCCACCTTGCGCGGCAAGACCATCGGTGATACACTGTATAACTGCATCAAAGACTTTTCCGGCATCATCGATCAGGTGCTGCATTCGGTCATCATTCCCCTGCTGCCCCTGTACGTCTGCGGCACCTTCATTGACATGACCAAATCCGGCAAGACCTATGCCATCCTGGGCATCCTGTGGAAGGTGTTCCTGGTGGTCATCCTCATGCACCTGATCTGCATCTGCATCCAGTTCTGCATTGCCGGTGCTGTGAGCCACAAGAACCCCCTGACGCTCATCAAGAACCAGATCCCTGGCTACACCACCGCCCTGGGCACCCAGTCCTCTGCGGCCACCATCCCGGTCAACCTGCAGTGCGCTGAGGCCGACGGCGTCAGCGAGCAGATCCGCAATTTCGTGGTGCCTCTGTGCGCCAACATCCACATGGCCGGTTCCATGATCACCATCACCGCCTGCGCCACCGCTGTCTGCCTGATGAACCAGCTGCCCATCAGCCTGGCCACCGTGGTGCCCTTTATCATGACCCTGGGCGTGGCCATGGTGGCTTCCCCCGGTGCCCCCGGCGGCTCCATCATGACGGCCCTGCCCTTCCTGTACATGATCTTCGGTGCAGAGGCAGGCGACCCCAACGGCCCCATCTGCGCCATCATGGTGGCACTGTACATCACCCAGGACTCCTTCGGCACGGCCTGCAACGTTTCCGGTGACAACGCCATCGGCGTGATCGTGGAGACCATCTACCAGAAGTTCATCAACAAGAGCAGCGCAAAGGTCTGAGCGCCGCTCGGAGTTCCATCCGACAGGAGAAAATACCATGGCATTCATCAGTGTTTTTGACGTGCTGGGGCCGAACATGATCGGCCCGTCCAGCTCGCACACCGCCGGTGCGGAGATCATTGCCTATCTGGCACAGAAGATGATCGCCCCGCCCCTGCGCCGTGCCGATTTTACCCTCTACGGCTCCTTTGCCAAGACCTACCACGGCCACGGCACCGACCGCGCCCTGCTGGGCGGCATCATGGGTTTTTCCGCCGACGATACCCGCATCCGGGATTCCTTTGCCATCGCCACAGAGCGCGGCCTGGCCTACAGCTTCACCCCCAACGAGGTGGAGACGGATGTCCACCCCAACACGGTGGACATCCGCATGGAGAACGCTGCCGGGCAGGTGATGACGGTACGCGGCGAGTCCCTGGGCGGCGGCAAGGTGCGCATCGTGCGCATCAACGGCGTGGAAGTGGACTTCACCGGCGAGTACAATGCCCTGATCGTGGTGCAGAAGGACAAGCCCGGCGTGGTGGCACACATCACAAAGATTCTCAGCGACCGCGGGGTGAACATCGCGTTCATGCGGCTGTTCCGCGAGGAAAAAGGCCACACCGCCTATACCATCGTGGAATCGGACGAGCGCCTGCCCGAAGGTGTGGACGCGCTGCTGCTGGAAAACCCGAACATCACCGATGTGATGGTCGTGCAGCCGTAAGGAGGGACGCAGGATGAACATGGATTTCAAATCCGCCAAAGAGCTTCTGGACCTGTGCCGGGAGCACCAGCTGTCCGTCTCGGAGGTCATGCGCCAGCGGGAGTGCCTGCTGGGCGAGACGCCCCGGGACGCCGTGGATCACCGCATGGGCAAGGCCTGGGAGATCATGAAGGCGTCTGCCACACAGCCCCTGAAAAAGCCCATCAAGTCCATGGGCGGCCTCATCGGCGGCGAAGCCAAAAAGCTGGAAGCGCATTATAATAAGAAGAAAAGCATTTGCGGCGATGTGCTGGACAAGGCCATGACCTACGCCATGGCGGTGCTGGAAGTGAACGCTTCCATGGGCCTGATCGTGGCGGCGCCCACAGCCGGTTCTGCCGGTGTGGTGCCGGGCATGATGCTGGCGCTGCAGGAGTGCTACCGCATTTCGGATCAGCGCATCGTGGACGCTCTGTTCAACGCCGGCGCGGTGGGCTATCTGGCCATGCGCAATGCCACCGTGGCCGGTGCCGTGGGCGGTTGTCAGGCCGAGGTGGGCATTGCATCCGCCATGGCCGCTTCCGCCGCCGTCGAACTGATGGGCGGCACGCCGGAGCAGTGCCTGGACGCCGCTTCCACCGTGCTCATGAATATGCTGGGTCTGGTCTGCGACCCCGTGGGCGGCCTGGTGGAATACCCCTGCCAGAACCGCAACGCCGCCGGCGTGGCAAACGCCCTCATCGCGGCGGAAATGTCCCTCAGCGGCATCCGCCAGCTGATCCCCTTTGATCAGATGCTGGATGCGATGTACGCAGTGGGCAAGCGCCTGCCCGCTGAACTGCGGGAGACCGCTCTGGGCGGCTGTGCCGCTACCCCCAGCGCCTGCGCGGCCTGTGGCCTGTGCAGCTGACCGATCCGTTTTCCCAAGCCGCTGTACCGCTGTGCAGCGGTTTTTTTATTTCCAGCGGCTTTACATTCGGGTCAAAAGGCGGTATCATTTTAACATGACATCGATTCTCAGGAGGAACCCATGGACATCCGCCAGCTGCATTATTTTTTGGTTTTGTGTGAGGAAATGAATTATACCCGGGCGGCACAGCGTCTGTTTTTGTCGCGGCAGGCGCTGCGCCAGAGCATTACGGCGCTGGAAGCAGAGCTTTGCGGGCCGCTGTTTCTCAGCGCCCATCACAAGCTGACCCTGACCGACCGCGGCATGAGCCTGCAGCGCCATGCCGCTCCGGTGGTGGAGCAGTTCCAGCAGATGCAGGCCGCGCTGCGGGCCGAGATCCAGTCGGCCCAGCCGGTGCGCATCGGCATCAGCGTGTCGCTGGTGCCGGACTACCTGCCCGGACTGGAAATGCAGCTGGACAAGTTCCGCCAGCAGTACCCCCATGTGGAGATGCGGTTCCGGATGCTGGACAACGACGCCGTGGCGGATGCCGTGGAGCAGGGCGAGCTGGACGCCGGCCTGGTCATCGACCTGGGCTGTGCCGCGCCGGTGCTGGCCCGCACCACCCTGCGGGCGGACCCTGCCTGCCTGCTGGTGCCCCGGGGACACCCCTTCTGGGACAAGGAGAGCATTCCCCTGGCGGACCTGCGGGGGCAGCGGGTGCTGCTGCCCAGCCTGCGGCAGGATCTGTTCAGCCCGCTGTGGTCGGCCTGCGCCCGGGCGGGCTTTGC
>CAKSZS010000033.1 GCA_934525845.1 uncultured Faecalibacterium sp. | reverse complement strand
AAAGCAGTTTTGCAAAAAATTTTGAAAGCCCCTACACTAATAGGAATCCGCAGGGCCGTTTTGGAATACAGTTTTGAGAATTTCACAATTATGGATATTTATCCTACATAGGAATCATCATAATAGCAGCTATCATATTTACAAATTCGTGCAAACGAAAAAACAGCGGCTCTGAAAATCAAAGCCGCCGTTTCAAATGGGCGTGTCAAATTATCTGCTTTACGACGGCTTTTTTCTTTTGCCGTCGTAAAGCAGATAATACCAATATTAAATTTTTGTATAAGCGTACTTATTTTGCACTTCTCAACTGTACTGCACAGCAGTAGCCAACTAGCATAAACAAATAAATAATAAGCAAATAATCTATTAGTACTAAGAAGATCGGCTGTGAGAAGTCGATAAATACAAACTGCGTCTGCAAAAATAGATAGGAGAAGATCTTGTGCTTCACAAAAGTATAAATGCCATAGACTGCCAAGAACACAGTAATCAGGCGCAGCGCCCATATCCCGGCACTGGGGGACTGCCGGATATCGAAGTTTTTGGAGAGCATCCCTCTTACCATGCTGCCGTGCATACCGGCATGGAAGCTCATCAGAACCAATCCCCAATAAGATGCCAGCAGGTGAACTGTTCTGGTTGTCGCCGCTCCGCCAAGATGCAGGAAGTGGAACACATGACGAGATAGGATCATTCCGGTGACCGGCAATGCCAGCATAATGACCGCAAGGGCTAAATTAACTGCTGCTCCTAAAATGCGGAAAGGCGTGTACCTTCCACGAAGCAGGTGTTTCCACCATGCAAGGTTCAAAATATGATGAACAATGAAAAGCAGAAACATTCCAATGCCAAGATATTCATGGGCGGCTTCTCCCACCAGCGAATACGCCATCAGCAGAGGCAGTAGTAACACCATACCGATATCGACCACGATACGCAGTTTTTTCTTCATGTCAGTTTCCCCATGGAGCAATTTGCGCAATACCGTACAGCGCAGCAATATGAAGCGGATAGTACACATAGAACGCCCACTTCAGGCTGTGATTTCCTCGCTCTCCATTATAGAAGTACAACAAGGCCACAGCCGCCAATGAACAAAATTGAACCGCACCAAACTCTGCTGAGAGCAAACTCAATCCGAGGGCGAGCCCCAACAGCTTCTCTGCTTTGCTGCGTCCAAGCCATACGAGGACGGGCGTTATAATGCCGAGAAACCCGTAGTCCGTTTCAAGGCCTGGGATCATCCGAAGTTGGAAAACCGAGAAATACAGGAATACGAGCAACGCTGCGCTGGCATCCCAAAGAATCTTCCTTGCTCCTTCAGCAGTTTTTTCCGCTGTGTCCAGCGCAAAGATCAAGAGCATTGCGCAGGAAAATGTGGTGAATATGGATTGATACAGGGCTCTTTCCGCAAAATAAGTAGCAGCCGAACAGGCGCAGGCGATAGCAAACATTGTGCAGAAATATCGCACTTTGTTTCTTGTATATCTGCATCCCTCTGCGATCATGTACGCAAAAATCGGATAGGCCAGCCGCCCGATCATGCGCAGAACTGTCATTTGCGGAAACAGGAAGTAGCCGATATGATCTATGGTCATTGAGACAATGCCAATAACCTTCAGTTGTGTCGCATTCATTTTATCTATCACGTTCCGGTTTCGGCGGATTACATGCGATCCAGTTTCCGTTCTGCTTCTCATACCAATGGATTCCGTCCATTCGATAAGTGCCTCTGGCTCCGTAGGCATTTGCATTCAAAACAGAAGTGTAGGATACCGACGCATAGCTGCCATTGATATTGACTACCGGATTTTCAATGCCGATCGTAAAGTATTGAAGATCACCGTTCTCTATGTCCGCGAAATATTCTTCTCTTGTCTGCTGTCTGCCGCTCATGTGGGTGAAAATCATATCCGGCGATGTGATCTCCCTCATGGTTTCTGTGTCAGCTTCGGTCATAGCCTGACAATATCTTGCCTGCTGATAAAGAACGGACTGTTCATCGACGCTCAGTTCAGATGTATTTATGCCGGTAATTTCTACATTGTTGAAAACCGAAAAATCAAAATCTGTCATATCCGCCTCACTTTCCGAAAGAGAGATCGTTACCTCCACACTCTCGCCAACTGTATCAAACAGGCTCAAATCCGAGGTGATTCGCCCCATGCGGATCAGCCCGTCCTGCGAGGACGTATCCGCATTGCCAAAGAAAATTGCGAGGGATTTGCCATCGGTGTAATAGGTCACATCCCCATTTTCAAAATCTTCAATGATCTCTCCGCTTTCCGGCAATTCGCCGAGTGCCGCATAATACTCCCGGTCGGCATATCGGTTCATGGTAAGTGTAAGAGGCAGCATTTTTATGAAAGCCCTGCTTGTTTCGCTATCATCAAGTGCCGCAGTCATAACGGTATCACCAAATGCCAGCCGAATCACGGTTTGCTTAGCCACCGCTTCACTGCCTGTGTCGTTTTGGGCATTATCCGTCTGTGCGGGTTCCGCTACAATGTTTGATGTACTTTCCCGGTCAGAAGGGTCCCTCTGCTCTGCTTTGCCGCAGGCTGCAAGGGATACGATCATCCCCGCAGCCAGCAGCACGGCAGTGAGCATCCTATATCGGTTACTCAACGAAGCCACCTTCCTTCAGCCACTGCGTAACCTCGCTTCTGGCTGTATCCCGGTCATTCTGAGCCGTTGTACCGGGAATGGCAAAGCCATCCTTCATCGTGCCGCCCGTAATGTTGGCAATCGTGGATTCGGTACGGGAAAGTCCGCTGCCGCCATGGGTACGGAATGGAACGATGGTCTTACCGGACAGGTCATAGCTCTCCAAGAAGTTATAGACGATCATCGGCATATCGCCCCACCAGTTGGGATAACCGATAAAGATCGTATCATAATCGTCCATGTTGTCCACCGTGTCGGCGATCTCCGGGCGAGTATTGTTTGCCATTTCCTGCCGGGATACATCCAGCAGCTCGCTGTGTGAAGTGGGATACGGTGTGACGGCCTCAATTTCAAATAGGTCAGCTCCAGTCTGTTCAGCGATCATGTGAGCAATAATGCTGGTATTTCCCTCTTCGATCACGCCGACACCATACTGTTCCCCTGCAAGGGAAAAATATGCCACTAACATATTGCTGCCTCCTCCTGTTTGTTCAGCCTGTGCGGTATCATCCGCCTGCGAACGATCCGATGCTGCATCATCAGCAGGAACGGACGGTTCCGGCTGCACATTTGTGCTGTTCGCTGTTTCGCTGTCAGGCTCCGAAGCGGAACCTGCCGGGGCAGTATTTCCGCAGGCTGCAAGAGCCAGCATCATAGTGGATGCTAAAATCAGCACAAATAATCTTTTCATGTTGTTCCTCCTTTACCAATCGCCAAGGCGTTCATTTTTATTCAAAGCTGCGATCTGCGTCATTTCATCCGGTGTCAGCTCGAAGTCAAAAACATCAAAATTCTCCTGAATATGCTTTTCATTGTGAGAACCGGGAATGGCAATATGACCGTCCTGCAAATGCCATCTCAAAATGACCTGTGCAGAGGTTTTTCCGTGAGCAGCTGCTATTGTGGAAATAACAGGATCATTGAACAGCGTCTGCGTGTTGCCGCGTCCGCCCAGTGGAAACCACGATTCCAGCACCGTCCCATACTGCGCGATATGCTCTTTCATATCCGCACTTTGATGGTAAGGATGTGTTTCATTCTGCAAAACAGCAGGTAAAATGCTCGTAGCATTTACCATCCGGTCAAAATCATCCGGGTCATAGTAGTTGGAAAGACCGATGGCTTTCAAGCGTCCGTCTTTGACCGCCTGCTCCATTGCCTTGTATGCAGCAACATCGTTTTCTGGCTGAGAATGATGCAGGATCATCAGGTCGATGTAATCCAGCCCCAGGCGTTCCAGAGATGCGTTGATGGTAGCATCTCCATTATCGTAATCGCTTGTCCACATTTTTGTGGTCACAAAGATTTCTTCTCTGGTGACAAATCCTTCGTCAATCGCACGATGGATACCTCGGCCAACACTGGCTTCATCGCCATAAATACGAGCAGTGTCGATCAGCCGATAGCCGTCCCGCAACGCCCAATAAACAGATTCCTCTGCTTCGGAATCGGACAGGGCAAAGGTTCCGATACCAAGGATCGGCATGGAAACGCCATTGTTCAGCGTGACGGTTCCAGCGTCCAAATCAAATTCAGGTTCAAAGGGAACAAGTTCTGCGGCGGGCGGTTCTGTCTCAGAAGTTGTTGTTTCTTCTATTTGTGATTCAGACGGTGCAGCCTCTAATGCAGAATCATTTGTTGCTTCATTGCCGCAGGCTGCGAACATTCCTGTCAGCGATAATGCCAATAAAATGGATAGCGCTTTTTTCATCGTTCAACCTTTCTGCCTGTTCACTGGGGCATCCAGATATTTCAGAACATGCGCCGGATTCCCGCCGACCACGGTATTCGGCTCCACATCTTTTATGACAACGGAGCCACCGGCCACGATTGCGTTTTCACCTACGGTCACACTGGGCAGAATCATTGCCTTTGCCCCGATCCATGCGTTTTTCTTAATGGTGACCTTGCCGCAGAGCAGTACCTGATGGTCATAGAGGTCGTGGTTCGCTGTCAGCAGGCTTACCCCCGGCCCGATCATCACGTCATCTTCGATTTCAATGCCGCCCCGTGCCATGACCATCAAGCTGTGATTGATGAAAACATGATTTCCGATTTTCACATTAGCACCCATGTCGATTTGCATAGGCGGCATGATATGACTGCTTTCCGGCATACAAGGAACCAGTTCTCGCACAAGGCTTCGGGCATTTTCTTCCATCGGGTCTGTGTGATTGATTTTGAAACACAGACTGCTGGAACGGCTGATTTCAGCCCATGTTCCTTGATAGTCCGGATTGCGCATATCTACCCGTTCAAATTTTCCCGTTTCCATTGAAGCCCTCTCAATCTGCCGGGACAAACTGACCCAGATGTGCTTCCTGTTCTGCAAGGGTCATGGTAAAGAATCGCTGTCCCTTATCCAATTTGCGAATTTCGGCCATTTCTTCATCGCTTAGTGCAAAATCAAAAATGTCAAAATTATCCTTCATGTGCTGTGGATTGGTGGTTTTGGGGAAGATGATGTTGCCCTCCTGGATGTGCCAGCGCAGAATGATCTGCGCGTTGCTCTTGCCGTATTTCTGACCAAGCTCGGCAAACAGCGGCTCATTCATCAGCCCTGCATCGGCATGACCCAGCGGATACCAGCACTCGATTTTTGTGCCGTAGGGTGCGATGCGCTCTTTGAGTGCAGCCTGCTGATAATACGGATGGCACTCCACCTGCAAAACGGCGGGCTTGATGTTGGCGGCGGTCATCACTTCTTCCAGACGCTCCGATTCAAAGTTGGAAAGACCGATGGAGCGCACCTTGCCCTGTGCCACAGCCTTTTCCATATCACGCCATGCGCCAAGATAATCGCCAAACTGCTGATGCAGAAGCAGCAGATCAATGTAGTCCGTACCAAGGCGGCTCAGCATCTTATCAATGCCTTCCATGGTCTTGCCTTCACCGTACTCACTGGGCCACAATTTGCTGGTGATCCAGATCTCCTCGCGGGGAATACCGCTTTCCTTCACGGCCTTGCCGACACCACGCTCGTTCTGGTAGGCGTGTGCCGTGTCGATATGCCGATAGCCCATCTTCAAAGCTGCAAGACAGGCTTCACGGGCCGGCTCGTCACCTCTGACCATGTAGACTCCAAGACCAAACTGTGGAATCTTGTTTCCATCATTCAAAGTCACATAATTCTGTTTCATCATTGCGTACCTCCAGATGTTTCTTCGTTGCAAATTGTGGTTGTTTATGGATATTCCGATATAGTACAAGAGCAATGACACAACCGCATAATTCCATAAACGGCTGTACCAGCATCAGTCCATACATCGGAAGAAGCGCATTTGCCAGAACCATCAACGGCAGATCCAGAATGCCCTTGCGGAACAGGGAGAGGAAAAACGCCTGCTTTGCGCCGCCAATGCCCTGAAAAACTGCGATGAGCATAAATTCAGTTGTGATAAACGGCAGAGCAAGAATCCGTAACCGGACAAATGCTGCGCCATAGGTGACAGACGCTGCATCAGCAATAAAGAAGCGCACGATCTGCGGAGCAAAAAGCTCACACAGCACAAAGAAAATGCAGGCAAAGAAAAGCCCTCTTGTCAGTGCATAGCGCACAGCCTGCCGCATCCGTTCCCGGTTGCCAGAAGCATAGTTGTAGGCGATCAACGGCAGAATACCGTTAGAGATGCCCATGATAGCCTGAAACGGGATGCTCTCCACTTTCTGCATGACACCCATGCCGGAAATTGCAGCCACCGCACAGCCGGACATCAGCCGCAGCAGAACGGCATTGGAAATAGAAGCGAGAATGATCTGCAATGCAGCAGGCGTTCCAATGGAGTAGATCTGCCCATGTGCAGAGCGGTCAATGCGCTTCGGCAAGAGCGAAAACTTTACAAGACTTTCGTTCTGATGCCGGATGGTATGCACCAGTAAGAACAGCATGGATGCCGTATTGGAAAGACAGGTGGCCAGTGCTGCACCGGCTACACCCATCTGCAACCCGAAAATGAAAAGAGGATCCAGCAGCACATTCAGAACGCCGCCCAGCGACATTCCAATGCTGGAAGTTCTGGCTTCTCCCTGTGCCCGAATCAGATTTGCAAGAACCAGATTCAGCACAGTGGGAATACCGCCGATGATGACGGTCCAGAAAAGATAATCCTGCGCATAGCCCATTGTGCCGGCAGCTGTTCCAAGTAGCGAAAGGAACTGTCGGTCAAATATTCTGCACAGCAGCGCATACACAATCGCTGCGCCGCCTGCTGCCCAGAGCGAAAACGTTGCAACAGTGCCGGTTTTCTTCTGCTCTCCGCTGCCCAGCAGCCGGGAGATCAGGCTGCTTCCGCCAATGCCAAACAGATTGGCAAGAGCGTTCAGCAGCATAAAAATAGGGTAAGTCACCGTTACTGCCGCTACCTGATAGGGGTCGCCGGTCTGCCCGATGAACCATGTATCTGCCATGTTGTAAATCAGCACAACAAGCTGGCTGATCACGGTCGGGACCACCAGGGTCAATGCAGCTTTCCGAATCGGAGTGTGTTCAAAAAGTTCTGTTTTTTCTTCAGATGTTCTTTGCACGATTACTGCTCCCCGTGGATTTTCACACTGTTGATCATTTTGGCATAAGCAGGGTCTTCGTTCTTTCCAAAAAGTGTCTGCCCCTCATCTAACTGCGAAATGGCAACCATATCATCGTCAGACAGCGCAAAATCAAAAACAGACAGGTTCTGCTCCATACGCTCACGGTGAACAGACTTTGCCAGCGGTACGATGCCCCGTTGAATATTCCAGCGGAGGACCACCTGTGCAGGGCTTTTCCCGTATTTTGCTCCGATGCTCAGCAGAGTTTCATTCTGAAAAATCTGCTTTTTTCCTTCCGCAAAGGGTGCCCATGCCTCCATGACGATGCCCTGTTCCTGCAAGAAGCGGCGCGTACCCTCCTGCTGATAGAACGGGTGGCACTCTACTTGGTTGACGGCAGGCGTGATGCGATTGTTCATGGTCAAATCCACGACTCGTGCCGGATCAAAGTTGGAAAGACCAATAGCACGGAGCTTTCCGGCATCAATGGCTTCTTCCATCGCCCGCCATGCGCCGTAATAATCGCCAAAGGGTCGGTGGATCAGATACAGGTCGAGGTAATCGGTCTGCAAGTTCTTCAAAGAATGGTCAATGGCAGCTTTAGCTCCCTCATAGCTGGCGTCCTGCACCCACAGCTTGCTTGTCAAAAACAGTTCATCTCTCGGAACTCCGCAGCGGCGGACAGCACATCCGACTGCTTCTTCGTTGCCGTAAACGGCGGCGGTGTCGATTAAACGGTAGCCTGTTTCAACAGCATCCACGACACACTGCTCACATTGTTTTTCATCCTGAATCTGGAAAACGCCATATCCGATTACAGGCATTTTTACGCCATTGTTCAATGTGATCTCATTCATATTGATACCTCCCAAAAGTTAAATCTACTTACAAGCATTTATCTGGTCCTGTATGGACTTGAACATACGGAGTGCACACTCCATATCCTGCGTCTGATGTAGGCGGGGCAGGACCATCATCACATGAGGATACTCCATCACGCATTGCAGCGTGGAAAATGATGGATCCGGTGCATCTTCCAGCACCGCAATAATGGGTTTACGGTGTCCGGCAGCAACCTGATAGCAGGAATCAGGAACACGCGCGTAAAAACCATCTTTGAACACCAGTTCTACATATTCCAACTCCGGGTACGCCGTTAAAATTTCATCCAGCACTACGGCATCTCCCTGAAACGATATTCCAATGTGGTGAATTTGTCCTTCCATTTGGAGATGCCGCAAAAATTCCAGCGTATCCGGCAGGTTTATCCGTTCCTGTTCGTTGGTTACAGGGATCCAGCAGTAATCCAGATGGTCAAATCCCCAGCGGCTGCATCGTTTCAACCAGAAGTGCGGCAGCTCCTTTTTCTCCACCAAAGGCATTCGTCCGGCAATCGTGTATGCTCTGCGTGGGTAGTGCTCGGAAACCGCCTGCCGAAAAATGCTGCAGCTTTTTGAAGTAAAGTCTGTTTCAAAGTAGGTGAACCCATTTTCCATAAACAGCTTTGTCATCCGTAGCGCACATTCCGGCATGGACAGAGAAGACAGGCAAAAGCCCAATTTTTTCATCCGCATCGACTTCCTTTTTCTTCGTTGTTCTTAGTATAGAACGAATCCTCTTGCACCGGAAGTTCGGATATGTTATCATGGTGTAAAGTAAAAGCTTCATGCAGGAGGAGAGCAATGTACAATCCGCAGTTGGACGCATTCGTCAAAGTGGCTGATTTGGGCAGTTTCAGCAAGGCAGCAGAGTCTATGTATATTTCGCCGCCTGCCATCATCCAGCAGATCAACCTGCTGGAAGCAAGCTGTGGCTTCAAACTGTTTCTTCGCTCCAATCACGGCGTTAAGCTGACACCTGCCGGCCGGTCACTCTACGAAGATGCCAAGACGATCATCCGGCTTTCGCAGGAAGCCTTGGCCAAGGCCAGAAGATTGGCTGAATCTGCCGAAACGACCGTACGAATCGGAACATCACTTCTTTATAAATGCAGATTGCTTCCCGACCTTTGGACACGGGTCAGCGTTAGTCACCCGGAACTAAAAATTGAGATCCTGCCTATGACGGAGTATCAAAACCGGGGAGAAGTATTTTCTGCACTCGGCGTGGAATATGATCTGTTTGAAGGGATCTATGGTTCTGCCGGTTGGGATGGTCTGTGTCAGTTTCTGGAACTGGAACGGACGCCGATCTGCTGCGCCGTTGCAAAAAATCACCGTCTGGCGGGCATGAAAAAACTCACCATGCAGGACCTGAATGGTGAGTATCTTGTAATGCCCATTGAGGGCGTATCGAAAGAAATAGACGCATTCCGAAAGGATGTGCAGGCGCACTATCCCACGGTACAGATCGTGGGTTCTTCTTATTATGGGGTGGACACCTTTACGCTCTGTGAAGTCAACGATTATATTTTGATCACACAGCCTGTCTATACGGATATTCACAACAACCTTGTGACGATTCCGCTGGAAACGGGCTATACTTTGCCGTATGGGTTGATATACGCAAAGGAGCCCACGGCTGCGGCGAAGAAATTCATCCATGCGATCCGGGAAATCACCTAGCACCTTCTCAATATTCAAAAAAGCACCCCTGCCGATCCATGTGTCATCGCACATTGAACAGGTCCGTAAAAAGTAGACAATAGACAAAAAGCCTCCCCGTGTAGGATAATAGAACTACACGAGGAGGTTTTGCTATGTCCAAAAAATATGTAAAGATCGACGAACACGGAAAAGAAATTTTAGAACTGAAGCGAGAAGGTAAGACAAATCGAGAAATCGCACAGAAGTTTGGAGTAGACAGAGAGTGTATCAAAAACTGGGTGGTTCGTTTCAATCGGCAGCAGCGGAAACTGGAGGCAGGTATCAAGCCACGCCCAAAAGGCAGACCTCGGAAAGATGCTCAGCCAAGAGATATTGTAGCAGAGCAAGCATATGAGATCAACCGATTGAAAATGGAGAATGAATTGCTGCGGGATTTTATGCGATCCATGGAAAGGAAGTGAAGCCAAGTTTCAAATATGCAGTCATTTATCGGCACTGTACAAAGTATGCAGTAAAAGCTCTGTGCGAGATTCTTCAGGTTTCCAGAAGCGGTTACTATAAGTACGTCAAACAGATGAACCGCACGGCGAAAGACTTTGAACTTGCAGAAAAGATTCGTATAAAGCAGCAATCTTGTAAAAAGACATACGGCTACCGCCGAATGAAACTCTGGCTGGATAGCGAAGGAATCCCTAAGAATTCAAAGACGATTTTGAGAATCATGCACAAGTACGACCTTTTGAGTGAAATCCGTCGCAGAAAAAGATGGCGAAAAATGGGCGAGGACAAGCACAGATATGACAACTGGCTAAACCGAGAATTCAACGCCGAGCATCCAAATCAGAAATGGGTTACCGATATTTCTTACATTCAAACTCAAGAAGGGGTTCTTTACCTATCCATGATTCGTGATTTATACGATAGAAGCATTGTTGCTTACAGGACTGGAACCAGTCAGACAATCAATCTTGTATTGGATACCATTCATCTTGCAATGAAGTCTGTGAAAACAGAAAGTCGCCGGGAGTTGCACCTCCACAGCGACCAGGGGTTCCAATACACCTCACAAGCATATTTCAACCTGACTAAAGAATACGGCATTTTACCGTCTATGTCAAGGCGTGGAAACTGCTATGACAATGCATTGGCTGAAAACTTTTTCGGAATCCTCAAAACGGAGTGCATCTACCGACGCAAGCCGGAAACTTTTGAGGAAGCTAACAAGATGATCGATGATTACATTTACTTCTACAACCACGAACGCATCCAACTAAAAACCGGACTGTCTCCGCTTTCGCTTCGTCAGTCCGGTTAAGACACACCCTACATGAGGTGCTTTTTATTCATGTCTACTAATTCTGAGGCAGTTCACACATTCCGGAAGCAGGGAGGTTTTCTTTTCCATGAAAAAGGGCGCGGTGGTCTTTCTGCTGCAGGCCCGATGAAAACGAACCGGCCTGAACCCTGTGCAATGCAGGATCCAGGCCGGTTGATCTTTAGGGTTGTCTGACGCTTAAAAAGTTACTTCCGCTTGGACGGCGCCGAGACTTTTGGCGTTGTGAAAAGGTCACTGCCGGGCGAAGATCTTGACCTCGTCCTTGTCCAGGAAGGCGGCACCGGCAAAGCCGGCGGCTTCCAGCTGCCCCAGCTGCTTGCCCAGCTTTTTGCCCTGGGGCAGCACAGTGACCTGATAGGTCTCGCGCAGGGCAGCGGCTCTGATCAGCACAGCGGTGAAGTCGGCGTCCTTGCTGTAGAGCAGAGCGATCTTCTGCTTGGCACCGGGGATCTGGTAGCCCTGCTCCAGCAGAATGCCGCACACACGCTCAAAGCCGATGGAGAAGCCCACGGCCGGCACCTGGGTGCCCAGGAACTTGCCCACCATGTTGTCGTAGCGGCCGCCGCCGGCCACGGCACCGCTGAACTGCGGGCAGGTGATCTCAAACACCATGCCGGTATAGTAGCCCTGACCACGCACCAGGCTGGGGCAGTAGGCTACCTGATAACGGCCATCGGCCAGGGCATTGGCGGTGGCCAGCACATACTTCAGGTCATCGGCAATGGCGGGGTCGGCACAGCGGGCAGCCACCGCGTCCAGGGTGACTTCCCCGGCGGCGATGAAGTCGGCCAGCGCCTGGATGGCGGCCTCCGGCAGCTGCTTCTCGGTCAGCTCAGCCTTGACGCCGTCGGCTCCGATCTTGTCCATCTTATCGAAGGTGATGCAGACGGAATCCAGCGTATCAGCGGCAAAGCCCATGCTCTCCAGCATCCCGCGCAGGATGCGGCGGTCATTGATGTTTACCGTAAAGCCGGTGAAGCCGATGTTCAGAAGGGCGCGGGTGGTCACGTCGATCAGCTCGACTTCAGCATTGGGGGAAGAATCGCCCAGGATGTCGATGTCGCACTGCACGAACTCGCGCAGACGGCCCTTCTGGGGGCGCTCGGCGCGGAACACGCGGTCGGTCTGGATCACCTTGAAGGGGCTGGGCAGCTTGTCCTTGTTGGCGGCGTAGTAGCGGCTCAGGGGCAGGGTCAGATCATAGCGCAGGCCCATGTCAGACAGCTGCTTGGGGTCGCCGGTGTTCAGGGCGGCGGTGAGCTTGTCGCCGCGCTTGAGCACCTTGAAGATCAGGTTCAGGTTGTCGCCGCCGTCGGATTTGTCCAGATTTTCCATGTCTTCCAGCATGGGGGTGGAGATGCGCTCGAAGCCGGATGCCCGGTAGGTCTCCAGAATCTTGCCCTGAATGTAATCGCGCAAGGTCTGCTCTGCGGGCAGCAGATCGCGCATACCTTTCAATGCCTGTGTTTTCATAAATATAATTCCTCTCTATAACGTGCTTGATAGCGTCCTCGCCCTCTTTGGCGCTCTCTTTGACAGTCCACGCAAAGTTTTCGGTTTCGCCAGAGGCTCCCCCTTTGGGGGAGCTGTCGAGCGAATGCGAGACTGAGAGGGCGAGCCACCTTGTTTTTACGTTATTCATTATAAAGGAATCTGCGTGATTGTCAATCCAAATGGGGCACACTATCGCAAATTGCACAAATCTTGAGGTGAAACGATGAAACAGCAATTTCAGGCAAAACATCCGTGGACCATTCTGGCGGCAGGTGCGGCCATTCAGGTGCTCACCGGCATCCCGGCGGCATGGGGCGTGTTCCAGCAGCCGGTGATGGACGAATACGGCCTGTCCGAACAGGGGGCGGGCTACGCCTTTGGCATCCTCATTGCGGCGTTCGGCGTGGGATGCGTGCTGGGCGGTTTTCTGCAGGACAAAAAAGGCCCCCGCTGTGCCGGGCTGTGGGGGACGGCTTTGCTCTGCGGCGGCTTCTTTGCGGCGGCATTGCTGCCGGGCTGTGCCGGGACGTGGTTTTTCCTGGCCTTCAGCATCCCGGCCGGGCTGGGAACCGCGTTTCTGTACCCGTCCATCCAGTCCTGTGCCCAGAAGTGGTACGCCGGACGCAAGGGGCTGGCCACCGGCGTCATCGGCGGGGCCGTGGGCCTAAGCGGGGCGTTTCTGACCGTTTTCGTGCGCACGGCGGGAAAGGGCTTCGGTCCGGTGCAGGGCATCCGGGGCGCATTCTGGGCGCTGGGGGCGCTCACGCTGCCCATCTGTCTGGCAGGCAGTCTGCTGCTGCAGGATCCGCCGGCGTCCGTGCAGGCAAAAAATAAGCCGGACAGCAGCAGAACTGCCATCGATCTTTCCCCAAAGCAGATGCTGCGCACAAGACAATATTGGCTGTGTGCCGGGGCAGTGTGTTTTTCCACCCCGGCGGTGCTGCTGTTCAGCCCCATCATTCTGAAGCTGGGCATGGAGCGCGGGCTGGATGAGCGCGCGGCGCTGTGGAGTGTGGTGCTGGGCAGTGTGGG
Source organism: uncultured Faecalibacterium sp. (assembly GCA_934525845.1). Taxonomy (GTDB): domain Bacteria; phylum Bacillota; class Clostridia; order Oscillospirales; family Ruminococcaceae; genus Faecalibacterium. Next base: position 13,069 of record CAKSZS010000033.1, on the reverse strand, counting down.
CAGTGCGGCGGGCCGTCTGCTGATGCCGCTGCTCAGTGACAAGATCGGCCGCCGCCCCACCGATTTGATCTTGTTCGGGGCTTCCATGGGCCTGTCCGCCGCTTTTGCCTTTGCGCAGGGCTGGGCCGTGGTGGCCTGCTATGCAGGGCTGACCTTTTGCTACTCCGCGCTGGCGGCGGTGCTGCCCTCCCTGTCCACCGACCTGTTCGGCTTCCCGCACGCGGGGGTCAACTACGGCTTCTTGGCCCTGGGGCAGAGCGTGGGCAGTCTGACGTTCCCGTTCGCGGCGAATTTCCTCGGGCTGGAAGCCGGGCGGCACTGGATGGCAGCAGGGGCCGCAGCAGCCGGCTTTGCGGCCATCTGGGCACTGAAGCCGGTGCGGCAGGCCCCGCAGGGCTGACGGAAACGGATGGATTTTTTGTTCCCTGACAAAATTGACAAAAACTTGACGAATGGGTAGGCAAAAGCGTCCGATTTGACGGTTAGATGTGAATAACCGCAAAGAGATTTGCGGAATTTTGGCGGAAATGTCTTGCAAAATCCGTCTGCATTCTCTATAATAAAATCATGCGTGGTAGTACCGGGCAGAGCCGAAAGAGAGCGGCTGGCCCGGTCGATGCAAAACGGGGCAGGCGGCCGTGCCGGCAGGGCGCGGCGGTTCGTTCCGCAAAGCGACATTTGTCAAAAGGAGAGTATGATTATGACCTATTCGCAGCAAGTACAGAATATGTGCCCGATCACCAAAGGTCCTAAGCATGGTCCGGCTCCCATCCCCGAAGAGGGCGCATGGGTCAAGGCCTATGAGGTCAAGGACATCAGCGGCTACACCCACGGTGTGGGCTGGTGTGCACCCCAGCAGGGCACCTGCAAGCTGTCCCTGAACATCAAGAACGGCGTCATCGAAGAGGCTCTGGTGGAGACCATCGGCTGCTCCGGCATGACCCACTCTGCTGCTATGGCTGGCGAGATCCTGCCCGGCAAGACCATCCTGGAAGCTCTGAACACCGACCTGGTGTGCGACGCCATCAACGTGGCCATGCGCGAGCTGTTCCTGCAGATCGTCTACGGCCGCAGCCAGACCGCTTTCTCTGAGGACGGTCTGCCCATCGGCGCAGGTCTGGATGACCTGGGCAAGGGCCTGCGCTCCATGACCGGCACCATCTTCTCCACCAAGGCAAAGGGTGTCCGTTACCTGGAGCTGACCGAGGGCTACATCAACAAGCTGGCTCTGGATGCCAACGATGAGGTCATCGGCTATCAGTTCGTCAAGCTGGGCAAGATGATGGAGGATATCCGTCACGGCAAGACCCCCAACGAGGCTTACGAGAAGAACGTGGGTACTTACGGCCGCTTCAGCAAGGAGCAGGGCGCTGTGAAGTACATCGACCCGCGTGAGGAATAAGAGAGGAGGAACAACTCATGGCAACTTTTGAATCTATGGATCGCCGTATGCCGAAAATCGAGGCATGCCTGAAGGCCAACGGCCTGGAGTCTCTGGACGCTTGCAACGAGATGCTCCTCGCTAAGGGCATCGACTGCGACAAGATCGTGCGCGGCGTGCAGCCCATCTGCTTTGATAACGCTGTCTGGGCATACACCCTGGGCACCGCCATCGCCGTGAAGCGCGGCCTGACCGACGCTGCCGAGTGCGCTGCTGCCATCGGCGAAGGTCTGGAAGCATTCACCATCCCCGGCTCTGTTGCTGAGCAGCGTCAGGTCGGTCTGGGCCACGGCAACCTGGGCGCTCGTCTGCTGAGCGAGGACACCACCTGCTTCGCTTTCCTGGCAGGCCACGAGTCCTTTGCTGCTGCTGAGGGTGCCATCGGCATCGCCCGCACCGCAAACAAGGTCCGCAAGACCCCCCTGCGCGTCATCCTGAACGGCCTGGGCAAGGATGCTGCTTACATCATCTCCCGTATCAACGGCTTCACCTATGTGCAGACCGAGTACGACATTCCTTCTCAGACCCTGACCGTCGTGAAGGAGATCCCCTTCTCTGAGGGCGAGCGCGCAGCCGTCAAGTGCTACGGCGCCAACGACGTCATGGAAGGCGTTGCCATCATGAAGAAGGAGGACGTGCAGTGCTCCATCACCGGCAACTCCACCAACCCCGTCCGCTTCCAGCACCTGGTTGCCGGCACCTACAAGAAGTGGGCCATCGAGAACGGCAAGAAGTACTTCTCCGTCGCTTCCGGCGGCGGCACGGGCCGTACCCTGCACCCCGATAACGTCGCTGCTGGTCCTGCCAGCTACGGCCTGACCGACTCTCTGGGCCGTGTGCACGGTGATGCTCAGTTCGCTGGCTCTTCCTCCGTGCCCGCTCACGTTGAGATGATGGGTCTGATCGGCATGGGCAACAACCCCATGGTCGGTGCAACCGTCGCTTGCGCAGTTGCTGCTGCTCAGGCAAACGCCTGAGTCTCACCGAAAAGGGTCTGCGCAGCACACCCGTCCGGGTGTGCTGACGTGTAGCCCTGTATCGTGAACCTTCAAAGTCCCGTGTTCCTGCTTCTGCAGCGGACACGGGACTTTTTGCGTCTGCACAGAGGACAGCCCACACGGGGCGCTGTGCGAAAGTTTGATGAAAAATTGACGAAATCCGGCAGGAACGAAATTTGGACGCTTGTGCAATGTCCGAAAATGCGATACACTACAGTAAAACCCCTGTTTCCCGGGAAAGAACGGGGAACACAGACCCAAGATGCAGGCCGCTGGCCTGACAGCCTTTAGGAGGAAAGAAACGAGCATGAACTGGAAAAAGAAACCAACGTCTGCCGCTGACCCGCAGGGAAGCGGTGCACCGGCCGCTGCCAAGGGCGGCCCTGCGGCATTCTTCAAGAAAAACTGGAAATGGCTGGTGCCGGTGGTGTGTGTGGCGGCGCTGGGCATCTGGTGGCTGACCAAGCCCAAGGACGCCAAGCCCACGAACGTGGACACCAGCTATGTGGAAGCAACCCCCGAGACCCGGGACCTGACCAATACCCTGAGCGGCACCGGCACTCTGAAGCCCGCCAACACCTACAGCGTCAAGTCGCTGGTGGCCGGCAAGGTGCTCACCAGCACCATTGAAGAGGGCGATGTGGTGGAAGAGGGCACCGTGCTGTACACCGTGGACTCTTCCGATGCCACCACCAAGGTGGAGCAGGCATCCATCACCCTGCAACAGGCTCAGCGCAGTTATGACAAGACGGTGGATCGTCAGTATGTGCGCGCCGAAGTGGCCGGCACCGTCAGCGCACTGAAGGTCGCCAAGGGCGATGAAGTGACCAGCGGCCAGGAAGTGGCGGTCATCCGGGACAGCTCCAAAATGACCCTGACGCTGGATTTCCCGGCGGCGGATGCGGCTTCCTTCTCGGTGGGGCAGAGCGCACAGGTGATCCTGGACGGCACCTTTGAGACCCTGAACGGCACCGTGACTGCCGTGACCGGTACCGATGCCCTGAGTACCGGCAACCTGCTCACCCGCACCGTGACCATCGCGGTGAAGAACGCCGGCGGCCTGACCACGGCCCAGGCGGCGACTGCTGCCATCAACGGCGTCAACTCCATTGGCGCGGCAACCTTCCAGTACCAGGCCGAGCGCACCCTGACCACCCTGACCGCTGGCACGGTTACCGCCATCAATGTGCGGGAGGGCGGTGCCGTCAACAAGGATGACATTGTACTGCAGATCAGCGGCGATGACCTGAGTGAAGCCATCCAGTCCGCCTCCGAGACCCTGCGGGGCGCAGAGCTTTCCATGGAAAACCTGCAGGACGCCATGGACAACTACACCATTACTTCGCCCATCAGCGGCACCATCATTGAGAAGAGCGCCAAGACCGGCGACGCCCTGAGCGCCGGCAGCGATCTGTGCACCATCTATGATCTGAGCTATCTGGAAATGACCATCAATGTGGATGAACTGCAGGTCAGCAGCCTGTCCGTGGGGCAGACGGTCAAGGTGACCGCCGACGCCGTGCCGGACAAGACCTACGAAGGCGTGGTCACCCGCGTGTCCATGAAGGGTGATACCAGCGGCGGCACCACCACCTATCCGGTGACTGTGCGCATCGATGAGACCGACGGCCTGCGCCCGGGCATGAATGCCAACGCACAGATCGTGGTGGCGGAAGCCAAAAATGCCCTGGCGATCCCCAATGCAGCCATCGTGCGGGGCGGCTATGTGCTGGTGACCAGCGAATCCCCCAGCGCGGTCCATGCCGACCCGGAGATGATCGCGCCGGATGGCTTTGTGTATGTGCCGGTCAAGCTGGGCGTCAGCGACAACGATTATACCCAGGTGGTCAGCGGTCTGACCGCAGAGGATACCATCGGCTATGATCCCAGCAGCGTCAGCAGCGATGACTATTATTACGATGACGGCAGCGGCAATGTGACCTACGGCAGCAACGCCGTGGATGACACGACCGATACGGCCGGCACTGCAGACACCGCCGACGCGGATGCTGCGGACGGTGCAGATGCAGAGAACGGCACCGAAGACGGTGAGGTCGTTGGCGGGGCCGACGCGGCGGGCGGCATCGACCCGGCGGAAGCTGACGCGGTCGTTCTGACTTGATACGGAGGAAGAAATGAGTGCTCTGATCGAGTTTGATGCGGTGTGCAAATATTACCAGATGGGCGATACCACGGTAAAAGCTGCAGACCACATCACCATGAAGATCGACAAAGGCGAGTTCGTGGCCATCGTGGGCCAGTCAGGCTCCGGCAAATCCACCTGCATGAACATCATCGGCTGTCTGGATGTGCCTACCCACGGTACCTACCGGCTCAATGGCCGGGACGTGGGCAAGATGAACCGCAATGAGCTGGCGTCGGTCCGCAACGAAATGCTGGGCTTCATCTTCCAGCAGTACAACCTTCTGCCCAAGCTGAACCTGATGGAGAATGTGGAGGTGCCGCTGGTGTATGCGGGCATCTCCCGCGCCGAACGGCACGCCCGCGCCCGGGAAGTGCTGGAGCAGGTGGGCTTAGGCGACAAGCTGAAAAACCGGCCCAACCAATTGTCCGGCGGCCAGCAGCAGCGCGTATCCATCGCGCGGGCCTTGGTGCGCAATCCGCCGGTCATTCTGGCGGACGAACCCACCGGTGCACTGGACTCCCACACCGGCCGTGAGGTGCTGGCCATGCTGCAGCAGCTGCACGAGCAGGGCCACACCGTGGTGCTCATCACCCACGACAATTCCATTGCGGTACAGGCGGACCGTATCATCCGGCTGGAAGACGGTCAGGTGGTGTATGACGGCGATTCCCGAGCTCCGGAAGCCATCGTGCAGCCCACCCTGGCCCCGGAACCGCGGAAGGAGGAAGCAGAATGATCATAGAGACCTTCCGTCAGGCCATCCAGAACGTATGGAGCAACAAGCTGCGCACCTTTCTGACCATGCTGGGCATCATCATCGGCGTCATGGCGGTCATCGTCATCGTGGGCCTGGGCAACGGCATGACCAAGAGTATGCGGGACAGCTTTTCGGCGCTGGGTACCAACACCCTGAATGTACAGGTATGGGGCTATGGCTCCCGCACCGCATCGGTGGATGACCTGTACGCCATTGCCGACCGGCACAAAGACCTGCTGCAGGCCATCTCGCCGGAGGTGGATTTCAGCGGCAGCGGCAACCTGAAGATCGGCACCAGCACCTACCGCTGGGTCACCATCAACGGCGTGGACGAAAACTACACCGCCATGAAGAATTATCAGATCGCCCAGGGGCGCGGCCTGCAGTATATGGACATCAAGGACAACAAGCAGGTGTGCATCGTCGGCGACTACATCAACCGGGTGGCCTTTGGCGGCAACGCCGTGGGCCAGACCCTGAAGATCGGTGCCAACAAGTTCCTGGTCGTGGGCGTGCTGGCCGCCAAGGTCAGCGATAAGGAGATGCAGGAGGGTTCCGATGACAGCTGCGTGTACCTGCCCTACAGCACCATCATGCGCCTGTCCGACCAGAGCATGGTCAACAGCTTTACCGCTATCATGACCGATGAAAACAAGGCCAACGAGGCAAAAGCGGTGCTGGAAAGTGAGCTGCAGACCCTGCTGGGATCGGACAACGGCTATTACGTCTACAGTGCCAGCGAGTGGCTGGAAGAGATGAATAAGATGATCAACATGGTCATCGTGGTGCTCACCGGCATTGCCAGCATCTCGCTGCTGGTGGGCGGCATCGGCATCATGAACATCATGCTGGTGTCGGTGACCGAGCGCACCCGGGAGATCGGCATCCGCAAGGCGCTGGGTGCCAAGGAGCGCACCATCCTGGCGCAGTTCGTGGTGGAAGCCGCCACCACCTCGGCGCTGGGCGGCATTCTGGGCATTGCGCTGGGGTATGTGGTGAGCATGGCAGCCAACCGCATCCTGCCCATGCTGGCCAGCGGCACGGACATTACGGTCAGCCCGTCCTTCAACTCCATCGCGGTGGCCTTTGGCATCTCGGTGGGCATCGGCGTGCTGTTCGGTTATCTGCCGGCCCGCCGCGCCGCCCGCCTGAACCCCATCGAAGCACTGCGCTATGATTGATCCTGCAGGGAAATCTCAAAAGCAAGGAAGGAAGCCAACCATGAAAAAACGTTTTCTCGCATTTCTGCTGGCGGTGAGCGTGGCAGTGTCCATGCTGGTGCTGCCGGCATCGGCGGCCAGCACCGGCAACAACGCTGTGCAGACCGCCATCACGCTGGGCGCTATGGACACCAGCCAGACTGGCGCTCTGGACGCCGGGGTCACCCGCGGTGCCTTTGCTCGGATGCTGGTGGCCTTTTCAGCCTACCGGGAGAGCGTCAGCTCTCAGGGCAAAGTGGGCACCCTGTACAAGGATGTGCCCGGCACCTCCCAGTGGGCACCCTACATCCGCATTGCGGTGCAGCAGGGCTGGATGAACGGCTACACGGACGGCACCTTCCGCCCGGACAACGCCGTCACGCTGGAAGAAGCCTGCACGGCCGTGCTCAAGCTGCTGGGCTATAAGATGACCGACCTGAACGGCTCTTTCCCGGCGGCACAGCTGAACAAGGCCAGTGAGCTGGGTCTGCGCAATCAGCTGACCTGCACCCAGGGCCAGACCATGAGCTACGCCAACTGCGCCCAGCTGCTGTACAATGCACTGGTGGCCAACACAGCTTCCGGCACCCCCTATGGCAGCAGCCTGGGCTTTACGGTGGCCAACGGCCAGGTGGATACTTCCACCGTGCTGTTCAGCAGCCTGAAGGGACCCTTTGTGGCCGCCGAGGGCACCCAGCTGCCCTTTGCCCCGGTGAGCGTCTACCGCAACGATAAGGCATCGGAATCTGCCGAGCTGAACAAATATGACGTCTATTATTACAGCGAGAGCCTGCAGGCCGTGTGGATCTACACCCGCCGTGCGGCAGGCCGCATCACAGCGGTTTCGCCCAGCGCCAGCGCCCCTACGGCCGTGACCGTGGCCGGAAGCACCTACCAGCTGGGCAGCTCTGCGGCCGCTGCCAAGATCTCTTCTCTGTACGGCGGCGGCGTGGGCGAAGTGGTCACCCTGCTGCTGGGCATGGACAATGAGGTGGCCGATGTGGTCACCGGCGAAGAAGCCGACAGCGTCTTTTACGGCGTTGTGCAGTCGGCTTCCCGTTCCCTGGTCGAGGACAACGGTGCAGACGTGCTGCAGAAGGTCTCTGTCATGTGCACCGACGGCATCACCCGCACGGTCAACGTGGACAAAAGCCTGAACTATCCCTCCGGCTGGCTGGTGGAGATCCGTGTAAGCCCGGAAGGGGAGAACGTTGCTGCCATCAGCTCCAAGGCCGTGAGCGGTACCATCAACGAGAATGCAACCATGCTGGGCGATTACCGCCTGGCAGATGATGTCCAGATCCTGGACACGACTTCGGAGGGTGTGGCTGGGACAGTTCGTCCCAGCCGCCTAGCGGGGACAACGCTGAATGCCCTGAACGTCCGCTACTATACGCTGAATGAGCAGGGCGAGATCGACCGCCTGATCCTGAACGATGTCACCGGCGACCTGTGGAGCTACGGCGTGCTGGATGACATCAAGAATCTGGCCGCGAACATCACCATCCCCACCACCAGCGGAAACGGTTCTTCGTCCGGCAGCTCGGACGGCAGTTCCTCGGACAGCACCACCACGACCACGACGGTGCTGGATGACCTGCGCAGTGTGCTGGTGCCTACCACCAGCGAGATCCTGTGGGGCGTCATCAACGGCGATATCCTGCAGACCGTGTGGAACAAGGTCACCAGCAGCACCGGCTCGCTGATGAGCATTGGTTTCAAGCAGGCGGCGTCTCTGGTGGGCGAACCCTACAGCACCATCCTGAACTATGTGGGCGGCGGTGCGACCTATATCTGCTACGTCAACGGCACCCCCACCAGCTATACCACTTCCATCAAATATCCGGTGCTGGCCGGTGGTCTGGCGGTGCGGCAGGAGGTCAACGGTTCGGTCAAGGCCATGATCCAGCTGATGCCTATGAAGATCGACAAGGTGGGTGCCGCGTCGGTGCTGTCCGGCTCCACCCGCTACGAGGTGGCGGACGATGCCCAGGTGTACCTGTGGTATAAGGGACAGTATTACGCGACCAAGCTGGCGAAGGTCAATTCGGATGACTATTATCTGACCGGTTGGTACGACAACTTCGGCTGCGCAGCGGGCAAGCGTGTCCGCGTCATCGTGGCCGTCAAAAAGGACTGATGGATTACTACAGCGCGCCCCGCCGGTTCCTGCGGCAGGTGCGGCAGCTTGTGTACCCGCGCCGCTGCCCCTTCTGTGATCGGGTTCTGGGCGGCGTGCCGGTCTGCCCGGACTGCGCGGAAGAGCAGGAGTCCCTTCGCCGGAAGCCCGGGATGCGGCTGGATGCATCCCAGCATTATCTGGGCGATCTGACCGGTGCAGCGGCACCCTTCCGCTACGAAGGCTGTGTGCGGCAGGGCATCCTGCGTGCCAAGTACCAGGGGGCGCCCTGGACGGCAGTGGAGCTGGGCGTGGTGCTGGCCGAGCTGGCGTTCGGCAGTGTGATCGAGCTGCACGGCGCGGAACCTGTCCCGCAGAAGGTGGAAGGAGCCGCGCTGGGCTATGACTGCATCGTGCCGGTGCCGGCGTCCGGCACGATGCGCGGTTACAATGTTCCGGAACGGATGGCGCTCCCGCTGGCAAAAGCACTGGAACTGCCGCTGGAAGCGGAGGCTCTGGTGCCTGCCCGGAAGAAAAAACACCAGGCAGGGCTGGCCATGGAAGAACGTCTGGCCAACGTGGCCGGAGCCTTCCGGGTGTCCGACCCGGACATCGTGGAGGGTCGGCGCATCCTGTTGGTGGACGATGTCATCACCACGGGTGCAACGGCTGCCGCCTGCGCGCAGGCACTGCTGCAGGCTGGTGCCGAGAGCGTGTTCGCTGTGGCATTGGCAACGGTGGAATTTTCAGCGTTTCCAACGGTAGAGCGTCCATTGCAGGAAAATGATCCGGATTTTTAAAAAAGTTTGTCCAAAATGGTTGACAAAATCGCCGCATCCGGCTATAATATCTCATGTCGCCACGCTTCGGTAGGGAAGCGGAGGTCGATATCCGGGTGTAGCGCAGTTTTGGTAGCGCGCTTGAATGGGGTTCAAGAGGCCGTGAGTTCGATTCTCGCCACTCGGACCAAATGCTTCTCGGTCGAACTTTCTTTGGAAAGGTTCGACCGGGGAGCTTTTTTGTTTTTCGTCTTTTTTGGGCAGAAACGCCGGGAAAGCGCATGGAGGGACGAATTTTTGTGGGAAGTATAAAAATTTTTCTGCCAGCATTGTACAGATGACCCAATGAAATGCGATAAAACGTGTCAATCTTGCGAAAAATTGCAGGACGGAGTTTACAAAATGATTACAAGCTGGTATAATTTTCTATGGAGTTCAACAAAAATTCGTCATAGCAAGGGAGGAAACACCAAACCGTGAATACCACAGCACCGACTGTCCCGCATAAGAAATGGGTGAGCCTTCTGCTCACCCTGGTGTTTGCGCTGACCTGTCTGCCCGCCGCCCTGGCGGTAGACCTGAACGTGGATGCAGGCTTCTATTTCAAGCAGAGCCGCGGCGGAACCTGCACGCTGGCTTCTGCCGCCATGATGCTCCGCCGCCGTGCTTACTTTGACGGCCTGAATGACTGGACGGACGTGACCGAGAACAGTGTCCGCTCCACTGCATGGTCCAATGGTCTGGCACACAGTTTTACATACAAGGAAATGCAGGTGGGTTATGCGACCCTGCCTTCCAGCACAGCCGAAAAGACCCAGCTGCTCATCAAGCTGCTGCAGGAACATCCGGAAGGCATCGTCCTGTATGACCGCAGCCAGCCCCACGCTGTGCTGCTGACCGATTATACCAACGGCGTGTTCTATTGTTCCGATCCGGCGGGAAACATCTCCTCCGGCCGCATTCCGCTGAACAGTTCCAGCGTGTCCATCAGCAGGGCATCCTGCTACTGGTATGTGACGTCCGACCACAATGCTGCTGCAGTGGAAGTGGACGGGCTGCATCTGGACGGGATGCGTTATCCCATCAATATCCGCACCGGCAGCGGAATGGCACTGAACGGCACCGCCAACAGCGCTTCCGGCGTGAAGCTGACCAGTGTGCAGGTCGCGATCCTGGATGAATCGGACCGCACGGTGCAGAGCGCAGAAGCCCAGACGAATGCGTCCAGCTTCGCCTTCAGCAGTCTGGACAGCCAGATCCGCTTTGGGGAACTGGCCAACGGCACCTACACCTATATGGTGGTCGTGACCGACTCCAATGGGGAGAGTCTCTGCTTTACCACCGATTTCACCGTTTCGGATGCCTCCAACAGTACGGCGACCTATTGGTCGGTGCAGGACACCGAAGGCGAAAAGCTGTCGCAGGAAGTGCAGACCGCTGTGACCGATGCGGCACAGGGTACTTGGAACTGGCTGAGCCACCTGTTCGGCTGAGGTTCCATTTTATAAGCTGAAAACAAAAATCATCTGCAACGATTCCCCTCTGGGAGATGACGCTGCAGATGATTTTTTTGTGCTTTAACCTCCTGCAAATTTATCCCCGCAGTTCAGTGCCGGGGTAGTAGTGCGCCAGAATGGCGGCGTAGTCTGCACCCTGTTCTGCCATTGCTTTTGCGCCCCATTGGCTCATGCCGATGCCGTGACCGTATCCCTGCGTGGTGATGGTGAAGCTTTCGTCCTGATACCGGATGGTGAAGCAGGCGCTCCGCAGGCCCAGCACCCGGCGCAGTTCGGCGCCGGAAACGCTCTGTCCGCACACCGGCAGCACGGAAACATAGCCTGCAGGCGTGTTCTGCGGCGTGCCGAACCACTGTTCCGGAGCAGACAGGTCGGCGGAGATGCCGAGTCCGGCCAGCAGCGTCTGTACCTGCGGCACGGACAGAGTGACCGTGTACGCGTAGTTGTCCGCCGTGCGGTCGGTGCTGCTGTCCACCGGGATCAGGTAGGGCAGGGCAGTTCCCCAGACGTTCTCGCTGGCTTCGGTGCTGCCGTTGGAGATGGCAAAATAGCTGGTCCCGGCGGGAGCATCGGCATAATACAGCACCTTGTCCAGGACTTTGTCCACCAGCGCGGACAGCCGGGCATAGTTTTCCGCATAGGCGGTGCCCCAATAACTGCGCAGGACCGGCTCGGTCAGACAACCCTGCCGCCGGGCGGGATCCGCCGTAAACCAGGCGCCGCTTTCCAATGCAGTGTGGTCCCGGCAGTACAGCGCATAGCTGTGGGCTGCGACTGCCTGCGCTTTGAGGGCTTCGTCCGGCCAGCTCACCGGCATTTCGGCTGCGACTGCGCCCAGAACGTAATCCCGGCGGGAGATCTCCACCACCTGCCCGGTGCTTTCATCCTGAAACAAAAACGTTTCGGCGTCTGCGGTGCCGGGCAGGGAAGCCGAGGCCGCATCTCCGGGCGAAGCAGCAGGGAGGAGAGGGACGGATGCCGGCTGGTTACCCAGCACCGCCCGGGTCAGACGGTAGGCGGCCAGCGGCAGGGCGCAGCTGAGCACCAGCAGCACCGCACAGAGCAGAAAAAATGCTTTTTTCATGGCAGAAACTCCTTTGGACAGACCGAACGATTCTGGTTTCAGTGTATGGGATCCGGGGTGCAAAATGCTGCGAAGGGCGCCGGTGCAGGATCCGGCGCGGCAAAAAGAGAACTTTTCCATCGGATGACGTGAGAAGTGAATACTTTGCGCTTGAATTTACTTAACAAAAGCGATATCATAAGATTATGTCCATCATAGAGGATGGATGGGAAGTAGAGAAGAAATGGACGAAAGGAGAATCCCAATGAATTTTGCACATTCTGAAGTGGCGACTCTGGATCCTACGACCATGGGCACCTTGTGCGAGGAGTACATGGCAAACAACTACATCGATCCGGAAACCAGCGAGCGGCTGGGCGTCAAGCGCGGCCTGCGCAATCCGGATGGCACCGGCGTTCTGGCAGGCCTGACCAATGTGTGCGATGTTGTGGGCTACAAAAAGGATCAGGAGGGGCACATCATCCCCATTCCCGGCAAGCTGATCTACCGCGGCGTCAACATCAATGAGATCGTGAACGAGGCGTACCGCAACGACCGCTTCGTGTTTGAAGAAGTGATCTGGCTGCTGCTGTTCGGCAGCCTGCCCACCCGGGAACAGCTGGATGACTTCTGCGAGATCCTGGCCGAGCACCGTGCGCTGCCGGAAGGCTTTATGGATACCATGAACGCCCCTTCGCCCAATGTGATGAATAAGATGCAGCGCTGCGTGCTGGGCCTGTACTCCTACGACGAGCACGCCGAGGACCTGAGCCTGGAGAACATCCTGAACCAGAGCATCAACCTGATCGCCAGTATGCCCACCATGATGGTCAATGCGTACCAGATGAAGCGGCGCTACTACGATAAGCAGAGTATGTTCTTCCACCTGCCCAAGCCCGGCCAGAGCACGGCGGAGCACATTCTGAGCACCTACCGCCCGGATCAGAAGTTCACCCACGAGGAAGCCAAGCTTCTGGATATGTGCCTGCTGGTGCACGCAGACCACGGCGGCGGCAACTGCTCCACCTTTACCACCCGTGTGCTGTCCTC
>CAKSZS010000032.1 GCA_934525845.1 uncultured Faecalibacterium sp. | reverse complement strand
ATAGTTGTGGGCATCGCCCCAGCGGTTCTGGGTGTAGTAGTTGTAGTAGGCCGAACGGTTGCGGTCGGTCTTTTCCACCTCTTCCTTGATGCCCTTTGCGTCCTTGGCCTTCACCAGCGGGTTGGTCTTGGCGTATTCCAGCCGCCACTCCTTGGGGGCGTACACGAACACGCGCAGCACGTCCGGGCGTTCCCGCAGCACATAGTCACCGCAGCGGCCCAGGATGACGCAGGGGCCTTCCTCCGCCAGCTGCTTGATGATGCGGCTCTGGAGAATGAACACCTGATCGCCCAGCGGCAGCTCGTTGCCCATGGTGTACAGGCTGTACAGCAGGCTGTGGGTGTGCCGTTTTTCGCTGGCGGCAACGGCTTCTTCGGACAAGCCGGAGTGCTTGGCTGCCATGGTGATCAGCTCTTTGTCATACAGCTTGATACCCAGTGCGTTTGCCACATCTTCTGCAATGTAGCGTCCGCCGGTGCAGTACTCACGTCCCAAAGTAATGATCGTCTTTGCCATAGTGTGTTCCTCCATGTAAAATAATCTATTACCGGAAAGCTTACGACACCTCCGGCGCTGCCGCCGGCGCGTCCTGTGCTTTGGGAATCTGGGGTTTCGGGGCAGGCAGCCGGACCTCGGCCACCCGCATACTGCCGGTCTGATCCACCGCGTATACGCTGCAGCGTCCGCCCGACGCCAGCTGTTCCGCCGGGAAGCGGACGCCGCCCTCGGCGGTGCGCTCCATCCGGCAGAAATTGCGGTGTGCCGTGGTGGCGTGCGCCACCCCGTCGTGCACGGCGTAGGCCGTCCAGCCGGAGAACTCCTCCGGCAGCACATCCCGCTGGCCATGCTGGGAAAAATAGTATTCGCCGGGGCATTCGCCCGGCTCCAGATCACAGCGGATGCGCCGGGGACGGTTGGCCTCAATGTCCCGGGGTTTGGCCCGCAGGGCGATGGCACGCCCGGTAAAGTACCGCATGAAATCCACCAGCGCCATGGTACAGTTCACCGACCCGTCCGAATCGGCGGTGGGGTCGTTCAGCAGCACATAGTCCGCCATCACGGCGTCATCGTGGCCGAAGCCCCGCAGCCCCATCCAGACCCGCATCGGATCCCGCTGGCCGCGGATGCGCCGCTCCACCTGCACCGCCACCGAGCAGCCATCGTGGATCTGCGCGCGCAGATCCGCCAGATCCATCCAGGTCTGCCAGCAGGGGTAGCCGCAGCAGCCCGCGGCCGCCACAGCAAACGCCGCATTGCCAGTGCTGCTGGTGGCCTTGTCCTCCATGAGATAAGCCGCTTCCTCCGGCAGGATGTCCTCGCCCCAGCGGTTCATCAGCGCCGCCAGGATCAGCGGCAGGTCCATATCCCGGCCAAAGCTGGGGTCATGGGCGTTCAGGCAGTATTCCGGCAGGTAGAGCCGCCGGTTCAGCGGGTGGCCGTTGTGCTTTTCCCAGGTCAGGGGGCGCACCGCCGCCGCCAGCAGCCGCACCGCCGGGGTCACCTTGTCATCGTTGGTGGACAGGTTCACCTGCAATTGCACGCCGGTGCCGCCGCCCGGGGTGGCCACCGTCACGGTGTCACCCATCAGAAAGATCATGCCGTCCTCGCTCTGGGCGTGGGTGCTGCACCGGGGATAATCCGGTGCCCACCTGCCAAAGCTCATCCAGCCGGTCCAGGCATTGCCGGCATACACCCGGCAGCGCACTTCCACCATGGTATTGTGGGGGGCGTAGGCGTTCCAGCTCACATTCAGGTTGCAGAACGCCGGCATCGCAAATTCCGGGGTGGTGTAGCTGCCATACTGCAGGCTGCGCCCGGCCACGCTGTCCAGCACCAGCGCGCCGTTTTCCAGCGCCAGGTTGTCCAGCTGCCCGCGGGAGAACGTCTCGGTGCCCTGCAAAACCAGATTGTTGCGCTGTTCCATCGGGCGTCCTCTCCTTTCCTTTCCGGAATTTCAGCGGTTCAGATTACAGTTCGTCATTGTTTTCATCCTGTGCAGCAGCACGGTCTGCCGCCAGCGCTGCTTCCAGCTCGGCATCCTTCATTTTGCGGATATTCTCCTCGATGTGGAACACCCGGTCCAGGTCGCCGTAGACGATCTGGCAGGAGACCTCGGTGGAGAACCAGAAGCCGAACACGATCATCAGCAGCAGGCCCAGCGGCATACAGAGAATGACGATGCCCCAGAACAGGATCTGCACGATGGCCGCTGCCAGCGCGTGGGGCAGAAAGGCGATCATGCAGTTGACGCTGTTCTTCAGGGTCTGCCCCAGCGGCTGATCCAGCAGCACCACCTGCGGCCACATATAGGAAAACAGCATATGGAACAGCACCAGATTCAGCACGGTGGCCACCCACAGGGGCACGCCCACGTTGACGCCCTGCGCCAGCATCTGGAAGCAGAAATACACGAGGAAGATCTGCAGCGTCACGATCACGCTGTACAGCACGCCCGGCAGAATGCTGGCTTTGAAGTTGCGCTTGAAGGCTTTGCGGTAGGTCACCCACCAGTAACCGGCCTCATCGCGCAGGGCGCGGAGCACAGTATCGTACATTCCGGCCAGCGCCGGGCCTGCCAGAATGCCGCCTGCCGCAGCGCTGACCAGCATGACCGGCAGGCTGTTCATCAGGAAGCCAATGTACACCAGGCAGATCACCGGAACACAGCCCAGGCAGGTGAGCAGATTGGCCAGGAACATCCCGGTCATATCGCGGCCCACCAGTTCGAAGAACCGGCGGACACCCGTCTTGCGGGGTGCGTCCTGCTCTACACCCTGCCCGTCCTTGAAGTCATTTGCGGAAGGAAACAAACCCATGTTTGTATGGTACCTCTCTTTTTCAGTCTCCGGCACCTGCCCGGCATTTCACGAAGAAAGTGCCATTGTGCCAACTTTACAACTATAAATATACCTGTATTTTGTCAATTTTGCAAGGGTACAACGCAGGTCATTTGTAAAAAAAGTATTTTTTCTCCCTTTTTCTGCAAAAGTATGTTACAATGGCTCTGGCATCCCCATGCCATAAGGAGGAGAATTTATGAGTATTTTTCGCACCATTGCGATGTTTCTGTATCTGTTCGGCTACATGATCGTACACTACGGCACCCTGCGCCGCGGCGAGCGGGCGCTGGCCGCCGGGGATACTGCCACGGTGGAGCAGTTGGTGGAGCGCCACATTCCCCGCTGGAGCCGAGGTATCCTGAAGGTGACCGGCGTTTCCCTGCGCGTGGAAGGGCTGGAGAACATCCCGAAGGATACCCCCTGCGTGTTCGTGGGCAACCACCGCAGTTATTACGACATTCCCCTGCTGCTGACCGCCCTGGACAAGCCCCATGGCATCCTGGCCAAGGAGGAGCTGGAAAAGATCCCCCTGCTGAACCGCTGGATGAAGCTGCTGGGCTGTGTGTTCGTGCAGCGGGACGATGTCCGCGCCTCGGTGCGCGCCCTGAACGACGCCACCGCCATCGTGGAGGGCGGCAAAAGCTTCATCATCTTCCCGGAGGGGACCCGCTACAAAGGCGAAGAGGGCGGTGCCGGCGAGTTCAAGAACGGCGCATTCCGCATTGCCGTCAAGACCGGTGCTCCGGTGGTGCCGGTGGCCATCTCCGGGGCACGCGCCCTGTTTGAGAGCAACGGCAATCTCTGCCATGCCGGAACGGTGCGGGTACGCATCCTGCCCCCCATCCAGACCGCCGGCATGAGCAGGGCGGAACAGAAGCAGCTGCCCGATGCCGTGCGCCAGACCATTCTGGTGCAGCTGAAATAAGGGAGAGCAGATCCCGTCCGCCAATCATCAGACCAGGAGAGTTTTTCTATGGCAAGCTACCGTTATGAACGCGACATCGACCCCAAGGACATCGCCCCTCAGCGCCAGCGGACCTACACTCGCAAAGAGCGCTGGGCCAACTGGTGGGACTACAACCTGAAATGGGTGCTGATCTTCGGCATCGCGGCCGCTTTTGTGGCCTACAACTTCATCGGGCAGTACTTCTTCACGACCCGTGCCGACTACAACGTGGCTGTGGTGGCACCGCACTACCTGCCGGAAGCCACTCAGACCGCCCTGCAGGATGCCCTGACCGCTTACGGCGAGGACCGCAACGGAGACGGCAAGGTGGTGGTCAAGCTGAACGTCTACACCATGGACTTCGGCAACGAAGACTCGGACGCCTATCTGGCCATGGCCGGCACCACCAAGCTGTCCACCGACATCCAGGGTGCGCTGAGTTCCATCTTTATTTTATATGACCCGCAGGGCTTTCAGAGCACCACCGGCACCCTGCGCTATCTGGACGGCAGCCTGCCGCAGTCCGACGCCGACAGCGACTGGTGGAACATGGTGTACCGCTGGGATGACTGCCCCGTGCTGGCCGGTCTGGACCTGGGGGACTACACTTCCGATGCCGTACAGAGCGACAGCGGCAGCAGCCAGGAGCTGCTGAGCCATTATTACATCGGCATCCGGGGTGCCTGGACGGAAGATGCCGCCAGCCTGCTGGCCGGCGGCGAAAGCCTGTGGGACGCCCTGACCGCCGGGGCGGTGTCCACCGTCACCGAGGAGGGCTGAGATGCGGTTCCGTGCCAAGGACGGGCAGAGCGCCCGCCGGTTCGTGTTTGACCGCACCCCGCCGCCGGAAACAGCCCCCGCCCAACCCGAAGTCCACATCCCCACCGCCGCCGAACTGGATAACCCCTATGGGCGCTATTACGGCAAGGCCCGCAGCCGGGAAGAGCTTTTGAAACGCCGTCAAACTGATATTTGATTTACAGCGAGGAAGATCCTGCGGGGTCTTCCTCGCTGCTTTTTTCACAGGAAGGGCTGTTCCGGAAAGCAGCATTTGCTTCGCAACCCGGTCTGCGGCTTAAAAGCCCCACTGGGGCTTTCATGCCCTACGGGCACCGCCGCACTTTCTGGTTCTCTTTTGCCGCCAAAAGAGAACACAACCCCCGTCCCCTTTGCAATTTTCGTCTTTTTACGTCCCTGTGATTTGAAATATTCTCTACCCTGAAAGCATGGGCGGTTTGTTGTTTCTTCGTCCCAGTTATGGTATACTTACCTGGTATCAGCTTTTAAATCGAACACAAAAGGATGTGAATCCATGGACGCACTGGAACAAGCCCGCGCCGAGATCGACGCGGTGGACGCCCAGCTGGCCGCGCTGTTTGAGCGGCGGATGGCGGCGGTGCTGCAGGTCGCCCGCTACAAGCAGGCCCACGGTCTGCCCATCTTTGACGCCGCCCGGGAGGCCGCCGTGCTGGAAAAGGCTGCAGCCCGCATCCAGGACCCGGCGCTGCGCCCCTATTACCGGGATCATGTGCAGGATCTAATGGACACTGCCAAGCAGTATGAAGCCGCCGTGCTGGGGCAGAACCGCGCCGCTTATCAGGGCGTGGAAGGTGCCTTTGCCCACATCGCACTCAAGGCGCTGTTCCCCCACGCCGAAGCCGTCAGCTACCCCACCTGGGACGAGGTCTTTGCCGCCGTTGCCCGGGGGGATGCCGCCCACGGCGTGGTGCCCTTTGAGAACAGCCACGCGGGCGATGTTTCCGCCGTGCTGGATCTGTGCTACAACCATCCGGAGCTGTGGGTGGTGGACGTGTATGACCTGCCCATCTCCCAGAACCTGCTGGTGCTGCCCGGCACCCAGCTCTCGGAGATCCGCAGCGTGTACAGCCACCAGCAGGCCATTGCCCAGAGCGAGACCTTCCTGAAGCAGTTCCGCCTGCCGGCCACCGCCATGCCCAACACGGCCATGGCCGCCAAGTTCGTGGCCGAAAGCGGCGACAAGACCAAAGCCGCCATCGCCAGCACCGAGACCGCTGCCCTGTACGGGCTGGAGGTGCTGGTGCCCCGCATCAACACGGACGGCGACAACACCACCCGCTTCATCGTGCTCAGCCGCGAAAAGCCCACCGGCGGCAACCGGTTCTCGCTGCTGTTCACGGTGGACAACAAGCCCGGCAAGCTGGGCGAGGTCATCCAGATCATCGGTGCCAGCGGCTTCAACATGGAATCCATCAAGAGCCGGCCCATGCCCCATGTGCCGTTTGAATATTATTTTTACGTCGAGCTGGTGGGCGACCCCACCGCCGCCGAGACCGCCGCGCTTCTGCGCGAGCTGGACCGCATCTGCCGTACCGTGCGGCTGTTAGGAGTGTATACGAAATGAGTGAATTTATCGGAACCAAGCTCACCATGAACCTGGGCGAGCGCAGCTATGACATCATCCTGAAGAACGGCTCGCTGGAAAACCTGTACCAGTTCGCCCGGCTGGACCGCCGGGTGGCCGTGGTCACCGACACCGGCGTGCCGGTGCAGTACGCCCAGATGGTGGCCGACCAGTGCAAGGACGCCCGCATCATCACGGTGCCCCAGGGCGAAGCCAGCAAGAGCCTTAAGATCCTGGAATCCGTCCTGAAGCAGATGCTGGACTTCGGCATGGGCCGGGGCGACCTGGTCATTGCCGTGGGCGGCGGCGTCGTGGGCGACCTGGCCGGCTTTGCGGCCGCCGTCTATATGCGCGGCATCGACTTCATCAACTGCCCCACTACCACCCTGTCCATGATCGACTCCTCCATCGGTGGCAAGACCGCCGTGGACCTGGGCGACACCAAGAACATCGTGGGTGCCTTCTGGCAGCCCAAGCTGGTCATCGTGGACCCGGACACCCTGTCCACCCTGCCCCGCCGCCACTACATCAACGGCCTGGCCGAGGCCGTCAAGGCCAGCCTGCTGGCCGACCCGGAGCTGTTCTCCATCTTTGAGAAGGGCGACATCGATGCCCAGATCGGCGAGATCATCTGCCGCAGCCTGCGGTTCAAGAAGAGCATCGTGGAGCAGGACGAGACCGAGCATGGGATGCGCAAGGCCCTGAACTTCGGCCACACCATCGGCCACGGCATCGAAGCCGTCAAGGGCATCAAGGGCCGCCGCACCGTGGGCCTGTTCCACGGCGAGTGCGTGGCGCTGGGAATGCTGCCCATGATCGAATCCAAGGCCCTGCAGAAGCGGGTCCGCGCGGTGTACCGCCGTCTGGGCCTGCCCACCCGCACCACTTATAACAAGGAGCGGGTGCTGGCCGAGATGCTGCACGACAAAAAGGCCCAGGGCGGTCAGATCACGGTCATCAAGGTGCCGGGTCTGGGCTGCTGGCGGGCCGAGACCCTTCCGGTGGAGGGCCTGCGTCCCCTGCTGGGCATGGAGGACTGAGCCATGAAGAACACCTTCGGCTGCGATCTTTCGCTGACCATTTTCGGCGAGAGCCACGGCAGAGCCATCGGCGCGGTGCTGGACGGCATGGCCGCCGGAGTCCCGGTGGACGAGGCCTTTCTCGCCGCCTGTATGGACAAACGCCGCGCCCGGGGCGACGGCCTGTCCACCCCCCGCGTGGAGGCGGACGCCGTGCAGTTCCTGTCCGGCGTGGTGAATGGCCGCACCACCGGCACCGCCATTGCCCTGATGATCGAAAACCAGAACACCCGCAGCGGCGACTACGCCAAAACGGCGGACCTTCTGCGCCCCGGCCACGCGGATTACACCGCCTACGCCAAATACCACGGCTTCCAGGACGCCCGGGGCGGCGGACACTTCTCCGGCCGCATCACCGCCGCGCTGGTGGCGGGCGGTGCCATCGTGCTGGACGCTCTGCGCCGGGCAGGCATCGACATCACGACCCACATCGCCCAGTGCGCCGGCATTTCGGATACGCCTTTCGCGCGGGACGATGCCGCCGCCCTGGCGGCACAGGTGGAAGCGCTGGCCAGCAAGCCGGAGGGCTTCGCCGTGCTGGACGCCGCCGTGGAAGAGCCGATGAAGACCGCCATCCGTGCCGCCGGTTCGGACGGCGACAGCGTGGGCGGGATACTGGAAACGGCCATTCTCGGCCTGCCCGCCGGCATCGGCGAACCCTACTTTGACAGCGTGGAAAGTGAGATCGCTCATCTGGCCTTCTCCATCCCGGCGGTCAAGGGCATTGAGTTCGGCACCGGCTTCGGCTTTGCCGGGATGCGCGGTTCCGAGGCCAACGACGCCTTCCGCATGACCCCGGAAGGGGCCGTGGTCACCGCCACCAACCACAATGCCGGCATCAACGGCGGCATCGCCAACGGGATGCCTGTGGTGTTCCGCACCGTGGTCAAGCCTACCCCCAGCATCTACAAACAGCAGGACACCGTGGACTACATCGCCAAACAGGACGCACCGCTGTCCATTCAGGGCCGGCACGATCCCTGCATCGTGCCCCGGGCCGCCATCGTACAGACCTGCGCCGCCGCCCTGGCGGTGGGCGACCTGCTCACGGCCCGTTACGGCGAACGCTGGATGACCCACCCCACCGACTACCGCAGGGAGGATGACTGAGATGGAATACGGACTCATTGGTGCCAAGCTGGGCCACTCTTACTCCAAGATCATTCACGAGATGCTCTGCGGCTACCACTACGACCTGTGCCCCCTGCCCACCGAGGAAGAGGCCCGGTCATTCCTGCAGAAACGGCAGTTCAAGGCCATCAACGTCACCATTCCCTACAAGAAGCTGGTCATGGAATACTGCTCCTACATCGACCCCCGGGCCAAGGCCATCGGGGCCGTGAACACCGTGGTGAACAAAAACGGCCTGCTGTATGGGTATAATACCGATTATCTCGGCTTTGCCTATCTGTGCGACGCCCACGGCGTGGACTTTGCGGGCAAAACCGTGCTCATTCTGGGCACCGGCGGCACCCACAACACCACCAGCGCCGTGGCACGGGACAAGGGCGCGGCCCGGATCCTCACCGTCAGCCGCCGCCCGGACCCGGAAAAAGGCGAACTGAGCTACGCCGATGCCGTACACAGCGGGGCACAGATCGTCCTCAACACCACGCCCGCCGGAATGTACCCCAATGTGGGCGTGTGCAATCTGGATGTCGCCGCCATGCCCGGCCTGGAAGCGGTCGTGGATGTGGTGTACAACCCCAACAAAACGGAACTGATCCTCCGCGCCGAGGAAGCCGGTGTTCCGGTGGCCGTAGGCGGACTGGAAATGCTGGTGGCCCAGGCCCTGTATGCGGCGGAATATTTCCTGGACCGCAAGTTCGAGGACGCCTCCGGCGAGATCCGCCGCATCACCGCCGCCCTGCGCCGGGAGATGCTGAACATCGCCCTCATCGGGATGCCGTCTTCCGGCAAAACGACCCTGGGCAAGCTGCTGGCCAAGCAGCTGGGCCGCACCTTCGTGGACCTGGACGACGCGATCGTCAAGGCCGACGGGCGCAGCATCCCGGACATCTTTGCCGCTGAGGGCGAAGAGGGCTTCCGCGCCCGGGAGACCGCGCAGACCCGGCGCTTCGGCAAGGAAAAAGGCCAGCTGCTGTCCTGCGGCGGCGGCGTGGTAAAGCGCCCCGAGAACCTGCGCGCCCTGCGCCAGAACGGCGTGGTGCTGTTCCTGGACCGGCCCGTGGAAGCGCTGGCCGTGGGCGGCGGCCGGCCGCTGTCTTCCAGCATGGACGCGCTGCGCACCATGGAAGCCCAGCGCCGCCCGCTCTACCTCGCCGCCGCAGATGCGGTCATCCCCAATACCGGCACGCTGGAGGACACTCTGCGGGCCGCTCTGGAGGCTCTGGATGAAATTTTTGATTCTTAACGGCCCCAACATCAACCTGATGCGCTACACCCAGCCGGGGATGCCCGGGGAACTGGACTACAACGGCATGATGGACTATGTGCAGGCAGGCTGTGACCAGATGGGCATTGAGACCGACGTGTGCCAGTCCAACCACGAGGGCGACCTGATCGATGAGATCCAGGCCGCCGCCGGGCGGGTGGACGGCATCGTGCTGAACCCCGGCGGCTATGCGCACTACAGCGTGGCCATTCTGGACGCTCTGCGGCTGTGCGGCGTGCCCGCCGTGGAAGTCCTGCTGGACGCCCCGGACGAGCGGGAGCCCTTCCGCAAGACGGATGTGGTGTCCTTTGGCTGTCAGGGCCACTTCATCGGCGAAGGCCCCCAGGGCTACCTGCACGCCTGCGCCTACCTCGCGCAGCTGCTCCGCCTGGACGGCAGCAGCAAATCGCATCTTGTGATGTAAAAATGAAAGGGAAACATTCTTATGATCATCTCCACCAAGAAAGGCACCCCGAAGGAAGAACTGGAAAAGATCGTTGACAAGTTCGAGCATCAGGGTCTGGACGTGACCCTGATCACCGGCAAGGACTACAACGTGTTCGGTCTGGTGGGCGACACCACCAAGATCGACGAGCGGGACGTGCTGGCCAACCCCTGGATCGACAACGTCACCCGCGTGTCTGCCCCGTACAAGCGCGCCAACCGCCTGTTCCACCCCGCCGATTCGGTCATCGACTGCGGCGGCGTGAAGATCGGCGGCAAGCAAAAGATCGCCGTCATGGCAGGCCCCTGCAGCATCGAGGGTGCCGAGCAGGCTCTGCGCATCGCGCAGAGCGTCAAGGCCGGCGGCGCGGCCCTGTTCCGCGGCGGTGCTTACAAACCCCGTACCTCTCCCTACTCCTTCCAGGGTCTGGAGACCGAGGGCATCCTGGACATGGTCAAGGCCCGCGAGGCCACCGGCCTGCCCATCGTGTCCGAGCTGATGAGCGAGGACCGCATCCCGGAGTTTGAGGAGTATGTGGACGTGGTGCAGATCGGCGCCCGCAATATGCAGAACTTCCAGCTGCTCAAGGCCGTGGGCAAGATGCACAAGCCCGTGCTGCTCAAGCGCGGCCTGTGCAACACCATCGAGGAGTGGATCATGAGCGCCGAGTACATCATGGCCGGCGGCAACGAGCAGGTCATCCTGTGTGAGCGCGGCATCCGTACCTTTGAAAAGTACACCCGCAACACGCTGGATCTGTCCGCCGTTCCCATCATTCACGAGAAGACCCATCTGCCCGTCATCGTGGATCCCAGCCACGCCACCGGCAAGGCAAACCTCGTGGAGCCGATGATGATCGCCGCCGTGGCCGCCGGTGCCGACGGTCTGGAAGTGGAAGTGCACTACGATCCCCGCCACGCCTGGAGCGATGGTGCCCAGTGCCTGACCCCGGACGCCTTTGCACAGGCCATGGCCAAGTGCCGTCAGGTCGCCTGGGCCATCGGCCGGGATATGTAACAGATAAACGGCCTCGCCCTCTCAGGCGCTGACGCGCCAGCTCTCCCAAAGGGAGAGCCCTTGGCAAAGACGGAGAGGGCGAGCCAGCCAAAGGATAAACCTTATGCTTGTAACAATATCACGATCCTCCGGACAGATCGGCGGCACCATCACGGCCCCGCCCAGCAAGAGCATGGCGCACCGGGCCGTGCTGTGCGCGGCGCTGGCCGAGGGGCGCTCCCATATCACAAATCTGGAATTCAGCAAGGACATCTCCGCCACGCTCGGCGCGGCGGGCCAGCTGTGCGCCGAGGTTCGCACCGGCCCGGCGGATGCCGTGGTGGAAGGACTGGGGCATTTCCGGCCCCTGTCCGCCCCGGTGGACTGCTGTGAAAGCGGCAGCACCCTGCGCTTTCTCATTCCCATCGCCAGCCTGACCGGGCAGGCGGTCACCTTCACGGGCCGGGGGCGGCTCATGGAGCGGCCCCAGTCGGTCTACGAAACGTTATATCGCGAGCAGAATCTACGGTTTGAGCAGAGTTCTGCCGGTCTGACCGTGGAAGGTGCCCTGACGCCCGGAGATTACACGCTGGCGGGCAACGTGTCCAGCCAGTTCATCAGCGGCCTGCTGTTCGCCCTGCCCCTACTGGACGGGGACAGCACCCTGCACCTGCTCCCGCCGGTGGAGAGCCGCAGCTACATCGATATGACCCGCTCCGTCCAGGCAGCGTTCGGCGTGTCCAGCCGCTGGATGGACGAAACGACCCTCTTCCTGCCGGGAAACCAGCACTACCACGCCTGTGACTACACCGTGGAAGGCGACTACAGCCAGGCGGCGTTCCCGGCGGTGCTGGGGGCCGTCTGCGGCGGCGTGACCGTCACCGGCCTTTCCCCGGACACCCTGCAGGGCGACGCGGTCATTCTGGATATCCTGCACCGGTGCGGCGCACAGTTCACCCGTGAGGGGGACACCGTCACCTTTGCAAAGGCGCCCCTGCACGGGGTGGACATCGATCTGGCCGACTGCCCAGACCTCGGCCCTGTGCTGATGGTGCTGGGCCTGCTCTGCGAGGGCACCACCGTCATCCGCAACGCGGAGCGCCTGCGCCTGAAGGAGAGCGACCGCATCGCGGCCATGGAAGCCGAGTTGCGGGCCTGCGGCGGCGTGCTGGAAAGCGCGGGCGGCACCATCACGGTGCAGGGCTGTGCAGACCATCTGCACGCCCCGGAAGCTCCTTTGCACGGCCACAACGACCACCGGGTGGTCATGAGCCTGGCGGTGCTGGCGCTGTGCACCGGCCTGCCCCTGACCGTGGACGATGCCGAAGCCATTCAGAAGAGCTGGCCGCATTTCTTTACAGCCATCAGGCCCTTGGGCGCGGAGGTGGAATATGTTGGATAAAACGAAACGTTATCTCATTGTGGGCCTGGGCCTGCTGGGCGGCAAGTATGCTCTGGAACTGAGCAAAGCCGGCTTTTCTGTGGATGGCATCAACCGCAGTGAAGGGCATCTGCAGTATGCCCTCGACCACGGCTACATCCAGCGCGGCAAGACCCACGATTTTGAAGATCTGGTCCGGCAGGCCGACCACATCATCTTCGGCCTGTACCCCACAGCCCTCATCGAGTGGTTCAAGACCTACGGGCATCTTATCAAGCCCGGCTGCATCTTCACCGACGTGTCCGGCGTCAAGACCGGCCTGGTGGAACCGGTGCAGGCCATGTGCCCGGCAGGGGTGGAGTTCATTGCCAGCCACCCCATGGCGGGGCGTGAGACTTCCAGCGTGGAGCACGCCGCCGAGGTGAATTTTGCCCCAGCCAACTTCATCATCACCCCCACCGAGAAGAACACCCCGGAGGCCATCCAGTGGGCCAGAGAGCTGGCCGAAGTGCTGGGCTTCCACCACATCTGCACCCTGACCGTGCAGGAGCACGACAAGATGATCGGCTACGTCAGTCAGCTGTGCCACGCCATCGCGGTGAGCCTGATGTGCGCCAATGACAACACCTCGCTGTGTGAGTACACCGGCGACTCCTTCCGGGACCTGACCCGCATTGCCCGCATCAACGACAAAATGTGGGCCGAACTGTTTTTGTGGAACAAGGAAAACCTCATCAGCGAGATCGACCAGTTCGACGCGGCGCTGCAGGAGATGCGCGCCGCGCTGGTGGCCGACGACCGGGACAAGCTGGAAGCGATGTTCCGCCTGTCCACCCAGCGCCGCGCAGCCTTTGACAAAAAGCTGCCGGAATAAGGTAACTTTGCTCGCCCTCTCAGGCGATGACGAAGAGGGCGGGGCCGCTGCCCGTAAAACGAAACCGGAGGTATCGCCATGCCCAAGCAGGAAGGACAAAAAACCAAGCTTCTGGCGCTGCTGCGCATTTTTGAGCAGAAGACCGATGAGAACCATCTGCTGAACGTGCCCCAGCTGGTGGAGCTGCTGGAGCAGCAGGGCATCCTGGCCGAGCGCAAGAGCATTTACAGCGACATTGAGACGCTGTGCGCGCTGGGCTACGACATCCAGCTGCGCCGGGGCCGGGGCGGCGGCTACTGGCTGGCCAGCCGCACCTTCGAGCTGTCTGAGCTGAAGCTGCTGGTGGACGCCGTGCAGTCCAGCAAGGTCATCTCGGCCCGCACCAGCAAAAAGATCATCCGCAAACTGGAAGCCCTGTGCTCCGAGTACGAGGGCACCCAGCTGCAGCGTCAGGTGTATGTGGACGGGCGCCCCAAGAGCGACAGCACCGCCCTGCTGTACAGCATTGACGCCCTGCACAGCGCCATCAGCGCCAAACGCATGGTGCGGTTCCGCTACAAGGACAGCGGCACCCGCACCGTCAGCCCGTGGCAGCTGGCCTGGGAGGGCGGCTGCTACTACCTCATCGCCTACCAGGAAGAAAAGCTGCCGGCCAACATCCGCAATTACCGGGTGGACCGGATGTCCCATGTCACGGTGCTGGACTGGCCCCGCCGGGGGCGGACGGAGTTCCGCGCCTTCGACCTGCCCGCTTACCTGCGCAAGCATTTCAATATGTTCGGCGGGCCGGAATACCGGGTCACCTTGCGCTGCACCGAGGATCTGCTGCCGGTGATGAAAGAGCGCTTCGGCAAGGAGCCGATGTTCCTGGCCGATGCGGACGGCACCCACATCCACTTTGACGTCCCGGTCTGCGTCAGCCCGCAGTTCTACGGCTGGGTATGCGGCTTCGGCGGCAAGGTGGAGATCCTTGCCCCCGCCGAGGTGCGCCAGGGCCTGCACGATCTGGTGCTGGGGCTGGCGGCACAGCACGAATAAAAGGATAAAAACAAATCGCTCCTGTCCGAATGGACAGGAGCTTTTTTGAACCCTCTCCGTCACGGCTTACACCGTACCGCATTTTCCACTCTGTCGCTGGCGCGCCAGCGCCTGAGAGGGTTTTACTCTTCAAATTCCAGATCGCTGGGCAAAATCAGATCCAGCGGAGCGCCCGGCTCTGCGATCAGCCGGCGGCTCTGGTTGAAGATGGCCTTTTCCAGGGTATTGCGGGCCAGACGGCCATTGCCGGCGGTGCGGCTGTCCAGTGCCTGCCGCCGCTTGTAGTAACCCAGCAGCGGGAAGGTGCAGCTCTCGTCCACCCGGTAGCCCTTCCCTTTGGCCAGCACCCGGGTGATCTCCAGCAGCTCGCTGGGGGTGTAGTCCGGGAACTCGATCTTGTTCGGGAAACGGCTGGCCAGGCCGCTGTTGGCGGTGAGGAAGGTCTCCATCTCCTTGGTGTAGCCCGCCAGGATCACCACCAGCTCGTCCCGGTGGTCTTCCATGCCCTTCACCAGGGTGTCGATGGCTTCCAGCCCGAAGCTGTCCTGTTCGCCGCGGTACAGGCTGTAAGCCTCATCGATGAACAGCACGCCGCCCAGCGCGCTCTGGATGACGCTGTTGGTCAGCGGGGCGGTGTGGCCGGTGTAGCGGCCCACCAGATCCGCGCGGGTCACCTCCACCAGCTGCCCGCCCTTAAGCGCCCCGATGGCCTTGAGGTACCTGGCCACCAGCCGGGCGATGGTGGTCTTGCCGGTGCCGGGGTTGCCGGTAAAGATCATATGCATGGACAGGCTGGCCGTCTTGAATCCGGCGGCGGCGCGGCGCTGCTGCACCTGCAGATTGTCCGCCAGACCGAACACATAGTCCTTCACCGGGGCAAGCCCCACCAGCGCGTCCAGTTCGGCCTTGATCTCGTCCACGGCCCCGGTGTACTCTGCCGGCAGCAGGCGGAACAGGTCCGCCGGGGCGGCATCGTTCAGCGCGAACAACAAGCCCTCCGGGGCGGCGGTCAGCGCTGCTGTGCCGGACAGGGTCTTGTCCGTCTGCAGGCAGTACTCGCTCAGGGCGCGGAAGATGCGGTCACAGCAATCCGCCAGACCGGCTGCGCCCTTGTCCTTCGAGCACTGCGCGGCCACATAGTCCCGCACATCCGCCCCGGCGGCGAGGGTCAGACCCAGCCGGGTGCGCACCTTCTGCGCCAGCGCGTTCAGCTCCTGCGCAGCCAGCGCGGCCAGATCTTCCCGGGCAAAGGCGCTGGTGGTGCACACATCGCCCACCGCCGCCACAAAGGGTGCGCCGAACTTGTCCGCCAGCGCGTCCCGGCCCTTGTGGGAGAAGAAGATCAGGTACTTATTGCAGGCATCGATGCGGCTCACCGCGCCCGGGGCCAGGGCCGTTCCGGCGTCCACCAGAATGCCCTCCTTGTTCACGAGGTAGCGGCTGGACAGAGGCGCGGTGCCCTTGATGGCCAGGTCGGACAGGGTCTTCAGAAAGCCGGAATAGCAGCTTTCGTAGTGCTCAAAGATCACGATCTCGCCGGGGGCGTGCAGGGCGGCGTACAGATCCTGTAAGAACAGCTTTTCGGCCCCGGCGTTGGGGTACAGCGCCAGGTCCATCACGGCCATCTTGTCGCTCTGCAGCAGGCCCCGCGCCGCCATGATGCGGGCGGTCTCTTCCAGCGCAAAGTGCCGCCCGGTGCCCGCCCCGCCGCTGACCAGGATCACGTTGCGGGCAGCAGGCGGCTCGGTGCCCAGCACAAAGGGGCGGCGCATGGCCCGCACTACGGTGTCCACAAAGGCGTCCTGCCCCAGCACCGTCTTTTTCACCTCGTCCGCCAGCCCCTCAAAGCTGCCCAGATGCTCCGGCTTGGTCTCGGCGGTGCCCTTGGCCAGCAGGCCGTCCTCCTCCATGTCCCGGAGCATCCGGCGGCTGTCCTGCAGCGCCGTCTGGGCGGCATCGTCCTGCTTTTTCAGGCGGGCGTTCTGCTGCTTGAGCATCTCGCTCAGCTGCTTCTGCTGCTCCAGCAGGGCAGCGTTCAGGTCCTGCGCGGGTCCCGGGGCCGGGCCGGACTTTTCCGGCTGCGGTGCGCCCGCGCCGAACCGGGGCTTTCCCCCTGCGCCGAACACGCCGTTCATCAGAGATTCCCAATCGTCGGTGTATGCCATACGTTGCCCTCCGTGTTGTCGTTTTCTTCCAGTATAGTGTACCTGCCGGGGTTTTGCAAGCGATTTTCCTCTTGCAAAATCCACGCAGGTTGTTTACACTTATTTTGTCTGAAACTTGCAAGAAGGAATGAAGAGAGTATGTGTGCAAAGACACCCGCAGAGTACAAGGCGCTGTACGAAAGCGCCGCTTTTGCGCAGAAGACCACCTGCCACGGCCCCCTCGGCCCGGACTACGCCCCTTCCGGCACCCGGCTCCGGCTCTGGGCACCCACGGCACAGGCCGTGACGGTCAATCTCTACCGCCGGGGCAGTGACAGTCCCTGCGTCGGCTCCATGCCGCTGGAACCCAGTCCCCAGGGCGTGTGGAGCGTCTACCTGCCCGGCGACCAGCACGGGCATTACTATACCTTTACGGTGACCGTGGACGGCATTTCCCGGGAGACCGGCGACCCCTACGCCCGGGCCGCGGGCGTGAACGGCACCCGCAGCATGATCGTGGACCTGGCCCGCACGAACCCCGCCCGCTGGGCACAGGATGTGCGCCCGGTGATCCCGCCCGCCCAGCGGGCCGTGTGGGAAGTGAGCGTCCGGGACTTTTCCCAGGACACCGCCAGCGGCGTGCGCCCGGCCTGGCGGGGAAAGTTCATGGCTTTCACCCAGCAGGGCACCACTCTGCACGGGGACGGCATCCACTCCACCTGCCTGAATTACCTCAAGCGGCTGGGGGTGAAATACGTCCAGCTGATGCCCATCTTTGACTTTGGCAGCGTGGACGAGGGCAAGCCGCTTCTGCGGCAGTACAACTGGGGCTATGACCCCACCAACTACAACGTGCCGGAGGGCAGCTATTCCACCGACCCCACCCGGGGCGAGGTGCGCATCCGGGAGTGCAAGGAGATGATCGCCGCCCTGCACGCGGCGGGCATCGGGGTCATCATGGATGTGGTGTACAATCATATGTACCGCGCCGAAAACGTGCTGAACGACACCGTGCCCTACTACTTCTTCCGCCAGAACGCGGACGGCAGTCTGTCCAACGGCAGCGGCTGCGGCAACGAGTTCGCCAGCGAACGCCCCATGGCACGGAAATATATGATCGATTCCCTGCTCTACTGGGCGCAGGAATACCACATCGACGGCTTCCGGTTCGACCTGATGGGCCTGTACGATGTGGAGACCATGAATGCGGTGCGGGCCGCACTGGACCGGTTACCCGGCGGGCAGGACATCCTGATGTACGGCGAACCCTGGCAGGGCGGAGCCAGCCAGCTGCACCGGTACGAAGCCAACAAGGCCAACCTTGCCATGCTGAATGAGCGCATCGGCATCTTCTGCGATGACACCCGTGACGCCATCAAGGGCGGCTGCTTTGACGCCCGGGAGCCGGGCTATGTGGAGGGAAAACCCGGCAGCTTCTGGGACATCGGCGGGGCTGTGGCCGCGTGGTGCCGCAGTGACAAGCTGCCGCCCCATGCCCCCAGCCAGATCGTGAGCTATGTGTCCGCCCACGACAACTTCACCCTGTGGGACAAGCTGCTTCTGGTGCGCTACGAGCGGCCGGAATTCCACGCCGATGACAGCACGGCGCTGGCCCAGAACCGGCTGGCCGCCGGCATCTATCTCACCAGCTTCGGCCTGCCGTTTTTCCAGGCCGGGGAAGAGTTTGCCCGCACCAAAAAGGGCGTAGGAAACAGCTACCGCTCCTCTCCTGCCCTGAACCGGCTGGACTGGAACCGCGCCGAAAAATACCACGCCCTGGTGGACTACTACCGCGGCCTGCTGGGCCTGCGGGCGGCGTTCCCCCGGCTGGGCAGCACCGACCGCCATGCCCCGGAAGCACTGACCTTCTTTTCGCTGGAACAGCCCCTGGTGGGCTGGCAGCTGCCCGCTGCCCCCGGCGACGGAGCCTGGTGGCGGGCGCTGTGCGTCTTCTACAACCCCACCGACACCAGCAAAACGGTGCCCCTGCCCGCCGGGCGCTGGAAGCTGCTGAGCGACGGCACCTCGTCCAGCCTGTGGCGGGGCGAGAGCCGCCTGTACAGCGGGCAGGCCGTGGTGACGCCCTGCAGTGCCACCGTGTTCGGGCTGCCCTGGTAAGCGAACCCTCTCCGTCATCGCTTCCGCGATGCCAGCTCCCCCTTCCGGGGGAGCTTTTCTCAGTTTCCGGCAGACTACGCTGTAAACACAAAAAGGGGCTGCTGCACAAAATGCTGTGCAGCAGCCCCTTCTGCGTTATTCGGGAAATTTTCAGCCCAGGTCTTCGCCGTTGGTCTCGATGACCTTCTTGTACCAGTAGAAGGAATCCTTCTTCTCACGGCTCAAATCACCGGTGCCATCGTCAAACTTGTTGACGTAGATGAAGCCGTAGCGCTTGGCCATCTCACCGGTGGAAGCAGAGACCAGGTCGATGCAGCCCCAAGGGGTGTAACCCATCAGGTCCACGCCGTCCTTCACGGCCTCGGCCATCTGCGCGATGTGGTCACGCAGGTAGTCGATGCGGTAGCTGTCGTGGATCTTGCCGTCCTCGGCCTTCTGATCGTAAGCGCCCAGACCGTTCTCCACCACCATCAGCGGGATGCGGTAACGGTCGTAGATCTCGTTCAGGCTGTAGCGCAGGCCCATGGGGTCGATCTGCCAGCCCCAGTCGGAGGCCTTCAGGTACGGATTCTTGAAGCCGGCGGACACATTGCCCTCGGTCTTTTCCACGTCGGTGTGGGTGGAGATGCAGTTGGACATATAGTAGCTGAAGGTGTAGAAGTCCACGGTGCCTTCCTTCAGGATCTCGGCATCGCCCGGCTCCATCCGGATGGTGACGCCCAGTTCGTCCCACAGGCGCTTTGCAAAGGCCGGATACTCGCCCCGGACCTGCACGTCGGAGCAGTACCAGTTGGTCTTGCGCATGGCCTGCTGGTTGGCCAGGATGTCGGCGGGGTCACAGGTGTAGGGATAGCTGGTGATGAAGCAGTCCATGTTGCCCATCTTGAACTGGGGATAGTGCTCGTGGGCATACTTGACGGCCAGCGCGCTGGCAATGAACTGGTGATGCAGACCCTGCAGACGGGTCTGGGGGGCATCCGGCATCTGCACGGCGGGGCCGCGGTAGCCCTTGCAGGTGCCCAGGGACAGCACTGCGCCGAAGGGCATCATACCGGCGTTGATCTCGTTGAAGGTCAGCCAGTACTTGACTTTATCCTTGTAGCGCTCGAAGATCACCTTGCAGTAGTTCATGAAGTACTGCACCAGTTCGCGGGAAGCCCAGCCGTTGTACTTTTCCACCAGGGCATAGGGCAGCTCGTAGTGACTGATGGTGACCAGCGGCTCAATGCCGTGCTTCTTGCAGCAGTCGAACACGCGGTCGTAGAATTCCAGACCCTTTTTGTTGGGTTCGGTCTCCATGCCGGTGGGGAAGATGCGGGTCCAGTTGATGGAGGTGCGGAAGGTCTTGAAGCCCATCTCAGCGAACAGGGCAATGTCCTCTTCGTAGTGGTGATAGAAGTCGATGGCCTCATGGCTGGGATAGAACTTGTCCGGCTCCACGGTGGGGGTCAGCAGCTTGGGCTGGGTGTGGGAACCGTTGGTGCACAGGTCCGGGATGCTGGGGCCTTTGCCGTCCACGTCCCATGCGCCCTCAAACTGGTTGGCTGCACAGGCACCGCCCCACAGAAAATCGTCACGAAAAACGCTCATGTTGTTTCTCCTTTAGCTCTTCTTATCAACTTGCCCCAGAAAAGCGGGGCCGTTCCTGTTTTTATCATAGCACAAACCCTGCACGGTCTGCAAGAACGGCCCCGCTGCGGCTCACAAACAGGGAATTCTTATTCGTCCTTGTACAGGGCGTAGGTCAGGCCGAAGCCGACGGCAGAAGCGATCAGGATGGCAATGATGATGTAGATCATATTGGTGATGCCCATGTCGCCGGTGGTGTCAATGAAGCTGGGCAGACCAAACAGGCCCAGACCGCCGATGGAGTAGCTGCGGGTGTTCATGAAGCCAGTGAACGCGCCGCCGATGGCACCGGCGATGCAGGAGTAGACGAAGGGCTTCTTCTTGGGCAGGGTCACGCCGTAAATGGCGGGTTCGGTGACGCCGAAGATGCCGGAAATGAAGGCCGGGATCGCGACCTTCTTGGTCTTCTCGTTCTTGGTCTTCAGGATGATGGCCAGCACGACGAAGGTCTGTGCGAAGGAAACGCAGAAGTAGGGGCTGAGGAAGGTGTCATAGCCCATCAGGCCGTAGTTGATCATGGCCAGCGGGACCAGGCCCCAGTGCAGGCCGAAGATGACCAGGACCTGCCAGAATGCGCCGATCAGGATGCCTCCGATGATGCCGCCGACAACGGGGATGTTGTAGATGGCATTGAAGACCAAGGACAGGATGCTGCACAGGATGCTTGCGACGGGGCCGATGACCAGATAAGTCAGCGGGACCATGATGACCAGGGTCACGAAGGGGACCACGAACAGCTTGATGACGTCGGGGATGACCTTCTTCAGCCAGTGCTCAATGGGAGCTGCAATGGCCACGGCCAGGATGATGGGCACCACCGAACTGGTGTAGCCGGATGCCGGCATGATGACGGGGATGCCCATAAAGGTCTGGTAGTAGCTCATCTCAAAGGCAGTGCCGCCGAACACGGTGCCCAGCACCTCGCCTGCGGTGCTGTTGACCATGGCCGGATAGCACAGGGCAATGCCGATGGCCATGCCGATGAACTCATTCACCTTGAACTTCTTGGCAGCGGTGTAGCCCAGGATGATGGGCAGGAAGTAGAAGAAGCCGTCGGCCACGGCGTACCACACCTGATAGGTGCCGGAGGTGGAGGGGATCAGGCCGATGAAGTCGAACAGTGCCAGCAGGCCCTTGATGATGCCGGTAGCAGCCAGCACGCCCAGGGTGGGCTGCAGGGTGCCGGAAATGACATCGATCAGCATGGAAACGGGACTCTTCTTGCCGCCGCCTGCATTGTCTTCCTCCACGGCATTGCCGTCCTCGTCCACTGCACCGGCGGCGGTCAGGTGACCCACCTCCAGCACGGCATCGTACACGTCATTGACCTGGTTGCCAATGACCACCTGATACTGTCCGCCGGCCTGCATGACCTTGATGACGCCGTCGGTGGATTCCAGCACTTCCTTGTTGGCCTTGCTTTCGTCCTTCAGTTTGAAGCGCAGACGGGTGATGCAGTGCGCCACCGAGATGATGTTGCTCTTGCCGCCCACATTCTGGATGATGATGCGCGCCAGGCCATCGTATTTGCTTGCCATAAGCCAATTCTCCTTTTCTCGTCCTTCGTATGCCTGTTCGGTCAGTTCCAGGCGAAGCCGCCCGTTCTGCAGGCGGACAGAGGCCGCAAACGGCAGCGCCGCCAGCGCCGCGGGGTCCGCAAGGCTTTCGTCCTTGAGCATCATGGAAATGCGGCTGCCGCGCCGGGTGGTGGAGACCACGTTCGTCTCCCCGCCCACAAGCGGAAGCAGCTGTGCAAGCACAGCCTGCCCGGTTTCCTGCATGGCGACACACTTCCTTCCGTTCCGACATACGAAGATGTCTTTTTGTATACAGCATTTTTATATAAGCCGCTGCCCTCGCGCGCCGGGCCGCGGATATATACCCAATAAAAAACACCCACTCCGCAAAAGGCCGCAGTCCGGCCTTTGCCGTTCTGAGTTCTTTCCGAGTTGGGTGACGCCCCGCAAACTGTGTGCGGGTAACGAGCCGGATCCTCTGGCTTGATTCTGTTTATTCTTCTGCGGTGCGCTCGGCGCACACGCGGTGGATATGCATGATGAGATAGAGCTGTTCCTCTTTGCTGCAGGGCCATCCGTAGGTGATGGTGAGGAACTCGTTGATGCGCTGGACACAGGCGTAGATGTCCGGATATTCCCGGCAGACGGTGCGGAACATGGAGTCCACGCTGTCGTCTCCGCCCAGCGGTTTGCCGTGCATCATGCGCTGCACCAGATACCGCAGGTGCATCGCAAAGCGGGAGAAGCTGAAGCTGTCCTTGTCCAGCTTGACGGACAGGTGCTGTTCCACCAGGCCGGAGATCTCCGAGATGACCTTTGCGGTCAGGATGGTGGAGTGCATATCCCCCACCTCGGACTCCGCCGTGATGAAATGCAGGGCAATGCTTACGGATTCTTCCTCCGGCAGGTCCACATGGAGGGTCTCCCGCACCTGGTGCAGGGCCTGCCTGGCCAGACTGTATTCTTCCGGATACAGATGCCGGATATCATAGGCAAGCGGTGTCTGGAGGGTGATGCCGTCCCGGCACCGCTGAATGGCAAAATATAAGTGGTCGGCCAGCGCGTAGGTCAGGTTGGGACTGAGGGCACAGTCCAGCTCCTCGCGGGCCGTATCCGCGATGTCGTCCGCTACCAGGAACACCTCACCGGGCACCTCGCGCAGCAGGTCGAAATATTTTTCATTGACATCGTAAAAGGTGCGCTGCACCGCCGAAAGGTCGGTCAGCTCGTAGGGCATAGACGGAAAGCCGATGCCCTTGCCGAACACCACAAGCTCCCGCCCCTTTGCATCCCGTGCCAGGGCCACGTTGTTGTTGATCTTTTTGAAAACCTCCATGTCCGGCACGCTCCAATTGCTCTGCTTTTTTGCTTATAGAAAAGAAAAAACTCCCCGTACAGCGTATACTTACACCGCGCCCCATAAGCCACAAAAGCCAAAGGAACTGTCTGCAAGTAATGCCTCATGGAGAGTAACAATCTTGTGTTCCTATAGTACATCATCCGTCACAAAATGTCCATAGGGCGTTCTTGACAAAAAATCTTTGCTGCTTTTGTGCGTTCTGCACACACAAAAAGCGGCGGAAGACCCCCGAAAAGGTCTGCCGCCGCCCGGACGTGGAGTATATTTTGAAAGCTTCTCAGCTGTTGGACGCAGTCTTTTCCCCCAGCGTCACGCTGACCGTCTGCATCTGGCCGTCGCGGGCCACCGTGATGGACAGGGTGTCGCCGGCTGCGTGCTTCTGCATCAGGGTGCCCAGGTCATCCTTGGACGCGATCTCGGTGCCATCAATGCTGACGATGCGGTCACCGGCCTTCAGGCCTGCCTGCTCGGCAGGACCGCCTTTGACCACTTCCATGATATACACGCCGTAGGAGTTCACGCCCAGCTGCTGGGCGGTCTGTGCGTCGGTCACGGCCAGATAGCTGATGCCCAGATAGGGGCGGCCGGTCACATACCCGTTCTGCAGCAGCTCCTCTGCCACCTTGATGGCGTCGTTGATGGGAATGGCAAAGCCCAGACCCTCGGCATCACTGGACGAAGATTTTGCGTTGACGATGCCGATCAGTTCGCCATTCATATTGAACAGACCGCCGCCGGAGTTGCCGGGGCTGACGGATGCATCCATCTGGATCAGAGACATGGTGTTGGTGGAACTGGTGCCCTGGATGGTCACACTGCGGTTCAGGGCGCTGATCATGCCGCCGGTCACAGTGCCGCCCAGCTCACCCAGCGGGTTGCCCACGGCCATGACGCTCTGACCGACCTTCAGGCTGTCGCTGTCACCCACGGTGGCAGGGGTCAGGCCGTCAGCGTCGATCTTGATGACGGCGATGTCGCTGGTGGTGTCCTCGCCCACGAGGGTCGCGGTGTAATCCTTGTCATCGATGGTCACGGTGATGGTGGAAGCACCATCGACCACATGGGCACAGGTGAGGATGTAGCCATCCGAGCTGATGATGACGCCGCTGCCGGCGCCGCTCTCCACCTGGTTCTGGCCGTACCAGGACCACTGGGAGTAGACCACCTGCTCGGTGGTGATGACCACCACGCTGGGGCTGACCAGGTCAGCCACCTGCTCGGTGCTCAGGCTGCTGCCGGAGGCCGATGCCGAGGTGATGGAGCCATCACTGCTGGAAGAGCTGCTGGCGCTGGTGGACGGTGCCGCCTGCTGGATGACCACCTTGCCGGTGCCGCCGACCTTTGCCCCGGCGAAGCCGCCCACGAAGCCCATGGCCGCGGCCAGTGCCAGCGCCACCACACTGCGGGCCGCCTTGCTGCCGTTGATGTGGTGCTTCTTGGCCTTCTTCGGCTGCTCCGGCTCGGCCTGCTGGACCGGCGGCTGCGGCGGAACGGGCGGCACAGCGCTGCCGCCGTTGTCGGCAGGGGCAGTGTGCTCCGGTTCCGGGTCATTGTACTGGTTGGCGGTGTTCATGCCGCTGCTGCCCACGTTGGGGTAACCGGTATCGCCGCTGTTATTCGAAGAGGAATAATCGTATTCCCATTTGTTCTCATCCATGTTCTTACTTCCTTCCCTGAAAAGGCTCGGCCCAAGGGGACCTGCGTTCCTTTGAACTGCCCCTATTGTAGCCGTCAATTGTGAAAATCCATCGCGCGCGCCGTGAAGAATGTGTGAAATAAAGTCCTACTGTTTTCCCTTGACAGCAGACCCCGGAATTGCTATGGTAAAGGGCAGAAAATCGTCATTTTTGCAAGGAGGCTTTTCCCATGGAACTGCGCCGCACCGAACAGGGCTTTGCCCTTTATAAAGAAAAGGACTGCATCGGCCAGTGCACCGTGCAGCCCGCCGCAAAAGGGGCCGCGCTGGCCGGGCTGTGCATCCTGCCCCGGTGGCGGCGCAAGGGCTACGGCTCCTACTTGTTAAAAGAAGTATTGCGCACCTTTGCCGGATATGACCGGGAGCTTGCCACCGTGTTCACCGCGCCCCTGCCCGCCGACCCGGCCGAGCTGCCCTTCTGGGCCAAGTTCGGGTTTGCTGTGGAAGGGTCCCAGCTGGTGCGCCGCCGCACGCCGGACCTGACTGCCGTCAAGTTCGTGCAGGATTTTCTGGCTTCCCGCCTGGTGCACCCGCACCTGTGCGTAGATGCCACCTGCGGCAACGGCGGCGACACGGCTTTTCTCTGCCAGCTCACCGCCCCGGAGGGCCGTGTGCTGGGCTTCGACGTGCAGCAGGCCGCCATCGCCTCCACCCGCGCCCGGCTGGAACGAGCCAAGGTCCCCGCCGACCGGTACGCCCTGCACTGCGACAGCCATGCGAACCTGTTACAGTATGTGCAGCCCGGCACCGCCGATGCGGTCATGTTCAACTTCGGCTGGCTGCCCGGGGCCGACCACAGCGTGTTCTCCACGGCCCAGAGCAGCATTCCCGCGCTGGAAGCCGCCTTGCAGGCGGTACGCCCCGGCGGCGTGGTGAGCGCCATCCTCTACAGCGGGCAGGTCATCGGCACGGACGAAAAGCAGGCTGTGCTTTCCTGGCTGCGGGCACTGCCGCTGAAAGATTTCACCGTACTGGTGTGCGATTTTGCCAACTGGGCCGAAACCGCCCCTCTGCCCTGCTTCATCCTGAAAAAATAACGAAAACACTTGCATTATGGAGCGTTTTCGGATAAAATAGGGTGCGTATGTGTAAAAAGATACTCCTTCCGTCATCGCTGCGCGATGCCACCTCCCTCTGAGAGGGAGGCTTTGGCAGGGCGAGAAGCTTTTCCTTTTCGCCAGAGGCTCCCTCATTGAGGGAGCTGTCACGGCGTCAGCCGTGACTGAAGGAGTTCCATCCATTTCAGGAGAAATAATATTCTATGACAAATCGTGAAGAAATCGAGCGCCGCCGGACGTTTGCGATCATCAGCCATCCCGACGCCGGCAAGACCACGCTGACCGAAAAGCTGCTGCTGTACGGCGGAGCCATCAACCAGGCCGGTTCCGTCAAGGGCAAGCAGAGCGCCAAGCACGCTGTGTCCGACTGGATGGACATCGAGAAGCAGCGCGGCATTTCCGTCACTTCCTCGGTGCTGCAGTTCAACTACGCCGGCAAGTGCGTGAACATTCTGGACACTCCGGGCCATCAGGACTTTTCGGAGGATACCTACCGCACCCTGATGGCAGCGGACTCTGCCGTCATGGTCATTGACGCCGCCAAGGGCGTCGAGGCCCAGACCATCAAGCTGTTCAAGGTGTGCACCCTGCGCCACATCCCCATTTTCACCTTCATCAACAAGATGGACCGCGAAGCCCGCGACCCCTTTGAGCTGATGGAGAACATTGAGGAGATCCTGGGCATCAAGACCTACCCCATGAACTGGCCCATCGGCTGCGGCAAAGAGTTCAAGGGCGTGTTTGACCGCAACACCCGCAAAGTGCTGGCCTTCTCCAGCGACGGCCGCGCCAACGGCGTGAAGAAGGTGGAGGAGACCGAGGCCGAGCTGGGCGATCCCGCACTGGACGAGCTGCTGACCCCCTACCTGCACCAGCAGCTGGTGGACGAGATCGAGCTGCTGGACGGTGCCGCCGAGGAGTTCGACCTGGACAAGGTGCTGCGCGGCGAGCTCAGCCCCGTGTTCTTCGGTTCGGCCCTGACCAACTTCGGCGTGGAGCCGTTCCTGGAGAACTTCCTGCGGCTCACCCCCACCCCGCTGGCCCGCGTGGACAGCCTGACCGGCGAGTCCGTGGACCCCTGCCGTGACGAGTTCTCGGCTTTCATCTTCAAGATCCAGGCCAACATGAACAAGGCCCACCGCGACCGCATCGCCTTCATGCGCATCTGCTCCGGCAA
>CAKSZS010000031.1 GCA_934525845.1 uncultured Faecalibacterium sp. | reverse complement strand
GCCGGTACCCAGCGTGTCAACGCATTTGTGCCTCTGGCTCAGATGTTCGGCTACGCTACCGACCTGCGTTCCAAGACCCAGGGCCGTGGCCAGTATGTCATGGAGCCG
This sequence comes from uncultured Faecalibacterium sp., assembly GCA_934525845.1. Lineage (GTDB taxonomy): Bacteria > Bacillota > Clostridia > Oscillospirales > Ruminococcaceae > Faecalibacterium. The sequence goes on along the minus strand of CAKSZS010000031.1, from coordinate 28,260 downwards.
TCTCACTACGAGCCGGTGCCCAAGAACATTGCTGACGGCATCATCGCCGGCCGCGCAAAGGGCTAAATTCAGGATTTATAGCTGAAAAGCGAAGAGAATTTTGCCGGGGTAGTGTAAACTCCGGCAAAATTTCCTGTAAAAGCACTTGATTTTACAGGAGAAATCTAGTAGAATAGCCTTGCAGTGCAATCTTGTATTTGCAGGGTTGTTGTAACCAATATCAAAACCTAAATTAAGGGAGGATATTCCAATGGCTGAAAAGGCAAAGTTCGACCGTTCTAAGCCGCATGTTAACATCGGCACCATCGGTCACGTTGACCACGGCAAGACCACTCTGACCGCTGCTATCACCAAGTACCTGGCACTGAAGGGTGACGCAGAGTTCATGGACTATGCCAACATCGATAAGGCTCCCGAAGAGCGTGCTCGTGGTATCACGATCAACTCCGCTCACGTTGAGTATCAGACCGACGCTCGTCACTATGCTCACGTTGACTGCCCGGGCCATGCTGACTACGTCAAGAACATGATCACTGGTGCTGCTCAGATGGACGGCGCTATCCTGGTCGTTGCTGCTACCGATGGTCCCATGCCCCAGACCCGTGAGCACATCCTGCTGGCTCGTCAGGTCGGCGTGCCCTATATCGTTGTGTTCATGAACAAGTGCGATATGGTCGACGACGAAGAGCTGCTGGATCTGGTCGAGATGGAGATCCGTGAGCTGCTGACCGAGTACGACTTCCCCGGCGATGACACCCCGATCATTCGTGGTTCCGCTCTGAAGGCTCTGGAGTCCACCTCCACCGATCCCGAGGCTCCCGAGTATGCTTGCATCAAGGAGCTGATGGACGCTGTCGACAGCTATATCCCCAACCCCGATCGTGAGGAAGACAAGCCCTTCCTGATGCCCATCGAGGACGTCATGACCATTTCTGGCCGTGGTACCGTTGCAACCGGTCGTGTTGAGCGTGGTATTGCCAAGGTTGGCGATGCTATGGAGATCGTCGGCATCAAGCCCGATCGTCTGAGCACCACCATCACCGGTCTGGAGATGTTCCGTAAGTCTCTGGACTTCGCTGAGGCTGGCGATAACATCGGCGCTCTGCTGCGTGGTGTTGATCGTACCCAGATCGAGCGTGGCCAGGTTCTGGCTAAGCCCGGTTCTGTGCATCCCCACAAGGTCTTCGAGTCTCAGGTCTACGTTCTGACCAAGGACGAAGGCGGCCGTCACACTCCCTTCTTCTCCAACTATCGTCCTCAGTTCTACTTCCGTACCACTGACGTGACCGGCATCATCACCCTGCCCGAAGGCACCGAGATGTGCATGCCCGGCGATAACGTCATGATGCACGTTGAGCTGCTGACCCCCGTTGCTATGGAAGAGGGCCTGCGTTTCGCTATCCGTGAGGGTGGCCGTACCGTTGGTTCCGGCGTTGTTGGCAAGATCATTGAGTGATTTTGACCCTTCGCGCCTGTCCTGAGGCAAAAGGTTAAACTTTACAAAGGGCGTTCCCATTCCGGAGAGTGGGAACGCTCTTTTTGTTTTTGCAGAGTCCTCTGCCCGAACGGGGCAGGGGATTTTTTATTGCAGGAAGAACAACTTTATGGTTTACAAAATATAGTTGTTCTGGTATACTGGACTCAGAAGATCCAGGCTGTTGGACAATGGAGGATGCTGCGATGAAATACGATTGGATCGACCGGGAGCTGCTGGCAAAACCCGCTGTTATAAAAGACCTGCAGGCGGAGTGGAACTGGATCCGCTACAAGATCGGGGACAAACTGTTTGCAGCCATCTGCTTGGATGACGCTACCGGAAAAGCGGTGTACATTACCTTGAAACTGGCCCCGGAAGAGGGCGAATTCCTGCGGCAGCAGTATACGGATATCCTTCCGGGCTACTACATGAATAAGGTACATTGGAACTCCATCCGGGCAGACGGAATGGTGCCGGATGACCTGCTGCGCGAGATGCTGGAAAAGTCGTATCGGCTGGTGCTGGGCAGTTTCAGCAAAAAGAAGCAGAAGGAATTGCTGAAAGGAGAGCGGAGCGATGCCGTTTGATTATAAAAAAGAGTATAAGGAATTTTACCTTCCGCCTCAAAAGCCGCAGCTGGTTATGGTGCCGCCTATGAATTTTGCGGCAGTGCACGGAAAAGGCGACCCAAACGACCCGGCAGGGGAATATCAGGCAGCACTGGAACTCCTGTATGGCGTTGCATTTACCATTAAGATGAGTTATAAGGGCAGCCATAAAATAAGAGGCTATTTTGAGTATGTGGTTCCGCCGCTGGAAGGTCTGTGGTGCCAACAGGGCACGGAGGGGGTGGATTACGCCCATAAGGAAACGTTTGAATGGACGTCCATGATCCGTCTGCCGGAGTTTGTCACACGGGAGGAATTTGACTGGGCGGTACAGGAGGCAGCGGCCAAAAAGAAGAAAGACTTTTCCAAAGCAGAATACCGACGCTACGATGAGGGGGCGTGTGTGCAGTGTATGCACGTCGGTTCCTATGATTCGGAGCCGGCGACATTGGCACGGATGGATGCCTTTGCAGAAGAGCAGGGCTATGCACTGGATTTTTCCGAGGAACGGTTGCATCATGAGATCTATCTGAGCGACCCGCGCCGCACGGCACCTGAAAAGCGGAAGACGGTCCTGCGGCACCCGGTGCGGAAAAAAGAGGAAACAAAATAAGATTCGGAATGAAGGAGGTGGCTGGAATGATCGAGATACATGGAAAAGTGAGTACAGCCCGCTGCTATGCCAAGACGCTCGATGAAAAAGCGGCAGAACAGATTCGGCGGATGTGCGATTATGCGCTGACGGAAGGAGCAAAGGTGCGGATCATGCCCGACGTTCATGCAGGAAAAGGCTGTACGATCGGAACGACCATGACGGTGAAGGACAAAGTCTGCCCGAATATCGTGGGCGTGGACATCGGATGCGGGATGTACACCGTGAAACTGAACAATACGGCGCTGGATCTTGAAAAAATCGATGCAGCCTGTCATGAGATCCCCTCGGGAATGAATGTCTGGGAAAGCCCGGTGGAAGAATTCCCGCTGGAAGAATTGCGCTGCTTTGGAGACCTGAAAAATCGGAACTGGCTGAAATGCTCACTGGGAACGCTGGGCGGGGGCAACCATTTTATTGAAGTGGATCGCGCTGAGGATGGAAGCTATTATCTGGTGATCCATTCCGGAAGCAGAAATCTTGGAAAGCAGACGGCAGAGCTGTACCAGCAATACGCGGTGCGGCAGCGAAAAGGCACCGATGATCTGCCGGCGCGGCGGCAGGAGCTGATCCAAACGTATCGCGAAACGGGACGCAGCGGAGAAATTCAGACGGCGCTGAAGACGCTGGAAGCCGCGTATCAGGCCCGCGAAACAACGATACCGGAAGACCTTTGCTGGCTGTCCGGAGTCCCGCTGCAGAATTATCTGCATGACGTGGAGCTGTGTCAGCGCTTTGCACGCCGGAACCGGGAAAGGATGGCAGAGTATATCCTTCACCGTGCAGGGTTGGAAGCGGATGGGGTGTTTCATACGATCCACAACTACATCGATACACAGGAAATGATCCTGCGCAAAGGCGCGATCGCGGCGCATACAGGGGAAAAGGTTCTGATCCCGCTGAATATGCGTGATGGCTCGGTACTTGCAAGGGGCAGGGGCAATCCGGAGTGGAACTATTCTGCGCCGCACGGTGCGGGGCGGGTGATGTCGCGGGCGCAGGCAAAGCGTCAGCTGACCATGACCGAATACCAGGACGCCATGAAAGGGATCTATACGACATCCATCAGCGAGGAGACCATTGATGAAGCCCCGATGGCCTATAAACCGCTGAACGACATTCTGGATGTGATCGGAGAAACGGTCGAGATCCTGGAAGTGATCAAGCCGGTGTACAATTTCAAGGCGCCGGAGGGGGAACTGCCCTGGAAAAAGTAAATCCGGGAAAATTCACAAAGGATATCGCTTTTCCTTGTGAGATGTGCTATACTAATAGTATCTGTAGAATACACACTGAATGGAAAAGGGAGGAGAACATCATGCAGCATGAAACTGTCATCGTGCTGGACTTTGGCGGCCAGTACAATCAGCTGATCGCGCGCCGCGTCCGCGAGAACAATGTCTACTGTGAAATCTATTCCTATAAAACCGACCTGTCGGTCATCAAGGCAAAGAATCCCAAGGGCATCATTTTTACCGGCGGCCCCAACAGCGTTTATCTGGAGGATTCCCCCACGATCGACCCCGAGATCTTCAACTGGGGCGTGCCGGTGCTGGGCATCTGCTACGGCAGCCAGTTGATGATGCATCTGCTGGGCGGCCATGTCTGCCGCGCCCCGGAGCGCGAGTACGGCAAGACGGAAGTCTTTGTGGACAATGCCAGCAAGATGTTCACCGACGTACAGCCGTCCACCATCTGCTGGATGAGCCACAACGATTACATTGAACAGGCGGCACCTGGCTTCAAGATCACCGCTCACACGGTCAACTGCCCGGTGGCAGCAGCGGAAAATGCGGAGAAGGGTCTGTATGCAGTCCAGTTCCATCCGGAAGTGCTGCACACCGCCGAGGGCAAGAAGATGCTGCGCAATTTTGTGTACAACGTCTGTGGCTGCACCGGCGACTGGAAGATGGACTCTTTCGTGGAAAACAATATCAAGGCTCTGCGGGAGCGCATCGGCGACGGTAAGGTGCTGTGCGCCCTGTCCGGCGGCGTGGATTCCTCGGTGCTGGCCGCTATGCTGGCCAAGGCCATCGGCAAGCAGCTGACCTGCGTGTTTGTGGATCATGGTCTGCTGCGTAAGAACGAGAAGGAAGAGGTCTGCTCGGTGTTTGGCCCCGGCAATGCCAACGGCTTTGACATCAATTTCATCTGCGTGGATGCCCGCGACCGTTATTTCCAGAAGCTGGCCGGCGTCACGGAGCCGGAGGCAAAGCGCAAGATCATCGGTGCGGAGTTCATCCGTGTCTTTGAGGAAGAAGCGCAGAAGATCGGCACGGTGGACTTCCTGGCACAGGGCACCATCTACCCCGACGTGGTCGAGAGCGGTCTGGGCGGCGAATCCACGACCATCAAGAGCCATCACAACGTGGGTGGTCTGCCGAAGCAGGTGAAGTTCAAAGAGCTGGTGGAGCCGCTGCGCAACCTGTTCAAGGACGAAGTCCGTCAGGCTGGCCGTGAGCTGGGCCTGCCGGAATATCTGGTCAGCCGTCAGCCGTTCCCCGGCCCGGGTCTGGGCATCCGCATCATCGGCGAGGTGACCCCGGAGAAGGTCGCCATCGTGCAGGATGCAGACGCGATCTGGCGTGAGGAGATCGCCAAGGCTGGTCTGGACAAGAAGATCAGCCAGTATTACGCGGCACTGACCAATATGCACAGCGTGGGCGTTATGGGCGATGAGCGCACCTATGATTACGCAGTGGCACTGCGTGCCGTGACCACCACGGACTTCATGACCGCAGAAAGCTATGATATGCCCTGGGATGTTCTGGGCACCGTCACCAGCCGTATCGTCAACGAAGTCAAGCACGTCAATCGCGTCTTCTACGACTGCACCGGCAAACCGCCGGCAACCATCGAATTGGAGTGAGAATTTGACGTCGATTCGTTAAAAACAGAAAATGTGACATCATAAAATCCCGCTTTCCGGAAGAACATTCTACGGAAAGCGGGATTTTTCATGGGCCGATGCTTCCTGCTCTGGGATCTTCAGGGAGCGGAGGAACCCAGAAACGTGAGGATCCGGTTTATTTCCACAGACCTCCGCTGCCCAGAAAAAAGCCGCGATTTTCGGAAATGAACGGAAAATCGCGGCTTTCTTAAAAAATCTACAAGGAGTGAAGCTGTGTGCGGTACCTTATTTCGCGCTGCAAGCCTCAGGACCGTTTATTCTGCCGGTTCCTGAGCGGCTTCCTCCATGGCATTGAACCGCTCCAGGAAGCTGTGCTCCATGCCCTCGGACTTGTAGCCGGGCATAGTGTCCAATGCCACGGCATGGATGCTGCGGAAAATGCTGTTTTCAATGTTGGGATTGTCCCGCTTCAGGCGGCGCAGCAAGGTCTTGACCTCCTGCCGCTTGGAACCGCCGCCGCCGTTGTCGCACATGGTGCAGTTTTCGGTGAAACGGCAGGCACACTGGATGAATTCCAGTTCGTTGTAGCGCTTCCAGGCCAGAATGTCCTCTTCGTGGATGCAGTACATCGGGCGGATGAGGGTCATGCCGGGAAAGCTGGTGCTGTGCAGTTTGGGCGGCATGGCCTGCAGCTGGGAACCGTAGAACATGCTCATGACGGTGGTCTCGATCACATCGTTGAAGTGATGCCCCAGCGCGATCTTGTTGCAGCCCAGCTCCTTGGCCTTGCTGTACAGGTGGCCGCGGCGCATCCGGGCGCAGAGGTAGCAGGGGTTCTTGTCGGTGTTGTTGGCCACGGCAAAGATGTTGCTCTCGAAAATGGTCACCGGGATGTGCAGCAGCTCCGCGTTGGATTCGATCTTCTGGCGGTTGATCTCGTTGTAGCCGGGATCCATGACCAGAAACACCAGTTCAAACGGAACATCGCTGTGGCGCTGCAGTTCCTGCAGGAGCTTGGCCATCAGCATGGAGTCCTTGCCGCCGGAGATGCACACGGCGATGCGGTCGCCGGCCTGCACCAGCTCATAGCGCTTGACAGCCACGATGAAGGGCGTCCACAGTTCCTTGCGGTACTTTTTGATGATGCTGCGTTCGATCAGCTGATAGGGTTCCAGAGTCTTTTTCATGGGATACCTCGTTTTTCAGGATTGGGTCAGGGTATGATAACAGGCATCGAACGCCTGCAGGAATTCGCTCAGCTCGGCCTCGGTGGTAAGGTGGCTCAGGCTGATGCGCCAGGAGGACAGCGCGTTGCGGCGGTCACGGCTGACCGCGAACACCGCCCGGGAGGGCAGACCGTCCGATGAGCAGGCGGACTTGACCGAGACGCACACGCCCCGGGCGTCCAGTTCCCGCTGGAATACAGTGCCCTTCACGTCTTTTACGCTCAGGTTCAGGATCTGCGGCACGGCGTTGGCCGGGCTGTTGATGCGCACGTTGGGGTACTGGGAAAGTTCGGCACGCAGACGGTCGTTTAGCTTCCGGATGGCGGCAGCGCGCGCCGGAAGTTCGGTCACGGCCTTGTCCAGCGCCAGCGCCAGCGAACCGGCCAGTGCCACGGTGGGGGTGCCGCTGCGGTAGATGGTGGTGCTCTCGCCGCCGTGGATGAGCGGCTCCAGCGCCAGCCCGCGCCGTTTGACCAGCACGCCGATGCCGTTCAGCCCATAGAACTTGTGGGCGGTCAGGCTCATGGTGTCGATGCCTTCAAACGAAACCGGGCATTTGCCCACCGCCTGGGTAGCATCCACGTGCAGATGGCAGTGGGGGAACTCCTTTAATATAGAAGCAATCTCCGTCACCGGCTGTACCACGCCCAGCTCGCTGTCCACCGCGGTGACGGCCACCAGAATGGTGTCCGGGCGCAGAAGCTCCCGCAGGTGGTCCAGGTCTACCGTGCCGTCCTGTTTCACGTCCAGCAGGTCGATCTCGTATCCCTGCTCCTGCAGCGCGGTCAGGCTGCCGCTGACGGAAGAGTGCTCCAGCGGGGTGGAGATGATGTGCTTGCCGTGGTGGCGTTCCAGCCGGGCAAGGCTCTTGATGGCGAAGTTGTTGGCCTCGCTGGCACCGGATGTGTAAATGATCTCGGCGGGCTGCACCTGCAGGCAGCGGGCAATGCTCTGGGTGGCTTCGTCGATGACCGCTTTGGCGGCGGCACCGGCCTGATGATGGGAATTTGCGTTGCCGGGGCAGCGGCGCTCGATGTCACAGAAGCGCTGCAAGACCTCCTCGTCCGCCGGGGTATTGGCAGAATAGTCCAGATAAACCATGAATCCTCCTGAGTCAAAAAGTGCTTTACAGATTCCGATAGTAGGTTATATTATAGTGCGGTTTGCGCCGGATTGCAAGAAAATCCTGCAAAAAGGTTGCGGTGGGCATGGGAATCTGGTATACTTTATAGAAGAGCCATCGGCGGGGAACCTGCCCGGCGGTTCGGCCGGAGCGGTTCCGGCGGTTGAAGCAGCACGGAGAAAGGGGAGCGGACATCATGCACACGATCATTCGACTGCGCCGGTTCCCTTCCATTTTTCCGGGCGGAATCATTGTTCCCAATTTTTGAGGCACTGCCGTTTGAATGCGGCAATGCCTCTTTTTTTGGGCGGTTTTCTGTAGGAGGTACAACAATCCCATGAGTGAAAAGATCGATTACTCCAAGGGCATTTACGATGCCCGGCAGCTGGGCACCGGACGGATGCTGATCCTGGGCGTGCAGCATATGTTCGCCATGTTCGGCGCAACGGTGCTGGTGCCGCTGCTGACCGGTCTGAGCGTTTCCACCACTCTGCTGTGTGCAGGTCTGGGCACGCTGCTGTTCCATCTGATCACCAAGAAAAAGGTTCCGGCTTTTCTTGGTTCTTCCTTCGCCTACCTGGGCGGCTTCTCCATCGTGGCGCCCATGCTGGCGGACGCGGACGGCAACCTGACCGTGGCCAACACCAAAATGCTGCCCTATGCCTGTGCAGCCATCGCGTTCTCCGGCCTGGTGTATCTGGTGGCAAGCCTGCTGATCTCCACCTTCGGCATCCGCCGCATCATGAAGTTCTTCCCGCCGGTGGTCACCGGCCCCATCATCATTTCCATCGGTCTGATCCTGGCCCCCTCCGCCATCAGCAACTGCCAGGCCAACTGGCTGCTGGCCTTTGTGGCACTGGGCACGGTCATCGTCTGCAACATCTGGGGCAAGGGCATGGTCAAGATCCTGCCCATCCTGATCGGCGTGCTGGTGTCCTATGCGGTGGCACTGGTCACCGGTGCAGTGGACTTCCAGCGGATCAGCGAGGCTGCCTGGTTCGGCATCCCGCTGCACAAGGAAGCCATGGGTCTGTTCGCCATTGACGGCAGCCCGGAGTTCATCAGTGCACTGTTCACCATCATCCCCATCGCCCTGGCGACCATGATGGAGCACGTCGGCGACATCGCTGCCATCAGCGCCACCGTCGGCCACAACTACATCAACGACCCCGGCCTGAACCGCACCCTGCTGGGCGATGGTCTGGCCACCACGCTGGCCGGCCTGCTGGGCGGCCCGGCCAACACCACCTACGGCGAGAACACCGGCGTGCTGGCCCTGAGCAAGATCTACGACCCGCTGGTCATCCGCATTGCCGCGGTGCTGGCCATCATCCTGAGCTTCAGCCCCAAGTTTGAGGCCGTCATCAACACCATCCCCACCGGCATCATCGGCGGCATCAGCTTCGTGCTGTACGGCATGATCTCCGCCATCGGTGTGCGCAACGTGGTCGAGAATCGTGTGGACTTCACCAACAGCCGCAACCTGATCGTGGCGGCGGTCATTCTGGTGTGCGCGCTGGGCTTCAACTCGGTGGGCGGCCTCAGCTTTGCCATCGCCGGCGTGAACATCAACCTGTCCGGTCTGGCCATCGCTGCCATCGCCGGCATCCTGCTGAACGCCATCCTGCCCGGCAACGACTACGAGTTCGATGCAGCCGATGGTTCGGAAGCCGCTTCCAGCAGCAACCTGCAGGTCTGATCGGAACGTTTTTAAAACATAAGCAGTTTGGAAGATGCGCTCTCCCGGCTCCGGATCTGCGGGGCAGGGAGGGCGCATCTGTTTTGCAGCGTGCGGTGCAGACACACAGCAGGGCAAATCATCTAATTTTTGCGCAAGGTTTTTGGTGACCCTGCTGGATTTCAATAAATAGGAATAATTCTTAAAATTATGCTTGACTAACTAGGAATTATTCGCTATAATAAAGCCATGGAAAGCGCGGTGAGTACCAACACCGGAGCATTCCCGAAATGAAATAAAAGAGAACGATGGAGGTCATTCTTATGAAGAAGTACGTTTGCACCGTTTGTGGTTATATTGCAGAAGGCGAGATCCCGGCTCAGTGCCCCGTTTGCAAGGCTCCGGCCTCCGCATTTGTGGAAAAGACCGGCAACACCTACGTCACCGAGCACGTTGTCGGCATCGGTAAGGCAGAAGGCGTGCCCCAGGAGATCGTGGACGGTCTGCGCGCCAACTTTGAGGGCGAGTGCAGCGAGGTCGGTATGTACCTGGCCATGGCCCGCGTGGCAGAGCGTGAGGGCTACCCCGAGATCGCCGAGGCGTACAAGCGCTACGCTTATGAGGAAGCCGATCATGCATCCCGCTTTGCCGAGCTGCTGGGCGAGGTCGTGACCGACAGCACCAAGAAGAACCTGATGATGCGCGCCGAGGCCGAGTGCGGTGCCTGCGCCGGCAAGATGGACCTGGCCAAGAAGGCAAAGGCACTGAACCTGGACGCCATCCACGACACCGTCCATGAAATGGCCAAGGACGAGGCGCGTCACGGCCGCGGCTTCGAGGGCCTGCTGAAGCGCTATTTCAACACCGAAGTCTGATCGGGTCTCCCCAGTCATCGTTTCTGCCCGCTGCACGGCGTTCCCGCTGTGCAGCGGGCTTTTTTGCGTTCCGGCCGGAAAACGGAAAAGCAGCTTTTTTGAAATTCTGGCAGTTTTGTCAGTTTTCTCTGAAAAAAATAGCAAATCAAGCAAAAAACAGGGACTTTGGTTTACATTTTGGAGAGAGCCTGTTATACTGATACCACCATCCGGCGGCAGAAGGGAGCGAACGAATGCGCCGCGCAGTACCGGGAAAAGCCCGCAGGCTGCAGACAGGACGGGACAACCAATCCAGACATCAAGGAGGACTTACAAAATGGCACTTTCTGCAATGAAACTGAAGAAGCTGAAAGCAGTTCAAGTCGGACAGAGCATTGAACTGCAGACAACGGACGGCGCAACTTACAAGGGCATCGTCACCGAAAAGGATGAACAATCCATTGAGATCACCGGAGATGGATTTGAGCAGGTCGTGGACTATATGCCGGACGGCGGGGAAGTGGCCGGATTTACGCTGTTCGCACTGACCGATCCGCTGCAGCAAAAACTGAAAGCCCTGCAGACGGGAACGACGGTCAGCATCGTGAAGACAACGGGCGAGATGCTGACCGGAACCGTGGCGGACAACAATGGCGAATCGTTGGACATTGAGGGCGCAGGGTTTGATCTGGTCGTGGATTACAAGGAGATCCGTTCGGTGGAGGTGGGAAGCACCGTACCGGTGACGCCGGTGAACCCGGTTCCGGGCGGCGTGCAGCCTGCCGGAAAGCCGGTGACGGCTGCAGTCCCGGAACCGTTCACGCCGTTCTACTGGCAGGAAGACCTCATGGTACCGCAGCTCTCGGATGCAGAGCTGAAGATTCTGTTCGATGACCTGCCGGCAGATAAGAAAAACCTGGCACAGGCCGGCTACAGCAGCTTTGCCTACAACATTAAGAACAGCAATCCGGCCAAGGCGCGGATGGCTGCGGCACAGCTGCGGCAGACCATCCAGCAGACGGGGCGTACCTTCGACCCGGAACTGAACTATCTCTGCGGCGCAATGGGCGTGCGGGCCAAACTGCCCAGAAGCAGTGAGCTGATGGCACTGTGCAACCACACCCCGGAAGCCGCGATCCTTTATTATAAGGAAGAAAACTATGAGGAGGCCGTGGAGCAGGCAGTGCGTGCGCTGGAGAGCGACCCGCTCTGTTCGGAGATCGATGCGCTGTATACGGTCATCGACGATGGCTGCCTCCGGCTGAACAACGCAAATTGTCTGGATCGGCTGGACAAGACCGTGGTCAACGGTTCCGGCCGCTATCGCGATACGCTGTTCCGCCATCTGGCGGCACAGAAGAACATCCCGCTGGACGAGAACGCGGATCCGGAGAGCCGCCTGCAGGTGCTGCAGGCCGGGTTTGCCGGGCAGAGGATCCTTCCGCGGGCAGCGGAAAAGCAGCAGCCCGTTCCGCCTGCGGTGCAGCCTGCCGTGCAGCCCCAGCCGGCGCCCAAACCGCTCGTCCGGATGGACGGCGCAGTGATCCAGGTGGACTGGATCCGGAGCCGCGGCGTTGTAGGTGCGGTGCAGGACGGCAAAGAGGTCGATTACAGCTTCTCCTTTGACGATGTGACCAGCCGGGAGCTGTCGGCACAGCTGACCCATCTCTCTTCCGATGAATTGGCAAAGACCAGCGTTATGGTCAGCTTCTGCCTCCGGGGCGCCCAGGCCATCGACCTGCAGCCCAGCCAGACATCCCCCCTGAAAAAGCTGAACACCATGAACACGGAAAACGCCACGCTGGAGGAGATGAAGCCCTACATTGCCCTGCTCATGAAAACGGCCGATGCCGGCAGTGCGCTGGACGTGGCTCTGCGCCGTGCCGTGGCCTGCAAGGACCGGGAGCCGGGTGCGCTGGAGTGGGCCAAGCAGCTCTATCTGGACAACCAGAGCAAGATCATTGAGGACGATGCACACTACGACAGCCTGATCCAGATGTACCGCAGCCTGAACGATGTGGACAACGCCATCGACCGGCTGGAATACAGCCTGGATCATCACAACATCAAGGCCAAACAGCGGGTCAATTCCCTGAGTATGTACATCCGCATCTGCATGGACGAGTACAATGCTTCCGGCAACACCGACCTGCTCAAGCGGGTGCTCAAGCGCGGCACCGAATACCTGAAGATCTACCGGGAGAATCCGGAGCTGGCCGATAAGATCAACATCAGCAGCTACGCCAAGACCGGCCTGCCGGCGTATATGGCGCGGGCAGAGATCGCACTGGGCCTGTACGATGCCGCGGCAAAGCACATCCAGACCCTGCAGAACAACAGCACCACGGAAAACGGCTTCCTGAAAACGGTGCTGGAGCTGCGCAAGGAGCTGTCCGAGAAGCGGGACGGCAAGGCAGAACAGGATCCTGTGGAGGAAACGGCCGAACCGGCAGAGCTGGAGGAGCAGGCCGTGGAAGAGCCGGCCGGGGAGACCCCGGCTGAGCCGGAAGAACCTGCCCCGGAACCGGAAAAAGAGCCGGAAGAAGAGGAAGCCGGAGAGGAACAGCTGACGGCTGAGCCGTACCGGGACGCCGATGGCTGGAAGGCGCTGGACACCTCCAAAAAAGCAGTGGTGGACTACGCGCTGCACGCCGACGGCCCCAACCGGCTGGCCATCCTGCTGACCACCCTGAAGGCAGCTTCGGAACTGAACCCGGAGATCCTGCCGGTGTACCATGCGGCCAGCCTGGCAGCAGAAAACCCCATGGAAAAGCTGAACTACAGCCTTTCCGGGCTGCAGTCTGCCAGCGGCGAGATCGATGAGCAGTATGCAGACTTCATCGACTGCTGCCGGGCGGCTTCCTGCCTGCGGGCAGCATTCCAGTCGGAGGAAAAGCTGGATTATGTGGTGAGCAGCCTGCAGATCCTGCGGGACGGCATCTCGGTCTTCAATGAGATGGAAAGCCTTGGCCCGGCCTTTGACGTGATGCAGGACTTCCGCCGCAACCAGAACCTGCCCATGGATCTGCTGGCAGATTACCGGCAGACGGAGGAGCGGAATCTGGACGCCAAACTGACGGCAGTGGCCCAGGAAGCGGCCCAGCTTTATCAGCGCCATGTGGTGGCACCGCACCGGGAGTTTGCACGCCTGATGCGCGCCCAGAAGCTGGCCTTCGGGGAACAGGGCGAACTGGCCACCCTTCTGCGTCTGGTCATGCAGAAGGATCACAAGAAGCTGGCGCAGGAGCGGGAAAACTTCGTGAGCCACTGGTACGGCGGCAAGGAGCCGGAGGGTGCTCCGTCGCTGACGGTGGTGGACGCTCTGATCCAGGACTGCTGGGACAAGGCGGGTGAATCGCTGCTCAAGCAGAAGGAGAACGATTCGCTGCAGGGCAGCCGCCGCAACAATATGCGCTCGCCCATCAAGAGCATGGTGGCGCAGATCGGCAAGTGGTATAAGATCACCGACCGCAGCGGCGCACTGAACACCTCGGACCCTGCAGCACGGACGGAGTACGCCAAGCAGAAACCCATCCTGCGGCAGAAACTGGAGGCCGTGCAGGCCGAGTGCGACAAGCTGCTGGCGCTGGGCGAGTGCGGCGACCAGAAAAAGATGGGCTATTTCCTGATCCGGTTCACCGCCTGCTCCCTGCTGGAGCGGCTGGACGGCAGCTGGACGGAAGAAAAGAGCCGCTTCTTCTTCGCCGATTTCCTGCGCGGGGACTGGATCCAGCTGGACGAAGACTTTATGCCGGTGCTGGAACCCACCTTCTGCGTGCTGAAGGACTTCAACGTGCTGACCCGCATCCGCCGCCACGCCGAAACGGTGCAGGACACCATGGAAGAGCACCTGCAGCACATTTATGAGGCAGGCAGCAAAAAGCACAACTTCGGCACGGCCGACCTTATCCTGCAGTATCTGGAAGCGTCCGGGCAGCCGGTGCCGGAACTGCCGGCCTATGCGGAGGCCTGCCGGCAGCGTGCAGCGGCCGCCGCCCGGAGCGACCTGCAGCATTTCCGGGAGCAGTATGCGCTGTGGATGTCCTGCGGACGCGTGGCGCACGCCGACCCCTTCCTGGCCGAGCTGGAAAACACCATCTGCTACTGGTATCTGGAAGCAGAGCGCACCGACAACTACGGCTTCTTCTACAGCCTGATGGAGCAGTGTGAGAGACACATCGGGGAGTGCGCGCAGCAGCGCGGCACCCTGCTGGAAGGCCAGCTGGAGCGCCTGATCCAGACCAGCGAGAAGAACGGGGAGCCGGTGGCGCAGAGCACCATCGACGGCATCCTTACCATGATCCGGAACCAGAACTACACGGTGGCCGAAGATCTGATGAACCACATCAACGAGGAGCGCAAGCCCTTTACCCAGTCGGAAGCCCTGCTGTATCTGGACCAGTTCTGGAGCGAGTACAAGACCAATTACCGCGTGAATCAGGATTCGGCGCGGGATCTGCTGCACGGCAGCGGCCGGGCGCTGGCCCAGAACTGGATCGGCTGCACCCCGGCGGACGAGAACAGCATCACCCGCCTGCTGGCCGCGCTGGGCTGGACGGATTTTGCGGTGCACCGCAAAACGCTGCCCAACAGCAGCACCGAGCTGTACCATGTGACCCAGACCCGCAAGCTGATCGGCCGTGTGACCAGCCAGCACCCCATTGCAGCCTTTGGCTCCCAGATGGCGCGGGGCGGCTTTGATGTGGTGTGCCTGTACGAGACCTACGATTGTGACAGCCTGCTGAAAAAGTTTGAAGCGCTGGATGCAGCGGCCGGTGCCAAGCTGGTGCTGCTGGACGGTGTGCTGTCCATGCCGGAGCGCCGCAAGCTGGCACGCAAGATCAAGCAGAACGACAACCTGCGCCGGACCTATCTGGTGCTGGACCGTGTGCTGCTGGGCTATCTGTGCAACCATTACCCCATTGAGAACACCGACTCCGCACCGGCTCTGATGAACCAGATGCTCATGGCGGTGGGAATGCCGTTCTCCAGCTACCAGCCCTATGTGACCGATGCGGCCAACTATATGCCGCCGGAGATGTTCTACGGCCGCGTGTCGGAGCTGCGCCGCATCGAAGAATCCAGCGCCGACCAGCCGGACAGCGTCAACCTGATCTACGGCGGCCGCCAGCTGGGCAAATCCGCCCTGCTGAAAAAGGCGCAGGCCGATGTGGACGGCACCCAGGTGGAAAGCGGCGTCAAGCGCGCTCTGCGGGTGCCCATTCCCAAGCTGGGCTGTGCGGAAAGCTGCCGGATGCTGGCCCAGAGTCTGATCAACGAAAAGGTGCTGGACGAGGACTGCCTGACCGAGGACTGGAATACTCTGACCAGCTGCATCCAGAAGCGGCTGTATGTGGAGGAGCCGGAACAGCGCATTGCCTATCTGCTGGTCATGCTGGACGAGGCGGATGACTTTATTTCGGACTGCGCCAACTATGGCTATGCGCCCATCACGGCCCTCAAGGACGTGCAGGAAAAAATGCCGGATCGGTTCAAGTTCGTGCTGGCCGGTCTGCACGATGTGGTGCGCTTCAACCGTGCCGCGGCGCTGGGCGACAACTCCGGTGTGCCGCATCTCGGTGCGCTGAACATCAAGCCCTTCACCCGGGAAGAAAGCCGCCAGCTGCTGCTGGAGCCGCTGAGCTACCTGGGCATCTCCATTGCCAGCGATGAGCAGGCGACCCAGATCATCGCTACCACCAACTATTTCCCGGGCCTGATCCAGCTCTACTGCCAGAAGATGGTGGAGTCCCTGCGCAGCCAGGACTATGGCCGCTATGTGGAGAGCCAGACCCCGCCCTACAAGGTGACGGATGACAACATCGGCCGTGTCCTGAAGGACGGCAACTTCCTGCAGGAGATCCACAAGAAGTTTGAGATGACCCTGCGTCTGGATCGGCTGTATTTCCGCATCGCATGGCTGATCGCCTATATGAACTACATGGAGCCGCAGTACGAAGGCTGCTACACTGCACAGGATCTGGTGGAGTACGCCCGGAACTGGGGAATGCCCAAGCTGAAGGATCAGAGCGGCGAGCGGATGCGGATGTATCTGGACGAACTGCAGGATCTGAACATCCTGCGCAGTGTGGGCAAGGGTGCCTACGAGTTCGCCTCCTACAATTTCCGCGACCAGCTCGGTTCGTCGGAGGCGCTCTTTGCCAAGCTGACCCGGGAAGGGGAGGAGTTCGAGGATGCAGACGATGACATCAATGTGTGAGATCTGGTGGAAGCAGGTGGGCGGCTCCCTGCGCCTGGTGCAGGCCGTCGTGGAACACCTGCAGCAGGAGGAGTCGCTGGTCCTGCGCACCCCGAAGCACATCCCCTGGGAAAGCACCTTTGAGGAGCTGCTCCACCGGCAGCTCTGCACCCTGGATGCCGGCCGGATGGTCCGGATCCTGGACGCCGGGGAGGTGGAAGAACCGGAAAAATTCATGCTGGAAGAGCTTTGTCCGCCGGACGTGCGGAACCGCTTCTGGTTCAACACGACGGTGGCGGAGCACCTGGCACAGTCTCCGGCGCTGAGCCTGCACCAGAGCTATCTCTGGGTGCGGAGCATCCCCAGCGCGGCCGCCATGCAGAAGTGGAAGGTGTTCGTGCGCCAGTACGAAAAGTGTGCCCGGGAACAGCAGCTGCCGCAGCGTGCAGTCTTCCTGCTGGAAGCCCCGGGTACGGGCACGGATCACGATTTTCCCACCGTGCTGTGTGCGGCGCAGGAGCATGACTGCCGCATCTTCTGCATGGAAGCGGCGGCGGGCAGCGCCATGCCGGACTATCTGGCGGAACTGGCTCTGCGGATGGGCCGGCAGGATCCGGAAGCCTGCGGCCTGCTGCTGGCTGCACCGGATGCTCTGCTGGGCGACCCCATCGGCACGGCAAAGCGCCTCCTTTCCGGCGCGCGGTACAGCAGCGGCCTGCCGATGCCGGCTCCGCAGGAGGCGCAGCTGCACAGTGCGGTGCTGCTGGCGCAGATCATGCAGGTGTTCCCGCGGCTGGAACAGTTCCGCCTGCAGTATGTGCAGGACCATGCAGTACAGCTGCAGACCTATCTGCCGATCCAGGGCAGCCAGGGCGACCTGATCTACGACCCGCAGGATCTGGAACTGGGCAACCTGTTCTTCCTGTGCCGGCAGGTCGGCACGAACTTCTCCACGGAGGACTACCACCGGATCGATACCTGCCGCACCCTGCGCAACAAGCTGGCGCACAACGACCTGCTGACCTTTGAAGAGGTGCAGGCGGCCTGCGCACTGTAACCGCCCCAGAACTTCAAAGCAAAGAAGAACGCCCTCCGGGAGCCGATGCTTCCCGGAGGGCGTTTTTTGTTGGGATTCGGATTATTCCGGCTTGACCTGCAGCTCCTGCTCACAGTAGATGCAGCGGTACTTGCCGTTGGAACTCAGCTCAAAGATCTGGTCGCACGCTTCCTCAATGGAGGAGATGCAGCGCGGGTTGCGGCACCGCACGATGTTGACCAGGCGCTTGGGGGGCTTCGGCTTTTCCTTGCGCACAGCCTTGCCGTTCTCGATGATGGTCACGCTGATGTTGGGGTCCAGGTAGGCCAGCACATCCAGATTCAGCCAGGAGGCGTCGCCTTCCACCTTGATGATGTCCTTGCGGCCGCTTTCGGTTTTGTTGCTGCGGGCATTCTGGATCAGTGCCACGCTGGCGGTGCGGTTGCCCTTGATGCCCAGCAGGTCCATCAGGCCGATGGCGGTGCCGGCTTTGATGTGGTCGATGACAATGCCGTTCTGGATCTCGTCAATGTTCAGCATATCAGTTGCCCTCCTTCGGTGCCCTGGGGTCTGCAAGCCCCAGCAGCGTCATGATCAATGCCATGCGGACGTACACGCCGTTCTGCACCTGCTCAAAGTAAGCGGCGCGGGAATCGTCGTCCACATCCAGTGCGATCTCGTTCACGCGGGGCAGGGGATGGAGCACGGCCATGTCGGGCTTGGCCAGCGCCATCTTCTCCCGGGTCAGAACGTAGCTGTTCTTCAGGCGGATGTAATCTTCTTCGTTGAAGAAGCGCTCCTTCTGCACACGGGTCATGTACAGGATGTCCAGCTCGGGCATGACCTCTTCCAGACTGCGGGTCTCCTTGTAGGCGATGCCGTTGGCTTCCAGCACATCGTTAATGATGTAGTCCGGCACCCGCAGCTCCTCCGGGCTGATGAGCACAAAGCGGATGTTCCGGCAGCGGGCCATGGTCTTGATGAGGGAGTGCACGGTGCGGCCGAATTTCAGGTCGCCGCACAGGCCGATGGTCAGATCGTCCAGCCGGCCCTTGCGGGTGCGGATGGTCATCAGGTCAGTCATGGTCTGGGTGGGATGCTGGTGGCCGCCGTCACCGGCGTTGATCACCGGGATGCGGGAATAGCGGGAAGCCCGCAGGGGAGCACCTTCCTTGGGGTGGCGCATGGCCACGATGTCTGCATAGCAGGACACCACACGGATGGTGTCGGCCACGCTCTCGCCCTTGCTGGCGCTGGACACGTTCTCGCTGGGGAAGCCCAGCACATGGCCGCCCAGGTTCAGCATGGCCGCTTCAAAGGAAAGGCGGGTGCGGGTGGACGGCTCATAGAACAGGGTCGCCAGCTTTTTGTGGGCGGCCACGTCCTGATAGGCGGCAGGGTCTTCCCGGATGCGGCAGGCAAGATCGAGCAGAGCGGTGATCTCCTGCGGGGTAAAGTCCAACGGGTCGATCAGATGGCGCATAGGTAATACCTCCGTTAAAGTAGTTTGCGCAAGATGGAAAAATCAAAGAAGTTCGTGTAATAGCTCAGCGAACGCATCACCGGGCGGCACAAACGATTGAAGCATACTTCGTCCAGCAGCAGCATGGCTTCGCCGGGGGCCAGACGCATGGCGGCACGGATGGCGTCGTCGCCGCAGCTGGCCTTCAGGTGTGCCACGTTGGAGGAGATCTGCTGGTGGCATTCCCGCTCCAGGATATCGAACACGCCGCCGGTCAGGTCGATGCGGGAGTAATCCCGGCTGCCGAACAGACTGCGGGGCAGGTAATCGATGGAGTAAATGACCGGCGTCGTGTCGGCCAGAATGCGTTTTTTGATGCAGATGACCTCATCGCCGGGGTTGATCTGCAGGTTGCGGGCCAGCTCTTCGCCTGCACGGATGGGAAAGACCTGAATGCCGTCTGCGTGGGGGTAGCTGCCAAAGCTGCGGATCAGCGGATAATATTCCAGCTTCTGATCCAGCCGGCTGCGCAGGCTCAGCACAGAGCGGTTGACCACGGTGCCAATGCCGCGCACCCGCTCTACATAGCCCGCCCGCTCCATTTCGCTCAGAGCATCGCGGATCACGGTACGGCTGACGCCCAGCTCGGCGGCAAGATCTACCTCGGCGGGCAGACGGTCGGCAAGGGCGTAGCGCCCGATGCGCAGTTCCTCCAACAGGCTGGCGACCACGCGGTCGCTGATCACGGCGCCGCCCAGCCGGCTGGAAGAGGCAAGTGTGGATTCCTTCATTTCGGTTCCTCCGTTCACAGGCGGGCAGACCCGCCGGGACTTCGGGGAAATTCTGCCGGAGCGCGGCCCCGACAAAAAATCCCTTTTTTATTATAACACAAATTGACAAGGCTGAAAACGGCATTTATACTGGAATCACGAAAAAAGTATGATTTTATTTTGGAGGGCATTGCAGGATGGAAAAGATCCTCTACAAGTTCCGCGGCCAGCCGGCACAGCTTCCGGTCACCCTGCGCCGCTGCACCCCGGCGGAGGCGCCGCAGGTCTATGCACTGCAGAACGAAGTGCGCGCGGCCATGCCGCACCCGGAATGGTTCGTGCCGGATACGCTGGAACACATCACGGATTTCATCACGAACAGTCTGTGCATCGGAGTGTGGCAGGGAGAGCGCCTGGCCGCCTACCTGACCTTCCGGTTCTGCGGCGGACAGCCGGACAATTATGCGGCGTTTCTGGGCGTTCCGCCGGAGGAGTGGTGCCATTGGGGCAACGCGGACAGCGCGGTCGTGCACCCGGATTTCCGGGGCAATGGCCTGCAGCGTGCCATGCTGGAAGCCGCCCTGCCGCTGCTTCCGGCAGAGATCACCCATCTGGGGGCCACTGTCTGCCCGGACAATCCCTACAGTCTGCGCAATGCCCGGGCGGGCGGCTTTGAGATCCGTGCCCGGCGGGAAATGTACGGTGGGTTCGACCGGTATCTGCTGGTGAAAGAACTGTGACCCTCTCCGTCAGACCCTGCGGGTCTGCCGGCTCCTACGAAGGGGGCTTTGTTCCTGTGACCAGCAGGCAGCAAAAAAGCTCTCCCGTTCGGGAGAGCGGTCAAACAAATGCGAGACGGAGAGGCTCATCTTTACGCCGTCTGCAGCTGACTGCCTTTTTTTCGCAGTCTGCGCCGCACGATGAGCAGGCAGGTCAGATGGACCGCCGCGGTCAGGATCCAGCTGATAGGGTAGCTGATGTACAGCATAAAGGGGGTGCGGTTGAGCTGGAAGATGGTGGCGATCCACACCAGGCGCAGCAGACAGCTGCCGATGAGGCTCACCACCATGGGCAGCACACTGTAGCCCAGACCGCGCAGGCTGCTGGCCAGCACATCCATGGTGCCGCACAGCAGGTAGGTGCCGCAGATGACGCGCAGCCGCTCCAGACCGGCGGCTACCACGGCAGCATCGGTGGAGTAGAAATGCAGCAGCTGTGTGCCCGCCAGCGCTGCACCGCCGCCCAGCACGATGCCGGTGCACACAGCGCACAGCAGGCAGTTGCGCATCACGCGGTCCAGATTTTCATACTTGCGTGCGCCGATGTTCTGGCTGGTGAAGGTGACCGCCGCCTGCGCAAAAGCGTTCATGCCGGTGTACACGAAGCCTTCGATGTTGGAAGACGCAGAGCTGCCCGCCACCACGGTGGAACCGAAGGAGTTGATGGCGGACTGGATGACCACGTTGGACAGGCTGAACACGGTGCTCTGCAGGCCGGCGGGCAGGCCAATGAGCAGGATCTGCTTCAGCGATCCGGCGTGAAAGCCCAGCTTGTGCAGGTCGAGATGCAGCGCGCCGGTCTCCCGCATCAGCATGGCGGTGACCATGCAGGCGGAGACGGTCTCGCTGAGGATGGTAGCCAGCGCCACACCGGCTACGCTCATCCGGAACCCGATGACGAACACCAGATTCAGCACCACGTTGATGATGCCGGCGGCCGCCAGGCAGTACAGCGGACGCTTGGTGTCGCCCACAGCGCGCAGCAGCGCACTGCTGAAGTTGTACAGCATACTCATGGGCATCCCGATGAAGTAGATCTTCAGGTACAAAGCAGACAGATCGATGACGTCCTCCGGGCAGCTCATGAGTTCCAGCAGTCCCCGGGCAGCAAAGAAGCCGACAAAGGCCAGCAGAACGCCGCTGACCAGACCCAGCGTCACGGCGGTGTGCACCGTGTCCTGCACGCCGCGCTCGTCCTTTGCGCCGAAGCACCGCGCTGCCACCACATTGGCACCCAGCGACAGGCCGACGAACAGGTTGACCAGCAGGTTGATGAGCGAACCGTTGGAGCCGACCGCCGCCAGCGCCGTGCTGCCGGCAAAGCGGCCGACCACGATCACATCGGCGGCGTTGAACAGCAGCTGCAGAATGCTGGATGCCGCCAGGGGAAGGGAAAACAGAATGATCTTCTGCAGCATGGGGCCGGTGGTCAGGTCGGCAGTCCGGCTGGTTTGTGCCATGAAGAGATGCGCCTCCTTACTTATTTAAAAGAAACCGTGGAATTTAAAAGAAACCGTGGAAAACGAAAAAATCATCCGCAGCAGGTCTGCGGCTAAGACAATATTATACCGCACAGACGCGCCGGGTACAAGAGAAATACGCCGATTTTTGCAAAAAGAAGCTGTGCTGTGCGGGTTCGGCGGCTGTTTTTTGGGAAAAACGTCTCCTTTTGCATTTTCGGGATTTTATGCTATACTTTTCCTGTCGGAAGCAAAGGAGGAAAGAGGATGACGCATTTGACGCAAAACCGCCCGGCGGGGCGTTACGCACGGCTGGATGAACTGCGGGGGCTGGACCTGCTGAGCATGATCGCCTATCATGGCTGCTGGGACGCGGTTTTCCTGTTCGGCCTGCGGGCGGAGTGGTACACCGGCTGGCCGGGACATCTGTGGCAGCAGTCCATCTGCTGGGTGTTCATCCTGCTGTCCGGGTTCTGTGTACCGCTGGGGCGGCATCCCCTGCGCCGGGGTGCCCGGGTGTTTGCCGCCGGGGCGCTGGTCACGGCGGTGACACTGGTGTTCATGCCGGAAGACCGGGTGATCTTCGGGGTGCTCACCCTGCTGGGCAGCGCCATGCTGCTGACGGGCCTGCTGGACCCGCTGCTGAAAAAGATTCCCGCCGGGGCCGGGCTGGGCATTTCGGCGGTACTGTTCGCCCTGACCTACCATACGCAGGAGGGATTCTGGGGGCTGGGCCGCGCACGGCTGTTCCTGCCGCGCACCCTGTATGCCAACCTGTTCACCGCATTCTTCGGCTGTTTCCCGGACGGCTTTTTCTCCACGGATTATTTCCCGCTGCTGCCCTGGCTGTTTTTGTTCTGGGCAGGGTATTATCTGCACGGCGTCGTGCAGCGCCGCATGGAGCCGCTGCGTCGGCCGGTCTGTGTGCCGCTGGGCTGGCTGGGGCGGCATTCGCTGCTGCTCTACCTGCTGCATCAGCCGGTGCTCTACGGCATCATGCTGGCGGGTTCTCAGCTGGTGCGGGGCTGAAAAATTTCCAGGTTTCCCCTTGACAGCCGGGAGGAACTGTGGTATCCTGATGATGGTTAGAAAAGCCTAACCAAAGAAATGCGTCGGCATCCGAAACCGGACGCATTTTTACAGTGCTGAAAGTTAGATACATCTAACTAAAATGAACAGAAAGAGGTCAACTGACATGAGCAAAGTAGCAATCGTATTCTGGAGCGCAACCGGCAACACCGAGACCATGGCAAACTGCATTGCAGAGGGCGCAGGCGCCAACGGCACCATCGTTCCCTGCAGCGAGATGAACGCCGCCAAGCTGGGCGAGTTCGACGTGGTGGCATTCGGCTGCCCCGCAATGGGTGCCGAGCAGCTGGAGGAGAGCGAGTTCGAGCCCATGTTCTCCGACCTGGAAGGCAGCCTGAACGGCAAGAAGATCGCACTGTTCGGCTCCTACGGCTGGGGCGACGGCCAGTGGATGCGCGACTGGGTGGAGCGCGCACAGGGCGACGGCGCACAGGTGTTCGGCGGTGAGGGCCTGATCTGCAACGAGACCCCCGATGACGATGTGCAGGCAGCCTGCCGCAAGCTGGGCGCAGATCTGGCAGCCTGGTAAGCAGCGGTAAAAAGCTTTCTTGACAAACAGGGTTTGCTGCGGTAAACTTTAGAGAAGCCGGTGAACGGCATTTTTGAAGGAATGAAAGTTAGAAATTGCTAACTTCTCGCGGACGGCCCTGCACAGAACGATGAAACCATGCGGCGGGGGATCACGGACGGAACGGTCCGGAATCTCCTGCCGCTTTGATGTTGCAAAGGCGGTGTATATGGCAGTGGCAGCAGCAATTGGTGTGACGGTGGGCTTTGCGTTTTTGCGCAGTGCGGTGCGCCGCGCGGCAATACGCTCCGGGCGCAGGCGGGAGGAAGGCTGAAAAGCAGGAGGAACGCCCCCATGCAGGAAAACGCAAAAAATCTGGACAAGAAACGCGCAGACGAAAAGCTGCTGGTCAGCGAGATGATCGCATTGTACTGCCGCAGGCAGCACGGCACCCCCAAAGGAACCCTCTGCCCGGAGTGCCGGGCACTGCAGGACTACGCCCTGGCCCGCATCGACCGGTGCCCGTTCATGGAGACGAAGACCTTCTGTTCGGCCTGCAAGGTGCACTGCTACAAGCCGGAAATGCGGGAAAAGATCCGCGCGGTCATGCGCTGGGCCGGCCCCCGGATGCTGCCGGTGCACCCGGTGCTGTCCATCCGGCACCTGGCGGTGACCCTCAAAGCCAGGCGGGAGGCAAAAGCTTCCTGAGCCGATGTGCGCATAAACCTGTTTGCGGCGGGGCATCCTGTCTGCAAAGAGGTGATGAACATGGAGAACATCGGTGTTACCTGTGATGTCTGCGCCTGCTGCCACAATGTGGACGGCTGCAAATGCGACCTGCCGCAGATCAAAGTGACCGAGCAGTGCACCTGCAATACCCAGCAGGTGGAGACCCCGCACTACTGCCAGAACTACGAGGAAAAGTAACCTTCGCAGGATGCAGAACAGCCCCCGCCGGAACGGTGTGCTCCGGCGGGGGCTGTTGCTGTCTTTGCATTATCGCAGGGTCACGTTGCAGGTGGCCAGACTGCGCACCAGGGTGCCTACGGTCTCCTTCATCTGGATGCCGGCAAAGCCCAGCGCAAACGCTGCCTGCACGTTTTCCAGCCGGTCATCGATGAAGACGCATTCCTCGGCCTGCAGCTGATACTTGTCCAGCAGCGCCTGATAGATGCGCGGGTCGGGCTTGTTGATGTGCACCTCACAGGAGGCCACCCCGCCGTCAAAATGCTCGAACAGGCCCTGCGCCGTAAAGCGCTCCAGAATGTCCTGGGGCAGATTGCTCAGGTAGTAGACGCTGTAGCCGTGGTTTTTCAGGCGGCGTACCAGCTCCAGCATCCGGCGGCGCGGGCGCAGGATGTGCACCCAGTCATCCAGCACGCCCTGCACCTCGAAGGCACAGCCGGCGGCGCGGGCCTTTTCCAGCATCCGGTGGCTGCCCTCGAACCGGGAGATCTGCCCGGCGTCCAGCAGCTGCCATTCCTCACTGCCGAAGGTCAGGTCGTAGACCTTTTCTTCCATTTCGGCGCTGCACAGCCGGTCTACCAGATAGGACTTGGGATCAAAGTCCACCATCACGCCGCCCAAATCCAATACAATGCTTTTATACATGATAAGCGCCTCCGCTTCTTTTTGTGTGGGTCTTCTTCAGTATACCACAACCCGGCGGGCGGTTTCCACTGCTTTTTGGATAAATGGCGCAGCTGCCGCATAGAGTGAGGGGAGAGGGGGCGTGTGCCGTGACCATCCGGGAACTTTGCCAGAAAGAAGTGGTGCAGCTGGAACAGGGCGTATGTCTGGGGCGGGCGGACGATCTGGCCTTTGACCCTGCGACGGCCCGGCTGCAAAGCCTGATCCTGCTGGGACGCCCCCGGCTGTTCGGTCTGCTGGGCCGGGGCGAGAGCCTGACCATTCCGTGGCAGGAGATCGAGACCATCGGGACGGACGCCATCCTGGTGCATACGGCGCTGCCGGAGCCGCCCGCGGCAAAGCAGGGCTTCTGGCAGCAGCTGCGGGCAAAGCTGGGGCTGGAATGACGTCGGATTGTAAAAAAGAGGGCAGTTTTTTGAAAAAACGGGGTGGACATTTTCGGAGAAATGACTATAATAATCGCAGAAGGTTTGTGCAAAAGGCCCAAGAAAGGCCGCTCGATCGAAAAAGAGGAAAGGAAAACTCCCATGAATTCGCTGAAAACCCCGAAGCCGCTGCTGGCGGCGCGGATCGCGTATCCGATCCTGAGCGCACTCATCGTGCTGCTGCTGGGGGAGTGGATCGCCCGCGGTTCGCTGACCCCTGATACATTCATGACCCTGATCTTCCCCCACGCAGAAGCCTACCTGCTGGCCTGGCTGCTGCTGTATCTGGTGTGGCTGCTGGTGGACTGGGGGTTCCGTCTGCCGCCGCTGTCCACGCTGGTCATGGGAGTTTTGGGCTGTGCGCCCTGTGCAGTGAACTTCTACACCCTGCAGCTCCGCGGCGAGCCGTTCCTGCCCTGGGATCTGGCACAGGTGTCGGAGGCCGCCGGTGTGGCATCCGCAGCCGGCATCAAGATCCAGACCAGCATGATCGTGTCCGTCGCGGCGGTGCTGGCACTGACGGTGGGCAGCTTTTTCCTGTACCGGGGGCGGCATAAGCAGCGGTGGCTGCCCCGTCTGGCCGGTTCTGCCGCCACCGCAGCGGCCATGTGCCTGCTGATCTTCGGCGTGTTTCTGCAGCCGGAAGTCTGCAAGGCCATCGGCATCGTGCCGGACGCCTGGATGCAGGACCGCTATTACCGCTACTACGGCGTCATCACCGGCTTTATGACCAACCTGGCCAACCTGGAGATCGATAAGCCGGAGGGCTATTCCGAGGAAGCGGTGGATGCCATTCTGGACAACGTGGACGAGAGCCAGAAGTTCACCACCAGCCCGCTGTACCCCACCAGTTACGCGGCCACGACTGCCGAGGACGAGCAGGTGAAGAAGCCGACCATCATCTATGTGATGGATGAGTCCTACTGGGACGTTTCCGAGCTGGAACAGTACGGCATCACTTTTGATACGGATGTGTCCGCCAACCTGCACGCCCTGCAGGAGACCAGCGCTTCCGGCCGGGCCTACAGCCCCAGCTTCGGCGGCGGCACCTGCGATGTGGAGTTTGAAGCTTTGACCGGCTACTCGGTGTCCTTCCTGCCCAGCGGCAGCAAGCCCTACCAGCAGCACGTCACCAAGCCCATGTTTGCGCTGCCCAGCTACCTCAAGACCGAGGGCTACCAGACCGCTGCGGTGCACTGCTTCTGGGCCAGGTACTGGAGCCGCGACAAGGCCTACCCCAACCTGGGCCTGGACGATTTCATCAGCCTGGAAGATATGCACAACGTGACCAAGGTGCGCAGGCATTACTGGACCAGCGGCCTGGTCACCGACGACTCCATGGCCGACCAGATCATCCAGCAGTACGAGAGCATGAAGGCGTCTTCCGATGCGCCGGTGTTCCTGCACGCGGTGACCATGCAGAATCATACCAATTATAATAAGGACAACTACCCGGACGATGAGCGGGTGCACGTCGTATCCCATCCGGTGGGGCTGAAGCCCAGCACCGTGGGTGCTCTGGAAGACTTCGCCACCGGCATCCGGGATGCGGACGCCATGCTGGGCAGGCTCACCGAGTACTTCTCCCAGGTGGACGAGCCGGTCATCCTGGTGTTCTGGGGTGACCACTACAACCCCATCGATTCCAACTACGACGTGTACACCACCACCGGCTATGCCAGCGATTCCAGCGCGGACCCCCGCCTGCACCAGACCACCCTGCTGATGTGGTCCAACTACAGCGACGCGCAGGTGGATCTGGGCACCATTGCCGCCTACGACATCTCGCCGGTGATGATGAACCTGTACGGCCTGGAACAGCCGCTCTACTTCCAGTTCCTGAACCGTCAGCTGCGGGTGGCCGACCGCGCCTATACCCGCGGCGTCGTGATGAATCGGGACGGCACGACCACCACCGAGGCCACCGCGTTCCAGCAGCGCTGGAACCAGGAGCAGTGGATGCTGCAGTATGACCTGATGTTCGGCAGGAACTATGCCCTCAAGCGCATGGGGCTGGAAAGCATTGCGGCGTCCGGTACGGGCAAATAAGCGAAAAGCCTGAAAATTTTTTGGACAAAACAGAGAAAAACTCTTGCAACCGTGCACTTTTTATGCTATGATAACAAGGCATTACACACGCATCACTATGCCCTTTTGTGCTCCCGCGGGAGTGGAGGGCAGTCCCGCCCCGTCCGATACGGGGCATGGATCACGGTGTGCGGAGGCAAAACAATTATCTGGAGGTATTTTACTATGGCAGTCGTTTCTATGAAGCAGCTTCTCGAGGCAGGTGTGCACTTCGGTCACCAGACCCGCCGCTGGAACCCCAAGATGAAGAAGTATATCTTCACCGAGCGCAACGGCATCTATATCATCGATCTGCAGAAGACCGTGAAGAAGCTGGACGAGGCTT
>CAKSZS010000030.1 GCA_934525845.1 uncultured Faecalibacterium sp. | reverse complement strand
GTGCTGCTGCCCAGCCTGCGGCAGGATCTGTTCAGCCCGCTGTGGTCGGCCTGCGCCCGGGCGGGCTTTGCGCCCAACGCGGAGATCGGCCCCAGCTTCTATCAGGCGTACTATCTGGTGCAGGAGCAGCTGTGCACCTGCCTGACCCGCTACGAGCCGGGGGCACGCCGGGAGCTGGACCGGGTGCGGGATGTGCTGCTGGAAGACCTGCCGCCGCTGTGCGTTTCGCTGGTGCAGCGCCGGGATTACAGCTCGGCCTACATCGACCTGCTCCGCAGTTACCTGATGGACGTGCTGGGCAGTGCGGCATCCCTGCCGCCCCGGCGGGGCCGTCCGGCCAAGCCGTTCTACAACCTGCCGGTGCTGTCTTCGGCAGCCAAGCCTGCGGCCCCGGTGCATCCGGCTCCCGGCACCCAGCTGCCCTTTGCCGGCGGCAGCAACTTCCGGGAGCTGGGCGGCTACCCGGCAGACGAGGGCAAAACGGTGCGCTGGGGGCAGATCTGGCGGGGCTTCCCCACCGGACGGCTGACCAGCGAGGCCGACCGCGCCCGGCTGGACGCCCTGGGCCTGCGCCTGATTTTGGACCTGCGCAGCAGCGCGGAAGCCCAGCGGGAGCCGGATTATGTGCCGGACGGTGCCCGCATGGTGCAGATCTGTGCGCTGTGCGGTGCGGACGGGCAGGAGATCTCCTTTGCACCCGGCGACATCAGCCGCATGATGGAGCCGGAGCCGGAAGGCACCAGCATTTCGCAGATGCTCTACCGGCAGATGCTGTTCGGCAACAAGGCGTTCAAGGAGCTGTTCCGGGCGCTGGAAGCCGGCGAGACACCGGTGCTGTTCCATTGCTCGGCGGGCAAGGACCGCACCGGCGTGGCGGCGATGCTTATCCTGCTGGCGCTGGGCGCATCGGACGAGACCATCTGCGCGGACTTTGTGCAGACCAACACCTGCCGTAAGGCGGAGATCGAGGCAGTGCTGGCCGAGCACGCGGAAGAAATTGCAGCCGACCCATCCAGCCGCATCCGCTTTTACGGCATTGCGGGGGTGGACCCGGCAGCCGCACCCTTTGTGCTGCAGACCATCCGGGAAAAGTGCGGCAGCGCGGAAAACTATCTGGAACAGGAGTACGGCCTGACCCCGGCGCGCCTGATGCGCCTGCGCCGGATGTATCTGGAATGACAAAGAACGAACCCTCTCAGGCGAACCCTGGCGGGTTCGCCAGCTCCCCCTTTCGGGACGGACTTCCCCCGGCCGGGGGAAGATGGCAAAGCCAAAAGGGGGAGCCGCTGGATGCGAACGGAGTGAGCAGACTGAGAGGGTCAATTTTGTTTTTCTGCACAAAAATTCTCTGGGCGGAACCGGATTTCTCTTGACAAGCGTGGAAATGTTTCGTAATATAAATAGTAGTATGGAATAAAAGACGCTGTGTGCAGGGTGTTCCGTAACTGTATGCCATTCAGGCGGTGAGCGCCTGTTTTGATAAGATAGAACCGTAGAGAAAAAAGCCGGCAGATGTTCCGTGCGGAAAATTTTTCCGTGCGTGTGGTTTTGTTGCCTTTTTTGCGTTGAAAGCTCACTTATACTGCTTCTATGCCCACACCCCGCTGCACAGCGTCTCCTGCTTAGGATTCAAGTTGAATTTTAATCAAAGGAGCGTGAACACACGATGACCGCAATCGGATGGATTGTGGCATTGATCGTGGCTGTTGTCGGCGCTGCTGCGGGCTATTTTGTTGGTTACAACAATCGGAAAAAGACTGCAGAAGCACAGATCGGCAGCGCCGAGGCGGAAGCGACCCGCCTGGTGAATGAAGCGATCAAGACCGCAGACCAGAAGCGCAAGGAAGCGGTTCTGGAAGCCAAGGACGAAGCCTTCCGGCTGAAGGCAGAGGTCGATGCCCAGAAGGCGGAGGCCGACAAGGAGATCAAGCAGCGCCGGGCGGAGATCAGCCGTCAGGAGAACCGCATCGATCAGAAAGAGACCGCACTGGACCGCAAGACCGAAGCGCTGGAGCGCAAGGAAGAAGACCTGAAGAAGCGCGCGGAAGAAGCGGAAGCACGTCTGGCAGAGATCGATGCCCTGCGTGCCAAGGAGCTGGAGCGTCTGGAAACGCTGGCCGGTCTGAGCCAGGAGGACGCCCGCGAAGTGCTGCTGCATAAGGTGGACGAGGAACTGACCCACGAAAAGGCGGTCCGCATCGCTGCCTATGAGACCGACCTGAAGGAAAACTGCGACAACATCGCCCGCAACCTCATCGGCCAGGCGGTCAGCCGCTGTGCGGCCGACCACTGCAGCGAGACCACCGTCAGCGTGGTGCCGCTGCCCAGCGATGAGATGAAAGGCCGCATCATCGGCCGCGAGGGCCGCAACATCCGCGCCCTGGAGACTGCCACCGGCGTGGACCTCATCATCGACGATACCCCGGAGGCCATTACCCTGTCCTCCTTCGATCAGACCCGCCGCGAAGTGGCCCGCATGACTCTGGAACGTCTGATCGGCGATGGCCGTATCCACCCTGCCCGCATCGAGGAGACGGTGGAGAAGTGCCGCCACGATCTGGAGCTGCAGATGAAGCGCGAGGGCGAGCGTGCCGTCATGGAGCTGGGCATCCACGGTCTGCACCCGGATCTGATCAAGCTGATCGGCCGGCTGAAGTACCGCACCAGCTTTGGTCAGAACGCGCTGACCCACAGCATGGAAGTGGCCTGGGTGGCTGGTCTGCTGGCCGGCGAGATGGGCGTCAACGTGACCATGGCACGCCGTGCCGGCCTGCTGCATGACATCGGCAAGGCACTGGACCACGAGATCGAGGGCAGCCATGTCCAGATCGGTGTGGACATCTGCCGCAAGTACAAGGAAAACACCCAGATCATCCACGCCATCGAGGCGCACCACGGCGATGTGGAGCCGAAGACCCCGCTGGCCTTCATCATCCAGGCTGCCGACGCCATCAGCGCTGCCCGCCCGGGCGCCCGCCGCGAGAACGTGGAGAGCTACGTCAAGCGCCTGGAGAATCTGGAGGAGATCTCTTCCAGCTTTGAGGGCGTGGAGCAGGCCTTTGCCGTGCAGGCAGGCCGCGAAGTGCGCATCATGGTCAAGCCCGACGTCATCAGCGACGATCAGGTCATCCTGCTGGCACGCTCCATCGCGAAGAAGATCGAAGATACGCTGGATTATCCCGGCCAGATCAAGGTCAACGTCATCCGCGAGAGCCGCGCCGTTGAGTACGCGAAGTAAACAAGCTGAAGCAGACCGCTGCCGTTTGAGCCAGCGGTCTGCTTTTTTTGTCGGAAAATGTTGCATTCGACGGACAAAAACGGTATCATGAAAGCAGAGGATGGCACGCCGGTGGGACGGCGGGCCAACGTTCTGGGGATTTGAAAGGAGCCGAGGCATCATGAAATACGGAAAGAAACTGGCAGTCTGCCTGCTGGCAGCAGTGCTGGCACTGGCAGTGCTCACGGCGTGCGGCGGAAGCGGCGGTGGGATCGGCACTGCTGCGGCAAACGCCTATACGTCCAGAGAAGGCGGGGAAGCGCTGGCCAAAACGATGGGGCTGACCTACAATGCAGACCTGCAGGCACAGGCATCGATCGTTGCAAACTGGCTGGTGAATTCGACCGCCATCCGGCAGGGAGCGGATCATCTGGTGTGCAAGGTGGCGCTGTCTGACGATACGAACTCCAGCCATCAGGACAATTTGAATGACTTTCTGGATTGGTCCGGCTGCATTGGTGTGCCCATGGATGCCGTGATCGCGCTGGAACTCCAGCCTTCGGAGAACAACCTGGTTCCGGCCAGCTTGTATGTGCCGCAGCTGGCGGGCGCTGACGCTGCCTTGCAGGACTATGCAGGCACCAGTACAACGATGGGGGCGGTCTTCATCGACTGCAACGGCACGACCTATGTGGTGGCGGTGTTCCAGTAAGGCGGGATAACCGCGTATCCGGAACCTTTCCGCTCCGCCGCCCTGAATATAACAAAAAAGAACACCCCGTCAGGAGTGTTCTTTTTTGTTATGGGCCAGGCAGGACTTGAACCCGCGACCAAGCGGTTATGAGCCGCCAGCTCTGACCAACTGAGCTACTAGCCCACAGACGCACACACAGTGCATATACTTCAGTATAGCAGATTCTGCATGAAAAGAAAAGCATTTGCCCAAAGTTATTTGGTGCGGCGGGCATCCAGCTTCTGCGCCATAAAAGTGTCCAGCATTTCCTGCGGGAACAGCGGTTCCTTGTAGCCAAAGGCCTCCCGGATGAAGATCAGGGTGGCCACGGTCTGCCGACCCGGATCCAGCCGCAGGGTGTACAGGGTGTCCAACGGCTGCTGAGTGGGCTGGTGCAGGGTCAGATGCAGCAGAAAGCCGCCATCCTTCTCCCGGCGGCACTCGTAGGCAAACACGTCCTCCGGGCTGTGCTGATCCAGCCGGTCGAAGCAGTCATCCAGCGGCAGGTCGGTGCGGAACTCCGACAGTCCGGCGGGGCCGTACTGACTGCGGCGGCTGTTCTCCCGCCGGGACAGCAGAAACACGATGACGCCCAGTACGGCGGCAAGCAGGACGATGGAAATGACAGAGTTCATGATGTTCCTCCGGAAGAGTTTTCCTTATTGTAACACAACCTGCAGACTTTTGTGCTATAATATTTTTAATTCTTTGAAAATTTTGTCAGAGCCGGGTGTGTCCGCACCGGGCAGGAGGAACGCAATGAAGCTGAAATTTACACGCAAGACCTGGTATTTCTTTTTGCTGGCGGCCGTAGCGGTGTCCATGCTGGGCGGCTTTGCCGTTCTGGGCGGCATGGATTTTTCCGGGCTGGAACTGATCGTGTTCTGCCTGACCGGCATCGCCGTGCTGTTTCTGGCGGCGCAGAAAGGCTCCCCGGCCCGGGAAAAGCGCAATTACACCGGGGTGTTCGTGGTGCTGATGCTCAGCAAGCTGGGGGCCAGCGGCTGGGCGGGCGATATCTGCTCGGCACTG
Source organism: uncultured Faecalibacterium sp. (assembly GCA_934525845.1). GTDB lineage: Bacteria > Bacillota > Clostridia > Oscillospirales > Ruminococcaceae > Faecalibacterium. The sequence continues at coordinate 23,526 of CAKSZS010000030.1, read as the reverse complement.
GTGTGGCCCGCCCTGCTGGCCACCGAGTATGAACGCGGCCGGCCCATCCAGCGGCAGCTGCAGCTGGTCTGCGCCGCCGAGGTGCTGCGCCTGCTGTTCTGGATGCTGACGAAGTATGCGGGCATGAGCGGGTTGGCGTTCTGGACCAACCTGATGTTCGTGCTGCTGACCTGTGCCCGCGGCTGGGCGGCGCTGACCCTCTACAAGACCCAGGAGGAGACCCTGTGACCCAGCGGCGCAGGTCAAAAGCAGCAGGACGGAAAACCTTCGGGCGGCGGGCTTTTCTGGCAGGAGCCGGGGCGGTCTGCGCCGCCGCAGGGGCATATCTGTGGCACCGCCGTGGGCCGGACAGCCCGGCAGGCGGGGAAGTGGAAACGCCCACGGCACCCAACCCGGCTCTGCCCGCCGGAGAATGGCGGGCGGTCTGGGTGAGCTATCTGGAGTGGGCACGGATGGATTTTTCCTCGGAGGAGACGTTCCGCGCCGGGGCGGCCCAACTGCTGGACAACTGTGCCGGGCTGGGTCTGAACACGATCCTGGCGCAGGTGCGGCCCTTCGGGGATGCCCTTTACCGGAGCAACCTGTACCCGTGGAGTCATCTGTGCACCGGCGTGCAGGGGCAGGACCCGGGCTTTGACCCGCTGGATGTGCTCCTGCAGGAAGCCCACGGGCGGGGCCTGAGCGTGGAAGCGTGGATCAATCCCTACCGTCTGCGGTCCTCGGCGGCGGTGCCGCCGAACCTGGCGGAGACCAATCTGATCTGTACGCACCCGGAGTGGACCTGTACCGTAGGCGAGGGCGTATACCTGAACCCGGCAGAGCCTGCCGCCGCCGGCTATGTGGTGCAGGGGGTGGCGGAGCTGGTGCAGAACTACGCCGTGGACGGCATCCACTTTGACGATTACTTCTACCCCACCACCGACGAAGGCATCGATGCGGTGCAGTTTGCGGCTTCCGGCGTGAGCAGCCGGACCATCTGGCGGCGGGAGAACGTCACCGCACTGGTGCAGGCCGTACACGATGCCGTCAAGGCCCAGGACCCGACCCTGCGCTTTGGCATCAGCCCGCAGGGCAACCCGGACAACGATGAGGACCAGCAGTACAGCGACGTGAAAGCTTGGCTGGCAGCGGGCGGGGACCGTGCTGTAGTGGACTACCTCTGCCCGCAGGTGTACTGGGGCGAGGGGTTTACCCTGTCCTCCGGCAACACCCGCTTTGCTTTTGAGAACATCGTGCCGGAGTGGCTGGGCTACCCCAGAGCGGCAGACGTGGCCCTGTATTTCGGGCTGGGCGCCTACCGCATCGGGGTGGGGGACGGCGGCGCGGACCCGGACGCCGGGACCCGCTGGAACACCGGCGAGGCGCTGGCCCGGCAGGTGCAGTTTCTGCGGGAACAGAACGCCGGCGGCTGGGCGCTGTACCGGTACGGCTCCCTGTTCGATCCGGACAGGGCGGCAGTGGCAGAAGCAGAGTGTGCGGCCCTGCGGGCCGTCTGCGGCAAAGATGCATAAAAACAGGCGGCAAGGCGCACAAAACAAAGGCCGCTCCCTTGTGCAGGACGGCAAAATGCGGTATACTATAAAATGAGTTTTTCCGGGCAGAACCGGGAAAACGGGAAACGCAAAACAAGAGAAGAAGCACTTGCTTCGTGAGGAAACGTATGAAGATGAAAAAACGGCTTTTGACGCTGCTTCTGGCGCTGGGGGTGCTGGCGCTGTGCCTGACCGGCTGCAAGGAGACCCTGACCGGCATTGCACACAAGGTCACGGGCAGCTCCAGCGAGGTGCAGGAAGAGGACACCACCCAGTGGGCAGAGCAGACCTCGGATGAGCTTATCATTCAGGGCATCGCGGATCCCTCGGCCAAGTTTGCCACGGCAACGGCGGACGGCTGCCTGTATGCCGTATTCAACGGCATCTGGAGCCGGCAGACCAGCTATTTTGCGGTGCCGGGCGGCACCCTGAACATTATGGGATGCGGCACCGCAGAGGGCACCCAGAAATTCAAGATCGCCGTCTGGAAAAAGGTGGACGGCGGCGCGGAGTATGTCCCGGGCAGCACCTACTATATCAAGACCGACGGCACGAATTATCGGTGCACGGTGTCCGGTCTGGATCCGGCGGCGCAGTACCGCATCACCATTTCCTATGATTCCAGCCGCTATTATCTCTACGGCCTGCTCAAGGTGGAAGGGATCGGCTGATGAACACACAAACGAAGAATTCCCTCCTGCTGCTGCTCTGCTCCTTCATCTGGGGCACGGCCTTTGTGGCCCAGAGCGCCGGTGCGGGGCTGGGGGCCTATACCTTTCTGGCCGGACGCAGCTGGCTGGCGGTGCTGGTGCTGCTGCCCACAGTGGCCGTGTTTGATGCGGTGCGCCGCCGCCAGGGCGGCACGGACGGCAGGCCCGGGACTCCGGAAGAAAAAAAGAAGCTGCTGACCGCCGGGGTGGTCTGCGGCACCTTTCTGTTCGCGGCCAGTGCGGCCCAGCAGATCGGCATCACGCTGGACCCGTCCACGGCCAAGGCCGGTTTTCTGACCGCCATGTATGTGGTGCTGGTGCCGGTGTTCGGCCTGTTCCTGGGCCGGAAGAACCACGCCCGCCTGTGGGTGAGCATGGTCATTGCGGTGCTGGGCCTGTACCTGCTGTGTATGACCAACGGCTTCGGCGGCATCCAGAGCAGTGACCTGATCCTGCTGCTGTGCGCGGTGCTGTTCAGCTTTCAGATCCTGTCGGTGGATCATTTTTCGCCGCAGGTGGACGGCGTGCGCCTGAGCCTGCTGCAGTTCTTTGTGGTGGCCGTGGAGAGCACGGCGGCAGCGTTCCTGTTCGAGACGCCCACTGCGGCGGGCCTGGCGGAAAACGCTCTGCCCATCCTGTACTGCGGCGTGCTGTCCAGCGGTGTGGCCTACACCCTGCAAATTCTGGGGCAGAAGGACCTGAACCCCGCCATTGCCAGCCTCATCATGTGCCTGGAAAGCGTGTTCAGCGCCCTGGGCGGCTGGCTGCTGCTGCACCAGAGCCTTTCCCTGCGGGAGGGCGCAGGCTGTGCGCTGATCTTCGCGGCCGTGGTGCTGGCACAGCTGCCCATCGGGCAGACCGCCGAAAAGGCGGCGTGACCGGATGGCAGCACCGAAACCAACGGCAGAACTCCGCTCGGCGGGCGGCATCCAGTATGAGCTGTACCGCAAAAAGATCAAGCAGCTGCACCTGCGGGTGCGGGACAACGGCACCGTGATGGTCAGCATTCCCCTGCGCACCAGCCTGGAACAGGCGGATGCCCTTGTGGTGAAGAATGCGCAGTGGATCCGGGACACCCGGCAGCGGGTCATGGCAAAGTCCGCACGGGACAACGCCAACCTGCCGGACAAGGAGGCCGCACTGGCCTATTTCACGGCTATGAGCGATCAGGTCTATCCGGCGTTTGCCCGGGTGCTGGGCGGGCAGAAGCCTGCCATCAAGGTGCGCAGCATGACCAGCCGCTGGGGCGTGTGTGTTCCGGCACGGAAGCAGATCACGTTTGCACTGCAGCTGTACAACCAGCCGCCGGCAGCGCAGATCTATGTGGTGGTGCATGAATACTGCCACTTTCTGCAGCCCAACCACAGCCCGGCGTTCTGGGCGGAGGTGGCAAAGCTTCTGCCGGACTGGAAAGCCCGGCGGGAACTGCTGAAACATTAAAGAAAAAACGGCCTCGCCCGCTCCGTTTTTGCTTCGCAAATCCGCCTCTCCCAGGGGGAGAGCTGTCATGAACGAAGTGAATGACAGAGAGGGCGGGCAAGTTGAAATCAACAGGAGGCAAAATTCCTTTGGAAAACGAAAAAAAGACCGGCGACAAATATTCCAAGCTGGCCGGCAATACCCTGATCTTTGCGATCAGCAGCTTCTCATCCAAGCTGCTGACCCTGATCGTCCAGCCCTTTCTGACCTATGCCATGGCGGAAATTTCGGACCTTGGCCTGTCCAAGATCCTGAGCCAGTACGCCAACCTGCTCATCCCCTTCGTGTCCATGGGAATGTCCAACGCCATCATCCGGTTTGGTCTGGACAAGGGCAACAGCGAAAAGCAGGTGTTCACCAACGGCCTGCTGACCATTCTGGGCGGCTTCGGCATTCTGGTGCTGTGCTGGCCCATTGCGCGGTTCCTGCCGGATATGGCGCAGTACGGCCTGCTCATTTACATCTATGTGCTCATGAGCTGCCTGCGCACCCTGTGCACCCAGTTCGTGCGCAGCCGCCAGTGGAACAAGCTGGTGGCCATTGACGGCGTGCTGTGCACCGTGGCCACCATGGCGTTCTATGTGCTGTACCTGGTGGGCTTCCATTGGGGGGCCAACGGCTACCTGCTGGCCATCATCAGCGGTGACCTGGTGAGCGTGCTCTTCCTGATGCTCACCGGCAGGCTGTGGAATTATGTGGAGCTGAAGGGCATCAACAAAAACCTGTGGAAGCAGATGCTCCACTTCTCCCTGCCCATGATCCCGGCGCAGATCAGCTTCTGGATCATCAACGCCTCCGACCTGTTCTTTGTGCGTGAGATGTGCGATGGCCTGGATGGCCACAGCGGCGATGCCTGGAGCGGCCTGCTGTCCACCGGCTATTTCCTGCCCACCATCCTGACGACCCTGGGCCTGATCTTCTACGATGCCTGGCAGCTTTCCGCTGTCACGGAGGAAGAGGGCCGCGCAAAGTTCTTTACAAAGATCTTCCGCACCTATTCCAGCGTGCTGTTCTGCTGTGCGGCGGGCATCATCTGGCTGTGCCGCCCGGTCATGCACGTCATGAAGTCCAACTATTATTACGCCTGGCACTTTGTGCCGTTCCTGGTGCTGGCGTCCACCTGCAGCTGCTTCAATCAGTTCATGAACAGCGTATATGTGGTCACCAAGAGATCCAACCGCAGTATGGTCACCATGATGGCCGGTGCCATCAGCAACTGCATCATGAACTACTTCTTCATCAAGGCCTGGGGGCCGGTGGGCGCCACCTATGCATCCTTCCTGGGTCTGGCGCTGGTCTTCACCCTGCGCTCCATTGATGCAGGCCGCATGATCCATATGCACGTTCATCCGGGCCGGGTGCTGATCAACGTGGGTCTGCTGGTGTTCGAGGCCTTTGTGCTGTTGGCGGAGACCCCACTGTACGGCCTGTGGACCGGCATCCTGACCGCGGTGGTCATCCTGTACAACTTTGCCGGTGTGTGGGCGATGGCCCGCGTGCTGCTGCCCCGCCTGCTGGGCCGCCGCGGCAAAGCGCTGGTATCCGCCGTGGATGGCTGGATCCGCAAGTAACTTTTTCTTAAAAAAAAACAGCGCCCCCCGGAACCGAAGTTCCGGGGGCCGCTGTTTGTGTATGCGGAGGACAGCGGCGGGTCAGGCCGCTGGGGGTTGATGAAGCCTTAGTGCTTGCTCTTGCGGAACAGGCTGGTAAAGGCACCGGCGGCCATGAGGGTCAGGCCGCTGAGACCCATCGCCAGTGCGGCGATCCAGTTCACGCCGGTCTTGGGCAGCGTGCTGACGGTGCTGGCGGGCGCGTCCGGCGCGGCATCCTGCACCGGAGGATTGGCGGGGTTCTCCGGGGTCACAGGGGTTTCTGCCGGCGCATCCGGGGTGGCATCCTGCACGGGAGGATTGGTGGGATCTTCCGGGCTGACGGGGGTGTCCGGGGTGTCGGGAGTTTCAGGCGTTTCGGGTGTAGTGGTTTCGGTGCGGCTGTCGGTGGTGATCTCTACTTCGTCCTTGCTGGCGGTGTAGGTGTATTCGTAGTCTGCAGTGCCGTGACGGACGACAGTTTCTTCTTTGTGGGCGCTTTCGGCATCTACACTGGCATCCTGCGTGGAACGGTAGGTATAAGACAACGTTCCATCGCCCTGTTCGCCGGTGCGCTCGGTGGTCTGCTGCGCAGCTTCCTTCCAGGTCTCGTGGGTCGCAGTACCCAGGGCGGAGTAATTCACTCGCGAGCCGGAGACGGTGGTGGTATAGTTGTAGCGGCCGCTGACTCCGCTGCCGGTATTGGCTTTCTGTGCGGAATCGGTGATGGTCAGATGATTGTTGGTCAATGTGGTAGCGGGCAGGATGCGGGACACGGTGATGGTCTTTTTGCCCTGTGCCACAAAGGTTCCGTCCTCCACCTGACGGAAACCGGTCAGGCCAAGGTCGTAGCCGCCGCAGTAGGCATCAGAGTTGAAATACTTGTTCGATAAGCCGTACATCTCCTGATTCCAATTGTGGGCATTGGTGCAGGTGTTGCTGTCGTAGGACAGGTAACCGTAGGAAATCAGCTCGCTCTTGTTCAGATAGATGCGATAGGTGGCATTCTTATCGGTCTGCAGGTGCGAATGTTCGGTCGTGTAGAAGGTCACGATGGAAGCATCGGCATAACCCTCCGCCTGAAGCTGCTTCAGAAGGGCTTCGGCCTGCTCCTTAGTAAGCTCAGAAGTGCCGTCCTCCAGCTTGTACTGGTTGTAGGCCACCGTACCGGACACCTTGTAATAGGTGCTGGCAGTGGGGTGGTTGTTGCGGACATTCCAGTTCAGCTTGTCGCCGTCACTGAAGCTGGTGCGGGCATATTCATAGCGATCCATGGGGATGTCGTAACCGATCTTATCCTGCAGGTTGACCACGCTGGTGCCCTGGCTGTCAATGAGCTTATCCAGATCGTCGCTGTATTCCAGTTTCTTGTCCACCAGAACACAGTCGGTCTGGCTGACGTTGCCGTCAGCGTCCTTCAGCAGGTCGGCCTTGGTCGTTGCGTTCAGCTCCAGATGCTGGATGTAGTTGCCATCATAGGACAGATAGTCTTTCTTTTTGGTGGCGAAGATACCCGTGTCAGGCTTGCCGTACAGGTTTTTGTTGCTGTACTCCGGGTGCGAAACATCCATGTCGCCCGTATAGCTCTTGCCGGCGGCATCGGCCTCTGCCTTTTCCTTTTCCAGCAGAGCCTTCAGCTCCTCGCGGGTCAAGCGGGTGAAGTCGGTGGTCTCGCCGACCTTATGGAGGATCTCAATGATCTCATCCTTCGAGGTCGAGATCGTTACCTGGTAGCCGCCCACATCCAGAATTTCGCCATCCTGCAGATCCTTTTGCATCTGCTGGATCTTTTCCAGCAGCTCTGCCTGATCGGCGTCGGTGGTGACCGTGCCTTCGGTGGTGAGAACGGTCTCGATCTTCAGCTGGCTGCCATAGCCCACCTGATACTGCTTGCCGTCCCTGGTAAAGGAGGCAACGCCGTCTTTCACGGTGATGGCAGCGGCATCCACACCGTAGCGCTCGGCCAGCTCGGTCAGAGCCCTGCTTTCGCTCAGGCTGCCGGGTTCAACGGTGACGGTGTAGGTGGTCTTGACACCGTTTTCATCGGTCACGGTTTTGGTGTAGCTGTTGCTGCCGACCCGGATCAGATCGTCATAGGTGACATTGTTCTTCTTGTCCACGATGGTATAGGTCAGGCCGCCGCTCTCATCCTTGCCGGAAGAGATCGTCCACTGGTCATCCGCCTGCTCTTCGTTGTGGATCTCGCCCAGATCCCAGGCCTCCCAGGTCACTCTGGTGAAGGACTTGCTGTTGATATTGGTCTTTCCGTCAACAGGCGCATAAGACGGCAGATTCGAATCCGGAACCTCAACGCTTTCGTAAGACAGCTTAATGGTCTTGCCGTCGGTGGTCTGGTATTCAATGATGCGGCCGGTATCATCATACTTGATGGAACCGGCAACGGCGTTTTTCGGAGCGGTCTTGAAGTCCACGCCAAGGCCATAGAGGGGGCTGTCCTTGGTGATGGTGGTATAAGCACCGTTGGCATCTGTGGTGGCATTGCCGGAGACAAAAACACCGCTTTCGATCAGAGTGCTCTTGTGATCCGTCTTTCCGTCGGCATCCGCCACGATCTCTTCGGTTCCAACATGGATACCATCAATAAAATAGCCGGCGCCCTTATATCCTGCCCCTGAGACACTGCTCGGTTTGTCATTATAAACAAAATTGTAAGTAAAGGTATACTTCTTGCCATCCGAAGCAGTATAAACGTAGGTGCGATTCAGAACATCTTTGTTTGCACTGATGTTCTCCTTGGGGAAGGAAACATCCTCATCAGTGAGGGTCAGGGAAGCGGGATCCACCTTGGTGCCAGTGCAGGCTTCGATCGCGTCTGCCAGAGCCTTCTGCAAAGCGTCCTTTTTGGCACGAAGATTGGCATCCTCCAAGGTGCCGTTGTCCTTGGACAGCTGGTTGTCGGCATCGGTCATAGTGACAGAAATCTGGACCTTTTTCAGCAGCTTCGTGGCATCATTGTAGCTGATCTCGCAGACCTCACCATTGACCACTTTGCATACCTTGCCGTTCTTCACGGTAAACGTACCATTGGCCGGATTGCTGTTCAGCAGGTCGGCCAGATTGTCCGCACCCATGTCTTTGACCTGGGCATCGGTGTATTCATTGGTCTCATGGTAAACGATCTCGTATGTCTTGTTGCCATCCTTGACTGTGATGACCTTGTCGCCGTTTTCGTTGACGGTTTCGGTCTTTTCCTTTTTCAGGAGTTCGTTCAGGTCTACATCGATATCGTTGCCGTTTTTGTCCTTAAAGGTCAGGCCGCTGTCCGTTGCATTAGGCAGCTTTACCTCGTCCTGCTTCACTTCACCGGTTTCGGTGTGTTCGCCCTTTTTGACATCGACTGTCAGGACGGTATCAACGATTTTGGATGCCTTGTTTCCGGTGACCTTGATATACACCGTCTGCTCACCGGCGGCTGTTTTGATGGTTTTGGTCAGCGTATAGCTGCCATCTTCATTTTCGGTTTTGGTATAGTCTGCCTCAATGAGCTTGGCGATATCTTCACCGGTCAGTTCCAGATTATCGTCCTCGGTGTGCTTTTTCAGGGTATAGGTCTTGTCGTTTTCAAGGACAGCAACATCCGACACCTTATAGCCGTTGATGTCTTTGCCGATCTCGGTACCCCACTTCAGGGCGTCCTGATAGTCGTCACCCAATTCCTTGACCAGGTCAACCTCAGAACCCTCGGTCGTGGTAGTCTCTTTGGTATCTGCAGTGGCTTCACCGGTGGTTTTATTGGTGGTCGTTTTCTCGGCGGTGTGAGAGGTCTCGTAACGGTTGGTCACAGAGCCGTCCTCGTTTACCGTGCTGTCCACCAGTTTTTCAGAGTCGGGGCCGGTGGGCGTGATCGTCGTTTCCTGCTCGGTCGTCTCTTTCTTGGAGGCCGTGCCGATTTCTTTGCCAGAGTCGTCTACGATACTGGTAGTAGTATCGTCGGAAGAAATCTCCGTCGGGGCCTTGGGCGTTTCGCTCTCGCCGGGTTCCTCGGGCGTCTTGTCCTCTTCCTTCTGGACCACCTTGCCGGATGCATCCTCGGTTTTGGGGGTGCCGTCTTCATTGTAAGTGATGTCGCGCTCATCGTACACGACATCTGTTGTAGTTTTCTTGTCCTCGGTTTCCCGGTCTTCCAGCATGCCCTCGGCCTGATCGCCCTCCTGATTTTCCACAGGCGCGGCGGCTTCGGTTGTTTCACTCGAAATAGTGACGAGGGGGGGTGATTTTTTCTCCGGAGCCTCGGCCTCGGGGGCATCTGCGGCAGTATCCGTGCCGGCGTGGTCAACGGCGGCAGGAACCTGTGCATCGACTGCGTTCTCGGGGCTTTCGGCATTGGCGGTCAAAGGGGCTGCGGCCACACAGGCGGTCAGAGCCAGAGCCATGGCGGCCTTTTTGAACTTTTTATTTGTCACAGAAATCTTGCTCCTTTCGAATTATAAAGCACTATAAATCGTGCTTATAAATACATAAATTGTGCTAAGAAATCTCCTGTCTATCATATACCACATTCTGGAAAGACTGTCAAGAACTCTGCGGAAATGCGACAAAATTTGGCAAAATGCAAAAAAGTACGACCGGGAATTTGACCTGCGAACAAGAGAAACTTCAACTTCTGTTACACAATTGAAATGCTACTGAAACGGTCTTGAAACGGTCTTGAAACGCAGCAAAATTTCTTAGCAGAAGGCGCAAAAAATCCCGCCGCAGAAACGGGTGTCTGCGGCGGGAAAAACTCTTTTTCTGCGGTCAGGAAAGCTGGGCGTCCAGCCAGTTCCCGATGTCGGCAAAGACCTCCTGTTTGTTGGTCTCCACCAGCAGCTCATGCCTGGCTCCGGGGTAGAGTTTGCACTGGATGTTCTGCACGCCGGCGTCCTTCAGGCTCCGGATGGCGCGGCGGACGCCTTTGCCCTGTTCGCCCACGGGGTCAGCGTCTCCGGCCAGAAACAGCAGGGGCAGGTCTTTGGGCATCCGGGCCAGAAAGGCCGGGTCGTGCAGGCGCAGGATGCCGCTGAACATACTGTAATAGGCGTTCAGCGTGAAGGTAAAGGTACAGCGCTCGTCTGCCAGATACTTGTCCACTTCGGCGGCGTCCCGGTTGAGCCAGTCGTGGGTGGTGCGGCCTTCCAGCCCTTTGTTGTAGCCCAGAAACGAGAGGTCCGCCACCAGCTTGCTGCGGTACTGCCAGCCGTGGAAGACGGCCAGCACCCGGCAGGTGGTCCTGGCGAACTGCACCAGTGCTTTGGGCTGGAAGCCGGTGCCCAGGATGACGGCACCGTCCAGCTCGCTGCCGTATTCGCACAGGTACTGCCGGGCATAGAAAGACCCCATGCTGTGCCCCAGCAGAAAATAGGGCACGCCGGGGTACTGCGCTTTGGTGCGCACCGTCATGGCGTGCAGGTCATCCAGCACCGCGCGGTTGCCGTCCGGCTCGGCGAAGTAGCCGTAGTCGGCTTTCGTGCGGATGGAACCGCCGTGGCCCAGATGGTCGTGGCCGGTCACCAGAATGCCGCGGGCGGCAAGATACTCGGCCAGCGGCTTGTAGCGGTCAATGAACTCCACCATGCCGTGGGACAGCTGCAGGATGGCGCGCACATCGCCGTCCGGCACGCAGCGGAACGCGTGGAGCGTCCGCCCCGGCACGGTGGAGGGAACGGTGAAATCGATCATCCGGCTCATGGGCTGAGCCTCCTTTTCTGCGTTTTATAATGCGCCGATCTTGCGGCGGCAGGCGGAGCAGATGCAGTAGCCGGCGTACTGCACAGCGGCTGCGTCCACATCGCCGCAGAAGTCACAGCTGCCGGCGGGGCGGTGCTTCTTGAGCACGATGGCGTCCCCGTCCACAAAAATCTCCAGCTTGGTGTCGCCGTCCAGATGCATACTGGTGCGCAGTTCCTTGGGCAGGACGATACGCCCCAGCGTATCGATGCCGCGAACGATCCCGGTGCTCTTCATAGTATACCATTCTCCTTCAACATTACACTGCTTGACCAATCCATGACACAATAGGAAAATTGTGCCAGCGTCAACACGATTAGTATACAAAAATTTCCATCCTTCGTCAACGATTGCGTGCGGTTTCGACAAAAAACATTACCTTGTACGCAAAAAACAACGAAACCGGCAAAATGCACGGTTCCGTTGACAAAACCGCGGGGAACAGTTAAACTAAAACATAGCTATCCGCAAATTTTTTGCATGAGAATAAAGGAGCGTTTTTCTATGCCGAGCAACAAAGTCCGCACCCGATTTGCCCCGTCGCCTACGGGGTATATGCACGTTGGCAACCTGCGCACCGCGCTGTATACCTACCTGATGGCAAAGCACGAGGATGGCACCTTCATCCTGCGCATTGAGGACACCGACCAGGGCCGCTATGTGGAGGGCGCCGTGGACGTGATCTACAACACCCTGCGGGAGACCGGCCTGCTCTGGGACGAAGGCCCGGACATCGGTGGCCCGGTAGGCCCCTATGTGCAGAGCGAGCGCATGGGGATGTTCAAGCAGTATGCCGAGCAGCTGGTGGCAGAAGGCAAGGCATATTACTGCTTCTGCACCGAAGAGCGCCTGGAAGCCCTGCACGCCGAGCAGCGTGCCAAGGGCGAGATGACCCACTACGACGGCTGCTGCCGTGACCTGCCGAAGGAAGAGGTGGAAAAGCGTCTGGCCGCCGGCGAGCCTTACGTCATCCGCCAGAAGATCCCCCGCGAGGGCGTGACCGGCTTTGACGATGTGGTGTACGGCCACATCGAGGTGAACAACAGCGAGATGGACGACCAGATCCTCATCAAGACCGATGGAATGCCCACCTACAACTTTGCCAACGTGGTGGACGACCACCTGATGGGCATCACCCACGTCATCCGCGGCAGCGAATACCTGTCTTCCACGCCGAAGTACAATCTGCTGTATCAGGCCTTCGGCTGGGAGATCCCCACCTACATCCACTGCCCGCCGGTCATGAAGGACGCCCAGAACAAGCTGTCCAAGCGCAACGGCGATGCCAGCTATCAGGATCTGGTGGCCAAGGGCTACCTGAGCGAGGCTGTGATGAACTACATCTGCCTGCTGGGCTGGAGCCCCAAGGGCGAGTACGCCGAGCAGGAGATCTTCAGCCTGCAGGATCTCATCAAGATCTGGTCGCCGGACGGCATCTCCAAGTCCCCCGCCATCTTTGACCCCCTCAAGCTGCGTGCCATCAACGCGGAATACATCCGCCGCCTCAGCCCCGAGGAGTTCCAGAAGAAGGCCGAACCGTGGATCGATCAGGCGGTGCACTGCCCCATCGACAAGGCGCTGCTGTGTGCCAACCTGCAGCCCCGCTGCGAGGTGCTGGGCGAGATCCCCGCACAGCTGGACTTCTTCGATGCAGTGCCGGAGTACGATGTGAGCCTGTACGCCAACAAGAAGCAGAAGACCACGCCGGAGACCGCGAAGGAAGCGCTGGAAGCCCTGCTGCCGGTTCTGAGCGACGAGGCACTGGATTTTGCAAATCGTGACGCGGTGTTCGATGCCTGCAAAGCCAAGGCCGAAGAGCTGGGCAAAAAGAACGGCTGGCTGCTGTATCCGCTGGGCATTGCCCTGTCCGGCAAGCAGCGCACCCCCGGCGGCGGCACCGACCTGGCCTGCATGATGGGCCGCGCCGAGACCATCAACCGCGTGAAAGCGGCAATCGCCAAGCTGAACGGCTGAAAATCAACAAAATAATAGCGAAGCCCTGCGGGATTTTAGATTCCGCAGGGCTTTTTTGCGTCTTTGGGCGGGATGCGGGCGGTTCTGCGCACCGCGCCAAAAACTGACGCGCCGCCGCGCTACAGTATATGCACAAGGCGCGGGGAACATACCCCGCCGGAAAGCGGGGAGCGGAAGATGACAGAACAGATGAACCGATCGATGATCCGGATGCAGGGCGTGCGGCAGCCGCCGCTGGCTCTGCGGGCGGCATGGCGTCCGGCGGCGCGCAGGCTGGCCGCGCTGGCCGTGGGCTTTGCAGGCGGCTGGGCCGTGCTGTATGGGGCACTGATGCCTTTTGGGCTGGGGCTGACCCTGGGCTTTGCCGAGGACTGTTTTGCGTCCTGCGCGGCCGGGGCGGCGCTGGGGCTGCTGCTGCACGGGTTCGGGGCACTTTCCCTGCGCAGTGTGTGTCTGCTGTGTGCGCTGGGAGCGGCGGTCGCGGCGCGCTGGCTCTGCGCCAGACGATTCCTGCCGGCCGTGCTGGCGGGCTGCGGAACGCTGGTAGGGGCGGCATTCTGTTTTGCGGTCGGGCACAGCGGCGGCGCAGAATTGCTGCTGTACAGCGGGGCGGATGCCCTGCTGGCGGCAGCTCTGGGCTGGGCGCTGCGGCGTCTGCCGCCGGAGCGGCCGGGATTCGGTACGCTGCTGGCGGGTGCGGCCGTGGCCGCCGCACTGGGCGGGGTGACGGTATGGCGCTTTTCGCTGGGGGTGGCGGTCTGTGCGGCGGTGGAACTGCTGCTCTGCTGCAAGGGGCAGGTGCGGGCTGCACTGGCCTGTGCCGGTGTGCTGGGGGCCGCGCTGTGCGGGGCGGACCCGGCGCTTGCCCCGGCTGTGGCCGGGCTTTCCTGCGCAGCGGCTGCGGCGGCGGTGCTGGCACCCGGACGGCAGACCGAGACCATCGCGGCTTACGCGGGCGGCTGTGTGACCGGTGTGCTCTGCGTGCAGCCGCCCGGGATGGCCTTTCAGGCGCTGTTCAGCGCGGGCGCGGGGATCCTGACGGCGGCATTGCTGCCCGGAAGCTGGCGGGCGCCGGATGCCGCCGACCCCGCCCCCGGCCAGCAGGCCGAGCGCCCCCGCATTACGGCGGCAGCTGCCCGGCTGGAAGCGGTGGCCCAGAGTCTCTCGTCCCTGGCGGAGACGGTGAACGATGTCTATGAGACGCTGCCCCGCCGGTGTGAGAGCTACTGCTGGGTCATCGACAACACCCACGACACCCTGTGCTTCAACTGCGGACGGCGGGAAGCCTGCTGGAAGCAGGAGTATGCGTCTACGCGGGAAGGGCTGGAGGCCCTGCGCCCGCTGCTGGAACAGAACGGCGGGGTGGAAACGGCCCAGCTTCCGGCTCAGCTGTGCCGGTGCATCCATCCGGCAGCACTGTGTGCGGCAGTCACCCGGTCTTTTGCGCTGTACCGGAGCCGGAAGGAAGCCCACATCCATGCGGAAGCCATGCGCACGGCGCTGACCGAACAATACAGCGCAGTGGCGGATGCGCTGGGGGTGTTGGGGGAGCAGCTGAACCGTCCCGGAGACCCGGAGCCCTACAAATCCGGCCGGGTGTCCGAACTGTTTTCCTCGCTGGGGGCACCGCCGCTGGAATGCACGGTATCGCTGGACGATCTGGGGCGCACCCATGCGGCGGTCACCCTGTCCCGCACCCGGTTCGCACCGGCGGAACTGGCGGCGCTGGCGCAGGAGGTGGGGCGCATCTGCCGCCGGACGCTGGAGATCCCGCAGGTGCTCTCCTGCAAAGGCATGACCACCCTGCTGTTCCACGAGAAACCGGCCCTGCAGGTGGTGTTCGGCATGGCCGGAACAGCGGCACGGGGAAACGTGTCCGGCGATGCGGTGCAGCAGTTCTGCACCCCGGCAGCGGCGCAGATGATCCTGTGCGATGGAATGGGCACCGGCTGTGCAGCGGCGGTGGACGGCAATGTGGCGGCAGAGCTGACCGCCCGCCTGCTGAAAGCGGGCATCCCGGCAGAACTGGCGGCGCGTCTGGTGAACGTGGCGCTGGCGCTGAAGAGCGAGGACGAAAGCGGTGCGACCCTGGATCTGATCCGGGTGGACCTGTACACCGGCACGGCCCGGCTGTTCAAAGCGGGGGCAGCGCCGGGATTCCTGGTGCACGGCGGGCGGGTGCGGGCTGTGGGGGAGGCCAGCCTGCCGGTGGGCATCTTGGGCAGTGTCACCGGCCAGAGCCGGGTGGTGCATCTGATGGCCGGAGATTACGCCGTGCTGGTGTCGGACGGCCTGCTGGTGGACGGGATCGACTGGGTCATGAAGCAGCTGGAACTTTCCGCAGCGGCGGGGGATGCCCCGGAAGCGATCGCGAAGACGCTGGTGGAGACCGCCCGGGCGCGGGCGCAGAAGTCCGGCCATCCGGATGACATCACGGCGGCGGTCCTGCGGCTGGAAAATTGTACATAAAGAGGAAAACACGACCGAATTCGTTGCTTTTTGCGCGGCAAGGGGGTATACTATGGAACTATAATAAAACAGCAGGAGGTCACGAACCATGCTCACGATCACGGCAGCGCAGGACGGAAGCGGAGATTTTGCCACGGTCACCGAAGCCGTGCTGGCGGTGCCCTACGACTGTCCCGCCGAGATCCGCATCGGCCCGGGCATTTACCGGGAAAAGCTGGTCTGCGAGAAAAAGGACATCACCCTGCGGGGCGCTGGCCCGGAACAGACCCGCCTTGTATGGGGCGACGGCGGAAAGCTGCCGCACCCGGACGGACGGCCTACCCATACTTTCCGCAGTTATACGGCTTTTTTCAGCGGGGAAACTCTGCGTGTGGAAGACCTGACGATCGAAAACGATGCCGGCC
This sequence comes from uncultured Faecalibacterium sp., assembly GCA_934525845.1. Lineage (GTDB taxonomy): Bacteria > Bacillota > Clostridia > Oscillospirales > Ruminococcaceae > Faecalibacterium. The sequence continues at coordinate 7,642 of CAKSZS010000030.1, read as the reverse complement.
CCGGGGCAAGGGCCGGGCAGGCGCTGGCGGCCTATGTGGACAGCGCCCGTGCGTCTTTTTCCCATGTGCGGCTGCTGGGCAGTCAGGATACCCTGTTCTGTGCGCCGCTGCCGGAAAAAGAGCGGGAAAAGGACGGCTTCCTCGGCCCGCGCGGGCTGGCACCCCGCCGCCCCAGCGTGCAGTATTACCAGAACTGCGAGATCGCCGGGGACATCGATTTTATTTTCGGCGGGGCGGATGCGCTGTTTGAACAGTGCATTCTGCGCACCGTGAACAACGGCCTGCCCCACAGCTGGGTCACGGCCCCGTCCGGACCGGCGGAGGGCTTGGGCTTTGTGTTCTGGGACTGCGACTTTGTCTCGGATGACTGCCCGGCGGGCAGTGTTTACCTGGGCCGTCCCTGGCGTCCCACCGGAAAGACTGCGGTGCTGGACTGCCGCCTGGGGGCACATATTGCACAGGAGGGCTTTGCGCCCTGGAACGACCGCACGGACAGTGTGCTGGCCACCTTTGCGGAGAGCGGCAGCACCGGCGCAGGCGCCGCAGAGCGCGGCAGCTGGGTAAAAGAACTGAGCGGCGCACAGGCCGCCGAACTGCTCAAGCGCGCCCGTGCCCTCTGCCGCCCGGAATGATGCGAAAAAAGGATGTACTATGAAAAATCTCCCGAATTTTGTCAAATGGCTCATCGTGCTGCTGGCTCTGGCCGCGATGGGCGCGATGCTCTGGGCCGTGAACGACCGGGCCTCCAAAGTGGAAATGCCGGCCCCGGACAACACCTTCGGCATCTATCACGTCACCAGCAATGATACATAATAGGGAAAGAACCCTCTCAGGCGCTTCGCGCCAGCTCTCCCGAGGGGGAGAGCTTTTAAGGTGCGATAGAAAGCTCCCCCTTTGGGGGAGCTGGCATCGCGCAGCGATGACTGAGAGGGGTTCCTGCAAATAAAAATCATCCGCAGTGGTTTCTCCCGATTTTTCAGTTTCGGGAAATTTCACTGCGGATGATTTTGCTTTATCAGGATTTTCCGCTCGGCTCCTCCACATAGGGCAGGTCGCTCATGATGAACCAGAACACGGTTCCCTTGCCCACGGTGCTGTGTACGCCGAACCGGAAGCCGTGCTGCTGGAAGATGGCCTTGGTGATGGACAGGCCCAGACCGGTGCCCTGCTTGCCGGCGTCCGAACGGGAGCGGTAATAGCGGTCGAAGATGTAGGGCAGGTCCACGGCGGCGATGCCGGGGCCGTGATCTTCCACTTCCACCCGCACGCCCTCGGTGCAGCGGGAAGCCCGCAGGACAAAGATGCCGTCCGGCCCGATGTGGTGCATGGCGTTGCCCAGCAGGTTGTGCAGGGCGCGCTGCATCATATCCGGGTCTGCGTAGACGGGCAGTTCCTCGTCCGGCAGTTCCAGTTTAAGCTGCCAGCCGTTCTGGGCGCAGATGGCGTCATACCGCTCGCTGACCTCGTCGCAGAGCTGTCCCATGTCAAAGTGCACCCGCTCGCACTTGTCCGCGCCGCTGGTCACCTTGCTCAGCTCCATGACGCTGGAAACCAGTGCGGTCAGGCGGTCGGCCTCGTCCACGATGATGTTCATCTGCTCGTCGCGGTGGGCCTTGTCGTCGCCGGTCAGGTCGCGCACCGTCTCGGCGTAGCCCTTGATGAGGGTCAGCGGGGTGCGCAGGTCGTGGGAGACATTGGCCAGCAGGTCCCGCTGCATCTGCGCCGCCCGCTGGACCTCCTCCGCCATATGGTTGAAGTCCTGGGCCAGGTCGCCCAGTTCATCGTTGCGGTGGGTGGTCACCTGCACCGCGTAGTTGCCCTGGGCCATCTGCCGCGCCGCGCGGGACAGCTGGCGCAGGGGTTTGGTGAACCATTCGCTGAACAGCCACGCTGCCGACAGGGCGAATACAAAGATGACCGCCGCCGCCAGCGGCAGCAGGGTGCTGAGCACATTGCCGGCTTCGGCTACGTGCACCAGGCTGGTGGTGACCAGCACGGTATAGCTGCCGTCGGCTGTGGTGCGCCCGGCCAGCAGCTGGGCGGAGCCGGACAGCCGGGGCGGGTTGAGGGTCTGCACGAAACTGCCGGTCATGCGGCATTTTTTGCGCATGGCAATGGCGGTGTTCACCACCTCGTTGCTGGAAGAATCCGACAGCAGGGTCTCGTGCAGGTTGCAGTAGGACTGGTTCTCGATCTTGTAGATGCCCCGCAGGGTGGAATCTGAAATGTCCACGCAGAAACTGCTCAGGGTGCCGTGCGAGTAAAGCTCCACGGCCAGCTTGTCAAAAAAGCCGGTGTTGACGTACAGCCGCCCGAAAGACCAGCTGGAAAGGATCTCGCCGTTGGCAATGGCATCGTCCAGCTCCGAGACGATGCTCTCCGCCTGGCTGGTCAGCTGGGTCTCGATGTGCTTGGTATAAAGCGGCTCCAGCAGCTGGGTGGACAAAAACCAGAACAAGCCCAGCAGAAACAGACAGATGAAGCACAGAAACAGCATCAGCTGCCCGCGGATGCCGGGCAGATGCCGCCCTTTTTTCGTTCGCCGCATGAACTGTATGCTCCTCCGTTATCGGTTGGCGTCCGGGTCGAACTTGTAGCCGATGCCCCACACGGTCGCGATATAACTGCGGCATTTGCCCAGATGGCCCCGCAGCATTTTCACATGGGTATCCACGGTGCGATCCTCGCCGTAGTAGTCGTAGTTCCAGACCTTCTGCAGGATCTTTTCCCGGCTCAGGGCGATGCCCTTGTTGGAGGCCAGGAACACCAGCAGATCGAACTCCTTGGGGGTCAGGGCCACGTCCTCGCCGGACACCCGCACGGTGTGGCTGGCCGTGTCGATGGTCAGCTCGCCGAAGGTCATGACCCCGGCGGCAGCCTCCGGCCGGGGCATGGTGCGGTTGAGCACCGCACGCACGCGGGCCACCAGCTCCCGGGGGGAGAAGGGTTTGACCACATAGTCATCTGCGCCGCCCTCCAGGCCGGCCAGCTTGTCGTACTCTTCGCCGCGGGCGGTCAGGATGATGACCGGGGTGTTGATGTGGCGGGCACGCATCTCCCGCAGGCAGGTCATGCCGTCCATAAAGGGCATCATCAGGTCCAGGATGACCAGATCGAACCCGCCGCCGGACAGCAGGGACAGGGCGGCAGAGCCGTCGCCGGCTTCCTCACAGACGTGCCCGGCATATTGCAAATGCTCCCGGATCAGTTCCCGGATCCGAGGCTCATCGTCAACGATCAGGATCTTTGCCATAAAACAGACTCCTCTCTGGATATTGTTTTGTGTTTATCTTACCCGAAGAATTGGGAAATTTGGTGAAGTTTGCGTGAACCATTTGGAAAAGCCCGCGCTTCCGCCTTCAGTATACCACAGAACGCAGGGACTGCCCAGCGGTATTTTGTCCTGGCCTTGCCCTTTTTTGCCGCAGATGCTATACTGAAACGATAAAGGCGGAACGATGTTCCGCCGCAGAATCCAACACAAAAAAGGAATGCTTCCATGCGAATCGGACTGGTTGAATTTTTGCTGATCCTGGCCATTGGGTCCCTCACGGTGGGGCCGCAGGTGGCCTTGTTCGTGGACCGGTGGATGCGCCGGGCCAACCGTGCCAACGCCCGCGCCGCCCGCCGCCGGGCCGAATATGCCGCCCAGATGGCGGCGGAACGGGACGCCCTGCTCAAGCGCTTCCGCACGGCCAGCACCGTGTTCGGGGTGTGTGTGCTGCTGGCACTGGTGTATGCGCTGGTGTTCCGGCCCATCGACACCCCGCCGCAGACCTACACGGCCCCCGATGTCCGGCAGGACACCGGCGCGGTGCAGACCGCCCTTTCGGAGGACAGCAAGGGCGTGCTGAATCTGGGCGAGTACCTGGGGGTGGACTGCATCCGCACCCAGGACGGGCTGGTGTATGCCGCCGCCTACGACGGGGCGACGTTGAAAAAGCGGCAGAGCAATCTGGTGCGCACCGACGGCGGGCACTATGCGGCCATTCTGACTGTGGACGGGGAGCTGACCAGCTTTGACTTTGCCCCGGACGGGGATCTGTGGCTGAGCGTGGTCACCCCTTCCGGCGGGGCGCTGTGCCGCGCGGCCCACGACAGTTGGGGCACGGCGGTGGAGCAGGTGGTCACCCAGATCGACGGTGCCCCGCTGGGGGCGGTCTCGGCGGTGACTGCGGCCCCGGACGGCAAAGTATATTTTGCCGTGGTGGGGGAAGAATCGGTGGAGAACGGCCTGGACAGCGCCCTGCGCACCGAACTGCTGGCCCACACCGGCACCGGCTGGGTGTATGTGTATGACCCGGCGGACCGCTCGGTGCAGCGGGTGCTGGGCGGCATCGCGGGGGCGTCCGGCCTGGCGCTTTCGCCGGACGGCGGAACGCTGTACGTCTCGGACCTGGCCAGCCGCTGTGTCTGGTCTGTGGACCCGGACGCCCGGGAATTGACCGCCGGGGGCAAAAACTGTCCGACCTACCTGTACGGCCTGCCGGGCTACCCCGGGGCGCTGGCCGTGGATGAGGACGGCGCCCTGTACATCAGCTACCGCTGGACCCGCAGTGCCTGGCTGGAAGACCACGCGGACGGCACCCTGCTGCGGGGCATCGCCCTGCGGGCCGGGCAGAACCTGCAGGAAAAGCTGTTCCGCCTGCCCGCCGATGTGCCCTGCGCGGAAGCGGTGCGTGCGGACGGCAGCTGGCAGCGGACCATTTCCGGCAAGGCGCTGGACAGCTGCACGGCGGTGTGTCCGGTGGACAGCAAAGTTTATTTTGGAGCGGCAGGCAGCGCAAAGGTGCTGTTTGCCCGTGTATAAAAGGAGTGTTTTGAAATGACCGAAGCATTCAAACAGCAGATCGAACAGGAGGCCCGGCAGGCCGTGACCGAACTGCTGGAACAGGCTAACCTGAAAAAAGGCGATGTGTTCGTGGTGGGCTGCTCGTCCAGCGAGATCGTGGGCGGCCACATCGGCAAGGATTCCAGCCTGGAAGCTGCCCAGGCCGTGTATGCAGGCATCGCGCCGGTGCTGGCGGAACACGGCGTCTGGCTGGCCGCGCAGTGCTGTGAGCACCTGAACCGGGCCATTATCCTCGAGCGGGAAGCCGCCGAAAAATACGGCTGGGAGGAAGTGTGCGTGGTGCCCCGTCCCCATGCGGGCGGCAGCTGGGCCACCACCTGCTGGAAGCAGTTCCGGGACCCCATCGCCGTGGAAGAGGTCCGCGCCCATGCAGGCATTGATATCGGCGGCACTCTCATCGGAATGCACCTCAAGCGGGTGGCCGTGCCGGTGCGCCTGAGCCTTGCCAAGATCGGCGAAGCAAACATTCTGTGTGCCCGCACCCGCCCGAAGCTCATTGGCGGCGAGCGCGCCAAGTATACCGAGGAGGATTAACGCCCTATGGCAGAAAAAACGTTGGAAGAAATGCGGGAAGCGGTGGAAGAGATCCGTGCCAAAATGGCCGCTGCCGCCCGGGAAGCAGGCCGGGACCCCGCCGCTGTGCAGCTGTGCGCCGCCTGCAAGACCCACACCGCCCAGACCGTGGCTGCCAGTGCGGCCCTGCCCATTGATGTGTTCGGCGAAAACCATGTGCAGGAACTGTGCGCCAACTACGACGCCGGGGCCTACTGCGGCAAGCCCAGCCATTTCATCGGCCATTTGCAGACCAACAAGATCAAAAAGGTGCTGGGCCGCGCCAGCCTGATCCAGAGCGTGGACAGCGAACACCTGCTGAACGCCATTGAGAAGGAAGCCGCCAAGGCCGGTCTCGTGCAGAACGTGCTGCTGGAAGTGAACATCGGCGGCGAGGAGAGTAAGACCGGTGTGGCACCGGAAGCCCTGTGGGGCCTGCTGGATGCCGCCGCAGCCCAGGAGCACATCCGGGTCAAGGGTCTGATGGCCATCCCGCCCGTCAACGACGATGACGCCCAGAACCGCCGCTATCTGGCCGAGGTCTACAAGCTGTTTGTGCAGGCCGGGGAGCGCGGCTACCAGAATGTGCAGATGGAGACCCTGTCCATGGGCATGAGCGGCGACTTTGAAAACGCCATCCGCGAGGGGGCCACCCTCGTGCGCATCGGCACCGCCATTTACGGCGCACGGGATTACAGCAAAAAGTAAGAAGCACCCTCATCCGTCCACTCGCTCTGCTCGTGTCCACCTTCCCCCGTCTGGGGGAAGGCTTTGGCGCTGCAGGAAGACTTTAGGCTTCCCCCGGCCGGGGGAAGCTGTCTGCGCAGCAGACTGATGAGGGCGTAAAACAGGAGGCATCATGTCCAAGCAAAAAACGACCATCACCGACCCCGGGGCACATCACGCCAGCAGCGGCGCGCTGATCCGGCGGTTCCTGCCCTATCTGACCAAGTACAAAAAGACCCTGTTTCTGGATCTGTTCTGCGCGGCGCTGACCACTCTGTGCGACATCGTGCTGCCCAAGATCATGAGCACCATCACCAACTCCGCCATGGGCGTGGGCATCACCCTCACGGCGGCCATCGTGCTCAGGCTGGCGGCGGTCTATTTCGTTCTGCGCATCATCGACGGCGCGGCCAGCTACTATATGTCCAGCATCGGCCACATCATGGGCGTGCACATCGAGACCGATATGCGCCGGGACGCCTTTGACCATCTGCTGCGGCTGGATCATACCTACTACAACAACACCAAGGTGGGCACCATCATGGGCCGCATCACCAACGATCTGTTCGATGTGACCGAGTTCGCCCACCACTGCCCCGAGGAATTCTTCATTGCGGCCATTAAAATTGTGGTGTCCTTCGTCATCCTGTGTCAGGCCAGCGTACCGCTGACCCTGGCGGTGTTCGCCTGTGTGCCCCTGATGGGCGTGGTGTCGGTGTATCTGAACGGCCGGCTGCGGGCGCGGTTCCGCCAGCAGCGGGTGCAGATCGGCGAGCTGAACTCCACCATCGAGGACAGCCTGCTGGGCCAGGGGGTCGTGAAAGCTTTTGCCGCCGAGGACGAAGAGCGCAGGAAATTCGCCCAGGGCAACAAGGACTTTGAAGAGATCAAGACCCTGGGCTACTACGCCATGGGTGCGTTCAACACCTCCACCCGCCTGTTCGACGGCCTGATGTATCTGGTGGTCATTCTGGCAGGCGGCCTGTCACTGGTGTATGGGAAGATCACGGCGGGCGACCTGGTGGCTTATATGCTGTACGTCACCACCCTCATCGCCACCATCCGCCGCATCGTGGAGTTTGCCGAGCAGTTCCAGCGCGGCATGACCGGTATCGAGCGCTTTGCCGAGATCATGGACACCCCGGTGGCCATTCAGGACGCGTCGGATGCGGTGCCCCTCAAGCCCGGCCCCGGTGCGATTCAATTCGAAAACGTCAGCTTTGAGTACCCGGATGACCACAACAAGGTGCTGCATGATATCAGCGTGGACATCCGCGCCGGCGAGCGGCTGGCACTGGTGGGTGCATCCGGCGGCGGTAAGACCACCCTGTGCAACCTGATCCCCCGCTTCTACGAGGTGACGGCGGGCCGCATCCTCATCGACGGGCAGGACATCCGCAAGGTGACCCTGAAGAGCCTGCGGCAGGACATCGGCATCGTGCAGCAGGACGTGTACCTGTTCAGCGGCACGGTGGCCCAGAACATCGCCTACGGCAAGCCCGGTGCCACCCG
>CAKSZS010000029.1 GCA_934525845.1 uncultured Faecalibacterium sp. | reverse complement strand
AAGAAGGCTCTGACCGAGGCTGACGGCAACTTCGAGAAGGCAATCGAGATCCTGCGCGAGCGTGGTCTGGCTACCGCTGCCAAGAAGGCTGGCCGTATTGCTGCTGAGGGCATGGTCTACGCAGACTACTGCCCCGAGTGCAAGGTCGGTGTTGTCATCGAGGTCAACGCTGAGACCGACTTCGTCGCCAAGAACGACAAGTTCGTCAAGTTCGTCAAGGACGCTACCAAGGTCATCATGGAGCAGAACCCTGCTGACGTTGAGGCTCTGATGAACTGCAAGATGGGCGATGAGACCGTCGATCAGGCTCTGAAGGAGCTGATCCTGGTCATCAAGGAGAACATCAAGGTCCGCCGTTTCGTCCGTTACGAGGGCGTCTGCTCTGCATACGTCCACGGCGGCGGCACCCACGGCATCCTGGTCGGCTTCGAGACCACCAACGGCATCGAGGCCAAGCCCGAGTTCGCTGCTTACGGCAAGGACATCGCCATGCAGGTCGCAGCTGCCAACCCCAGCTACGTCGACGAGGCTTCTGTCCCCGCTGAGGTCGTGGCCAAGGAGAAGGAGATCATGCTGGTCCAGATGGCTGGCGATCCCAAGAACGCCAACAAGCCTGAGGCTGTGAAGCAGAAGATGATCGAGGGCAAGATCAAGAAGTTCTTCAAGGAGAGCTGCCTGGTCGATCAGGAGTTCGTCAAGGACGGCGATCTGACCGTTGCTCAGTACACCGCAAAGGTCGCAAAGGACCTGGGCGGCGACATCAAGATCGTCAAGTTTGCCCGCTTCCAGAAGGGCGAAGGCCTGGAGAAGCGTGCGGACGACTTCGCTGCTGAAGTTGCAAGCATGGTGAAGTAAGTTTTACTTCTAAGGCAAACCGGGGGCCGCAGTACCGAAAGGTGCTGCGGCCCCTTTTTTGTTTGTGTTTGTGCGGCAGATGTGCTATCATGGAGAAAAGAACCCTCTCAGACATTTTTGTGCCGGGGTTATGACTAAGGAGAAATCTCTCTATGAAAAAACAAAATCTTACCCTTGCGGGCGTTCCGGCCATCCTGTACGGCGAGCGCAGCCGCAAGGTGTATCTTTATGTCCACGGGAAAAATGGCTGCAAGGAAGAGGCTGAGCGCTTTGCAAACACCGCCTGCGCAGCAGGCTGGCAGGTGCTGGCCATCGACCTGCCCGAACACGGAGCGCGCAAGGACCGCCCGGAACAGCTGCTGCCGTGGGCGGTGGTGCCGGAAATTCAGGCAGTCTATGCCCGGATGCAGCCGGTCTGGCCGCATATCCGGCTCTATGGGGTCAGCATCGGGGCATGGCTGGCTATGCAGGCATTGCGGGCAGAAAAGCCGGAAAAGGCCCTGTTCGTGTCCCCGGTGGTGGATATGGAAACCCTCATCCTGAGCATGATGCAGGGCGCCCATGTCACCGAAGAACAGCTGAAGGCAGCAGGGGAGATCCCCACGGAGATGGGAGAAACGCTTTCGTGGCCGTATCTGTGCTGGGTGCGGGAGCATCCCCTGCAGTGGAATACACCCACCCAGGTGCTGTACGGCGACAAGGATGCGCTGACCTCCCGTGCGGTGATGGAGCGGTTCCGCCGGCAGAGCGGGGCACATCTGACCATCCTGCAGGGCGGGGAACACTGGTTCCACACCGAAGTACAGCTTGCCGTGCTGCAGAGCTGGGAGGAACAACAGTGCGGATGAGCGCTTCGGGTCCGTGCCCACGGAGCATGAAATGGAGCTGCCGGAATAACAACAAAACGCCGCTGACGGGTTTGAAGCCGTCAGCGGCGTTGCTATTTATGCAGGGATGCGAAAGATCCGGATCAGACCTTTGCTTCGCTGTTCTGTTCAGCCTTCTGGTAAGCCTTGAAGGAGTGGACCACGATGTTCAGGCCCAGAACGATCAGCAGGATCGCCAGGATCAGCTGCAGGCCGTTTGCGATGAACACAGCGCCCCAGGTGGTCTCGCCAGCGGGGATGGTCACAGAAGCGGCGGTGCTGATGACCTTGACCATAGCAATCAGGCGCTGCACCAGAGCGGTGAAGGTGACACACAGCATGATGATCAGCGGGGGGAAGATCATCTTGTTGTTGCGGCCGGTGACCTTCAGGAACACGCACAGGGTAGCCAGCACCAGAGCGCTCAGCAGCTGGTTGGCAGAACCGAACAGCGGCCAGATGTTGGCGTAGCCGATCTTGGTCAGGATGAAACCGAACACCAGAGTGATGATGGTGGAGAAGTACACGTTGCACAGCAGCTTGCGCCAGCCCTCAGCGTGCTCCATGTCATCCACACTGAACAGCTCCTGGAAGCTCATACGGCCGATACGGGCCACAGCGTCCAGGCTGGTCAGGGCCAGAGCGGAAACGCACATGGTCATGAACACGGAAGCAAAGTGCTGGTCCAGGCCAAAGCCCACAAAGAAGCTGGCTACGCCACGGCTGAAGATCTGGAAGGGGGTACCGTCGGCAGGGGTACCGTCGGCGGCAGCGGCTGCGCCTGCCACGCACAGGGCGATGACAGCCAGCAGGCTCTCCAGGATCATGGCACCGTAACCGACCTTCAGCATATCCTTTTCATTGGAAACAGTCTTGGAGGAAGTGCCGGAAGAAACCAGGCTGTGGAAGCCGGAAACGGCACCGCAGGCCACGGTAACGAACAGGATGGGGAACATGGTGCCCAGCTTTGCGTTGTTGAAGCCGGTGAACACCGGCAGGTTCATGACGGGGTGGTTGACAATCAGGCCCAGAACGGCACCTACGATCATAGCCACGAACATGAAAGTGGTCATGTGGTCACGGGGCTGCTTCAGCAGCCACATGGGCAGCACGGCAGCGAAGAAGATGTAAACGAAGGTGATGTAGCTCCATGCAGCCTTGCCCAGGATGACAGGAGCGTTTGCGCCAACCACGAAGGACAGCACGATGAACACGATGCTGATGACGTTTTCTTTCCAGCCGGTGAAGTGGAACTTGTTCTGCAGCAGGCCAAAGACCACTGCGAACACCATGAACATGATGGAGACCATGCCGGCAGCGCCGTTGGTCTGAGCAGCTTCCACCAGAGCACCGTCGGTGCCGTAGGCGTTGAAGGTGCCTGCGACCATGTCTGCGAAGGCAGCGATGACGATGCCGCAGAACAGCCAGCAGAACAGCAGGAACAGCTTGCGGCCGGTCTTGCCGATATACTTCTCGATCAGCATGCCCATGCTCTTGCCGTCATTCTTGACGGAAGCGTACAGAGCGCCGAAGTCGGTGACGGCACCGAAGAAGATGCCGCCCAGCAGGACCCACAGCAAAACGGGCAGCCAGCCGAAAGCGGCAGCCTGGATGGCACCGGTGACAGGGCCTGCACCGGCAATGGAGCTGAACTGGTGGGCGAATACCGTCCAACCGTCGGTGGGAACATAGTCCCGGCCATCCTCATGGACAACAGCCGGGGTCTTGGCGGTGGGGTCGATGCCCCACTTGTTTGCCAGCCAGCGGCCGTAGAGTGCGTAAGCACCGAACAGACACACGGCGGCGATCAATACGATGACCAGCGTATTCATTGTTTTTACCTCTTTCCTTTCTTTCACTCGGCAAATGATCCATGGCTGCAGGCAGCACCGCACCGGAGCGGGGCGTAAAAAAGCCTCCGTCCTCCGGGATCGTCTCTGGACGATCCGACGAAGACGAAGGCTTTCACAGTACACGGCACATCGTGTACGGAAATACTCCGCGGTACCACTTCGGTTGCTGCTGCAGGCAGCCGCTTTCGGGTGCACAGACCCGGCGGTCTGCACCCTGCCCGATAACGTGGGCCGGACGGCCTGCATTACTCAGAGCGGGGGTCATCCGCTCCGTTCACACAGGCAGCTCCCAGGGGAGGGTCTCCTGCTCCTGACTGCTGCCATTGCATCAAAAGGCGGCTCTCTGAAAGAGGGTGCTGCAGAAGATCATGTCCTGTTCGTTGCATTTGCTGAATGATTGCCCGTATTTTAGTGCAGAATTCACAGTTTGTCAATAAGTTTGTTACAACTTCGGTGGATGCGCCAATTCGCCCCGGATTTTCCTGAAAAATTTTAGATGATTTTCGTTCATGTGTGAAACAAACAAAAATACATAGCAGAACAGTTGAAAACTGTTCACACAAAAAGCTTGACTTTCACACGATGAAGTGCTAAAGTATTGATACGAACATTCCCCGGAAGATTCGATCGGACGCAGGAACTGCGGCAAGGAGATCCACCATGACAGAAAAGAACCCCAGAAGAAACGAAACCACCGATGCACTGTTTGATGCCATCCTCAGCCTGGAGACCCGGGAAGAGTGCTATGCGTTCTTTGAAGATCTGTGCACGGTCAAGGAGATCTCGGACATGGCCCAGCGGCTGGAAGCAGCCAAGCTGCTGCTGGACGGCAGCACCTATGAGCAGATCGTCAAGGCCGTGGAGATCAGTACCGCCACCATCAGCCGCATCAACCGCTGCATCCAGTACGGCTCCGGCGGCTACCGCGAGACCATTGAAAAGGTGCGCAGCAAGCAGGCGGAGTGACACCCGGCACCCGGCAGGCATAGGATGGAGCGTGCAGACTCCACTTCACATCGGAAAGGATGGGATCCCTATGACTGACACGACCAACTGCACCCACACCTGTCCCTGCCCCTGCCTGCCCAGCGTCACGCTGGATCAGGCGGTCATCGACCTGATCGAGAGCATTGCCCTGCAGGAAAATGCCCTGAGCCACATCCTCTGCGCCGAGAGCCAGAAGATGAAGGCCGCCATGGAGCTGGATGGGCTGGATCTGTGCAAGCTGCTGGAAGTGAACGACTCGGCCACCAACATGGTGCACGCGGTGGCCAACCTGGAGCTGGTGCTCAAGGATAAGCTGGAGTTCGTCTCCAACAATCTGTACTATCCGCCCGCCGACAGCGGCACCGCCAGCACCCGGTAATGTCCCAGATCTGCCTGCCCGGCACCCGGGCAGGCATTTTTGTTTGCCGGAAGCTCCCAGAAAATTTGCATAAAACCCAGAAAAACCTTTTGTTGGAATTGCTGATGCGGCCAATCTGTGCTATACTATAAACTGTATCACCATGAAAGTGAGGAATATGCAAGTGCAGAAATACGATGCTGTTTTGTTTGATGTGGACGGGACCCTGATCGATTCCGCCCCCGGCATTCTCAATACATTGGAAGAAGTCTTTGCCCGGATGGGAGTGGACACCACCGGGGTCAACCTCCGCCGCTACCTCGGCCCGCCGCTGCGCAGAAGCTTCGGCGAGCACTTCACCGATCCGGCCAAGATCGAGGAAGCCACCGAGCTGTACCGCGTGAGCTATGCAGCCAAGGGCAGCCACGAGTGCACCGCGTACCCCGGTGCCGCCGAAATGCTGCGCCGCCTGAAGGAGGCCGGGTACCTCCTGTGTACCGCCACCTCCAAGCCTACCCAGGTCGTGACCCCCATTCTGGAAGAGAAGGGGCTGGCCCCGCTGTTCGATTTCATCGGCGGCGCTTCCATGGACGAGAGCCGCGACACCAAGACCGACGTGGTGCGCCATGTGCTCAGCCAGCCCATGCTGCAGGGCAAGCGGGTGCTGATGGTGGGGGACCGCAGCGACGATATGCGCGGCGCAGCAGACTGCGGGCTGGACGCCGCCGGCGCTCTGTACGGCTACGGCAGCCGGGAAGAGCTGGAACCCTTCCACCCGGTGCTGTACGCGGAAAGCTGCGCAGATCTGGCCGAACAGCTGCTGCATCCGCAGGGCGGAGCCGCAGATCCGGTCTGCTGAAAAGGGAAGGGGAAAAACATGATGAGACAGAATCCACAATCGGACAAGCAATCACTGACCCCCCTGCAGAAGCAGGCCGTGCTGGTGTGCATCGTGTGTGCACTGGCCGCGCTGCTTACCATCGGGATCACCCTGAATCTGCTCCGCCGCGGAAAAGACCCGGTGGACACGCCGTCCCCGGACAGCACGGTGACGGATGACGGCGATCTGGCCGACCATTACCAGATCAATGAGACTTCCAGCGCCCTGCTGACCGAGACCGCCGATGCGGGAGACGCTTATCAGAACGAAACGCTCTTTCTCGGCGACTCCAACACGGTGCGCCTGTACGCCAACGGCCTGATCTCCCTGCAGCAGTTCTGCGCCAAGGAGGGCATCGGCACCAGTGTTGCCCTGAACGACGGCATCGTGGCCTTTAAAAAGGACAACACCCTTTACACCATGGCGCAGGCGGTGGCCAAAATGAAGCCCCGCCGGGTGGTCATCATGCTGGGCACCAACGACAACAGCATGAGCACCGAGGACTTCATCAGCAATTACACCGCGCTGGTGCAGGCCATCCAGGCCAGCTACCCCTACACCGACATCATCGTGAACACGGTGCCGCCGGTGCCGGAGAACCACTCCAACTACCCCAACATGGATCAGGCCAGGATCGATGACTTCAACATGGCGCTGCTCTCCATGTGCGAACAGCTGGGGGTGAAGTTCCTGAACACCGCCGAAGTGCTCAAGGACGCCACCGGCTACGGCAACGCCGATTATTACCAGTCCGGCGACATCCACCTCAAGACCACCGGCCTGAAGGTGCTGCTGAACTATCTGCGCACCCACGCCTATGAGACCGAGGACCGCCGCCCGGATACCAGCGGCGTCCCGACCCGGGCGGAGTACACCTTCAGCCCCAGCTCTGCGGTGGCAGCGCCCAGCAGCTCGGAAAGTGCTTCCTCCTCGGAAGCGGCCTCTTCTTCGGAGGAGACGGTGGAGTACAAGGCCAGCTACCGGGTCGATAAGACCGGCGGCGGAACGCTGAGCGCCAACGGGAACACCGGCAAGGCGCTGACCTGCACCGTCACCGGGGCGTCCCAGTCGGTCAGCGTGACTGCGGTGCCGGATGAAGGCTACGTCTTCGTCAAGTGGAGCGATGGCTCTACCCAGAAGACCCGTACCGATACCAACTTCAAGCAGGATCTGGATGTGACCGCCGTCTTTGCTGCAGCTTCGGTGAAGATCAGCGGCGACGGCAAGGCCGTTGTGGGCGGACACTACACCTTCAAGGCCAAGCTCAGCGGCAAGCATCTGGATGCCGGCAGCCTCCGCTGGTACTGCAACGGTGCCGAGGTGGCCGCTGCCGCCGGGCAGACCACCGTCACGGTGCCCATTACCCAGGAGATGCAGGGCACGACCTTCAAGGTCTACGCGGTGGCGTCCTACAACGACAGCCGCGTGACCAGCAATGCGCTGGACGTTACCGTGGCCGCTGCCGCATCCGGCAGCTCGTCCGGTTCCTCCGGCAGTTCCTCCAGTTCCTCCGCTTCTTCCGGCTCCGGCAGCAGCTCGACCGAGGAGACGGGCACTTCCAACGGGACCGCGGCGTCCGGTTCGCACAGTACCTCCGGTTCCGGCAGTACATCCAGCAGCTCCCACAGCACCTCCGGTTCGGGCAGCACGAGCAGCAGCTCCAGCAGTTCGCACAGTACGTCCGCTTCCGGTGAGACTGCGGGCAGCAGCTCCCACAGCACCTCCGCTTCCGGCAGCAGCTCGCAGAGCACCGCGTCCTCGTCCAGCAGCTCTTCGCACAGCACGGCTTCTTCCGGCAGTGCGTCCAGCAGCTCCCACAGTGAAAGCGCATCCAGCTCCCACAGTGAAAGCGCATCCAGCTCCCACAGCGAGAGCAGCAGTGCCCACAGCCCGGCACCGGAGATCGATACGGACTGAGCACCCGGGCACAGAGCACCGCCCACCCGCATAAACTGGTGGGAAAGGAGGCGGTCTCATGTTTGCAGAGGAGCCGCGTGTCCCGGCACTCCCCGGTGAAGAGAATGTCACCGACGGCAGTGTGGACGATTACGGGACAGATTGGGAAAATGTAGAAAACGGCGCACTGGAAGAGGAAATGCAGAAATGCAATGCCACCCCCTGTGATGCCGGATCAGGCTGTTCAGACAATCAACCGGAACAAACGGACGAAGCATCGTACGAAATCCTTTCGGAATGAACAGAAGCCAGCTCTGCCGTAAAACAGGGCTGGCTTCTCCCTGTTGTAACGCCTGCGGGGCAGGCCACAAAGCAATGAAAAGAGGGAAGAGAAATGGCAAAATATTATTGTGTTTTATTTGATGCAGACAACACGCTGCTGAACTTTGATGCGGCGGAAAGCAAGGCGCTGGCCGATACGCTGGTGAATTACGGCATCGAGCCGGACGCCGAAACGGTGCAGACCTACCGCACCATCAACGAGGAACTCTGGCGGCAGCTGGAAAAAGGCCAGGTGCGCCGCGAAAAGCTCATGAACGAGCGCTTTACCCGGTTCCTCAAGGCCATCAATGCCGCCGGAGACGGCGCGGAGATGAACCGTTATTATCTGGAACAGCTGTCCCTGCACCCGGACCTGATGAACGCCGAAGTGCTGGACGTCCTGCGGGAACTGTCGGAGGTGGCAACGCTGGCCGTGGTGAGCAACGGCTTCCAGAAGGTGCAGACCCGCCGTCTGGCAGAGTCCGGCATCCTGAATTACATGGAGGACGTGTTCGTCTCCGAAAAGATGGACTGCGAAAAGCCGGGCCGCAAAATTTTTGATGCTGCCCTGCGGGCGCTGGGTGTGGAGAACCGGGAACACGTTCTGATGGTGGGCGACAGCCTGTCCAGCGACATCCAGGGCGGTGCCAACGCCGGGCTGGATACCTGCTGGTTCAACCCGAACCACGCGGAGAACCCGGGCAAGGTGATCCCCACTTATGAGATCACCCGTCTGGAAGAGCTGTACCCGCTGGTCATGGAGCAGGAAGAGCTTGCCAACGTGGGCCAGAAGAACCGCCGCCACCAGTGCTGATCGATCATCGAGTGGGAAAGAGAACGGAATAAGAACGATGCTGATACATTTGGAGAAACTTGGTAAGAGCTTTGGCGAAAAGGTCGTGCTGCACGATGTGACCGCCAGTGTCGAGCGGGAAGACCGCATCGGCATTGTGGGGCAGAACGGTGCGGGCAAGACCACCCTGCTCAAGATCCTGACCAGCGTGTACCAGGACTATGACGGCGAATTCAGTGTGACCCATGGTGTGACCCTGGGCTACCTGGAACAAAACGCCAAGCTGGATGAGACGCTGGACATTTATGGGGAGATGCGCTCCACCTTTGCGCCGGTGCTGGACGCCATGGCACAGATGCAGGTCCTGGAGCGCAAAATGGCCGCCCACCCGGAGGACAGCAGCCTGCTGGCCCAGCACGATGCCCTGCAGAACGTGGTGGACGCCGCCGACGGCTACAACATGGATGTGAACATCAAAAAGGTGCTGTCCGGCATGGGTTTTGCACAGGACACCTGGGAAAAGAACATCGCGGTGCTGTCCGGCGGCGAGCTGACCCGCCTGCGGCTGGCCAAGCTGCTGCTGGAAAAGCCGGACGTCCTCATTCTGGACGAGCCGACCAACCACCTGGACTTTGCCACCATGGAATGGCTGGAAAATTACCTCAAGGGCTACTCCGGGGCTGTGCTGGTGGTCAGCCATGACCGCTATTTCCTGGACAATGTGTGTACCAAGATCTGGGAGGTGTCCTTCCAGACCATGACCACTTATAAGGGCAACTTCTCGGCCTATCTGCCGCAGAAGGAAGCCGCCGACGCTCTGCGCCAGAAGCAGCACGACGCGGACGTGGCGCTGGCCGAAAAGCTGCAGGACTATGTGGACCGCAATCTGGTGCGGGCTTCCACCACCAAAATGGCCCAGAGCCGCCGCAAGCAGCTGGAAAAACTGGAGATCACCGAGGCTCCCAGGGATGAGACCAACCAGCTGAAGTTTCGCTTCGAATACGACGTGGAGCCGTGGAACGAACTGGTGCTGCTCAAGAACCTGACCATCAAGATCGGGAACCGCACCCTGCTGGAACCCTTCAACTATACGGTCTGCCGGGGCGAGCGGCTCATCATTGCCGGCCCCAACGGCGCAGGCAAGTCTACCCTGATGCAGGTGCTGGACGGCAAGCGCCGCCCCTCCGGCGGCATGGTGCGGCTGGGCACCGGCGCACGGCCCAGTATTTTCGCCCAGCAGCAGAACCGTCTGGGCCAGGGCCGGGTCATTGATGTCATCTGGAACAAGTACCCCCGCATGACCGAGCTGGAAGTCCGCAGCCACCTGGCAAAGCTGGGCTTCCGGGGCGAGACCGTGTTCAAGCCCTGCGAGGCACTGTCCGGCGGCGAGCTGGCGCGCCTGCGGTTTGCCGAGATCGTGCTGGAACGGCCCAACCTGCTGTTCCTGGACGAGCCGACCAACCACTTGGACATCTACACCCGCGAGAACCTGACCGAAGCGCTGATGGCCTACACCGGCACCCTGCTGCTGGTGACCCATGACCGCCACCTGATGAACAGCCTGGCCTGCCCGATCTTGTATCTGGAAGACGGCAAGGCCACCATTTATCCCAGCTACGACGCCCTGATGGGCCGTTCTGCTCCGGCTCCTGCCGTGCAGAAGGAAGCCGCCCCGGCCAAAGCCGGCTACGGCAAGGAGCAGCGCCGCCGCCGCGCCGAACTGCGGGCCAAGATCAAGGCCTGCGAGGACGAGATGGAAGCCTGCGGCGCACGGGAAGTGGAGCTGGACAACGAGATCAACTCTCCGGAGGTCTACAACGACCCCGACCTTCTGCGCCAGAAGAGCGACGAACTCAGCGACCTGCGCTTCCATCAGGAAGAGCTGTTTGCCGCCTGGGAAGCCGCCATGGAAGAGCAGGAACAGTACGAACAATCCCAGGCCGACGAATAAAGGAGTGTCCGAGGTATGCCGAAGAATCGCCGCAGCTACGAAAAAACGCGTCACATCGCGCTGTCCGGCCTGCTGTTCGCGCTGGCCATGGCGCTGTCCTTCATCGAGGGCACGCTGGTCATTCCCGGCCTGCTGCCCGGCATGAAGCTGGGCCTGGCCAACATCGTGGTGATGTACGCCCTGTTTTTTATGGGGCCGAAGCAGGCGCTGGTGCTGGATGTCCTCAAGGCGCTGTTCGTCTTTCTGGTGTCCGGCTTCACGGCGGGCTTCCTCTCGCTGTGCGGCGGCCTGCTGTCCCTGCTGGTGATGACGGTGCTGTATTACCGGCTGCCGGTGCGCCCCACCTGGTTCATCCTGTCGGTGTGCGGGGCGCTGGCCCACAACATCGGCCAGCTGCTGGGGGCCGGCGTCATCATTTCGTCGTCCCTGTCGTTGTACTATGCGCCGGTCATGCTGGTGCTGGGCCTGGTGATGGGCGCACTGACCTCCATCACCCTGAAAGCCCTGCTGCCCGCACTGGGCCGTCTGGGCTTTGAGACCCGGGAAAAACGGGGGGAATAACCGACGTTTGCGTTCCCCCGGTTGCATTTTGGCCGGAAATCTGTATAATAAGGAAACAACCTGATTTTTGAATAGAATCCCCAGACTGACAACGCTGCCGAACCGCAAATTCCGTCGGCAGCCGGGAGGTGTTTGCATCATGTCTGAAAAAGTTACGATCAAAGCAGAGCGCCGTGGGCTGCATCTGCCTGCCATCGCCCTGCGCGGGCTGGTGGTGTTCCCCAACAATCTGGTCCACTTTGAGGTGGGCCGCCCCAAGAGCATCGCGGCCGTGGAGTGGGCCATGGCGAACAATTCCAATGTGTTCCTGGTGGCACAGAAGGAAATGGAAGTCAGCGATCCTGAACAGAAGGATCTTTACAGCTACGGCGTGGTGGCCGAGGTCAAGCAGGTGCTGCGGGTGTCCGACGATCTGGTCAAGGTGCTGGTGGAGGGCAAATACCGCGCCAAGCTGACCGAGCTGGACGCCGGCGGGTCCTTCCTGCTGGCCGGAGTGCGCAGTGCCCCGGTGCAGACCGGCAGGGACGAGGATGCCGTCCAGACCGAAGCGCTCCTGCGCAGCCTGAAGAGCGGCTTCGATGAGTATCTGGGCATGAACCCCCGCCTGGCCAAGGATGTGGTGTTTGCCATCGTGTCCAGCGATGACCCGGTGTTCCTCAGCGAGTATATGCCGGCCAACCTGCTGTTCCGCTATGAAGACAAGCAGGCGGTCATGAACGAAAATACCCTGAACGGCCGGCTGGAACGCCTTGTGGAGATGCTGCGCCGCGAGTGCCAGGTGATGAAGATCGAAAAGGAGATCGCGGACAAGGTCAACGAGTCCATGGACAAGAACCAGCGCGATTACTACCTGCACGAGCAGCTGCACGTCATCAGCGACGAGCTGGGCGAGGGCGATGACACCCACGCCGAGGCGGACGAGTACCGCCGCAAGATCACCGCGCTGCATCTGGCCGAGGAGAGCGAAAAGAAGCTGCTCAAGGAAGTGGACCGTCTGTCCAAGATGCAGGGCAGCAACCAGGAAGCCACGGTCATCCGCACCTATCTGGATACCTGCCTGGACCTGCCCTGGAACAACTTTACCGTGGACGATCTGGACATCAGCCGCGCCCAGCAGATCCTGGACCGCGACCACTACGGCCTGAAGAAGGTCAAGGACCGCATCCTCGAGACCCTGGCCGTGCGCAAGCTGGCCCC
Organism: uncultured Faecalibacterium sp.; assembly: GCA_934525845.1. Classification (GTDB taxonomy): domain Bacteria; phylum Bacillota; class Clostridia; order Oscillospirales; family Ruminococcaceae; genus Faecalibacterium. The sequence continues at coordinate 16,023 of CAKSZS010000029.1, read as the reverse complement.
GGACGTCAAGGCGCAGATCATCTGCCTGGTCGGCCCTCCGGGTGTCGGCAAGACCAGCATTGCACGCTCCATCGCCGAAAGCCTGGGCCGCAAGTATGTGCGCATCAGCCTGGGCGGCGTGCGGGATGAAGCCGAGATCCGCGGCCACCGCCGCACCTACATCGGCGCGATGCCCGGCAAGATCATCAGCGCGATGATCTCCGCCAAGACCTCCAACCCGCTGATGCTGCTGGACGAGATCGACAAGCTGGCCGGTGATTTCCGGGGCGACCCGGCAGCGGCCCTGCTGGAAGCGCTGGATCCCGAGCAGAACAGCACTTTCAACGATCACTTCATCGACATCCCGTTTGATCTGAGCCATGTGCTCTTCATCACCACCGCCAACGACCTGGGCAGCATTCCCGGCCCCCTGCGGGACCGCATGGACGTCATCGAGCTGCCCAGCTACACCCGCGTGGAGAAATACAACATTGCCCGCAAGCACCTGCTGCCCAAGCAGCTCAAGGCCTGCGGTCTGACCGGCAAGGTCACCATGAACCAGAGCGCCCTGTACGGCATCATTGACGGCTACACCCGCGAGGCCGGTGTCCGCAATCTGGAACGCACCATCACCAGCGTCCTGCGCAAGTGCGCCCGCAAGATTGCTTCCGGCGAGGCCGAGAGCGTGGCAGTCACCGGCACCATGCTGGAAGAGCTGCTGGGACCCCGCTTCGTCAAGCCGGATTTCCTCAACCGCACCAATGCGGTGGGCATCGCCAACGGCCTGGCCTGGACCAGTGTGGGCGGCGAGACCCTGCCCATCGAAGTGCAGGTCATCGACAACGGCAGCGGCAAGATCACGGTCACCGGTTCGCTGGGCGACGTGATGAAGGAGAGCGCCCAGCTGGCCGTGACCTGGGTGCGGGTCCATGCCGAGGAATACGGCATCGACCCGGAGCGGCTCAAGAAGTGTGATCTGCACATCCACGCCCCTGAAGGCGCGGTACCCAAGGACGGCCCCTCCGCCGGTGTCACCCTGACCACGGCCCTGGTGTCCTGCCTGTCCGGGATGCCGGTGCGCGGCGATGTGGCCATGACCGGCGAGATCACCCTGCACGGCAATGTGCTGCCCATCGGCGGTCTGCGGGAAAAGAGCATGGCCGCCTACCGCGAGGGCATGAAGACCGTGCTCATCCCCAAGGACAACGAACCGGACCTGTACGAGGTGGACGATGAGGTGAAGAAGAACATCACCTTCCTGCCCATGTCCAACCTGACCCAGGTGCTGCACGCCGCCCTGCTCAAGCCGCAGAGCGCCAAAAAGGCCAAGGCCCCGGCGGGCCGCACCCGCAAAAAGGCCGCAGCAGGGGAGAACATCGTCCCGCCTGCCGCCGAAAAGCAGCAGCCCGGCGCGGTGTGCTGAGAAGTTGGAAGAATCTGTATGTCGGCAGTTTTTTTCAACAGGACGGCGGGAAGTTTCTCCAGCGAATGATCCGAGGGTGGGACCCTGCTTCCGAAGGAAGTAGGGCGGGTGCTGGAAGCCCCGAATGTTCGTGGAGAAAGCTCCCCGCTGGCCTGTGCAGATGTTTTCTATTTGGATGTAAGGAAAGGAACGCTCCATGATTTTCAACAAAGCGGATTTTATTGCCAGCTACGGCATTTCCAGCCAGCTGCCGGAGAGTGACCGCCCGGAACTGAGCTTCTCGGGGCGGTCCAATGTGGGCAAGTCCAGCCTCATCAACAAGCTGTGCAGCCGCAAAAACCTGGCCCGCGTGTCCAGCACGCCGGGCAAAACGGCGACCATCAACTTCTATGCTGTGGACAACTGCTACTTTGTGGACCTGCCGGGCTACGGCTACGCCAAGGTGAGCAACGCCGACCGCGAACGCTGGGATGACCTCATCAACAGCTACTTCGAGGCCCCGCGCCATCACACCCTGCTGGTGCAGCTGCTGGACTGCCGCCACGCCCCCAGTGCCGACGACCTGCAGATGCTCCGCTATCTGCACTACCACCAGATCCCCTATGTGGTGGCGCTGACCAAGGCGGACAAGCTGAAAAAGAGCCAGCTGGCCAAGACGCAGGAAGAGTTTGAGGACCTCTGCCGCCCCTACGGCTGTCAGAAGGTCGTGCTGACCAGCGGCGAGAACGGCTACGGCATCCCGGAGCTGCAGGCGGTGCTCAACGCCGCCGTGGCCGCCGAGAGCGAGGAAGCGGAGTAAACCATGGCCTACAACGAATTTGCCTACTTTTACGATGAATTCAACGGGGAAGCCGATTACGATGCCCTGTATGCCCACATCCACGAAAAGCTGGAAGCCCACGGCATCCGGGACGGCATCCTGGCCGACCTGGGCTGCGGCACCGGAGAACTGACCCTGATGCTCACCCAGGCGGGCTACGATATGATCGGCATCGACCAGTCGGAAGAGATGCTCTGCGTGGTGCAGGACAAGGCCGAACAGCTGGGCCTGTCCGGCAGGCTGCTGCTGCTCCGGCAGGATCTGCTCCAGCTGGACCTGTACGGCACCATCCGGGGCGCGGTGTCCACCTTTGACACCTTCAACCACATCCCGGATCTGGACAAGGCCATCGCCAACGCGGGCTTTTTCATGGAAAAGGGCGGCGTGTTCCTTTTTGACATGAACACCCCCTACAAGCACCAGAACGTGCTGGGGGACAACGAATTCACCTTTGAGGAAGAAGATGCGTCCTGCGTCTGGCGCAACCATTACGACGCAGAGAACCGCCGGGTAGAGATCACCGTGGACATCGACTATCACGAGACGGACGAGCACTTCCACGAGCAGTTCTATGAGTACACCTACGATCTGGACACCATCCGCGCCGCGCTGGAACGGCACGGCTTTGTGCTGGAAAGCGTCTGCGACGGCGAGACCTTCGGCCCGCTGACCGAGGAGAGCCAGCGCTACTTCTTCTGCGCCGTCAAACAGTATACACAATTGGAGGAATGACCTTATGGCAAATCTGATCCGCGGCCTGTCCGAAAACGGCGGCATCGTGTTCTGCGGTGTGGACTCCACCGACATCGTGCGCAAGGCCGAGCAGCTGCATACCACCAGCGCCACCTGCAGTGCAGCGCTGGGCCGCCTGCTCACCGGCGCATCCCTGATGGGGGCCATGCTCAAGGATGAGCGCGACCAGGTCACCCTGCGCATTCAGGGCGGCGGTCCGGCCGGGGTGCTTATTGCCTGCACGGACGGCACCGGCAACGTCAAGGGCTGCATCGACAACCCGTTGGTGGAGCTGCCCCCCAAGGCCAACGGCCATCTGGATGTGGGCGGCGCTGTCGGTAAAAACGGCGTGCTCACGGTCATCCGGGACAACCGGCTGCAGAAGGAACCCACCGTCGGCCAGGTGCCGCTGGTGTCCGGTGAGATCGCGGAAGACCTGACCAGCTACTACGCCACCAGTGAGCAGGTGCCCACCGTGTGTGCGCTGGGCGTGCTGGTGGACAAGGATCTGTCCATCCTCTGCGCGGGCGGCTACCTGCTGCAGCTGCTGCCGGGTGCCACCGATGCGGAGATCGACCAGCTGGAACAGAACATTGCGGCCATGCCCTCGGTCACCGAGATGCTGCACGCCGGCAAGACGCCCAGGGACATGATGGAGCTGGCCATGGCCGGCTTTGCCCCCGAGGTGCTGGACGAGCGCACTGTGCAGTATCAGTGCGGCTGCAGCGCCGAGCGCACCAGGGAAATGCTGCTGAGCCTGGGCCGCAGGGAACTGGTGAAGATGCGGGACGAAGACCCGCAGTGCGAGGTGGTGTGCCACTTCTGCCACACCAAGTATCACTTTGACCTGAACGACCTCATCGCAGAGTATGACGCGCAGGCCGCCCGGCGTGCCGCGGAAGAAGCCGCACAGGCTGCATCCGACGCGGAGTGATCGGACCCGAGACAGACAGCCCCGGCGGGGAACGGAAACGTTCACCCGCCGGGGCTGTTTTCGGTGCAGATATCGGCAAGGACGGTGTATTCCACCGCGTAGTGCAGGACGGCCCCGGTGCAGGCGGCGTCCTCCTTGCGGGCGACCAGTTCCGCATCGGGAAAAGCTTCCTGCAGAGCCTGCAGGCTGGCCAGCCGCGCCAGTGCCAGTGCCTGCGCCTCGGTGCGGGAAAAGGTCCCGGACTGCTGCTCGTAGAAGGTGGTCTCTTCCACTGCACAGGGCAGGGGAAGCCCGAACAGCTCTGCCTGCAGGTGCCGGGAGCTGCTCCGGGCGGTCCAGGGCGGCGCCGGGGCAGGCAGGGAGAGTGTTTTTCCGGCAAGGTGCAGCACCCACGCGGTGCAGGTGCGCCCGGTGTCCCGGAGGAGGGGTTCTTCCAGCGGGACATCCTGCGTGTTATCCCAGGTGATCTGAGCCAGCACGGTGCCGGCCGCCGGGGCAAAGATCAGGGTGCCGTCCCGTTCCGCCCGCGCCGTCCCGATCAGCCCCTGCCCGGCTTCCACCGCCTGGCCGGGGGCGACCAGCAGGGTGCCGCTGACCAGATTGGCGGAGACCACCGTGCCGGCGCACCGGGCGCGCAGGCCGTGGAGGGTGCCTGCGGCAATGTCCGGCCTGGGCTTGGCCGCAGCGGCCAGAACTTCCAGCCGTCCTTTGGCAAAATTCAGGCTGACCCAGGAGAACTCTCCGCTCTGCAGCAGGGCGTATTCCCCGGCGGTGAGCCGGGCTTCGGTCACGATGGCGCCGGGTGCCAGTCCGGCTTCCCGCAGAACGGCTGCTGCCCGTGCCTGCTGCCCCCGGGTGAGGGCGGAAGCATCCACGGCCCAGACCAGCTGCTGACTGCACAGCAGCAGCGGCACGAACAGGCACAGCCCTGCCCACAGCCCGCTCCGGTGCAGCAGAGGGCGCAGGCGGAAGTACAGCCCCAGCCGCCGGCGCACCCGCAGGCGGACGTGCAGGTGCCGTGCCCGCCCGGCCAGACGGCGGTAGTGCCGTGCCGCACAGCACCCGGAAAACCCGCCGGGCAGGGCAGAAACGGCAAACAGGTGCAGCCCATCGGCCGCAGCCTGGGAAAGCAGGGCTTCGGGGCAGCCGTTCTGCGCCGTAAAGGCAACGGCGGCCCAGTACCGGACAGGTTCCATGCCGCTCCTCCCTTCAATCGCTGGAAAAATCGGTGCGCAGAAAGGTCCCGCACAGGGTGATGCGCCCGGCGGTCAGGGTCTCGATGCGCAGGCCGCTGCCGTAGACCGTGAACACGCCCCGGGGCAGCTGCACGGTCAGGCGGTCTTCCTCATAAAACAGGATCGTGCGGAAGTGCTCGATCTCCATCCGCCCGCCGCTGAGGTAGACCGAGGGCTGGCGGTAGGCGTTCCGGGGCGGCTGGCGGAACAGCAGGCCAAGCCAGCCCCACAGGGAAAGCCGTCTGCGGCGCTGATACGGCATTCGCGTCCCCCCATTTCCGCAGGAATCCAAACAACTTCTAAGGCCGGCCTCTCCTTCCATATATATGGAGGGGAGGGGTGTGCTTATGAATCAGACCGGATCGCTGCAGCGGGGGCTGCTGCTGGCGCTGGCCGCGGCAACGGCAGTGCTGGTGTTTGCGGCACCGCAGACCTGTGCCCGGGCACTGCAGGCGGGGCTTGCCCTCTGCGGCGGGCCGCTGCTGGTGTCGCTGTTCCCGTTCCTCATCGTGTCGGCGCTGCTGATGCGGTGCGGCGGCGGGGCACTGCTGGGCCGGGCATTCTGTCCGGCGGCACGGCTCATCGGCATCCGGCGGCGGGGAGCCGGCAGCGTTCTGCTGCTGGGCTTTCTGGGCGGATTCGCCCCGGCGGCAGCGGCCTCTGCCGAGGCAGTGCGCACCGGCGAGCTGACGCCGGAAGAAGCCTCAGCCCTGCTGCCGGCCTGCGTCTGTTCCGGGCCGTCCTTTGTGGTGCTGACGGTGGGGGAGACGCTGCTGGGCAGCCGTGCAGTGGGTGTCCGGCTGTTTGCGGCTCAGCTGCTGGCCGGGTATCTGACGGCCGCGCTGCTGTACCGCCTGCCCCGCCGGAGAAAAGCGGGACCGGCCCGCCCGGTGTGCGCCCTGCCGCCGGAACCGCTCCGGCTGGACGCGGTCATTGCGCAGGCGGCGGTGCAGTACCTGAAACTGTGCGGATTCATTCTGTATTTCCGCCTGCTGGCAGCGGGGTGCGGGCAGTTTCTGCCGGGATCCTGGGCAGTGCTGCCCGCCATGCTGCTGGAAGTGTGCTCCGGGTGCGATGCCGCATCCCGTACCGGGCTGTGGGCCAGCAGCCTGTGCTGTGCTGCACTGAGCCTGCAGGGGGCGTCCGTCCTGCTGCAGGTGCGCACCCTCTGCCCGCCGGAGGTCTCGCTGCGTCCGCTGCTGGCCGGGCGGCTGCTGCACCTGCCGCTCTCACTGGCGCTGTTCTGGCTGGCGCTGCCGGAAACGGCGGCAGAGACCGCCGTGCAGCAGGCCGCGCAGTCCATCCAGCGGGTGCCCCTGCGCCGTGTCCCGCTGGACTGCGCACTGCTGGTGTTCTTTGCCTGCTGCCGGGTCGTGTGCGCCTGGAATGCCGCCGTCCATCCAGAGACCGGGTAAGCGGCGGCCGGACTTGTGAAATCCTGCCGGATTTGCTACAATATTCCCAGAATGCAAACAGGGAGGGCTGCACGGTGGAACTGCGGGCACTGCAATATTTTCTGGTCGTGGCACGGGAAGAGAACATCACAAAGGCGGCGGCACTGCTTCATGTGACCCAGCCGACGCTTTCCCGGCAGATGATGCAGCTGGAAGAAGAGCTGGGGGTGCAGCTGTTCACCCGGAGCAGCCACAGCATCGTGCTGACGGAGCAGGGAATGCTGCTCCGGCGCCGTGCCCGGGAGCTGGTCTCGCTGGCGGACAAAACAAAGCAGGAGCTGGCACAGCAGCAGGTGCTGAGCGGGGAAGTTGCCATTGGCAGTGGAGAATACCGCAGCAGCGTGCTTCTGGCGCAGATCCTGGCACGGTTTCACGAGCAGCACCCGCAGGTGCGCTATGAGGTCTACAGCGGCAATTCCGATGACATCAAGGAGCGGATCGAGCGCGGCCTGCTGGACATCGGCTTTTTGCTGGAGCCGGTGGATGTGAGCAGATACGAGTTCGTGCGGGTGCCGATCCGGGAAGAATGGGGCGTTCTGGTCTCGAAAACGTCCGACCTGGCGGAAAAAGCAGTCGTGACGCCGCAGGACCTTGCGGACAAGCCGCTGCTGTTTGCGCGGCGCGATCTGGTCAAGCGGGAACTGATGAACTGGTTCGGCGCGTATGCCGAGAATCTGAATCTGATCGCCTGCGGAAATCTGTCCTTCAATCTCTCCATGCTGGTGCAGCAGGGCATGGGGGCACACCTCAGCCTGCAGAAAAACTGCACCTACGACGGGGTGTGCTTCCGCCCGCTGTCGCCGAAACTGGAAGGCAACGTGGTGCTGGCCTGGAAGAAAAATCAGGCCATGTCCCCGGCCGCGCAGGGGCTGATCGAAGCGGCAAAGAACTGCATCGAGCACATTTCCTGCAGCAGCGCGTAAGCGGCTGCTTTTCCCCTCCGCGCTGCGGAACCGAAACAGAACGATCCGGACCGGCATCTGCAGATGCTGGTCCGGATCGTTTCGGTTTGTTTTATGGAAGCGCGCAGAAACAGGCGGCACCGTTCTCCTGACGAAGCTGCGGGCCATCCTCCGCGTGCGGGGAGTGCGCGGTGATGAACCTGGCATCCCGCAGGGCCGCAGACACCATCGCACCGGGTGTATGGAGGGCGGGAACGGGATTGATGGATCCGGCTGCGGATTTTTTACGCCTGCTCATTCAGGCATTCGCCGTTGGTTTTGATGACATTCTGGTACCAGCGGATAGGTGGGCATGGCGAGGATCATGCAGCCCACCAGGGCGCCGGGCATCATCTCATGGGCCAGCTTGACCGCCTTGGCTGAGGCCACCAGCTCGTGGTGGATGACCTGATACAGATCCTGCTGGGTCAGTTTGTCCTTCGGGGTCCAGATGCCGCCGCTCATCAGCGGAGAGTTCAGGATGGAGTTGATCTCGTTGAAGGTCAGCCAGTACTTCACCCGGCTCTTGTACCGGGAAAACAGCACCTTGCAGAAGTTCAGGTAGAAGTCGATGAGCTTGCGGCTGCGCCAGCCGTCGTATTCCTTGGCCAGATGCAGCGGCGTTTCATAATGACTGATGGCGACCAGCGGCTCGATGCCGTACTTTTCGCACTCGGCGATGACGTTATCGTAGAACTGCAGGCCCTTTTCGTTGGGGGCGGTGTCATCGCCGTTGGGGAAGATGCGGCTCCAGGCCATGGAGAAGCGGAACACCTTGAAGCCCATCTCCGCAAAAAGCTGGATGTCCTCTTTATAATGGTGGTAGAAGTCCACCGCCACCAGCTTCATGTTGTCCGGGGTCGGTTCTGCGGTGGGTTCGCCCTTGATGCCGTGGGGCATGATGTCCTGAATGGACAGGCCCTTGCCGTCTTCGTTGTAGGCACCTTCGCACTGGTTGGCTGCCGTTGCGCCGCCCCAGAGGTGCCAGTAAATGGCTTCCCCGGCGGGAACGTCTGCGTTCAAGCCGGTTTTGCGGTCATACCGGGACGGGTCGATGAGGACAGCCGACCCGTCCGGAAAGTCGGAACGGCATTCCAGCGCCCCGGCGGCAGAAAGGGCATCGAACTGCGGGGCATAGCATTCTACGCTGTAAAGGCCAAGCCGCCGCAGCATGGCCCGGCTGATGTGACCGCAGCGCAGTGCTTCGCAGAGCGCGGCTCCCTCGTCAATGGGAATGTAAAGGGTGCGGGTGGGCGTTTCAATGAGGTGGAACTGCTCGGCCGCCCAGGCAAAGGGGAAGACGCTGCCGTGGATGCCGTTCTGGAATGCGGCCAGAATGCCCTTTTTGTCCAGCGAAGCCTTGCTGCGGTAGAGGTCGTCAAAGTAGGCATGGATCGCTTCCGGCGTGTCCAGCGTATCACACTGCCGCGCGGCGTAGGCCAGCGCGTGGACGTTCTGGCAGATCATCTGCGGCACGGGGCAGCCTTCCAGCTGGAAATAGGAAACCAGGCTCTCTTCCGGTCTGCGCTTTCCCTCGCGGTTGCACCGGCCTGCCGTTTGTAAAATGGAGTCCAGCCCGGCGGCTTCGCGGTAAGCCAGCGGAAAGTCTACGTCCACACCGGCTTCGATCAGGGAAGTGGACACCACCCGGCAGGGAAGTCCCTCCCGGAGCCGCTGGCGGATCTCGTCCAGCTGACGGCGGCGGTCGGCGGCACAGAGCAGAGTCGTCAGGCAATAGCTGCCTGCAGCGGGCAGGGCGGCAAACAGGTCCTGCGCGGTTTTGCGGCGGTTGACCACACAGAGCACCTGCGGTGCGTCCGAAAGCCGGGCGCAGAGGGCATCGGTGGAAAGTGTGCCCAGACTGCGCAGGGTCACCCGGCGGAGCACCTGGTACAGAAGGGCCGGGTCGGGGCTGATCTCCTGCGCGGTCAGACCGGGGGCCAGTTCCCGGAACAACGGACCCAGTGCGGGCTGGGTGGCGGTGCAGAGCACGGCGGTGGTATGGTAGTGCTGGACCAACTGGGCAATGGCGCTGATGCAGGGTTTCAGAGAGTCGTTGGGCAGAGTCTGGGCCTCATCAAAGATCACCACGCTGTTGGCAATGTTGTGCAGCTTGCGGCAGCGGCTGCTGCGGTTGGCGTAGAGAGATTCAAAAAACTGCACGGCGGTGGTGACCACAACAGGGGCGTCCCAGTTTTCGCTGGACAAAAGCTGGCGGTATTGGGTGGGGGACAAGCTGTCCTGCTCGGTCAGTTTGTAATCCACACCGGAAAAGTGCGCCAGAACGTTTTCCTCGCCCAGCAGGTCGGCGAAGGTCCTGGCCGTCTGGTCAATGATGGAGGTGTAGGGGATGACGTAGATCACCCGGTCCATTTTCCGGGCGGCAGCTTGTTCCAGCGCAAAGGCAAGGGAGGCAAAGGTCTTGCCGCCGCCGGTGGGCACGGTGAGGGTGTAGAGTCCCTGCGGGCCGGTCTGCCCGCGCTGGATGCAGGCCTGCAGAACGGCGTTGCGCTGCTGTGCCACCGGGGAAGCCTGGGGCGCGTGGAGGTATCGCCGGGCCTGTGCCCGGACTTTTTCCAGCAGGACGGGCAGCGGCTGCCCCATGCCGCGCGGTGCGGCTTTTCCGTTCATGAACGTTTCGGTGTCGATGAAATCCGCATCGACCAGGCAGGAGTAGAGCATCCGGGTGAAAAAGGCGGAGGTCAGATTGTCTGCGGCGATCCAGGCGGGCGGGGCGGCACGGCCCACCGTGATCTCCTGCTTCCAGGCGGAATAATCTGCCACTTTTTTCCTGGCACGGCCCATCAGGGTGCTGTCCTGGTCGGTATCCCTGGGGTGGCCCCCGTCCGGAAGACCGCTGTGGTGGCCCGCAATGGCAAATGCGGCGGGAACATTCCCCTGCCGCAGCGCTTCCTGCGCCCCGGCAGTGGAGTGGTCTACCGGCGGACCGCCGTGCAGCCTGCGCTGAAAATCGGCCGTGTATTTTCCGATATCATGCGTTCCTGCGGTGTATTCTGCTTCGTCTTGTGCCCCGAAGACAGCGGCAAACGCGCCGGCCAGCTTTGCCGTGCCGGTAAGATGCTCCTGAACGGTCTGTGTGCGGGTGCCGTCCTCGCTGATGTGTGCAAGCGCTTTCATAAGACATTCCTCCCAGCAGTTGATCTGACCCTATCATAGCGAAAAATGGAGGATTTATCAAGAAAAAGCCGCAGGCTTTTTGGCAGAGTCTGCGGCGATGCCCCACCAGATGGGGTAGCCGATGAACACGGTGTCGTAAGCGTCCCAGCCGTCCACATCGGTGTTTTCCAGCTCCCACAAATCTTCGTCCACCTTGGCCTGAGCCGACACTACCTTGCAGCAGTCGGACACGGAACCGCCGCCCACAGCAAGGATCAGGTCAATATGGTTCTCACGGGCCAGCTTTGCGCCCTCCTGCACCTTGGCGTAGGTAGGGTTCGGCATGATGCCGGAGAACTCCACAATGCGCTTGTCCTCGGCGTTCAGGATGCCAACGATCTCATCGTACACACCGTTGTGCTTGATGGAACCACCGCCATAAGCCAGCATCACGGTATCGCCGTAGTGCTTCAGAAGGCAGCCCAGATATTCCTTCACGCCGCCCTTGTCGAAATAAACCTTGGTCTTGTTCTCAAACAGAAAGTTGTTCACAGCCGTTACACTCCTTTATATAAAACTGGGAAATCAGACGTTTTTGCCCATCTCGTAGGCTTCCTTCATGGCCGGGGAGGACATCACCTCGCCGGGCTGATACACGCCGGTGCCGTAGATGACACCCTTTTCCTTGGCACCGTTCAGGCAGGCGGTAAAGCCCCGGAAGCACTCCAAGGTGCAGGCCATGGCCGCGCGGTCATCGTCTGCGCAGGTCATGATGAAGTAAAACTCCTTGTTCGGGATGTTCGTCCACCGGGCAAGGCTGCGGTCGATGATCATTTTCATCTGCGCGTCAATGGAGTAGAAGTACACCGGGCTTGCCATCACAATGACGTCCGCCGCCTGCATCGCGTCCAGAATCTCGCTCATGTCATCGTTCAAGGCACACTTGCCGCCGTGGTCGCGGCAGTAATAGCAGGCGCTGCAGGGTGCGATCTTCTTGCTGCGCACGAAAATTTTCTGTACTTCGTTGCCGCTTTCCTGCGCACCGCGCATGAACTCACTGCACAGCAGGTCGGAATTGCCGCCCTTGCGAGGGCTGCCGGACAAAATCAAAACGTTCTTCATCGGTCGTTCCTCCTTTGAGGTACTCTCTTTTTCTGGTTCCAGGATAGCGCAAGTCAGCCCTTCCCGGAATCTCCACTTTGTTCACTTGTGTGAAGCCAAAGGTTCAAACAAAATTTTTGACACCTTCATTGTAAAACTTGAAGTATGGTTTAAGTCAAGCGGATTTTCTGCAAAAAATAAAAGCCGCCGCATGATTTCTCATGCAGCAGCACATCGTTGGTGTTTTCGCAGCGGTTGAAGATGTCCATGCTGTAAAATTCAAAATCCACGATATTTACCTGTGGATGGTGCTGCCATAAATCATCCCGCAGTTCATCGACATAGTGGCTCCATCCACGGTGCATCAGCAGCAGATTTTCGCCGTACAAATCAGTGATTTGCAGGCGGTCTTTTGCGGCCAGCCGGTGATGGATAGACACCGCGCAATAAAACGACCCGCGCACCAGTTCCAGACCGGCACACTTGCGCAGATGCAGCATCGTTTCATCAAAGATGCTGCCTACTACATCAATGTTCATGCCGAGGTTTGCCAGAATTTCCCGTGCATTTTCCGGGGTGTTTTCAAAAGGCACGGTTTGTAAAGAACGGAATGTTCCAACAGACCGTGCTTTGGGTTTAAATCATCTTAAAATATTTCAGCGCATCCCGAATGGCTGCTTCCTTCTCCGGTGGGCAATGGGGCTGCTTGGCGTTTTCGGACTTAGCCTTGTGATGGTTCTCCCGAACCTCCAGCCCACACTTCTGCTTGACCTGAGAAATATACAAGGAAGATACTTTCAGTCCGGTTTGCTCCAGCACACGAGCTTTGATTTCAGGATAGGTTGCGCCTTTCTGCAAACCAGAGGTGTCCATGCCCTCCAAAGAGAACTCTACACGGACTTTACACGGACTTTTTTGGAGTCGATCTCGCCCTTGGAAAGTGCAATTACACATTCGGTATGACTTTCGTTGTCCAAACACAGATCAATGTCGTTTTCAACGATGGGTAATCTGAATTTGATGGATTTGAGCCACTGACCGTTGGGCTGACGCTCTGGGTAGATTTGAATTTCAGAGATCAGGTGTTCCATCAACTTTTTACGTTCAAGGGGATTCATCACATTGTAGAGCTTTTCAAAGCAGATGAGAACCTTGTAGATGTTGTCGCCTGTGACTTTATCCGCTTCGATCGCCTGCTTCTTTGCCCGGGCATCCATCAGGTTGTTTTCGGCTTCCTCGATTTTATCGTACATCCTGTAAAGCCGCTCGTCAAGGTCAGATTTGCGGATGATATAGTGGCGGTCATCCGGGTCAAGCGTGTCGATCTCCTCCGTGATTTTGGACTTGACGGAATAATACTGCCGCAACTGTTTTTCAGCGGCAGCAATTTCCTGTTCAATGGCAGTGGTGTCCACTTTGCTATTGATCTTCTCCTGCATCATAGCGGCAAACTTTGGATTGCTGACCAGTTTGATGATAACTTCCACCACGGCGTTGTCCAGAACTTCCTCTTGAATCTGCTTGTTGAAATCGCATTTTTGCCCACGCTGCATCTTGCGATGCTTGCAACTGTAATAAGAGAAAGATTTATAGGGTGTGCCATCTTTCTTTCGTTTGGTGCATTTGTTGCTGTACATTCCAGCACCGCAAATGGGGCACTTGACAAGGGCGGATAATAAATGCGCCTGTTCCGTCTTGCTGCGGTTGACTGGTTCGTATCGTTTGGACTGCGCCAACAGCTTGACCTGTGCGGCGTTCCACAATTCTTCCGATACGATGCCCTCGTGCAGGCCGTCCACCAGCAAATAATTCTCCTGTGGAACCTGATGATATTCGTTCCGGGTGCCGTGGATCTTTTCGAGTTTGCGGCGGCCAAATGCAATCTTTCCGCAGTAGACGGGGTTCTTCAGGATGGCACGAATCAATGTTGCGCTGAAAAGGGGAGAGGTACCGTTCTGACGGGCGAGTTTCTGAAAACCGTGGGTCTCCAGATATTTGGACAGGCCATTTGCGCCTGTGTCCGTGTTGACATACTGCTCAAAAATTGTGCGAATGGCAGGCGCTTCGTCCTCGTTGATTTGTAGCACACCGTCAACCAAACGATAGCCATAAGGCGCAAAACCGCCGTTCCAGCGACCTTCCCTTGCTTTCTGGATACGACCTTCCATAGTTTGGACACGGATGTTCTCACGCTCGATCTCAGCGACAGCAGACAAAACGGAAATCATCAGCTTGCCAGCGTCTTTAGAAGAATCAATGCCGTCCTCCACGCAAATCAGGTTCACACCAAAATCCTGCATTACCTGCAAGGTAGACAGTACATCGGCAGCGTTGCGGCCAAAACGGGAGAGCTTGAACACCAGCACATAGGCAACACCATCCTTGCCGGATTTGATGTCCTCCATCATCCGGCAGAAAGAAGCACGGCCTTCAATGGATTTGCCCGATTTGCCTGCATCCTCGTATTCGCCGACGATCTGGTAGTCATTGAAGTCTGCATAGGCTTTCATGCGGGCTTTCTGTGCATCCAGCGAGTATCCATCAATCTGCATGGTCGTAGAAACACGGGTGTAAATGTAAACCTTTGTCTTTTCCTGTGACATAAAAACCTCACAAAACAGTTATTTCTTGTCTGCTTTCTGCTCCAGAAACTTAATGGAATCCAGATAATCCTGCTCCACATCGCTGAGGGTTTTAGCCTTATATTTCCGATATTCGGTAGTAGCTTTGTCCACTGCCTGCTTGTGGGTCACACTGCCATTGCCAACAAGCAGCTGCTCGCCGCTCATAGTCAGAATACGGTCAAGGTGGTTTGCCCAATCCTGCATGGTCATGGGCTGTTCACGTTCTGCCTGACGCTCGGCAAAATCCAGATAACCGGAAACCAGCTGCCCCATAGCACGAAGCTCTTTCACGTTCAGATAGTTTTTGGCGATAGTAGCTTCTCGTAAGGTGGGCTGATTTCCTGCAAAAGTGGTCAGACCCATAAATTCCTTTTCGGCATCTGCACGGTTGTAAATGACCTCGGCGGCAGTCTGACCGTGGATGGCATAATGAATTTTATTCTGGACTTTTTTGAAGAACTGGACGGAGATTTCTGCTTTTGGGTCGTAGTCAATGCTGGTTGCATAGATTTCCAGAACCTGACGATAAAACACTTTTTCGGAAGCACGGATGTCACGGATGCGTTCCAACAGCTCTTTGAAATATCCACCGCCGCCCAAATTTTTCAGCCGTTCATCGTCCAGAGCAAAGCCTTTGCGCATATATTCCTTCAGGATGCCAGTTGCCCAGATACGGAACTGTGTGCCTCGTTTGGATTTGACACGATAACCAACAGAAATAATGACGTCAAGATTGTAGAATTCGACCTGATAGGTCTTTCCGTCTGCGGCAGTTGTTGCAAATTTTGCAACAACTGAATCTCGTTCAAGCTCACCCTCTGCAAAAATGTTTTTGATGTGACGGGAAATTGTGGATTTGTCACGTTGGAACAACTCAGCCATCTGGTCAATGGAAAGCCAGACGGTGTCACCGTCAAAGGTAGTATCAATTTTGGTCAGGCCATCTTCTGTGGTGTAAATGAGGATGGAATTTTTAGGAGAGTCATCTGGACGATTCATTTTAAGCACCTCGTTCCGTGTATGTAATACAGTGGAAGGGGAGACCTTACCACTGTGTTGGGACAAATATTACAAGAATATTATATCATGCTGCAAGAGCGGTATCAACAGCATCTTGTTGATTTTTGTTGTTGGTTGAGGATACTGCGTTGTCTATTTCCAAGACCGATGAGTACTTCTCGATCACATCAGCTAGAAAAGTTGCGAATGCGCTCCATTCATCGAGGGTGGGTGTAGAGTATTCCGAAGAGGTGGTATTGTTTTCTGTACGATGGGAATTATTCAATAGGCAGCTCCATTTCCTTGTAGCTGGATGACTTTTGCACCCGGCAATTTTTGTTTTCCGACATTTTCGTTTTATCCGATCAAAAGTTTCAGTCGTTCCAGCTTTTCCTGTGCGTTCTCCTTCCGTAAGCTGACCCCAATGCAGGAAACAGGAACGCACATTTCCAGCAGGCGGTCGTAGATGCGGGCATGGGCTGTATCCTGTGGGCACCGTATCTCGTCCAGCGTCAGGTTGGTGGTGACAATCAGCGGTTTCCGGCTGCGGTATCGGCTGTCTACGATGTTGTAGATCTGTTCCAGTACATCAAACAAATTTTTGGAAAGCATTTTACTGGCTGTTGGCAGTCTCCAGAAGATGCTGCCGATGCTGTTCTTTCAG